>JBDRCT010000031.1:0-210510 GCA_043821445.1 Candidatus Omnitrophota bacterium | reverse complement strand
AATCTCGAAAAGCCTGAACCCATTCAAACTCAGGAAAACTATCGACGAGAAAATTGCGGCAATTCACCGCCTCGCACGGTAACATCTATTGTGAGGCAACGATTCAACCCCCCGGTAACATATAATTATGAGTCAACGCGTTCTTTATGGGATGAAAATTTTTGCATTTCTGCGCTTAGCAGGATGGCTTCCGATACCTCCCTCATGCTTTTACGCTTATCCATGCTGTACTTACGGATCAGCTTATAAGCCCCTTGCTCGCTCAAGTTCTCCCTTTTCATTAAAATACCTTTGGCGCGTTCGATTATCTTCCTTGATTCCAGTTCTTCCTGGATCACCTGCGACTCTACGACCAACCGGAAGTTCTCAATGACGATCGCAGCCTGGTTGGCGATCGATTTGATGATGCGTATCTCACTCGGGCTGAAGCGGTGAGGCTTGACGGTATAGCAGTTCAACACTCCGATGACATGCCCTTTAAAAATAAGCGGCATGCTCAACAAAGAGCAAAGATTTTCCTTTTTGGCGATCGCCTGGTTGAGGTAACGTTTGTCTTTTCGCACATCCAGGACGGTGATAGGTTTCCCAAGCTGGGCCGCCCTTCCGGCGATGCCTTCCCCGAGCTTCGCGTTGGGTTTTTTGTTATAGAACTCACTGACGGACTGGGTCGCTTTGACGGCAAGCTCATGGGTGGATTTATCCAGGAGCATGAGGGAACATATCTTGGAATTCATGACTTCCGCGGTTACCGTAACGATCAACTTAAGGATCTCTTCTAAATACAGGTTCGAAATGACCGCATCGCTGATTTTAGTCAAGGCATCAATGATCTGTTTGCTATTCAACAATCTCACAGAAGAACACCTTTCTCTTTACTCATGACTTGTGGGATCATTTTTCAAGCAGCTGACGGATCTTTGTGAGAAGATCCACGGAATCGTAGGGTTTCCGGACACAATCATCGGCCCCGGCCGCACAGCACTGAAACTCGATGTCGTCGACACCCGCTGCCGTGGTGGCAATGATCGGAATGTTCTTTGTGACGGGGTCCTTGCGAAGCCGGCGACAAACTTCGAACCCGTCCATGCCGGGCATGAGCATGTCCATCAGAATAAGAGCGGGCTTCTCTTCGATGGCTTTCTTCAAACCCGTTTCTCCGTCCACGGCCGAGATAACTACATAACCGCTTTTCTGCAGCCTGAGGGAGACCATCATGACCTGGTCCGGTTCGTCATCGACAAAAAGGATCTTCTTTTTTTCCTCAGGCATGGCCTCAGTCCTCTCTTCTCCGATAAAGCGGTAATGAGAACGTCACACGCGTCCCCTTGCCAAATTCGCTCTTGATCCAGATCCGGCCTCCGTGCAATTCGATGATCCCTTTCGCGATCGAGAGCCCAAGTCCGAACCCTTTTTTTCCCGGCCCGTCCGCCCGCGAAAATTGTTGGAATTTTTCAAACATTTTGTCGAGATTCTCCGGAGCGATCCCGATCCCGGTATCCCGGACCTCACACTCCACTTTGTTCTTTGACGCGACAAGAGAGATCTGCACAGCCCCTCCCTCCGGAGTGAACTTGATGGCATTATCCACCAAATTGCTCAGAACCTGTGTGATTTTATCCGGGTCTATGAGGACCCGGGCTAAACGCTCCGGCAGTTTCACGCTGAGATCGATATGCTTTTCGTCACCCCGTTTTTTGAAATCGAGCACTATACCCTTTATAAGATCTCCCAAATTCACCATCTTTCGGAAGAGCTTGATCTTCCTGGTCTCGATACTCGAAACATCCAGGAGGCTCGAGATCATATGCGCCAAACGATCGATGCTCCGCATGACCGCTTCGAGGATCTCCCTCTGTCCAGCATTCACCGGCCCCATCATTTCATCCATAAGAAGACTGATACCCTCTTTTTGGATCGAAAGCGGTGTGCGAAGCTCATGGGATACTGTCCGCACGATCTCGTTCCGGAATTCTTCAACCTTCTTCTGTTCCGTCACATCCACCGAAACTCCTAAAATACAATCCTCTTTTGCCCCCACCATCCTGAACGGGATCCTAACCGTCCGGAGAACATGCCGCCGCCCACGAACGTCCGTAAAGAACTCCTCTGGAATGACCTTGGGATTACCGCTCGACAGAACCTCCTTGTCGCTTTCCGAAAAACTCTTGGCCTCTTCGCGAATTTTATGAATATCCTGCCTCCGAACCCCGATGAGGTCCTTGGGTTCCTTCTCGTACGCCTGGGCCACCGCCTGATTCACGAGCAAGAACCGGCCTTTCCTATCCTTGGCGAATATCATATGCGGCACCGTATCAATGACCTGCAGTAACTGACGACGGTGTTCTCTGAGAAAATTCTCCGCACTTTTGCGCTCGGCAATATCAATACCCACACCCACCAAGAGAGGACTGCTACCTACTATGGCCCGAATTCCCGTGAAAAAATAAGGCGTCTTTTGTCCGTCTTTGCTTAAAAAACAGGCCTCGACACTGGATTCGCCTTTTTCAAAGACCTCCCGAATCGCATCTTTTACCCTCGCTTTTTCTTCTTGGGGGACAAAATCGAGCGGATGCATTTGAAGTATCTTTTTTAAGGAGTATTTTGTGACCTCCGAAAACTTTTTATTGATCCTTAAAAATTTTCCCTGGCTGTCAAAAACATAAAAAACACCCGGCAAACTTTCAATAATCGCTTCGTTGAATCGAGTGACTTTTAACACCGCCTCGTCCGCCCGTTTACGGTCCGTAATATCGGTGACAATATGAACAACCCCAGTCAGGGCCCCTTTCTCATTCAAGACGGGGTCCACCGTGATTCGAAACCAACGGTTTAAAAACGACGTCTCCCAGAATTCGCGATGAAGGCTTTCCCGTATACGGCGCAGGGGACATCCCGGAGGAGGTGCTTTAGAACCATGGACGACTTCACAGCAAGACCGCCCGAGGATTTTTGCAATATCTTTCCCGAACATCCTGGAAGCCGCTTTGTTGGTTCGAAGGATCCGCCCATCCAAACTGAGGAGCCACACGGCATCGCCGACCGCATCGAACGTAGCGCGCCACTCCTTGGCGGTCTTCCGAAGCAGTTCCTCCGATTTCTCACGCTCAGTCACATCACGAAAGTTCCACACGCGCCCCACGGGCTTGCCGTCCACAAATTGCGGCCGCGAATAACGCTCAAAAATTTTCCCATCCTTGAATTCCAAAACGTCAAAACTTTCCTTTCGGGGATGCCGGTAGAGCTCTCCTACTTTCGAAAGAAAGCGCCCGGGGTCTTTCAGCTGGGATAGAACACACTTTAGTAATTTCTCGTCCTCTCTGGTCCGGAGGATCTTATCGGGAATATTCCATAACTTTGAAAAACGGGCGTTAAAATCCGCGACCTTCCCCGTGCCGTTTTCTACCACGAGGATCCCGTCCGCCGTAGATTCCAAAGTGGCCCGCTCCAACGAAAGTATTTTCTTGAGCTCCTCCTCCGCCTTTTTGTGCTTGGAAATATCGTGCGCAAAAGCAACGTTGTATTCTCTGCCTTCGAATTTCAGAAAATTGATATTAATCTCTACCGGAAAAATGCGTCCGTTTTTCGTTTTATGGGTCGTTTCAAAATTCATATGTTTCTTCCGGCGGAGCTTGCTCCAATGGGCTGGCCAAATGGACGCGGGGAAATCAGGGTCTATATCATGGACCATCATTGAAAGGAGTTCTTTCCGGGAATACCCGAGAGTCTTGCAGGCCGTGTCGTTCACGTAAAGAAAACGCGCTTGAGGATCGATTTGGAAGATAGAAGCCGCGGCATGATCGATCGAAAAATAGGCCAAACGGAGCGACGCCTCCGCTTTTTTGCGTTCCGTGACGTCCTGGGCATAACCGGACGTTCCAAGGATATCCCCTTTTTCATTCCGTACCGGCGTCTTGAAGGTCTCATACCATTTCCGGACGCCGCAGACCGAGATGGGTTCCTCCACCATAATCGCCTTCCCGGTTTTCATGACCCTCTTATCATCTGTCTGATATTTTCTGGCAAGCTCTTTTGGCCAAATATCGAAGTCCGTTTTGCCGATCACTTTTTGGGGATCTTTGAGTTTGCCGGCATCGGCGAATTTTCGATTAACGGCAAGGAACCGGCCTTTCGTGTCCTTTAGCCATACCATGCCGGGCTGGTTCTCGATAATGGAAGAAATATGGGCTTCACGTTGAGCTAAGGATGCTTCCCCCCGTTTACGCTCGGTAATATCTGTGATAATCCCTAAAATAGCCGGAGTGCCGCGATAATGAATGAGTTTGGACGTTAAAATGCCGTGGATCGGTTTCCCGCCCTTGGTGACCATCTTGTATTCGTAGGGAGCAACTTCTCTGCCTTTCTGATATGCAAGGAAACTACGCCGGACCTTGGGGATGTCTTCCAGATGCATGAGAGTCAAAAAGTTGAACCGTGGCGAACAGAATTCTTTGCGTGTATACCCCATGATCTTTTCACACTTGGGATTTACATAAACGACTCTTCCGCCCTGATTGATGAAGATCATGTTGGACGACCGCTCCGTAAGCGTCCTGAACATTTCCTCGCTTTCAATCAGCGCTTCTTTGGATTTGTTTCGTTCGGTGACGTCGCGAAAAAATCCAATCAGACATTTTCGACCGGAAAATTTTACGCAGGAACTGCTAATATCTGCGTAAAAGAAACTCCCGTCCTTGCGCCTCACCACAACATTCTCCGCAACTGACACCCGGCCCACTGCCAGAAGGTCGAATGCCGCCAGAACATGTTTCAACTCCTTTGGCGGATGGATGTCTTTGACGGATAAAGAAAGGACCTCCTTTTTCGAGTACCCCAGCATCTTCGCGATCTTTTTATTGCAATTTAAGAATTTTTTCTGAGCTGCATCCACGATCAGAACGCCTTCTTGAGAATTTTCAAAAATAACTTTCCAACCCCCTTCCAGGAAGGCATCTTTTGTCCCCCGCTGACGGAGAATTCGCCGTTGGAATTTTGTATTGGCTTTTTTCGAGGCTTGAAGGGAAGCTACCCCGGCAGGGCCGGGCATCTGCCGGGCTCGCTTGGTGCTCTTTTTGGCGCGACGAGGACTCATTTTTTTCTCCGGATAATGGTGTGGTATTATAACTCGATTGTTTGATAAAAGTTTAGGACAAAAATAGGAACCCGGCTCGACCCATGCTCAGGCTTCAGGACTTTCTGTCCCAGAACCCTTACCGGAAAAGTCTCGACATCTCATGGAAAGAAGGCATTGCCGCGAGCGTGATGCAGGCCGCTGCGGACGAGTACCTGATCCCACTCGGGCTTTTTCTCGGAGCGACCCCCATGGATATCGGATTCCTGGTGGCCATCCCGCACCTCCTGGGTTCTCTTTCGCAATTTTTTGCGGTCAAGGCCGTTGAGTTCTTCGGAAGCCGGCTGCGGTTTTTAGTGCGGGCCTCTTTTTTCCAGGCGCTTTTCCTGCTGCCGCTGGCGATCTTTCCTTTTTTTCTCTTTCCGTCGCGGATCCTGGCGCTTATCTTCTTTGTCACCCTGTTCAGGATCTTAGCGAACCTGATCGTTACGGTCTGGGGAGGCCTCGCAAGCGATTATCTTGCCCCCGAAGAGCGCGGCAAGTATTTCGGCTGGAGGTCGCGCATCACGGGAGTGGCCGGCATGATCACAACGGTCCTGGGCGGGGTTTTGCTGAACGCGTTCAAACCGTTTTCCACAGCCGCAGGCTTTTGTATCCTTTTCGGGGTCACGGCAAGCGCCCGCTTTATTTCCTCCGGTCTTATGGCCCGGATGCAGGATGTTCCGGAGCAAAAAAAACCCGAGGACATATTCACATTTTTTATGTTCTTGCGGCGCTTTAAGGAAAGTAATTTTGTGAAATTCGTTTTCTATGTCGCAAGCATCACCTTCGCCACCATGCTTGCCGCTCCCTATTTTAGCGTCTACATGCTCCGGAATCTCCACTTCAGCTATCTGACTTATATGCTTGTCCACATGGGCGCTATCGTGGCAACTTTGATTTCATTTCCGATTTGGGGAAAGCACGCAGACAAGATCGGGAACGCCAAAGTGCTTAAGACCACGAGCCTTCTCATTCCCATGATTCCAGTCCTTTGGCTCTTTTCTTCCAACCCCGTGTATCTTTTTATGATCGAGATCTTTGCGGGATTCGTATGGGGAGGTTTCAACCTGTGTTCTCTGAACTTCGTCTATGATGCCGTCAGCCCGGGGAAACGGATGCGCTGCCTCAGTTATTTTGGATTCATCAACGGGGTGGCCACTTTCATGGGGGCAGGACTGGGGGGCTATCTTGCGGAACGGCTTCCCAGGCTGAACGGTTCAAGGATCCTCATGCTTTTTGTGATCTCGGCCTTCTTGCGTTTCCTCTCACATTTTCTGCTTTCGCGCCACTTCCATGAAGTGAGACAAACGACCCAGAAGATCTCGGGTGTGGACCTTTTTTTCAGCGTGGTGGGCATACGTCCTTTTCTAGAAAAAGGAAGGAACTGGAGCCTTCTTTCCTTCCTGAAGCAATTTCCCTGGAAAGACTGAGGCGGTGCTAAGCCTTAGAGTGCCTGGTTATTCGTTTGCCCTAGGCTTTGGACCGCTGGTTTGGGATCCCATCAGCAGAGAGGGATCAACGGTGTGAAAATTGACGGCTAGGAGTGATGAATCGGGATATTCCAGATATCCTTGGCATATTCGGCAATGGTGCGATCGCTTGAGAACTTTCCCGATTGGGCCACATTCAGAATGGATTTTTCAGTCCACGTGTCCTGATCCTGATATTCCTCCGAAACCCGGTCCTGAACGGCACCATAAGCATCAAAATCCGCGCAAACCATGAAGGGATCGACCACACTCAGATTGTGAACAAGCGGATCAAAAATACCGGGTTCCATCGGCGAAAAGAAATTGCTTTGGATCATCTGAAAGATCTGCCCAAGAGAGGGCGATTTGCGGATGAATTTCTGCGGGTCATAACCCTCGCTCTTTATTTTCAAGGCTTCCTGGGCCTTCAGGCCGAACATGTAAATATTTGCTTCCCCCACCTCTTCGGCGATCTCGATATTGGCCCCATCATAGGTCCCCACGGTCAGGGCTCCGTTCATCATGAATTTCATGCACCCGGTCCCAGATGCTTCTGTTCCCGCCGTCGAGATCTGTTCCGAAAGATCGCTCGCCGGGAAGATCTTCTCGGCCAGAGAAACACGGTAATTTTCAAGGAACACAACTTTCATCTTATCCTTGCTTGCCTTGTCGTGATTGATCACGTTCGCAACATTATTAATGAACTTGATAATGAGTTTTGCGAGGAAATAGCTCGGCGCGGCCTTCCCGGAAAAAATGAACGTCCTCGGTGTGATGGACGCCCCCGGATTCTCCCGGAGTTTCAGATATTGGGAGATCACATAAAGAATGAAGAGGGTTTGCCTCTTATACTCGTGGATGCGTTTGACCTGGACGTCGAACATGGAATCGGGATTGACCAGGGTTCCCGTTTCCGCATGAATGAGATCGGCAAGAAGCTTCTTATTTTCCATCTTCACTTGTTGCCATTTTTTCTTAAGAAGACGGTCGCCCTTGAGCGGAACCAGCTTTTCGAGTTCATCAAGGTTCTTTTCCCAATCTTTCCCGATTGCTTCTGTGATGAGTCTGGAAAGCGGCCGGTTAGCTTTCATCAACCATCGGCGATGGGAGATCCCGTTCGTTTTATTGTTAAACTTCTCGGGAAAAACCGCATAAAAATCCTTAAAAAGTTGCTCTCTCAGGAGCTTCGAATGCAATGCGGAAACTCCGTTGACGGAATGGGACCCGATGATCGCCAGGCAGGCCATGCGGATCTTTTTCGGATGTCCCTCTTCGATCAGGGACATCCGGCTTAAAAGATCCGGATCGCCGGGATATTGGGCCACGAGCTCTTTGAGAAAACGGCCGTTGATCTCATAAATGATCTGCATGTGGCGAGGCAAAAGCTTTTCGAAGAGCGGCACGGGCCAGCATTCAAGCGCCTCGGGCATCACGGTGTGGTTGGTGTAGGCAAAAGTCCGGACCGTAAGGTCCCAAGCCGTATCCCAATCCACTTGTTCCTCATCCAGAAGAATGCGCATGAATTCGACGATTGCAAGTGACGGATGGGTGTCGTTGAGCTGGATCGCGGCCTTGTCCGGAAAACTCTTGAAGAGCGCGTTATCTTCTTTGAAACGGCGGATGATGTCCATGATCGAGGCCGCGGTAAAGAAGTACTCCTGTTTGAGCCGGAGCTCTCTGCCCATCGAGGTCGCATCATTGGGATAAAGGACCTTGGAGATATTTTCCGAAAACATTTTGTCATAGACCGCATGTTCATAGTCCCCGTCATTGAAATATTGGAGATCGAACTCTTCTGAACTCTTCGCGGACCAAAGGCGCAGAGTGTTCACCACATTATTCTTATACCCGGGGATCGGGGTATCGTAGGGCATCGCGACCACATTCTGGGTATTCACCCACTCGATGCAGAGCCGTCCTCTTTTGTCATGGTACATATTTGTAGCGCCGTAAAATTTTATTTTTTGCGCATATTCCGGACGGGCGAATTCCCAGGGGTTTCCGTGCTTGAGCCACTCATCGGGCGATTCCACTTGATAGCCGTTGACGATTTTCTGGTTGAAGATCCCGTAGTCATAGCGGATCCCATAACCATGCCCCGGGATCCCTAGCGTCGCCATCGAATCAAGAAAACACGCGGCCAAACGTCCCAAGCCGCCATTCCCGAGTCCTGCATCAACCTCTTCATTGCGGACCTTTTCAAGATCCAGCCCGAATTCCTCAAGGGCTTTCTCCGTCTGGTCCCAAAGTCCGAGGTTCAGAATATAATTTCCGAGAAGCCGCCCGATCAGGAATTCCAGAGAAAGATAATAGACGCGCTTGAGGTTCTTTCCGTGATAGCGTTGCTGCGTCTGGATCCAGCGCTCCACCAAACGGTCGCGAAGCGACATTCCGAGGGCCATGAAGTTATCATGATCGGTTGCGGTGAACCGGTCCTTGGCGAGACCATACTGGAGACTGGAGCTGAAGGATTCCTTGAGCCCGTCTTTGGTCATATCCTTGTGTTCTAAGTGCCAAAGTTCCCGGCTTTCTTTTTTTTCGTTCTTTTTTTTCGCACTTGGCATTTTAGCTCCTAGAAAAAATCGTGGGTCTGACTTGATGGGTTGATAGTCTAACAAACAACGAGCCACACTCCAAGCCCGGTTTTAAGATCGGGAGCATATCCACCTTTCGACTGTTATGCGGGGAACAATCTGATGGAGGACGTGCCTTTAAAGGTTTATCAGGCTTTGAAATCGAACAAGTGGGCCTGCCAGGGTTGGAGGTCCACATAAAGTCCTTTTCTGAAAAGTTCTTCCCCGGTCCTGTCGTAAGATCTGTCCGTCAGGGCGTCCCGGAACTGGATGAAATATTTCCGGCCCAGGAATTCCGGAAGCCAGACGGCTGCCTGCGCGCGGATCATGGAATAATTGACAACGATAAGTTTCCAATCCTGACCGCATCCCCAAAGCCAGGCAAGGATCGCCCGGTAAGTCCCGCTTTTTTCCCACGCCGGCCGGGTCTCCAATAACGTCCATTCCCCGTTATGGGTCGGAGGGTCCTTGATATACCGTAAAAGCCGGCAATAGATCTCGACCGTCACGGGATCCGCAGGCTCTTCGGGCTCGCGCCGCAGGTGGACGGGAGTCCGTATCCTTCGGCCTTCAAACTGTCCGTCATAAAAGAACCGGAGTCCGGGAATCGTCGCCGCGATGATCCCCGCAGCCCTGGATTTTTGTTTCCCAAAAATCACCGTGGCCCGCTCCTCGTCATGGTTCTCGATGAAACGAAGGCATTTGTCGCGATAGGCCGGCTCTGCATTTAAATGCTCGCCTACCGAGATCGCGGAATCAAAGAACATCCGGTCGTAAAGACGCTTGTCGTATGTAAAATCAAATCCGATCTGCTGGAGCGGCCAATCCATGTCCCAATAGACCTCCGCAATAAAAATGAAGCTCGGTGCAAAATGTTTCACTTCCGGGATCACCTCCTCCCAGAATTCCGTGTAGGGCCGCGTCTCCACGATATGCGCCCCCCAGACCCTCTGAAAAACGTCGTTCAGCCCGAGCATGGCCATATCGCAGCGCACCCCGTCGGCGACCTTCGCGATCTTAAGAAGTTCTGTGAGCCAGGCTTCGCGCACTTTGGGAGACCAAAAATTGATCTGCGCGGTATCGATCCAGGGAGCAAAATAAGGATCACGACCGTGCGCGATCTTTTTACCCTCGGTCGTCATGAAGGACCATTCCGGATGGGCGCGTAAGGTCTCCGGACGGCAGGACACGAATAATTCGGGGCGTTCTAAGGTCCAGGGATGATCGAAAGCAAGGTGGTTGGGCACAAAATCCAGCACCAGACCGAGGCCCAGTCCGTTCAGTTTCATTTTGAGTTGAAGCAATTCCTCCTGCTTGCCGAGATAAGGATCCAATTCATAACCGTAAATGGCATAGGGAGAACCCGTAACATCCTCTCGTGTCCAGCTTGGAAGGATCAGGTCGTAGGCGCGACAAAGACCGGGTTCCTGGGCGGCATGAGCGGCAGAACCAGGACTGCGGGTCCAAACCCCCATGAGCCAGAGATAATCGAACCCCTGTGCTGCGAACAGCTTCCATTCCGCAACCGGAACCGTCGCGAGTGTCAGACGGCGTCCGTATTTCTTGGACATTTTGGAGATGAAAAAGAAGGCATTTAATTCAAGAAGCTGCGGATGTTTTTTCATAACCCCTTCCTATGAGATTCCACAGCAACAGTTATCGGTCTGCTAACCGCTTTTCTTTATGAAACGATTATGGAGCAAGACATGTGGAGCACCTCAGAGCATGGGAAACATGAGACTGTGTATCGTGCATGGCAGACCGTATGTCGCAGGACGACATATGACATACCACCTGGATACCGTTTTAGGAGAGAATCTTTTTGGCGGCGTCACTTAAGAGAAAGGGCGAGACGTCATCGACGGGGATAGGCCTGCTGAAAAGATAGCCTTGAATGATATCGCAGCTCTGAGACCTCAAGAGCTCAAGCTGCTCCTTGGTCTCCACCCCCTCTGCAACGACTTCCAGTTTCAAACTGTGCGCCATGGAAATGATGGCCTGGGTGATGGCTTGATCATCAGGATCGGTGGTCACATTGTTTACGAAGGATTTGTCGATCTTGACGCAGTCAATGGGAAATGTCTTCAGATACATCAGGGGGAATAGCCGGTCCCAAAATCGTCGATTGAAATACGCGCCCCCATGTTCTTGAGCCTTTTCAAGGTCAAGGTGGTCTCTTCCAAGCGGTCCATGATCGTACTTTCCGTCAGTTCAAGGTCTAAGCATTTCGGATCGATACCGCTTTTCCGAATGGCGTCTCCGACGATATCCACCAGATTGGCGTAATGGAATTGACGGGCCGAAAGATTCACGGACACTCGAAAAGATCCGAAACCTTGCTGATCCCAAAGTTTTTTCTGTTCGCAGGCCGTCTTCAGGACCCATTCTCCGATCGGATGAATAAGCCCCGTCTCTTCCGCGATCGGAATGAATTCCATCGGAGGAATGAATCCGAGATCCGGATGTTTCCAACGGATCAGCGCCTCAGCGCCGATTGTTTTCCCGGTACGAAAATCCAGCTGAGGTTGATAAAAAAGCTGGAACTCCTTGCGTTCCATGGCGCGACGAAGACTGCTCTCAAGAACAAGCCGTTCAAAACTACTGTTGGCGATCGAGGAGGAAAAAAGCTGGTACCGGTCTTTGCCCCGTTCTTTGGAGATGTGCATGGCCGCATCGGCGTTCTTGATCAGGATATCGCTCGTTTCCCCGTCGTTTGGAAAAAGCGCGATCCCGATGCTGCAGGTTGTGAAAAGCTCGTGCTCGTTAATAAGAAAAGGCGCCTTAAAAGCCGTCAGAAGCTTAGTAGCAACATTCTCCGCGTCTTCGCTCTTCGCCACCCGCGACAGCAGAATGATGAAAGCTCCTCCGCCGATGCGGGAGATGGTATCAGAGTCAAAAAGCAACTTCAGAAGCCGTACGGAGACCGCCTTGATCAATTGGTCCCCAACGGGATGTCCCAGTGTATCGTTAATGCGTTTGAAATGGTCCAGATCCAAAGCTATGACCGCCCCGGTCTCCTTTTTGCGGCGGGCTTGCTGGATCGCCTGATCCAGACGGTCAACAAAAAGCTCCCGGTTCGGCAAATTCGTCAACGCATCATAATAAACCAGCTGGTTGAAACGCTCTTTCTCTTTTGTCCGTTCCGTGGTATCTGAAATAACGCCGTCCACATACGCCACCCTCCCCGCCCCGTCCCGGACGGCACGCCCGCGATCATGGACCCAGCGGAAGTCCCCGTTAATATGGCGGACACGGTAATCCACGCTGAACAAAGCCCCTTGCTGTACCGCCTTTTCAAACGCATCCTTCAGAAGTGGAAGGTCTTGAGGCAGGACTTTTTCAAAATAATCGGAGATATTCCTCCCCATGAAGTTGTCAGCCGAAAAGCCGGTGATGTCCCTAATGACGTCACTAATAAAGTCCATTTCCCATTCCTTCGCCACCGACAGAGTATAACGATAAACCGCACCCGGAATGTTTGAGACAAGGCTTCGGAACCTTTCGTCACGGGCCTGAAGTGCCCGTTTGGCGCGTTCGTTCTCCTGATAATACTTTTGCAGCTCGGACTGACTCTTATTGCGGCTGACGGCGTAGCAGATACTTTTGACCAAAAGTTGGCGGTCGAAACTCCCCTTCGTCAAAAAGTCCTGAGCTCCAAATGCGATCGCTTGCGCGGCCAGAGCATCATCCTCGATTGCGGTAAGAATGATGATGGGAACGAAGGGAAATGCCGTGTGGACTGAAACAAAACTATTGAGTCCCTCGCTATCGGGAAGCGTCAGGTCCAGAAGCACCACATCAATATCACCTTCCCGAAGACGCTCAAGACCGGATTGCATGTGCTTGCTGCGAATAAGTTCAAAGGACGGCTCCTTGTTTTGGGACAGGCGTTCATTCACCAAAACAAAATAGTTTGGATCATCCTCAATAACTAAAACCTTGAGTCCATTATTTGCCGTCATTCATTCACCCTTCCAAAATTATCTTCTTATAGCAATAAGTCAATATTTTATATTCTATCACCCTCTTTGTTATTGTAACACAATAATTAAGTTATTCAAGAAGTTAGCATAGTATTTTTAAAAATATTAAACTTTTTATTATAATTTAGCTTGTATTGATAAGAAATATATAGTAATGCTATAAATTGATATAAGTGATATCTATTAATATGAATATTTGTCATATAGATTTAATAGTATGTAATTGCCTGAAAAAGAATGCGTTGAATTTCAATCCGTCTCAAAATTAGGAAAATACTGCGGGGAACCGCAAGAATGAAGATCACGGATCCTTGACGAACCGCTTTCTTGCCGAATACGCGCTCGATATCAGCTGTCATCATCCCCATTCACCTTTGAGCACCGTTCTCCATTTGAATATTGCGGGTTAACGGTACAACACTGCAAATCCTTAATATCAATTAAAGCGCAGTGTTAGCGAAAACAGAAAAAAGATATCGCGATTGGATTGTAACACCCGGTAAGGTATATATCCAGGGAGAGATTCAACTCGTTGTGGAATCATGAGATAGAAAAATGGGGAGTAGTGCCCGCCACTCCGCCACACTGCACTGGACGGATGCGTCCTCTGGCGTAAAAGGATCGGCGGGTCCGTTTCAAAAAGCACGCCGATCTTTTGCGGACGGGTCCGCCGCGCTTTTTGGCGGAGATTCGTATAAAAAAAGGACACTGTGGAAAAACAGTGTCCTTTTGAATATGGGGAGTAGTGGATTCGAACCACTGAAGGCTAAAAGCCAACAGATTTACAGTCTGTCCCCTTTGGCCGCTCGGGCAACTCCCCAAAAACTCGCTCAACGCACAACGGACAACGTTTAACGAAAAACTTCGCTGCGCGTTGCGCGCATCACGTTGTGCGCAAATCAGCTGGTGGAGGTCGAAAGCCCAATGCTTTCGACATTCCACTTGGTCTTGACGACCTTCGCTTCAGGTTCCCCATCCCAGCCCAAAAACGAGCTGGTGGAGGGATTTGAACCCCCGACCCGCTGTTTACAAAACAGCTGCTCTACCCCTGAGCTACACCAGCAAATTTATCTGTACACCTGTCCGCCTGAAGCCCGGCTTCAGGACGGATCCGTCCTCCGCTCACTTCTGCGGAGGCGGAAGCTACACAAGCAAGGTGCGACATTGTACTAGAAAGAATAGGAAAAATAAAGCAACCCCGGAAAAAAAAGGCCCGACCTTTTGGATCGGGCCCTTTTATGCGCTAAGACCCTCAGGCGGCTTTCTTCTTGCCCAGGAGGAAATACAGGATCATGCCGAGGACCGGCAGGATCAGGACCAAAAGGATCCAGAGAAGTTTCTTCCCCGTGGTCGCGTCGCTTTTCAGGCAATCCACAATGGCAATGACGTCCAGCACCAGAACCACTAAGCCAAGAAGTGTGTTCATGTCTCGGTTCCTCCCTTTTTGAACGGTTTTTAAAACCTGCGGATCATGGCCCAAAAAGCATCCGTACCTTGGCTTCCAAAGCCCCTGCCATCTCTTCTACACATGCTTGACGGGATCCTGAGACCTGTACAAAGGATCGTTTTCCTGGACCTTGCGCTTGAAAAGGCGTTGGGGACCGAAAGGTTTCATCATGATCAGGATCGCCGGCATGACCAGAAGCGAGCAGATAAGCGCCAGGAAGATCGTCAGGCTTGTCAGCACCCCGAAATGCACGGTGATGCGGAAACTTGCGCATACGCTCGAGGCGAACCCCATGCACAGGATCAGGGTCGAAACGACCATCGACTGGCCCATGTTGCGGTAGGTGTGATGCAATGATTGAATGTAGTGAGAACGGTGCTGGAACTCCTTGCGGAACCGGTAAAGGAACTGGATCGAGGCGTCCACCACGAGGCCCAGCACAATGCTCGCGATCATCGCGGTCGCCGTGGAAAGTTCGATCCCTGCGAATCCCATGATCCCGTACACCGCAAGGATCGGAATAAGGTTGGGGATGGCGGCCAAAAGCCCGAGTCGAATGGACCGGAAGATCAGAATGATCACGATCAGAATGGAAATGAGCGCAAAAGCGAAACTTTGGGCTTGCTCCTGGACCAGGCTCTTTGCGATCTTCCCCAAAAGCACCACATTCCCCGTCAGTTTATATTCAAAAAACTCGCTCATGTGGTCCCCGAGATACTCCCGCACCCTTTCCTCCAAAAGCGCTCCCCTCGTCGTTCCGATCGCGCGCATACGCGCCTCGATACGCACCTCCTTAAGATCACGCGACACCAGCTTCCAAAGCTCCGGATCGTTCGCCTTGGCCAATCCTTTGAAATAGAGATTGAGTATCTTGGGATTTCTCGGAATCCGGTAAGCCTCGGGGTCGTCTTTGCGCGCCTCATTGATCTTTTTGATAAGTGTGGTAATGCTGTTGACCTTCGCGATCCCGGGCTCGTTCTCCAGATAGGTCTTGAACTGGTCCAGCATGCCTAGCGTCTTCGCGTCCACCATACTCTCCCCGTCCTTGCGGCGGAACACAAACCCGAGCGAATAAACGCCGGTCAAACGCTCGTCAATGAACCGGGTCGCGATCGCAAGCGGCAGGTTCGGCTTCATCTGCTTCACGATATTGGTGTCCACCACAAGCTTCTGGGCGCCTTGGAACGAAAGGACCAGCACCAGTCCCGTCACGACCAGGATCCACCATTTCCAACGGAATTCGAGTTTTTCGAGAAACCCCAACAGTACCCGGTTGAAAAAATGCGACTCACTCGAAGTGTTGGGATCCATTGGCCGGTACGGCAGGATCGGAAGAAGCAGAGTGGTCATCACGAGCTCGACGATATAAGAATAAAAGGTCCCAAGCGCTGCGTAGATCCCGAAACTCTGGATGGCCGGGATCGGGGAGAGCGCGAGCGAACCAAATCCCAGGACCGCCGTAAAATGCGTGAGAAAGCACGGCATTCCAAGTTGCTGGATCGTCACACTGACCGCTTCTTTGAGGCTCTTGTGATGCGGCCGGATCTCGAAAAAGAGATTGATCAGATACGTCGAATTGATCACCGAGACGATCATGATCACCGGAGCAAGAAGCGAGGTCATGAGATTGAGCTCCTGCCCAAGAAGAGAGATCGTTCCGAGCGTCCAGACCAGCGTCGTAAAAACGATGGACATGGAAAGGACCATGCACGCAAAACTGCGGTAGATCAGGTACGTCATCAGGATCAAGATGGCCGTGATGACCGGCACGAAAACCAGCTGGTCGCGGTGGATCAGGTCAATGAATTCGTATTGTTCGATCGGCGCTCCGGCCATATAAAATTCCACGCCCGGCTGTTCAAAATCATCCAGATAGGCCTTCAGTGCTTCGATGAACGCGCCATTGGCCGCGGCGCTGTTCTTTTCAGCGGGCTTCAGATAGACGAGAATATTGGCGATCTTTCCGTCCTTGGAAACAATATTGCTGAGGTAGAGCTCGTTTTTGAGCACTTCCTTTTTGACGTCTTCGATCGACCGTTCGCCCTCGAACACTCCCTCCAGCGCCGGCACGGTCTTCACGCCGAGCATCTTATGTTTGATGTCCATCGCGTTGGTGAGACTGATCACGCGCTCCACTTGAGCGTAGCTGGCAATGCCGTCGGTGATGCTTTTGAGGGTCTTGAGATTAGCGGGAGTGAAAAGGTCTTGCGTTGACATGGCGACGGCGATCATCTGATCGCTGCCATACTTAATGCGGTATTGCTGATAGTACTGGTATTCGGGGGATTTCTCGATAAAAAGCGTCTCCATGGAAGGATCGACCGAAAGTTTCGAGACCGCGATCCCAAAAAAGAAGACACTGATCAGCATGGCCAGCAGGACCGGCCACCGGAAATGATGGATGAACTCTGCGAATTGGCGGAACATGTCGTTATTTTAGCACAACGCTCAACGCGCAATGCACAACGTTTTTAAAATGTCCGCGTTGAGCATCTGATGCGTAAACCGAAACAAAATAATTTTTACGTTGAGCGTTGACCGTTGCGCGCTGCGCTAGCATTGGCATGCGCCCATGCGCACGATCTTCGTCTTGCTCTTAAATCCGCTCACGATCGCGATACGGCTTTTCGGGATCCTGAAATGCGCGGCCAGGGTCTCGATCACGGCCTCATTCGCGCGGCCCAAGTCTTGATTTTCTTTTCATGAAGGGTGACTTGGACCGCCCCAATTTCAGATTCTCTGAAATTGATAGGTATTGGGACGGCCCTCCTGAGGCGGAGCCTTGACCAGGACCCGGAGCTCTCCTTCCGGTCCTTACAGAACGGTATTCTCTTTGGCGTTCGTTTTGACCTTGATCGTGTATCTCATGATGGTATCAGAGTGTCAAAGTATCAAAGTGTCAGAGTTGAGATTTTGATACTAGCGAACGAAGTGAGCAATGACACTTTGACACTATCTTTAGTCTGCGGCCTGTTTGGGTACGATCTCCCAAACGTAGGAAATGGGGGAGGTGTTTCCGGCGATAAGCGGAACGCGGGCCTTAAAATCATCCTGAAAGCACATGCGGCTCAGGGTATGGCAATAATAAAGCCGGGCGTTCAGGACCACAGCCGCGGAGCCTGGATCCGGCGCGAACACCAGTTTGTAAGGAGAAACGAGGGGGTTGAAATTCTCGTCCGGGACCGGGATCGAGAGTTTTCCCTCCGGACCTTCGGCCTGCCAGGTAAGCAGAAAAGGAGCGCCCTCCGTGAATTCGTAATTCTCGGGAAAACGGAACGTGATCGCAAGGACCGTCTGATGCGACCGGTTGGTGGTCTCCGGAGGCCTGAAAAAGAAGACCACTAACGCGGTACAAACTGCAACGAAGACGGTTCCGTAGATGTATTTCTTCATCGAACCTCTTTCGGTGTCATGAGCTTACTTCGTTCGCTAGTATCAGCGTATCAATGTATCAAAGTCTTAACTGTGACACTCTGATACCTTGACCCCTTGATACTTTGACACTCTGACACTATTTTTTCACAGATCTTTCAAGATCGGGAACTTCTTGTCCTTTTCGGAAAGAATGAACGGGCGATCGATCTTGGGCCAGGGGATCGCAAGCCCGGGGTCCGACCAGAGAACTCCCCGTTCATGTTCGGGAGAATAATAATCCGAGACCTTGTAAAGGAATTCAGTCCCTTCTTCCAGCACGCAGAATCCGTGGGCAAAACCTTGGGGGACATAAAGCATCTTGCGGTTCTCGGCAGAAAGCAGGATCGGGAAGAATTTTCCGAATGTTTTGGAGCGGGGACGGATATCCACCGCCACGTCATAGACGGACCCGCGGAGAACCCGCATGAGCTTGGCCTGCGCGCGCGGCGCGATCTGATAGTGCAACCCACGGAGAACGCCTTTGGCGGAAGAGCTAACGTTATCCTGGACAAAATCGTCTGCGATACCGTTTCGCTTGAAGAGTTCCTTACGGTAGCTTTCATAAAAAAAGCCGCGCGGATCGTTGAAGACCTCTGGCTCGATCACGATCACGCCGTCAATTTCAGTGCGAATGAAATTCATAGCATTAGATCTCAGACTGGAAACCTTTAGTATCAGAGTATCAAGGTTTCATCGCTCACTGCGTTCGCTAGTATCAAAGTATTAACTCTGACACTCTGATACTTTGACACTCTGATACTCTGGTACTCTGACACTTTGACACTATTTGTGGTCTGTTATTGCGCCGTAAGGTGTTGGATTTCTTCAAGGATCTTCACGAGATTGAAAGGTTTTTGGAGGAACGTGTCGCGGCCGATCAATTCCGCCTCGTCCATCACATTCTGGTCCACGTATCCCGTCACCATGATGGTCTTGGTCTTGGGGGATCTTTCTTTGCAGGCGCGAAGCACTTCGTTCCCGGAGGCGTCCGGCAATTTCACGTCGATCATGACCACGTCCGGATGGATCTCCTCGACCAGCTTGATCCCCGCTTTGGCGGAGTCTGCCGTAAGGACCTCGTAGCCCTCCTCCTCCAGGAACTCCTTGATCTCCTGGACGATCCCGGCCTCGTCATCGACGATCAGTATCTTCTTACCCATAAGACCTCCAAGCC
Source organism: Candidatus Omnitrophota bacterium (assembly GCA_043821445.1). GTDB lineage: Bacteria > Omnitrophota > Omnitrophia > Omnitrophales > Aquincolibacteriaceae > Aquincolibacterium. Next base: position 191,340 of record JBDRCT010000031.1, on the reverse strand, counting down.
GCAACGCTAGAATCAAAGTGTCATCGTTTACTTCGTTCGCTGGTATCCAAGTATCAATGTCTGAACCCTGATACTCTGACGCCCTGATACTCCGATACTCTGACACTTTTTTGACACGCTGGCACTATTTTTTTCTTGTCTCTTGCCTCTTGTTCCTTGCCCCTTGTCTCTAGCTATTTCGCGATCGGTATCTCTGAATAGATGGGAAGCGTCAGCGTGAACGTCGTCCCCTCCCCGAGCTTACTCGCAACCGTGATGGTCCCGCCATGCAATTCGATGATGTATTTGCACATGTAAAGCCCGAGCCCCGATCCTTTCCCAGGCGCCTTGGTCGTAAACCCGTAGTTAAAAACCCTTTTCATGACATCCTCGGTCATGCCCGAACCGTTGTCCCTGAAATGGATCGCGACCATGCCCGGGTCCTTGGGATCGATCTCGGCCTGGACCCCGATCTTGCGATGCCGCTTGCCGGCCATGGCATGATACGCGTTGATGAAAAGGTTCAGGAAAACTTCCTGCAGACGTTCCAGGTCCCCGCGGATGAGCGGGACATTCCCGGGCACGTTGAAATCGACCTCGGTCCCGGAGAGATTGTCGAGATAGGTCTGGAACTGCACGAGCGGCAGGGTCTCCTCCAGGATCAGCTTAAGCGACAGAGGCTCGAATTTCCCCTTCTCCGACTTCTTGAGGAGCCCGGTCAGCGTGTTCACCACCGCCTTGATACGTTCGATATTCTTCTCCATCTTGTCGAAGACGTCCAGGATCTCCGTCACTCTCATGTCCTTGTTTTTGCGGTGTTTCAGGATCACGCGCGACACGTTCATGGAAAGAATGGTGAGCGGGTTATTGACCTCATGCCCTACCGACGCGGCGAGGCGCCCCAGTGTCGCCATTTTCTGCTCGTGAATGAGCTGGGCCTGCGTGTCCTGCAGCTGTTTATTGGCCCCCTCAGCCTCCTGCAGGGCCGTCATGAGAAGCGTCTTGGAGTGCTCGAGCTGCTCGTTGATATGCTCCAATTCATGGGATTTCCGGATGGCCTCGTCATAAAGCCGCGCGTTCTCGATCGCGATCGAGGATTCCTGCGCAAGCGTATACAGGAGATTCAGATCCTCATTTGAATAATATTCGCCGGATTTTTTTTCTCCCAGCATAAGGACGTTCCGGAGCTCGCGTCCCAAGAAACTCGGCACACAGCAGTTGGCCTGAAGCTGGTTCATCCGTTCCCGGATCGCTTCGTAATCATAGGCCTTCTCGCTTTTGTCCCGCCGGTACGACGACGCCTCCACCTGTTCCTTGATACGTTCGACATCCACCGCCTCTTTGTGACTTTCAAGGTAATGGATCAGGGGATCGTTCTCGTAAAGCGTGAGCGTCAGGAACTTCTTCTCGAACCCGCGCTGGTAGACGAGATGATACTGGTCGCTCGTCCCCTCCCGCATCAACACGGCGGCGTTTTTCACGCGCATCTTCATGGTAATGAAGTGCACCACGAGCCCCAGGAGCCGCTCCAGCGACTCGATATTCGACATCCCCCGCGACGCGTCCTTCAGCAGCTTGTGATAATCGTATTTTTTTTGAAAAAGAAATTTGTCGGTGAGATTGATCAGTAATTTACGTATAGGATCAAAGAGGAAAATCGCTATAAGAATGCTAAGAATCTGGGTCACCATTCGTCCCATTCCAAAAAACTGTCCCAGATAGCTTTGAACTATGGCCGTAACAACACCTACGATTGCAATAATAACTCCAAAAAGACCGGCAAATACTATTGTTTTTCGTATTAAGGTCTCAACATCAATAAAACGGTATCGCAAAACTGCATACGCGGTAACACAAGAAAAAAAGAAAATACCCCATATACCATAAGGAAAGGGGAAAAATCCGAGATTGTAGACCGGGAGGAAACATCCTATACCCCCAAGATATCCCAAAACATTTGCTGCCAAAAAAGAAATCAGGGCTTTGCGCTGTTGTCCTTTTTTCTTCAAAGCAACTCGCGCGAGAGTAAAAAATGCTACTGAAACAAGAAAAACAAACAAAAGATTCCAAACCACAAAAAGAATTCCCGGATCCGGAAAATAATTAAAAGTGAGCTTAGGGCTAACATTTTTTATAAACAAATGCGGCACGAAAATAATACACAGTGAGATTGAGATTATTAAAAAATAACCGGCCCTGATTGTTTTTTTGAGATAGCCATCATCATTATTTGTATATACCTGAACGAAATGCAAAAAAGCAACCGGTATGAAAACGCCGATGGAGTGACATATTTGGCAAAGTATGTAAGCTGCCTGATAACTATTGATATAAGTACAAGCAAAAACAAAGGCGCTCCAATGAGCAATGGTGAAAAGATACCAACAAAAGAAAATAACAAGCTTCCGGTTAGAAGCTCGGAGATAGACAAGCAGCATGAGGATAAAAGCTGTGATCGAAGTAATTATTGCAGAAAAATAATAGTTTTGAGCAAGTGTCAGCATTTCAACTTTGAGCGAAACAATACTGCATGACTTTTAGAGGTTCACACTCCAAAGACAATTGCTTTTTGGAAAACCCAGCAACTAAAAACAACCTTAGGAAATCGTCCTCCGTCCGGTAGACAAGTTCCCAATCTCCACCCCACTCCATAAAATGACGTGATGCATTACTCCACTTATCACGATAGTTCGAAATGATAAGCATGCCATGTGGTGCTAGCAACTCCTTCAAGTTATGTATCAATCGCGTGGATATCTTCTCATCCAAATAATCGAATAGTCCCGTTGAAAAAATCAAATCATATTTTTCCGATATATAATTTTTTATGTTTTTTGTCAGAGCTAGCTTTATTGCATTTTTTTGAAGAAAACGCACTTGCTGCTGAAAATTTTTTGAAACTATCTTTTTTTGAGCATAATCGATTGCATGCTGGTCATGATCTAGACAGACTACCATTAAATCTTTAGGAATAGCTGGCGTTTGTTCGAAAAATTCCATTATGTCTGTGCAAGGCCCCGATGCCAAATCCAGGATTTTTATATTATGCCTCGCCTGTTGCAAAGCAAAAGATGTTAGATGTTTCTTAAAATCCTCCTTTCGATTTCTTGTCGCAGCAGAAGCGTCTGCTTTTAAAAAATAATTATCCATACAGCGTTCGATCCCAACCGACGATGGATTATTCTTATAAATTTCATCGATAATCAAAAAATCGCCTTGGTACCCAAAAGGTTTATCGATAACATGCCGGTTATAGTGCCCCAATCGAATAAAATCACGACATTCTTCTATAAAGAGATGCTTCATCTTATAGATTTTTTCCTCATTCTCGCCGCATTGCCTCTCAAATTCAGCACACCATAAAAATATACTGTCGAGAACAGCATCCAACTTTTTCTGAAAAACACTCCACTTCTCAGGAGCCTCATCCAAACTTTTTTGAATATCATGTAATGTTGATTTGTATTGATTTACGAGATCTTGAAAATTCATGCTATGCCATCTGTTATTTTTTAAGAGCTTCGTTAATAGCCCCGAGAAGATCATTCACATCAAAGGGCTTCATGATGTAAGCTACCGGACACAAGGCTCTTGCCTGCATCTCTTTATTTTCGTCCGAATACCCTGTGATAAAAATCTCCGGAGGCATCTTTAACTTTTTTTTCTCAAAAACTTCTCTGAGCTTCATCGCTGTTTGGATACCATCAAGCCCAGGCATACGCATATCCGATATAATTAAATCAAACATCTCTTCCTCAGCCATATCGATAGCATCTTGTCCTTTTTTGGCTATAAATACTTCAAAATCTTTTTTTTCTAGAAATTTTGAAAACGTTTTGGTTAACAATTCTTCGTCGTCAATTATAAGGATTTTTTTTTTCATTGGAAACTCCACTTAGCGGTTGACAACAATTAATCTGAAAAATCTAGTCCACACTATTATCGGCTAAGCGATGCTTATCCCTTAGAAAAATAGGTCTTATGAATTGAGTAGTTCTATTGAGGAAAAATGAGAGAAAAGGTGGTGCCACGGCCCTCTTTTGAGGAAACCTCCACCTTGCCGCCGTTCTTCTCAACGAGCTGTTTGACCACATAGAGGCCAAGTCCAGTACCGGAAGCCTTGGTGGTGTAAAAGGGCTCGAAGATGTGTTGCAATTGGTCTTTCGAAATGCCCGGGCCGGTGTCCTGAATGGTGATGATGACCTGACCGCCCTTAGTCATCGCGAGTCTGCTCTCTGGGCGTGGCGATCCCGTCGTCGAGATTGCTTCGCCGTCTTCGCGGCTCGCAATGACATTATTAATTTGTGCCGTTATTACAATCTTTCCCCCGCCCGGCATGCCCTGGCATCTATCCTGACTTTTATTTTCTCTTCTATTATGGTAGTCAGGATTGCCCCAATTTCCACCATGTGGAAATTGAAAAGTATTGGGACTATTTTCTTTTGACTGAAGGTTGCCAGGACTAGCCCAATTAACCTTTGAATTTCCTGATGGAGAATTGGACATGGCCTGGCACGCGTTTACGATCAAATTAATAAAGATCTCTTCCAATGAATGGCGATCTGCGCAAACCATTGCTTTCGGTGGGACATTGACCTGTAACCGGATACGGTCTAAAGCAAGCTCACTGCACACAAGCGGTATGATGCTTTCGAGAACTTCTTTGATGTCTAAAGACTGTTTGTCAAAGGTCTTGGAGCTTTGTCGTTTGGCATATTCCGAAAAATTCCGGATAATCTCAAGCGCTCGTTCTGCCTGTGCCACGGCCCGTTGAGCGATATCTTTGATCTTTGTGGGTTCCGTGTCCGGCCTTTCCAAAAGTATTTCCGCCAATCCTTTGATCACGAAGAGCGGGTTCTTAACCTCGTGATTGATGCTTGTCGCCATGATCCCCAACGCCGAAAGCTTGGCTTCCTGGACATAGTCTGCCAAGGCATCGACATCAAAAAGACGGCCACGGATGATCGCATAAAACAAAAGCAAAAATCCGACTCCCACAAAGATGTGCGCCACGGGAGGAACTGGGATGTCATACCAAAGGCACCAGTTTGTTGCACCGCCGATCCAACCCGGCAATATGGAAAGCGAAACCCATTTGATCTGCCAACGCTGAGCGCCACGAGCGACAAGATAACTTTTCCACAAAAGCCAGTAGGAAATCAAAATGAGAATAAAAAAAAGCGGAACATAAAAATTCATTAGAAGTCCGGGACGAGGCCAAAAACTGAAGTTCAAAGCCGGCGACATATCTCTTATCATCAGTGGACTGAAACCGAAGACGGCAAAAAACAAAGGCGTGGCGAGCAATGCTACAGATTGCCAAGTCCTACAGGGTCTGCCCGGTCAATTTCAAAACAAACCATAAAAAAGAAAATGGAATAAAATAACAAAAAGTCATGAGCAACCGGCTGTAAAACAAAGCCGCGTCTTTATTCGATTGAACTTGCCAAAACGAATAAAAAACACACCAAAGCCCCACGGAAGCGGAAAAAGCTGCGAAACTTTGGTAAAGACCGTTTTGTCTTTGACGGGATAAAAGATAAAAACCTACTGCAAGAACAACGATCCCATTGAATAAACTTGTCAATCCGTAATAGTTCACAGCTTATCCTCACGCTCCATTATTCCTCCACGTTGATCGCCAGCCCTTCGTCCACGAGCTTTTGGTTTACATAGACGTAGTCCATGTCCGCCACACTGCTTGGCGGATTACTCCGCCCTGCCTTCTGCGGGGGCGGGTAAAAAATGTCTGCCAGATAGCGGTCATATTTGTCCGACTTGACGGTCTTGATGAGGATCTTTTCGCCGCACGGAGTACGGGGTACGGTGTCACGCGACGGTGCTTCGCCGGTCGCCGCACTCCGTACGCCTTCCGCCATTCCAAGCATTTTTTCCAAGGTTTGTTTGGCTTCCATGCCGTCTGCCGTAGCGATTTCAGGCGCGTCAATACCCCGTAATCTTAAGGTCTGCGTGGTCACGAACCCGAATCCGAGGTCGACCACCGCCTCAATAGTATCTCCGTCCAAGACTTCGTACACGTAGGCGTTGTAAGTGTAAAGTAAGAACTCGGACCCAGAGCCTATAGCCAATAGCTTATAGCCCCCTTTCGAATCCTGGGAGGAGGTGACGATATCCCCTTCTTTGAACTTGCCGGGGGACGCCGTCACGGAAGAAAGACTTACGTAATTTGAAAATCCAAGGTCGAGGGCGAGTTTTCCCGCGTAGGGGCCGGCCTTGGCGAGAATGACACGATAGGTGCCGGGCTTGCCGGGTTCTGAAGGAAGCAACTGCTCTTCACTTCCGCTATCCTCCTTGCGGACCCCTTTCGCCTTCCGGACGGCTTGGCGGACCTCTTTTTGGGTCCATTTGTTTTGGGCGGCTTGCTCGGCGATAGCCTCCCTTTCTTTGGCATCGTTTACCGAAAGGAGATCCCGGTAATGCGACCAGCTCAATTTTCCCGTTAACGGGAAAATTGGGTAGGCGCGGGCAAATTCAAGCATGTAATAAAGTTCGGTCTTGCTTGTGCCCAGGTCTTTGGCAAGGCGGACCAACACCTGCCGGTCATAACCGGCCCGCTCCTTATGTTGAAGCACATGGGCGTCGATGAGCCTCCCGATCTCCCAGGCCTCGCGTACCCGTTCCTGTTCGACGGCCTGCTCGACTCGCTTCCGGCTCGCCGCCCTGGTCTCCGAGATCGCGCGCCGGAGCTCATCATAAGTCGTCACCTGGACTTCCCCTTCTGCGGCAGGTTTCGCGGCACTCCCAACAGCCGCGGCGGCTTCCTGAGCCCGAACCATACCTTCCCCCATAAAGATCAAAACCAGAGCAACGCCAAGAATTTTTATTTTTTCCATGGCAGCGACCCTTTCCTATTTCAGCCCTTCGAACCCCGGCTAACCCTCTCCCGGCAAACTTAAAGAAAATGTTGTTCCTGCGCCGACTTCGGACCGGACATCGATTCGGCCATGGATCTTTTCGACGAGCTGCTGGGTGATATAAAGTCCGAGACCGGTGCCCTCGGCTTTCGTCGTGTAAAAAGGGCGGAAGACGTCTTTGAGCTTGTCGGCCGGGATTCCGAGGCCGTTGTCCTGGATGGTGATGATGACTGCATTAGACCCCCTCACCCTATCCCTCTCCCCCAGGGAGAGGCCAGGTGAGGGCGCTTCGTTCGCAGTAACAGCCCGGATCACGATCTCTCCCGGCTTCCCCGTCTCTTTCACCGCCTGGCAGGCATTCACGATCAGATTAAAGAATATTTCTTCAAGATAACGCCGGTCGGCACGGACCTCCGGAAGGTTCGACGGCATATCACGCGAGAGTGCAATGCCGTGCGCCGCAAGCTCGTAACGGACAAGCGGCAGGATATCCTCGACCACCTGCGCGACCTTGACCGGTTCGAATTTGATTTCGCTGTCAATCCCGGCTTTAGCAAAAAGTGAGAGCCGCTTGATAATATCCATGGCCCTGTCGGCCTGCTCCATGCTTCGCTTCATGGCATCATTGGCGCTCTCAAGCGCTTTTTTTTCGCTGGGAAATATTCCCTCTTTCTGCCGTTCCAAACAACTTTCCGCCAGACCCTTGATGATGAAAAGAGGGTTCTTGACCTCATGATTGATGCTCGCCGCAAGCACGCCTATCGCCGTGAGTTTATCCCTGTGCGCTGCTTGGGCGAGCTGTTCCATGTCAAAAAGTCCGCTTTTAATCATAAAATAAGCAACGCCAAATGGATACATCGGCATCAAAAAAAGTCCGTATTGTAGGAACGGGACTCCATACACTGGCAAAAAACTCAAACCACCACCAAGATATCCAGCAAAGGCTGCCCAAAACAGTCCTTTGTATTGTCGATTTTCAGGAGAGGGTGTATTTTTTATTTTCCGAAGAATTTCAAAAAAGCTAAGGGGGACGATGACAAAAAACAAGCCCGTAAATAGATGATAGATGGGACCAGCTTGTACATAGTATGTAAAACCTGCTATCGAAGCCATCTTAGGAATAAACCAAGGAGAAAGAACAAAAGGAGAAAAAATTAGACAAAAAAGTTCAACGATTCTTAAGGATTTCCTCTTTTTCTCTTGCCCTGTATAGCTTATGACGAATCGATACCATGTCGTGGGAATGAATAGTGCGAATAGATGGCTTATTCTTCCTACAAGCAAAGCAAAATTATAATCCGTGTTAAGACTTAAATAGATAGCAAAAAAAATGGCCCATCCGGCCTGGGTAATAACCACAAAGAGGTATTGCTTCCCAATTTCATCCTGACGTTTTAGGAAAATCAGAAGTCCTAATAGAAAGCTGCAAAAAGCAAAACAAAGAAGAGAAAAATTATACGGATTCATGTTTTAGAAATAGGCGTCAAAGGGAATTTAACAGTAAAAGTTGCGCCTTTGCCGGGAGTGTCCGCCACACGGCCTTGGGCGGATCCGTCCTTTGGCGGAGATGCGACTGAGATGGTGGCATCGTGGCGCTTGAGGATCCCGAAGCTGACGGCGAGGCCGAGGCCGGTGCCGGAGCCGACATCCTTGGTGGTGAAGAAGGGATCGAAGATCTTTTTCTGGTTCTCTTTGGGAATGCCGGTACCGTTGTCTGTCACGATGAGTTCGACCGCCTCAGGGGTCTCCCGGGTTTCGACCGTGATCTTGCCTTTGACTTTTCCGCCGGAGGACGGATCCGCTCGAAGCAGTGTGGCGGAGGCGGCCTGAATGGCGTCACGGGCATTAAGGAGAAGATTGGTAAGCACTTGGTCAAGCTCCCCCGCGATCCCCTTCACGGGCGGCACTTCCACGAGCTTCATCTCGACCTCGATATTCTCCTGCTGGAACTGGAAGCCCAAAAGAGCGCAGGTGCCTTTCACCACGTCGCGCAGGTCAACGTCCTTATGGGGCGCCTCCTCCGCGGTCTTCCTGGCGTATTTCATGAGCTTCTGCACGATCCCCTGGCAGCGTTTCGCGCCTTCCTCGATGAGATCGAGCGACTCCTGGACGTTCTCGCCGGCGGTCATCTTGAGGATCTGCGCGTTCGTCAGCACCGCAGTCAGCGGATTATTGATCTCATGCGCCACGCCGCCGGCGAGCGTTCCGAGCGTCGCAAGTTTCTCGGCCTGGGTCAACTGCTCCTGGGTCCTCACGAGTTCCCTCGTCCGGTCTTCCACGCGATGCTCCAGTTCCACGTTCCAGCGTTTGAGTTCCTCGCTCATCCCGCGGACCTGGGTATAAAGTTCGCTGATATTCTCGTATTGCATGGAATTCGAGAACGCGATCGTCACCGGGATCTTGAGCTCGGCAAGGAACCGGACCTCATTCGGCCGGTAGGGCTTCAGATTCGCTTTGCGGCCGAGACTCACCACCCCGATGAGCCTCCCGCCCAGCACGAGCGGCACCGCGACCATTCCCTGCGTCAAGCAGAAGAATTCTTCGGTTTCTTTTCTGAAGGTCTCGACTTCCGGATCGGCGCTGACAAGGTCGCCCAGCACGACCCCGTCTTTTTTCTCAAGCCAGGCCAGGAACGGATGGTCCTTGGTGAAAGGCTTAAGATTGCGCAGCCCCTTAGCGATGGCCGGGATATATTCGCCGTTTTTTTCGTCGAGCAGGAAGACCGAAAGACGGCGCACATAAAGCTGACGGCGGAGCATGCGGGCAAAACTCTGCAGGAGGTCACGGAGATTCTTCAAAAGCACCAATTCCCTGGAAAACCGGGTCATGACCGCAAGCAGGTTCCTTCTCTGGCGCTGGAACAGATGATCGAGCCGGGGCTGGATCGACCTGAAATAGAAATAGAATGCGAGGGCGACCGCGAGGTAATAGAACGTCGAACCCCAGGCAGACGAGGGGCCCCGGAGGCGCTGGGTCCAGTAAATAAGGGCAGCGAACGGGATGATCGCCGCGGTCGTCGTGGCCAGCCACATGAGGGTCTTGTGGATGACGGTCTCGATATCCATCGCCTTGTAGCGAATGATCGCGTAAGCCACGACCAACATCCAAAAGAACACGCACAGGGATCCGAGCGGATAAACGGGATTGTGGACCAGTTTCGGGAGAAAATCCGAGATGCCGATGAAAGAGACCACGAAGGCCATCGTGATAAACGAGATCTGTTTCTTGCGGAGACCGGGGGGTTCGCGCCGGTAGGCGGTGATGAAGTTATAGAACGCGGTCAAGATGGCCACGAGAAAAAAAACGAGGAACCCCCGGTTCACGGGACCGTATTGCGGATAATAACCCCAAAAATAACGGTAAATACCCGGGAAACTCGAGGCGGAAACAAGTCCTGTCAGATAGAACGCGGTGCTCGCCGTAAAAAAGGTCCAGACCAGCCATTTTTGACTTTTGTAGCGGCCGAGCCAGAGCACCGAAAAGCAATAAATGCTCGGAGATATGAAGGCCACACCGAGAAAGCTCACGCGCCGGTAGATCAAAAGCGCAAGGCCGGGATCGGATGCCGCATAGACTGCTGCGATCCCGACGAGCCAGAAGATCCCGCAAATGCAGATCAGAAAAAAAGAGAGATTGACGGGAGAGCGGCGGTTCTGGAGATAGATGAAAAATCCCGTGAGGAACATCAGGATGCCGATCCCTCCCACGGGAAGCGCGTACCAGTTGAATGAAAAAGATTCGAGCAAGGACCGTCCTCCCCGTTGAGCGCCTGGAACCGCGGCCCGGCGCGTTACTCGTATTACGTTCTACAAGGACACGGCGCGGATCGAGCGGATCTCGTTGTCCGACAAGAGCCGTTCTCCCCAGAAAAAGGGCGCGGGATAAAACCCGTGTTTGGCCGCTAATCCGAGGATCTCCGCCATTTTTTCCTTAGTGATGTTCCCTTTTCCCCATGAGAAACGTTCAAAACGCTCCTCGAGCGCGAGCACGATCGCCTCGGAAAAACACCCGTAGAGGATCTTCGTGTTCGGAAGACCGTGATCGAACGAATTGCGGAAGTCGCACGGGATCTCGCAGATGCCTCCTGAAAAGACCAGGATGTCCTGGCGATCACTCCTGGAATAAGAGATGTTCTTCGGAAAGCCGATGTCGCAGACGATCGCGCCGGGCTTGAGGTTCGAGACGTCTACGATGGACTTATGCGCGCTTGTGGCCGCGATCACGATGTCGGCGTTTTTGACGGCATCCCGGTTGCTGAGACTCGTCCGGACCTTCGCCTTTCCCGCCTTCGCGATCTCACGCTTGATCCAACCGAAACTCTTGCCCGTGCGGCTCGTAACCGTGATCTCGCGGACTTTGTCGGCCAACCCGCGCGCACAGCCGCTCCCGATATCGCCTGCCCCACCCAGGATCGTCACGCTCGCCTTTGAAAGATCCAGCTCCATGAGTTCCGCCGCCTTTTTCACTTGTTCGACCGCGAGTGCGGCCGTCAGCGTGTTGCCGGTCGTCACGGGGATGTGCACCATTTTAAGGAATTCATCGCCAAAACGTTCGCTTGCGATCGACGTGAAGCCGCCGAGTGCCACAATGCCGAATCCGCAGCGCTCCGCGAGCTTACAGGCGTCCACCACCTTGCGGACCGCTTGTCCGATGTCCAGGTCCAGCATGTCCGGAATGATGTTGCAGATGATCAGAGAGCCGTTCACGGTCTTTCCAGTCGCAGAACGGAACTCCTGGATCGCATCCGCTTCGAACGAGGGCGTCATTTCAAAGATCTTCGCAAGAAATTCCGGTGAGGGGATCGCCCGGCTTTGTTGATGGGCCTGAAAAAAGTTCATGAGATGCTGAATGTTGTAGGGATGGCCGATCACACCGAAGCCGGAGACCTTCTTCGGTGAGCGGTCCTTCAACCCACCGTAGCGGCGCTTGGATAGCTCTTCTTCAAAAGCCCTTAGGAGCGATTCAAAATAGCGATGAACTTTGGCCGCAATGATCCCTCCGGCTACCACCTCGAATACCGGAATGCCGAGTTTGATGGTGGCTTCGACAAAAAGTTCGGTGCCTCCGGAAGGATGCTCCGCAAGTTTCCAGAAGCCTTCGAACTTCTCCAAGTCGCCCTTCAGGGCCGTGAAACGGATCGTGAATTGGCGAAGGTCCAGGACCTCTTCTTCCGTCCAGGAGATCGGGACCTTTTCCATTTCCACGAGCCAGGAACTGACCACGCGATTCCGCTCCCGGGAAAGGACCTTACATTCCAGGATATTGGGTAAAAAACGCGGGAAATCCTGAACGCGCGTGAGCAGACGCAGAACCTGCCACCGCTTGGCGGGCAGTATACGGCTTGCGCTTATGACAAAAACGCCGTCGTTTTTTTCCATCAAGGGTACCCTCTATGAACTCCGGGTACTGGGCCGCCTCCCCTGACATCCATGGCCTCGAGACCCCGGAGTTATCCTATGCCAGGACACTCTCACATTATCGGCCGAAACCGTGGGCTTTTAACCCCTGAGACCGGATCTTCCAAGGAAAGAATTCTCTGCCGGATAGTTGAATACCGCCTCGACAGAAAGTGTGTTTTGAGAAATGGGGGCGGGGACAAAAAAAAGCAGCCCCGCTTTTTAAAGCGGGGCTGCTTGGAAACAACTTCTCCCAAAAAACGCCTCGATTATTGCTTCGAGAACGTGATCTGGTCGATCAAAATGCTCCCGGTCTTCGGACTGGAGTTGATATCGTCGAAAACGAAGACAAGCTCGTTCAAAGAGTTCCAGTTTTCAATACGACGGAACTTTTCGAACGGGATCGAGATCTTTTGCCACTGGTCCGTGATGCCGCTCACGATATACGCAGAAGGCTTGTTCGTCATGTCCTTGAGCTCGATCTTGAAACGCTTGGTGTAACCGGCCTTGGCATCCCCCTTGACGTAGAAATTGAGGGTGTTGTAAGCCGTTGCATCCTCGCCGTTCAGCTTCATCCAGAAACCGTTGTAAGCCGGATTCGGAGAATCCACATCGTAATCGAGGCGAATCGCATAGCCGGCAGCATCCCCTTGGCTATCGTCCGTATCGAAAGACATCTGGGTTCCCTGGGACTCATCGTTCGGGTCCTTGTCCCATCCACCGAAATCACCGCCGATATTATTCGGCTTGTCCCCGGTGTCAAAATCCGCGATCACAAGCTCGTTCGCCGCGGGAGCTGCGTATGCGGCAACTCCAAAACCGACGACCATCAACGCAACGAGCGCTAATGTCAAACTGCTATTAACCTTCTTCATTTTTTTGTTACTCCTTTCGTGAAATGATACTGCATGGCGAGGGTCGAAAGAAGTATACTCTTTTAAAAAGATAAAGACAAGGGGTCCGACAAAAAAAGTTTAAAGCTTGCGAGATTTCTCCGGAACGACCTGTCCACCCCCATGGATCTTTAGATATCTCTCAAAAAAATCGCATCCCGTTGCTACGAAATGAGTTGCAGAAACTCTAACCTAAAGCTTTGAGAAGGAATCCAGGACCGTCTTCATGTCTTCGGTCTTCTGACGAACGTCCTCCGACAATGCGCTTTTCTCAAGATCGTTCATTTTTGTCTTAAGTTCCGAGATCTTACTTTGTTCCGAGCGAAGGCGTTTCAGAACGATGTTAATATCATGGGCCATATCGTGGAAAAAATCCCCCTCACGAAGCTTGATGTCCTGGGGCATTTCTCCGCGATTCACTCTCAGTAAGGTTTGGCGGAACCGGTAAACCGGACCGGCCACGCGATGGAGAAAGACCACGCCATAAGCACCAATAATGATCAGCGTAAGGATCAACACCAGGGTCACGCGAATGATGATCGAGTAACTCACGTCATAGAGGATCTCGGAGGGATTGACCTTCCCGAAAGTAAAAGCCCCTCCGAAGGCCGCATCACGGATGGTTTGATGAATGACCCAAGCAACCGCCGCCGAAGCCACCATGAAAAGAGCGATCAACATAAACGAAAATTCCCGCTGCATGGGGCGATGGATGATGAGATTCTTCGCCTGGCGTTTGTTGGTACGATGAGTCGTGATCTTAGCCTGCCCGTCCGCTTTCGTTTCCATAGATGTCTCCTTTATCCGTCCCTTGAGGAACGGAAGTGATGTTTCTCAGTTAAATTTTAAGGACTCTGGATCGCTTTGTTCGCTGAAAGGGCCTGTATCTTCTCAGATACGCCCGAAAAAAAAGCTTTAAAAATTTCCCGGATATCATCCGTGATCATTACAAGCGCCGGCAAAACGAAAAGGATCAGAATGGTCGAACTGATAAGCCCTCCGATAATGGTCACCGCCAGGGGCGACCAGAGATCGCTCGCCTGGCCAAAACTCATCGCCATGGGCAAAAATCCAAGAATCGCCGCAATGGCCGTCATCAAAATGGGTCGTAGCCGGTCCACGCCGGCTTGGATAAAACGCTCTTTTTTGCTCTTCTCATCGGTTAAATGAAGGGCGTGGTCCACCAGAAGGATCGCCGCATTCACCGAGTATCCGGCAAGCATGATCATCCCGATAAAAACCTGGGTGCTGAGAGGCTTGCGCGTGATGGCCAATGCCGCCCAGATCCCGATAAAATTAAGCAGAATCTTGATCATGATCAGGAAGGGATATAAATAATTCTCAAAAAGACAGGCCATGACCATATAGACCAGAAAGACCGTGATCAGAAGAGCGACCGCCAACTGGGATTTACTCTCCATCAGTTCTTCGTATCCGCCGCCGAAACGCCAGTAATAATCATCGGGAAGCTTTATATCTTTCACGGCTTTTTTGACATCGACCGCGATCTTTTCGATCGGCCGCTTCACATCCCCTTTGACGAATACATACCGGTGCTTGTCTTTGCGATCAATGGTTTGCGGACCGGTCGACGGATAGAAGTTGGCGATCTCACTTAAAGGAACTTGCCTGGCTTCCTTGGTCTGGACATAGATCTGTCCCAGATCGTCAAGCTTCTGGCGGTAAATGGCCTGGAGCCGTGTGATGGTTTCAATCTCCTCGCCTTTAGAAAGCTCATGGAATTTCGTGGGCCGCATACCGCGGACTTGGGCATGCATGCTGTCGGCAACTGTTTTCACGCTAAGCCCGTACATCGCGGATTTTCCCTTGTCCACCACAAGCGAATACTCCGGACGCTTGCGAAGGTCCGTCATGACCAGATTGGTCAAACCGTCCACTTTGGACATCTTGTTGGCAAACTCCTTGGCGAGTTTCTCAAGCTCATCCCCGTTCTGACCGTAGATATTCACCACGAGTTTTTTCTGTTCGGAGGAGCCGGCGCCTTCGTCCACGATCAAGCTGTAATCGCTGTGGATCTCCTTGACCGCGGCGTTCCCCTGCTCATCAATGATCTTCATGATCTCGTCCTTGGAATACTGGCGCTTGCGGGCGGGTTTCAAGCGGACAAAAAGCCGCAGATCGTCCTTTGAAACGGTCGTTGAGAAGAGAGTGACGTCCGGGATCTTCGAGAGGATCTCTTCGAGCTTTTTCATGGCCTCGTCATTCGATTCCAAACGCGCGCCGGCCAACGGGAACGTGACGATCGCAAATTCGTTCTCCTCAAAGGACGAGGGCCAGTCAATCGGTGTGCGGACCAGCAAAAAAATGGCCAAAAAACAGAGCCCGAAAACCGCAGGCACGACCTTCCATCGCCAGGCAATACACCAGCGAATAGCCTTCACATATTTTTCCCGCGCCTTATCGATGAAAGCGCTCGAGGTGTCCTTGCGGTGAGCATTAAGCGCCGCGATCCCGAACTGGCGAATGAGCATGGGAATAAGCATGAGCGCCGAAAAAAATGATGCGATAAGAGAAATACTGATGGTAAACGCGAACCCGCCATACGTCAGCTGGACGGTCTTATCGATAAAAATGATCGGCAGGAACACCACGAGCATCGTCAAGAGCGACGCCAGAAGCGGAAGCCACACTTCTTCGCTCCCTTCCCGGATGGCCTGCGTGTCCCCGAAGCCCCGCTCTTTTTTTGAAAAAATGTTTTCCAGGATCACGACCGCGGTGTCGATCAAAATGCCGATCGCGAGCGCCAGCCCGCTTAGGGTCATGACATTGATGCTGATACCAAAGGCCGCCATGAAAATGAACGTTGCGATCAAAGAACACGGGATCACGACCAGGATGATGGCCGCCAGCACCCAGTTACGGATAAAAACATAAATGACGCCCATGATCAGAACCAGCCCCAAATAGAGCGCCCCTTTGACGTCGTCGATCGCACGCGAGATCGTTTCTGCCCGGTCATTGACGACCACGATCTTGATATGTGCTTTATTCTCCTGTTCAAATAGATCCAGGACTCGATTGAGATCCCTCGCGACATCCAGGGTATTGGCCATACTCGCTTTTTTAACGTAGACCGTGACGTTCTGCTCCAGATTCAGACGCGCTTGGTCCGTAGCCTCGAGATAGGAGTCCTTAATGGTCCCTATCTCCCTGAGCGGAATGATGGACCCCTGCCGGGTGGCCTTCACGCCGATGTCCCCGACTTCGTCCACCGTGAGAAAAGAGCCCATGCTCCGGACCGCATATTCGAACTTTCCGGTTTCAACATTCCCGGCCAGGAGATTGATATTGCTCTGACCCAGCACATCCATGACACGCTCGATCGAGATGTTATAGGCCACCATCTTGTCGCGATCGAGCTCTACCAGGATCTTGCGTTCCCTTCCTCCATAGACCTCCACGCTCGCGACTCCATCCACGCGACTCAGGACCGGCTTGAGTTTAATGTCCACCATTTCGCGGATCTCTTCCGGGGCCATGTTCTCAGAAGTCGCCGCGAACACCATGATAGCGGCCTGTGCGTCATCGTAATTGGCGATCACGGGCTTTTCAATTTCCTTGGGAAGAAGGGGTTTGACACGCGCAAATTTTTCCCGGACCTCAAGCGCAGCGAACTTCATATCCGTGCCGGCATCGAACTCCATGGTTACGCGTGACTCTGCTTCGCGCGAACTGGAATAGAGGCCCTTCATGTGGCTCACGGTCCCAATGGCTTCTTCAATGGGTTTGGTGATCATCTTTTCAACGTCCTGGGAGGGTAACCCGCCGCGGGCACGCACTACGATCGATATGATTCCCTGGCTTTGGCCCTGATAGAGTTCCACTTTCAGGCGCATGAGGGAGATCATACCGATAACGATTACCCCGACAAAAAGGATGGCTGTAAAAACCGGACGCTTAAGCGCGAAACTTGGGATTCCCATGATCAGGCCGAAGGAGGCGTTGCGGAGCTTTCTTCAACGGTCTCTTCCTCGTAACCAAGATACTTTTCCATGAACCGGTTCACGATAATGTAAAGACACGGAAGCACGATCAGCGTCAGCACCGTGGAAGAGAAAAGACCGCCCATGGCCGTAATGGCCAGAGGCGACAGAAGCCCACCGCCCTCTCCAAGCCCGAGAGCGATCGGGAACATGCCCATAATAGTCGTGGTGGACGACATGAGCACGGGGCGCGTTCTCGTGCGCACCGCCTCCCATACGGCGGCGACCATCTCCTTACCTTCCGAACGGAGCTGGTTGATATATTCCATCAGCACGATCCCGTTGCCCACGACCACGCCGCCCAAAAGCACGAGACCCAAAAGCGAGATCACGTTAAAGGAGCTCCCGGTCACTTTTAAAGCGATGAGCGCACCCCCGAACGAAAGTGGCACAGTGACCATAATGATCAGGGGCTGCAGAAAAGACTCGAACTGGGCGGCCATGATCATATAAACGAGCATGATGGCGAGCACGAACGCGAAAATAACGCCTCCGAAATTCTCTTTGATCTCCTTGGCTTTACCGGAAAGTCTGACCTGGAAATCCTGCGGGATGTCGTCGGGAACCTTCAACCCCGCGAGGAACTTTTGGACATCGGCGAGAACATCTTTGTCCTGACGGGTCTTATCGATCTCGGCCGAAATGGTCACCGTGCGCTCCTGGTCCATGCGCCGTATCTCGCTCGGCCCCTGTCCTCGATTGATCTGGGCGATCTCCTTCAGAGGAACGTGAATGTCCAAGACCTTTGAGTAAAGCAACAAAGTGCCAAGATTCGAGATGTTCTCCTTGTCTTTATCGCTCAACCTGACCCGCACATCGATCTCGCGGCCCGCCTCACGGTACTGCGTCGCGACCACGCCTTCAATGGCCGCTTTCGCTGTGAGCGAAACATCCATCGCGGAAATCCCATAAAGAGCCGCGCGCTTTTTATTGATCTCGAGTTTCGTTTCGGGCGTTTTCTCCCCGATGTCATCCTGGATATTGATGATCCCCGAGATCGCGCCAAGGCGCTCCTTGAGCCGGTTCACAAGACCTTCCATAGCCGTAAAATCGTATCCTTTGGCCTCGATCAGGATCGGCTTGATACTGCCGGCCCCGACCGAGAATTCGCTTTCCTGAAGCACGAATTCAACCCTAGCTTCATCTTTCTCGAAGTTCGTCGCCTCGATTTCTTTCTTGAGCAAAGCCACGATCTTGGAGGATGACTGCTTCCTTTTCCTGTCGAGTGTCACAAGGATAAGCGCTTGAGAAGGCCGGAGGGTTTCGATCTTGATCTCTCCGCGACTCGTTTTTTCGCTGCCGATCGCGATAGAAATATCCTGGACAGCATCCTCCGAACGCAATATTTCTTCCAGTCGCCTACAAATTCCGTCGGTAACATTGAGTCGCGTCCCGAGCGGCATATCGACCTTCACGTAGAACTGCCCTTGGTCTACTTTTGGCAAAACCTCGCGGTCAATGGTCGGAACTATCAGAAAAGTCGATGCAAGCACCACGAACGCGGTAATTAGGATCCCGGTCATAAAACGATTTTGCCCCGTTTTTGTGGGCATCGCCATGATCCTTTGATCCAGGTCACCCGTGAGGCTAAGCGGCTTGTACTCCTGCTGATTCACTGCCACATAAGTAGAAAGCAACGTTATCAGAGTCAACGGGATGAAAGTCGAGATGATCTGCGAAAAAATGATCGCCCAGGCGAGATCCTTGAAGATCTGGCCCGCGACGCCCGGCACAAATACGATCAAAGGAAAAAATACGGCGATTGTGGTCAGATTGGAGGACACCACAGGCCATACCACTTCCGTAGCGCCGTCGATAGCACCCTGTTCCGCATTGGCGCCCTCCTGGCGTTTGCGAAAAACATTCTCCAGCACCACAATGCTGGTGTCTAAGATCATCCCGATGGCGATCGCGAGCCCTCCGAGGGACATGATGTTGACCGTGACCCCCGCCATAGCCATCAGGAAAAACACGCCCAAAATGGTCAGTGGCAGCGACACGACCACCAGGACCGACATCGCGATAGCGCGAAGATAGATGTAGAGCGTGATCAGAGCCAAAACACCGCCCTGTATGGCCTCATGAGCCAGGTTTTCGATCGTATTGCGGATAAAAATGGAGTGGTCGTAAATGATCTTGACCTGAAGCCCGCGGGAATTGAGATCCTCTTCGAGGAATTTCAGCTCCTTACGAAGTTTGTCCACGACCTGAATGGTGTTCGCATTCGACTGTTTTTGAATGGCCACGGAAATATTTTCGGCCCCATTATAACGGGAAATACTGGTCTTGCCCGCCAGCCCGTCCACCACATTCCCGATATCCTTGACGGTCACAAGGCGCTTCTCGAGCATCTGCTTTTCAACCTCTCCCCGCAATCTCTCGATCGTCCGGCGGGGACCCTCGCTCGTGTCGCGCTCGACAAAGCTTATATCTTCCCTGCGGAGTTTTTCCACGTTGTCAACCCCGACCACGGCATATCCGATCTCGGCCGGCGAACGGAAATCTCCGACCGTCCGGATCAGATATTCATAAAGACCCTTTTTGATGCTGCCCGCGGGATAGGACACATTGGCTTCATCAAGCGAATTGACGACCTCAAGAAGCGAAAGATGGTTGGCTTGAAGGCGCGGCTGGTCAATCTCCACCAAGATCTCGCGATTCACACCGCCCGAAAGATTTACCGAGGCGACCCCCTCCACCTTTTCCAGGCGATCTTTGACCATTTTCTCGGTCAAGAGTTTCATGCGCACAGGAGGAAGATCCGGAGCTGTGACGGAAAGCAGGAGAATCGGACGGGCAAGAGGATCGAACTTCAAAACCACGGGATCTTCGGCCTCCTTGGGAAGCCTTTCCTTGATCAGATCGACCTTTTCGCGAACAGCCAGTGCTGCGAAATCAATATCCTGACCCCAATTGAAGGACGCCATGATGGTGCTGCGTCCTTCGCGCGAAATGGATTCAATGCGTTTCAATCCGGAAACGGACCCGATCGCTTCCTCCACCACGCGCGTGATGAGCGTCTCGATCTCTTCGGGCGCTGCGTTCGAATAATCGGTAACAATCGTGACCTGAGGGAACGTAATCGGAGGGAAAAGGTCTTGCGGCAGACGTTTGAAAGAAAGAACGCCCAGGAGAACCAGTCCGAGCGTGAACATGTAAACGGTGACCTTTTTCTTGATCGCGAATTCAGGAAGGCTCATAGGGGGGGATCATTCTGCGGAGATCTTTGCTCGTCCGCATAACGCTAAAGCTCGGCTTCTTGGGTTTCGATCAAGCGGATCTTCTTTCCATCCTCCAATCTCTCGAACCCGGTCATAACGACAATCTCTCCTTCCGTAAGGCCCGCATCGATCTGAGAGTAGTCGGTGCGGGTGTAACCCACGGTCACAGGACGTTTCTCAGCGGTGCCTTCCTCGATCCTGGAGGAATCTTTTTCTCTTGTCGCCTTACCGGCTTCTTTTCCGCTCTTCTTCTCGATCTTTTCCTGACCCTTGGCCCCGGCGCTCAACGCAGCCACAGCGCCAAGCCCTCCCCCCATGACTCCTGCGACCTTGGATTCTATGGCATTGGAAGCGAAACCTCCGGACATTTTAATCACATAAACGAACTTCTCGCCTTCACCGCCCTGGATGGCATCCGTCGGCACCACTAAAGCGTCCTTCTTACTGTAAAGCATGATGCGAACACGGGCGAACATACCCGGCATCAGCAATCTTTCGGGATTTTCAATACGCACCTTGGCCGTAGAAGTACGGCTTGTTCCCGAGATCTGCGGCGCAATATTTTCAATCACGCCTTCAAAGGTCTTATCCGGATAAGCGTCCACGAAGACCTTGGCCTTCTGTCCCAGCGTGATCTTCTGGACGTCACGCTCCACGATCCCAAACTCGGCATAAACATATTCGATATTGATGTGGGTCCCGATCAGCGTGCTTTGGCTGATATTTTCCCCTTCCTCGACGTTCAGATCTCCCAGCATCCCGGAGGAAGGAGCGTAAAGGTTGGACTTCTCGAGCATGGCCTCGTTCGCCTTCATCTCAAGACGCTGGGCCTCGGCTTCGTATTTTGCGGCATCCATTTCTAATTTCTTTTTTTCTACCGTCGACGGCGGTATCGCCCCCATCTTCAGAAGTTTCTCATTCTCCGCGACCTCGTTCTCCGCCACTTTGGCTTGGGACTCCGCTTTATTGAAAGCCGCTTGGGCCCTTTTCAATCGCAAGAGAATATCATCCTGTTTCAAGGAGACGAGCAGGGCGCCTTCTTCGTAGCGCTCCCCTTCCTTGTAATTGATCGAACTGATCACGCCCGGGATCTCGAAG
Organism: Candidatus Omnitrophota bacterium; assembly: GCA_043821445.1. Lineage (GTDB taxonomy): Bacteria > Omnitrophota > Omnitrophia > Omnitrophales > Aquincolibacteriaceae > Aquincolibacterium. The sequence goes on along the minus strand of JBDRCT010000031.1, from coordinate 169,874 downwards.
CTGAGTTTCAGCTCCATAGACCCCTTGATCGTCCCAAGCACGTTCATGGAATCTTCATAATTGAACCGGCCGACCTTAAAACCTTTGACCGCCACCGGCGCATCCTTGGCCACCTGTTGCTGCTGTTTCATCGTTTCACTCAAAGAAGGCTTTGAAGTCTTAAAGAACCGCTCCATCACCGTCTTGCCCCCAAAAAACAACCCCGCTACGGCGACCGCGATAATAACAAGACGCACTTTATTCCGATCAAACCATGTATTTTTATTTTTTTTTGGGATCTGAAACGGCATTTTGGCCGGCCCTTCCGATGAGGGGGATCTGATCTTGAACGGAGAACTCTTGTCCCCGGGATAATCTTCGTTTTGCATGTTCATTTTAAACTCCGTCTGAAATGGTGCCTTCAAAAAAATCTTTTGCCGCCCTCGGAACCGTTCCTACTTTTTCTGAGGGCTATCCATGTTAAAGAAATTCTGGATACCCACCGCATGATTAAGCGCCGCCCTGGCCGAAAAATATTCCTTGAGAGCCTTGTGAAGTTCCGCCTTTTCGCGCACAAGATCGGATTCGGCCTGAAGATATTCGGAAAGCTCGATCTCTTTTTTGCTCAGCCGGTGTTCGGCGAATTCGCGCAAGCGTTTGCGATATTCCAAACGCTTGACCGTGGAATTCACCTGGATCACGGATTTTTGATAGTCGTAAAAGGCCTGTTTCACGTCCTGAAGCACCTGTTTTTCGGCCTTTTCCAACTCCACAACCTGATTGAGTTTGTCGACCTCGGCCTGTTTCACGTTCACAAAAGCATCCAGACCATCCAGAACCCCGAAAGTGAGACCGTTCTTTCGAAGCATGGTACCTGAAGCCTGATCAAACTGTGTAATGGATGGTGCTTTTTTATCCCGGGAAAAAGTATAACTCATCTTATTGCCGCCGACATTCCAGTTCATTTCGAGCATGAGCTGCCACTCTTTTTTCAGGATGGGTTCGTTTTTAGCGTTATAACCACTACCGCCATAAACCGCGCCATTATTGAGATAAGCCTCACCCAGCGCCCCGAACTGATAGGTCAGATTGGCCTTGGGCAAAAATTCGCCCCACCGGATACGCTCACCGAGTCGCATCACCTGGAGTTTCGCGGCCTCCACCTGGAGTTCCGGACGATGTTCATACGAGAGGTCGATCAATTTTGAAAGTTCCGGCGCTTTATCTTGACCTTTAAAAACATCGGGTAGGTTCTTGTCTCCAGGCGTACTTCCCGCAGGGATCGCCTGTCCTTCGACTACATCGCCAAGATCATAGATCTTGGCTAGCGTGAACTGATCGTCCACCGAAAGATCGAGATATTTCTGAAGATCGAGCTTCGCGATCTCCAGTTCCTGATTCGCAGACTCAAGATCGAACTGCATCTGGCTGTAAAGCGACTGTACGTTCAGATGTTCGATCTCGGAAATGATCTTTTCGTTGAACTTCTCTTCCGACATTTCCGCGAAGCGCTTCATCTTCTCCACTGCAATACGATGTTCTTCGGCGGTCTGCAAGGTCCGTTGGTATTCAAAATAAGCACGGGAAAGATCGAACACGAGATCGGCGACGGTCTTATCGTATTGCTTTTTCGAAGCCTCCAGGCTCGCCTTTTCCTGCAGGAGCGTATTCCAAAGGACCCCTCCGTTAAAGATGGGCTGGCGAAGCGTGACATGCCAATCGTCTCCCGTGAAATTATTGGTGTTGATCAGGCCTTCGCGATCATTGAAGTTAAACGAGACCTCCGGGAAAAGTTTCCGCAAGGCCAGAAGCACACGCCGGTTATAGAGCGTGATATTCTCATGGGCGGCCTTGGCCTGGGTGTGTACGGATTGAGCGCGGAGAATGAGGTCTTGGAGATCCTTCTTCCCGCCGCTTAGGAATGCCTCTTTCTGCTGGATCTTGAACGGTGTAATGCTGGTCCGGATATAGACTTTGTCCAAATAAGGCATTTCCCGCGCGCGCGCCGCCCGCAATGCTTCTACCTGCTGCTCAACGGCCTTTTCCAGGGCCTCCGCGCGAGCCTCCTCTTTGGCCCTTCTGCGTTGGCTCTGTCTTTTCTTTTCTTTTCCATTCACGATCTCGATCTTTGCAGGAGGCGCATTTTTGCGAACAGCGACAGGCTCTTGGGCGCGTTTAGGCGTCTGGGAAGACTTTTTTGAAACCACGGGAGCCGCCGAAGCAGGTGGGGACTGTGAATCCTGACCCGTGACCGCCGGTAAAGATCGGCGCCACCATGACTTCTTCTGAGAATCTATGCCGGGAATGGATCCATCTTTGGAAGCTGTGGAAATACCGGCCGTCGGCACCGTGCTCTCCGAGGCTTGTCCTTGGGAGGAGGACAAGCAAAAACCTGCGGCGCTAAAGAACACTAAGAGATAAAAAGAGATTTTTTTCATAAACATTGTGTTGGCGGCATTTTACCACGGTTAAGTCAAAAATCCATAGTACTTGTCTAGTATTTTATTTCTTTCAAAAACCGCCAAGGACGGCTCCCATCACCGCCTTGCGCTCATGGATCGACATGGGAATTGTTCCGCTCCCATCGCTGGTATTCGAACTATTCGATCAATATTGGGACAGCCCTTCTTTTATCGGCAAAGAAATATCTAAGTTAATGTCATAAATTCGTCTTGGGAACCCCACCTTCCTCCTTGAAAGGTATTCACGGATGAGGATGGGCACTCGCCCGAAAAAATGATCCCTTAAAGTACGAATGAAGTTACTCCTGCCTCCTAAAGACCCTCGGCATTTTCAGGCAAGACGGTACCGCAACCAAAAGCAACGTGGAGTTGCGCTGGAGGGTATTCGTCAAATGAAATTTCATCCCTCCGTAAAAATAAAGATTATCGCCCTCTTTCAGGACCACCTTGCGCCCTTCGATCTCTCCCTCGAACTGGCCGATCAGGGTCATAATAAAAAAAGCTCCGGCGCCGTCCCTGCCGAACAGTTTTTGATCAAATTGCTTTTGACCTTCAAGGATCATTTTCCCGCAAAAAAGCTCCTCGATGAGCGGCGTAAAAGAGACCAGCTGAATGCCCTGGGACAGAAGATCGACCTTGTAGAGCCCTTTTGGAGAACCCAGGGAGAAATAGTCCCGTTGGTCGAATTCGACCTTTCGGAAAAGGTCGCTTACGCTCATACCAAACCCTTTCGCGAGCGCCTCCAAGGTCACCATCGAAGGGTTCCGGATCCTTCCCTTTTCAAGCGCCGTAAGCGTCTTGGGGTCGATCCCCTTGCCGCGACGGCAAAGCTCTACACCGCTCAGGCCTCTTTCTTTGCGCAAACCCCTCACGACAGGACCTATCTCAAGGGGACGTACACATGTTTTCATTTTTTCAGATTTTTCTTTTCGGGGCGTCGGCATTCCGGATCTCCTTTCCTTGGACTAAGACAATCCTTCCCAGAACAAAACGCTGATATTTTTCTTCATTGCGAAAGAACCAAACAAGTTTTCCATCGCCGCCTTTTCGATCGACCTCATGCACGGCCGGACTGAGCCGGATCTCCTTGCCGGGTTCCGGCGTCACTTCCAGGAAATCCCATCGGATGGCCCCTTCGATGATATAACCTTTCGCGTCGGTATAGCTTTTCGCGTAGACTTTTTTCCCCTCCCGGGGATCCTCCCCGCCCTGGAACCACGACCAAGCCGCAAGCTCCCGGTCGTCACGCCCAGGCCTGAAGCCCAGTTGGAAATCCCGGGGATCATTCCAAAAAAGCCCATCTCCCTCCGGATCGATATAGATCTCCAAAAGATCATCTCGCCAGATATGCTGCCCCGTCCTGCTCGCCACCACATCGTCATCGTCCACTTTTGCGACAAAATAAAGATATTCGTTATCCCACGCGAAACGAATCTTGGCCCCAAAATCCCCAGGCCCGTCCACACTTTTTATTTCTTTTCCGTCATGGTAGTTTGGACGGCCCCAATCTCCACTTCGTTTCGATTGATTGGCATTGGGACCGTCAAAATCCCCGAAATCTTTATGCCCTTCCGGGTTCATCACAAGAGTCTCGCCGGGAGGCCAATCCCTGAGAAATCCATCCACTTGAATACCCGGTGAAACATAGGGCGCTTGATACACAGGGGGCTCCGGCCACGGAAGCGGCAAAGCCCCTTTCCGGAACCCTGTTTTTTCAAGTGCTGCCCGGACGGGAACGCTTTGGGACATGAATTTCCATATCAACCCGGTCCTGTAATTTTCGATCATCAGAAGAAGCGGTCCCTGGTCGATTGCCAGGACCTTGTCGCTGAACCATCCCTTGCCCACGTTCATGGCGTCAGAGAAACCGTAAGGTCCCCACATCGCATCGCTGTAAGAAGTCCGGATGTTCTCTAGGCAGGCGATAGATTCCTCGGGCGTGAACACGATCGAACTTCCGCAGGCCGCGGGCGCGACCGTCCCGTCATGGAAAACCGTCCAACCCGGAGGCGCACCGTATGCGCGATACCCTGTTGGACCCTCGGAGGCTGAAAGCCCCCAGAGATCCGGACCGTAGCCCGAAAATTTCGAAGCCTGGTCGATGCAAAAAGCACGGTTGGCGCGCGAGGCATTCACGGAATTCTCAAAATAATCCGCAAATCCATCGTTTTGCCCTCGAAGATCAAGCCACACATGCGGGTATTGATGCACAAAAAGCGGCGGCATCTGGATCAGACGATAATCCCGGTAGCTCCCGGCCGTTCGGAGGATTCCGCGCCAGGTTTCCTCGGAGACCGGATGGGTCGGGGAACCTATCGCCAGAACATAAAGAAGCAGGCATTCATCGAAGTGGTCCCAGCGAGCTTTACTAAAACCCGTCTCGGGACTCCAGGCAAGCGCAAAGGTCTTCCCTTTGTTAAGCATCCAGGGGAAATCGACGCGTTCGTAGATCTTTTGGACAAGGTCCCGGACTTCCGGGTCATCGTAATATTCGGCTGCAAAAAGGGCCCCCGCCAGAAAAAGCGCCGTGTCGATCGGCGAAAGCTCGGAGCCGTTCATCCTTTCTCCGGTCTCGAAATCCAGGAAATGATAGAAAAAACCTTTGTACTGCGCGGCATGATCAAGGAAAAATTCCAAAGTCCGCACAGTAAGCGCGTGGGCCGAAGTGCGGCTCATCCATCCCCGCTCCACGGCCACCGGATAGATCGTAAGCGCAAATCCGACCCCCGCAATGCTCGCCGGAGCATTACTCACGGTGCCAGGCCTGTTGGGCGCGCTATCCCGCACGAGGCCTGTATGCGGATGATGATGCTCCTCAAAAAAACGGAACGCGCTCTTCTGGACTTCCTCCAAGAGCGCCTCAGGGCCCGCAAAGGGCTCCTGGGCGGTAACCGGAGAGGAAAAGATAAGGATGCCCAGCATAGAGAACTTAGTAAACAGGCGGACTAGAGACCTGGAAAACAATGACTGAATCTCCTCTTTGGGATTTGGGAAATCTCCGGGTGATCTTGTGAACCTCCGAGACCAAACCGCCTGCAGATTGAAACGCTTTTGTTTCCCTAAAATCTCTCATGCCCCGGGGTCCCGGTCTCTTGTCTGCTGAAATATGCCAGCTTTTTCACCAAGAGCAGCATCGCTCCGAGGGAGCTTCCCTTATCGCCTTTTTCGATCACCGCCGGATTACCAAACCGGCGCATCTCGGAAAGTTCCTCACCGGAAATAGAATCGAAGAAAACGATCACAGGGATCTCGAGTTTCGTTGCCTTAAGTTTTGCGTAGAATTCGCGGCCGTCCATCACGGGCATTTTGATGTCGAGGATGATCACATCCGGGCGCTCGCGCGCAACCCTTTCGAGCGCTTCCTTGCCGTTCGCGGTGCATGTGATCACGAAGGCGGGATCTTTTCGCCCATGAAAATAATCCCGGACCACTGTCCCGATCTCTTCCTCATCATCGACGACCAGAAGCCGCAGGGACTCAGGTGTCGGAAGCATTTCGACAAAACGTCTATTGAGATCGATCTGGGACGGAAGGGCCGGAAAAACCGCATCAAAAAGAATTGTTTTTTCGCCCGCCGGAGGTTCGCCGAGCAGGCAAAACCGGAACATCGGGTCCGTATTCTTACGGACTTTGATCTTTTGGAGAAAAGCCTTGCTTAAGAAACAGGGCTCGGAGAAAAGAACGCTGGGAAGGATCTTGTCGAAATGGAGCGCGGCTTGCGCGGGTTCTTCGATCACTGAAACGGCCGCCGGCATGTCACTTAGATAATCCGTCAACAAAGGCGCCCACGGGCCTCCGTGTCTTTCGAGAATCAGGACAGTCCTAATTTTTATCAATTTCGGCCTCGCGAAATTGGGGCAGTCCTTGTCAACCATTTAGGAAATGAATGAAAGACAAGGACAGACCGCGAGGACATCAACCGCCTGCTCTTTTGGGATCCTTCGAAAGGGGCATTAAATGGGCCTAAACGGATGGTCCCCAGACCAAGTTCCGGCAATATCTAAAATGATCGTTTTGCTGTTAAAGGTCGTGCCGCCGCCGGGTGTACGCACGGCGGTCGCAGCTCCGGCCGTACTCACTGTGAAAGTGAACTTCGTCGAAGTCGAGGTGTCAATATCAAGGCTGGCCAAATTAGTGGTGAACGCTGCATTCTCGAGCTGGTAAGCCACTTCGGCCTGACGGATGTTGCCAAGCATCGCGACCGCCTCGGCAACGAGCCCACGCTCACTTTGACCGGTGTAACGCGGGATGATCATGACCGCCAACATCCCAAGGACGACCACCACGATCAAAATCTCAGTCATCGTATAACCTTTTTCGACTTTCATCAGAGCGTGTCCTCTCCCACTACTGAGCATTTTAAAAAGTGGAAAACCCTACAACCTAAGGCCAGCAACCAATCCTATAGATTAAAACCGTCTCTTTTTCTCCGGATCGCCCTATTTTTTTTGAAGAACCCCCCGGAAGCGGGCTGGTCAAAAAACCGACCCGCCCCAGGGTGTCTAATACTCATTTAAAAAGGCGTTCCAGGATACTACTTTACCCTAATGTGCATCCTCCATAAGCCAACAGCGTATAATCCGAACCGCAAGTCCAAGTTCCGCCAAGATTTACACCGACGGATTTGGCGGCAGTTCCAGTACGTGCGGCCGTACAATTCGGCGTGGTGCACGTATAGTTGAACTTTGCACCGGCACCGGATACTACAGCAGCATTGGGTTGCTGCATGCCCAATTTGTTCCACGTCGCAGTTGTCGCATTATCGGTAAGGGTTATAAACGTGCCGCCCGTATCGATGTTCGCCTGTTGTGCACGGATGATACTGCCAAGCATCTGGTTGGCCTCGGCAACAATAGCCTTTTCCGGAGCCGTTAAAAACCGCGGAATGATCAAAGCTGCCAAAACGCCTATGATCACTACCACGATCAAAACCTCTATCAGCGTAAAACCTCTGCTCCCTCTCTTCATTTTCATACTTCCTCCTTTGTTATTGCATTAAAAACTCATTCACTGCCCTCACTAACCAAGTGTGCATCCTCCATAAGTCATCGTCGTATAATCTGAGCCGCAGGTCCAAACTCCGGCAAGGTTCCGGCCTACGGATTTAGCAGCAGTTCCAGTACGTACGGCCGTACAATTCGGCGTGGTGCACGTATAGTTGAACTTCGCGCCAGCACCGGATACTACGGCAGCTCCGGGTATATTCATTTGCAATTTGCCCCAGGTTGCAACTGTAATATTATCGGTAATGCTCACAAAGGGGCCGCCCGTATCGATGTTCGCCTGTTGTGCACGGATGATACTGCCAAGCATCTGGTTGGCCTCGGCAACAATAGCCTTTTCCGGAGCCGTTAAAAACCGCGGAATGATCAAAGCTGCCAAAACACCTATGATCACCACCACGATCAGAACTTCTATCAGTGTGAAACCTTTTTGTTTTTTCATCCACCCCTCCTATTCAAAAATTAACTTGTGTTAAAAATGTTACCTGGCACGACAAAAAAGTTAGATAAGTAACACACTTTCGGTGCCTAACTTTGGGCCAAAATTTTTGGGAACTGCCCGAAGGGAAAGGAGGAACCCCGGGAAATCCCCGAACATCATGGCCTCAAGACTCAAGCACATAACAGCAACTTCGTGAGCATCGCATTTTTTCACATCACAGGAAACGATCTGCGCCGAACGGATAGAACCCCGCACGCGCTCCATCTTCCCAAGAGAAATAGATTCACCCCTGGTTGCTAAGAAAATTAGCACCCACCCTATAGCGACAACCAGGATAAGAACTTTTCTCGCTGCGATATTCTCACCCTTTTTTCATTTCAAATCTTTCAGTACGACCCCAGGCACAAGCACGCGATCAAAAATGGCGAAAATAAACTTCCATAGGCAACTTCTGCCACTCACCCGCCCATCGGCATTTTTATTAAATTCTTTAAGCACTTGCCTACTAATAAAACCCTACATCTTCTATCAACTACTGTCAAGTCCATAATCCTTCCAATATCAGCCTTTTAACAAAGACGGGTCTTTTTGTTTTGTGGATAACCTCTTCACCCTTTTAGTGCATCCCTGCTTGGGTCGACAGTTCGACGATGGGGAGAAACATCGAGATTACGATCGTCCCGATCACGCCGCCCATGAATACCAGAAGGAATGGTTCCAAAAGCGTTGTCAAGCGCGCAAGAAACGCATCGACCTGTTCTTCATAGTAGTTAGACAACAAATCCAGAAAACGGTCGAGTTGGCCGCTTTCTTCACCGATGGCAATAAGTTGTGTCACGAAAACAGGGTATATCCTCTGGACTTCGAGCTGAAGGCCAAGTCCCTGCCCGCCCCGGACCCGCTGGGCCACACGCTTGATGCTTGCCTCAAGATGCTTATTTTCCACAAGCCGTCCTGAGATCTCAAGCGCTTGAAGGATCTGCACCCCGGAACGCAACAAAGTCCCCAAGGACCTTGTGAAACGGACTACAGACACTTGTAACAGGATCGGCCCGAAAAGAGGCGCGTTCAACGACAGCCTGTCATACACCAGTTTGATCGAAGCCGCCTTACTCGTGTAAGCCAAAGTGATCCCTACTGCAACCACAGCACCGGCCACCCATAGGAAGTTAAATCTCAGAACATTGCTTGTGGCCACGACGATCTGGGTTAAAACCGGAAGCGGCATTTTTTGTGCCTCAAAGATCGCCGCAAATTTTGGAACGATAAAAAGCAAAAGGAATGTGAGAGCACCGATCACCGCAACGGTCAGGATCGCGGGATAAAAAAATGCGGTAATGATCTTGCCTTTGATCCGCGCTGCAGATTCCTGGTAATGCACGATCTCTTCGAGACAATCCGGCAACTTTCCCGTTGCCTCCCCAACCTCCACAAGATTCATCCAGACCCACGGGAAAACATCGGGATAGGTACGGAGCGCGATACTGAACGTGCCGCCTTCTGTGATCCTCTTGCGCATATGTCCGAGCACCTTCCGGAAGTAAGGATTCGCGACCCCCCTTTGAACGATCTCCAGCGATCGAAGAAGAGGGATACCGGCTTTAAGAAGTGTCGCAAGTTGGACGCCGAAAAAAATGGTTTCGCGCGTCGAAACTCTATTAAAGATGGGGGCTGAAACTCTTTTGGATGCCTTGCCGGAAGATGAAGATTGCCTTGAAAAAATGTTCCAGAAACCACTTTTCTTCTCGCCCTGTGCATGGACGCTGATCACCACGTACCCCTGGGCGATAAGTCTTTGAACGGCAATTTCCTTCGACGGAGCTTCCAAAGTCAAAATCTTGGCTTGACCCGGAAGATCTCGCGAACGAACTTGGCAATCGAAGAGAACTTCCGGATCTTTAGGCGCATCCTTTTTTGGGAATCCCGCGACAGGTTCATTCATAAGCCACGCTTAAGACCTCTTCCAAAGTGGTCAGCCCGCGCTCCACTTTCTTGACCCCGTTCTGGAGAAGAATCTCGTATTTCTTTTCCTTTTGGAGCTCTCTTAATTGGGAAAGATTCGTTTCTTTTGTGATAAGACGCCGGATATCTTGATCGATCGGAATCACCTCATAAATGGCCATACGTCCCCAATAACCGATCTTCCGACACTTGGGACACCCCGTGGCCTTATAGAGGGTCTCGGCACGGATCTTATACTCATCCTGGATCTTGGAATCGACTTTGTACGGTTCTTTGCAGTGGGGACAAAGCACGCGGATCAAGCGCTGGGCCGCCACAAGTCCCAGGCTTCCGGCAACAAGGTAGGCCTGGATCCCGATATCGATAAGACGAAGCACGGCCGATACGGCATCGTTCGTATGCAACGAAGAGAGCACCAAATGGCCGGTGAGCGAAGCGCGGATGGCGATCTCGGCCGTATCAAGGTCGCGTACCTCCCCCACCAGGATCACATCCGGGTCCTGACGCAAAAAGGCGCGAAGAGCCGTGGAAAATGTCAGGCCGATCTCCGGCTTGACTTGGACCTGGTTAATACCCGCGATCTGGTATTCGATCGGATCTTCAACGGTACAAATATTGATCGTCGGAGAAAGACGTTTGTTCAGAGCCGCGTAAAGCGTCGTGCTCTTGCCGCATCCTGTCGGCCCGGTCATAAAAATAAGTCCGTAAGGCCGCATCAGCGCCTTTTCGAAATATTCGAGCTGGTCCGGCTCAAAACCGAGCGCCGTCATATCCAAAAGATCCAGGCGTTTGTCCAGAATACGCATCACAACCTTTTCTCCGAAAATAATGGGCATGGTCGACACGCGTATGTCGACTTTGTGCCCCTGGTACTGAAGAGCGAACGAACCGTCCTGCGGGATCCGCTTTTCGGCAATATCCATCTTGGAAAGGATCTTGATACGCGAGACCATAGCGTTATGCAATTCCCGGGGAGGTGGAGGAAGCTCGTAAAGAACACCGTCCACGCGGTAGCGAATATTGATCTTGTCTTGGGCAGGTTCGATGTGGATATCGCTCGCACGGTCCTCGAGGGCTTTACGGATCATGATGTCCACAAGCTTGACCACAGGGGCCTTCTCGGCCTCCGTTTTGGTCGCTTCGAGATCGACCCTATGATCTTCAGGTTCCTGGATATAATCTTGCGCAACGCTATCGACCTCCGAAGAAGAAATAACCTCTTGGAAATCCGTGCTGCCGTAATACGCTACGATGGCCCGCTTAAGTTCGCTTTCGGTCGCAAGAACCGTTAAGATATCGTAGCCTGTGATCTTGCGAAGATTATCTAAAAAAATAAGATCGTGAACTTTCGACACCGCCACTTTAAGCACCTGCCCGCTACGATCCAGGGGAAGAACAAGATTGGCAAGCGCAAAATCGGTCGGAATCGTCTCCTTGAGACGCTGATCCATGCGGGGCTTTAATTGGTCGGGTGAAAGGAAGGAAACGCCGAGTTGCTCGGAAAGCACCATCCGGAGCTGGGACTCATCGAGGTAACCCAACTGGATCATGATCTGACCCAGCGCTTCTTTGGTTTCTTTTTGTTTGGCAAGGGCATGGCTCAGCTGCTCCAGATTGATGAGCCGACGCTCGATAAGAATATCACCCAATAAGGCGTTAATACCCATGCGATTTCGTTTGACTCCCCTGTCTTAAGATTGGCTCGATGCGGGTACCCTTGCGCCCTGATCAAGATTTTCCATCGTGGAATCGATCAATCTCTTCCGGAGATTAAAAAAATCGTCAAACTCCGTCTCCCTCCTTCGACCGTCCTTCAACTCCTCATACCATTGTTTCCCCTTCACCTTCCAGAAGGGCGCCTTTTCATCTTCAAAATCCAATCGTCGGTCGGGCGGGGTCGGATCGTGAAGCATGGAAGGATCCGCGATGATGTAAGGTGTCACAAAAAGGATCAACTCCCGGTCCTTGATCGATTTAGTGCTGCTTGTAAAAAAAGCCTTGCCGATCACGGGAATATTCCCAAAGAACGGCACCTTCCTGTCGTCATGGGATTGATTACTGAAAAGCATGCCTCCCAAAGCGATCGTCTGTCCGTCATTGACCATCAGGGTGGTCCTGGCGGTGCGCGTCGTGGGATCTCCCGTTGCTCCTCCTCCGATTCCGCTCACCCGGATCGCCGAAGGTTCCACCGTCGCGAACGAAGGCTCCAGTGTTAACGTGATGCGCCCCCCGGTATTAATAAGCGGTGTAACACGCAAGATAGTTCCGACTTCGTAACGCTCGGTATCGGTGGAACTGGTCCCAGCTCCTCCTGCTTCTGTAAACGTCGACTGGCCAATGGCCTGATTGGTCGCAATCTTGATCAAAGCAGGCTGATTGTCCAAAGCCAGGATCTTGGGTTTAGCCAGGATCTTAAGCTTGCTCGCATCCTCCAAAGCATGGATCGCGACTTGAAAGCTCGAAAAATCTCTCGTGCCGGTCGTACTATAAACTCCGGCAGCGCTATCGTGAGCGGGATTGAACTGCTTTCCTGTATTTTTGAACATGTCATGGGTTGTTTTCCAAAATGAGGTGGAGCCATCGGCCACGGGCCCGTTAAAGAACGGCCAATTTGTGTCTTGAACAGCACCTGTGAGTGTCCCTAAAAGGCCATTGTCGTCCCCCCATGTGATCCCAAGGGTACGGTCAAGATCATCGAACGTCTCGACCAGGAGCACATTGATAAGCACCTGGTCCAGAGGACGGTCAAGTTCGGCGATCGCAGATTCAATCATCTTGAGCCGGTCATCTGAATCAGTCACGATCAAACTATTGGAACGGTCATCGACTGAAACTTTACCCCGGTCGGAAAGGATCTTTTCAACTGCTGCAACGATCGCCGTGCCCCCAAGATCCGCGGCTTTCGGCGCAGTAAGTGTCGTAAGTCCGCCACTGTCGCCACCGCCACCGCCACCGCCGCCACCGCCGCCACCGCCACCAGAATCTTCGATTTCTAAAACGGAGGTCACCCTTATGTAATAGAGCTTAAAAACACGAGTTAGCAAAGTTGGTTTATTAGGAGCGTCGGACTTAGCCCGAAAAAGATAGATGTTCCTTCCGGGAATAAAATCATAGCTGACGTTGCATCCGTACGCGAGCGACTGCAGAACATCCTCAAGACTGACATTGTCGAGGGTCATGCTGACCTTCCGATCCGCCACTTCGATCCCCGCGATAAAATTGATCCCGCTCAGATTAGAAAGCACGTTCAGCACATTGATGAGCGATGCGGCTTTAAAATCCAGGTAATATTTCCCCTCTTTCGTTCTTTCTACCTTAGGTGCTTCTTCTCGCGCAATCGGCCGTGCCACGATCGGTATCGGCTGTCCGTCATCCGGAAAGGGTTGTTCCTCAGCCGAAACCGGCTGTCCCCTGGCCGGAGGGGCCGGAGCTACTTGTTTTTCATCTGCAGCCATGAGAGGACGAGAAAAACACAGAGATAATAAAAATATCGCGAGACCACTTTTTTCGAAAAATCGGTCGGTTTTTTTCATAATGTCAGTTGCTCCCTTTCTGATGAAGGTGACGGCTTTTTTGCCGACGGATCCGCAGGAGCATTCTTCATGGCCCCTTTTTTCTGTGCCCGTTTCCTGGCCTTTTCAACTTCCTCGCCTTGAAACAGAGGCACTGTGATCCTTCCCCCGTTCACTAGAATATCGACCTCTCGTCTGCGAACTTCAAGAAGTTTTATTCCATTCAACTCATCACCTATGTAATAAATATCACCCCCGATGACCGCATAAGCGTCCTTGCTTCCAAAGCCGATCCCTTCCAGCACCACGGCAACCTCGGGGCGCGCCGCCGACGCAACAGGACCGGCGATCACGGCAGCCTCAGTTTCGGGAGCTATCGCAAAAGGATCCCGAATTTCTCCTTGGGCCAACTGGAGCGCACCGTCGATCCCGGAAGTCATCTCCGAAGACGCATCTCTCGTAGCGGATTGCGAAGGTCCCACTGCACCCCACGCTAAAACTGGGGGCCACACCACCACCAGGAAAAATTTAAAAAAGAACCGGTTGAGTCTAGCCATCGGTTTTTTTGACCTTCGGTTTCAAAAGAGTTTCAAACACAAGTTGAATCTGTAAAGACTCCCTGCCTTCCGGCTGTTTAGAGAAAGAATTCCATAACAGGGACATATCCTTGACTTTAACCACAGACTGTGTTTTTTCGATCGCCAGAAGAAATTTTAACAATGAAAAGAAGGAACCTCGTCCGTCCATTTCCACTTTCAGCTTTAAAAATCCCCCATCCGGTTCGGTCCGGGGGGTCAGCGTCCCAAAACGGATCTGGGTCTGACCCGCAACATCTGAGATCCTTCCAAGAAGTTGGGACCGCTCCGTAAGCGTCGCCAAGGAACTCTCTTTCTTTTCCAGATCTTTTTTCAGCCCCAGGATCTCTCTGTGAAGTTCAAGCCGCTTTTCTGAATTTTTGAGCTCTTGCCGTGCGGTCAAAATTTCTTGGAAAACAGGCTGGACCACGAGTGTATACAACAATATGCTCATCGCGACTCCCGCCGCGGCTTTGAGGGCCAACTCCTTTTCCCCCTCACGGATCTTCATATTCAACATGATGTTCAACATGTTCTAACGCTCCTCATTCTCCCAGGCACCGAAAACGCGTGACATCCCGATTGCGAAACTTTTCCCTTTTGATCTCTTCGACCCTGATCTCCGAGAAATGTTCTGCCATGATCTTTTTCGCACTAAGTGCTTTTAACCAAGAGGTGACGGTCTCTGTTTCTTTTTCGGCGCTTCCGAGATAACAGATCCCCCTGATATTCAGACGTTTTTGAGTGGTTCCGCTTTGCTGGGCTAGCGCTCCGGTCGCATCCTCAATCGAAACATAATCCAACGAAATCGATTTCGGCAGGCCCTGCCCCAAAGCTGCCAAGAAAGCTGCCACCGAAAGCTTGTCGCCAAAAAATTTGTTCAGCCGTTCCATTCTCTGGTTCAACTCTCCTCCTTCGACCTGCAGGTCCTCGAGAGAGCTAGAAGCGAACTTGGGAAACTCCTGCTCCGCGGGACCCATCATCGCTTCCTTCTGATGCTTCAAGCCCATCAGGTACGGCTGGAAAGCAACAAGGCGAACTATGGCAAAAAAAATGAGGATCAAAAAAAATTCGATCACTAGAAATTTCAGGAATTGAGGGGGATCGGATCTGCGTTCTTCCTTGGGCAGCAGTTGAATACTCCCGAGAGAAGAACGATACCCAAGGGAACGAATCGCCAATCCAAAGGCCACTAACAACTCGTGAAGCGCCTCCGGCGGCAGGCCCTTTGCCCTGGGTAGATTGGCAACATCAAAACGGACTTTATAATTGAACGCATGCTCCAAATGTTCGACCCAGATCTTGAGATCTCCCACCCCAGATAAAAAGATCTGCTCGATCGATTCACCCCCGGTCAATTTATAAAAATATTCCATTGAGGCTTTAAGTTCGTTATAGAACCGTGTTTTATCTTCTTCCAGTCTTCCACTTAAAAGAAAATCACGAGACAGGTAGACGATCCCTTTGGAAGCAAGCGTTACGTTCACGTTCCCGTCAGACTGGAGGATCACAAACCCATGGATTTGGGCCTTTCCAACTTTACTTAAAGCCAAGAAAACACGGCTGGCGGCGTTATAGACCGGCTCCACCACAAGCACCTTTGCGGATGCCGAACGCATATTTTGTAAACATTCATCGAGAATTTCGCTCCGGATCGCTGTGACCGTGACCGAGAGGACATTCTTGTGGGTCGGGTATGCGTGATAATCCAGCACCGAATCGGTGATCTTGAAGGGGACGTAGCGGCTAGCTTCATTACGGACTGCGCCCATCTCGTCTTTTTTGGGAACCATCGGCATGATGAAGTTCCGCGTCACGACCAGCAAAGGGCTGACAGCAACATTCACAAAAGCCCCCTGCTCTTTGATCTTTGTAAGAGCTCTGAGAACGGCCTGCGCCTCAGGAGTCATTTTTTTGATCCTGTGGATTTCTCTGTCGACGCCGGGTTGAGGATCTTCGGGGCCGATGGATTCGATCGCGAAGGACGTGATCTGGGGCCCAGTCCCCGTGCGGGTTGCGGAAACTGCGATCACTTCATTGCGACCGACATAAACGCCAACCCCTTTTAACATGATACCCCTGAGATCAAGATTTTGCCTGACTTTCATTAATTTTCTATCGGAAGTCAGTGCTGTCCAAGCCACCCATGAAAAAATTCAAAAAATGACTTGGACGTTAAGAAAAGAAAACGCGATCGCCCTCTTGAACCACCTGCAACATGCCCGAACTGCGAAGCACAGCGACGGACATGGTGGGATAAACCCGATCGATGCGCCCGACCGCAAGCTCTCTGTCGTTCCGGGAGATCGTGATCCAGCGCCCCGGATAGGCCCCCTGATTAGCACCCATGTTGATCACAACAAAACCTCTCCGGTCATTGACCGAGGTAATTTCTCCTTGCGATATGGGGGTTCTCCCAGTTAAAAATTGTCCGCTCGAAAATCCAGCAGCAGCACCGGAAAGGGCCGACAGACCTCCCTGATCGATGATCTTTTCAAAGGCTTGGCTCTGAGCCTTAAGGGCCCTGATGATGGCATTTTGAGTCTGAACCGTGTTTTGTAAAGTATCGATCTCTGATTTGGCCGTTTTTAGTTCTAAGATCGTATCCTGAAGTTCGCTATTCAACGATTTTATTTCCGCGCGCTGATTCTCCCAAACATTCTGAAGCGCAACGTAAGACTGTTCGAGAAGATTTTTCTCGTTTTTTAGCTGCGAAAGTTTCTGCAATACCTCACGATTCAAAAAGGCCTCTTGAATATACAAAAACACAAGGACCCCTGCTGTAAGCCACCCTAATACCAGTAAAAATTTTCGCAGCTTTAAGGAGATCCTTTCCGACCCGCGAAGGGGATCCTTGAGTTTTGGAATGTGAGGAGCAGAGGAAACGGCCGCTTGCATGCTGAAAGTCTCAAAAACGGGCAAGGACTGTTTCTCAGGGGTTTTCGGCAGAGAAACGACGCTCTTGGGCTGAGTTGTTTTTTGAGCCTTATAATCACGGACAAATTTTTCCCCAAGAGAAACCCAATTCCTTACGACGGCGAAACCGGTTTGCAGGAGATCGGGACGAGGAGTTTTTGGCAAAGAAACAACACTCTTGGGCTGAGCTGTTTTTTGCTCCTTTTTTTGCTCTTTATGATCAAGGACAACCTTTTCTTCCAAAGCAATACGATTTTTAATGGTTGTAAGATCGGCCCGAGAGGTATCCGGGCGAGGGGGGATTGGCAAAGGAACAGCGTTCTCGGAGTGAGGCGTTTGTTGTTTCTTATCATTGTGAACGATCTTTTCTTCCAAAGCAACCCAGTTCTTGACGGCTGCAAGATCGGCTCGGAGGACGTCAAGACGAGGAGTGGTTAGCGAAGGAACGGCGCTCTTAGGTTGAGCTTTTTGCTGCTCTTTGCCATTGCGAACGGCCTTTTCCCATGAAGAAATCCAATTCCTGACGGCGGTGAGACCGTTTCGCAGGAGATCAGGGCGAGGAGTTTTTGGCAAAGGAACAACGCTCTTGGACTGAGCCGTTTTTTGCTCCTGATAATCACGGACAACCTTTTTTTCCAGAGCAACACGGTTCTTGATGGCTGCGAGATCGGCTCGCAGGATATCAAGGCGAGGAGTGGTCGACAAAGGAACGGCGCTCTTGGGTTGAGCTTTTTTTTGCTCCGTGTAATCGTGGACAACCTTTTCTTCCAGAGCGATCCAGCTCTTAACGGCTTTGAGATCGGCCCGCGGGGTACCAGGGCGAAGTATTTCTGGAACGAGTTTACTTAAAACAGTTGTAGTATTTTCTCCGGGGGTCTGGGCCCTCGAGAAGTTAAAAAGGCTGAAGACTATCCCTTTCTTGGGAGCCAGCGGTTCAGAGACGCTTTTACCATTTTGATGGATGATTCTGATTTTTTTATCGCTGGTATCACTGAGTTTTTGCATGTGCCCAACCCCCTTGCGATGGAAAGCCACGTATGCTCAAGACAAAGCTCCGCTAGGACTCTAGCCAATATACTACCTTTTATCTTCGGCCTGCCAAAGGTTTTTCTTAATAAAAATATAGAAAGTCCTGGACTCAGCGAAAGATAGAAGAAATTCGGAAAGACAGCATTACGTGCGAAGGAATTGTGTGTCATGTCTCGCTTCGAATTCGCGGATGGCTTTTCCCTCCTGGAGGGTGATGCCAATATCATCGAGTCCTAAGAAGAACCTCTCTTTGACCGATGGATCGATTTCGAAATGGAAGGATATCTCTTGGGGAGCATGCAAGGTCACCGTCTGATCGGCCAAGTGGAGGGTCGCTTCTAAGCCAGGATTTTTGTGAGCCTCTTGAAAGATCTTCTCAACTTCTGCTTCCGAAAGTTCCAGGGTCAAAAGACCGTTTTTCACGCTGTTATTCCTGAAAATATCCGCAAATCCCGGAATACGGTCCTTCCCCTCTCCGGACCATGGAGTGATGACGACCCGGAAACCATACTGGCAGATCGCCCACACGGCATGTTCGCGGCTGGAGCCACATCCAAAATTGTTACGTGCGACCAAGATCGTCGCGTTCTGATACTCTTCCCGGTTCAGAATGAATCCGGGATCGTTTTTTCCGCCCGAAAGATATCGCCAATCGTAAAAAAGCGCCTGTCCGAATCCCGTGCGTGCGACGGATTTCAGGAACTGTTTGGGAATGATCGCGTCGGTATCGACATTCGCGCGGTCCAGCGGCAGGATCACCCCTCGAAAGTTCTCAAATGCTTTCATGACAAGACCTCTGGCCATTTTCTGACGTCCACCAAATGCCCTGCCACGGCAGCCGCAGCCGCCATCTCCGCACTCACAAGATGCGTGCGACCGTCCTTACCCTGACGGCCCTCGAAATTACGGTTGGAAGTCGCTGCGCAGCGTTCCTGCGGTTTGAGCTGGTCCGGATTCATGGCAAGACACATACTGCATCCCGCATCGCGCCATTCGCACCCCGATGACAAAAAGATCTGGTCGAGTCCTTCAGCCTCAGCTTGTTTCTTTACACGCTGAGAACCCGGCACCACAAGCACGCGAACACCCCGGGCAACTTTATGACCCTTAAAATACTTTGCCGCGGCACGCAGGTCTTCGATGCGACCGTTCGTGCAGCTCCCGACGAACACGGTGTCGATCTTAATATCTGTGATCGGCATTCCAGACCTCAGCCCCATATATTTTAAAGACTGCTCGACATCCGCCTTCCCGTAGCCTTGAACTTGATCCGGCTCGGGAACGCGCCCGTCCACATCTGCGACCATGCCGGGGCTTGTCCCCCAGGTCACTTGCGGTGCGATCTTGGACGCATCAATCGTGATCTCTTTATCAAATTTTGCTCCCGGATCGGAAAAAAGCGTCCGCCAATAAGCCTCGGCCTTTTCGAGATCCTTCCCTTTGGGCGCGTACGGACGGTTTCCTTCGGCAACATACCGGAATGTCACTTCATCCGGCGCGATCATGCCCGCGCGCGCGCCCGCCTCGATCGTCATGTTGCAAACGGTCATGCGCGCTTCCATGGAAAGAGCGCGGATCGCCTCTCCGCAATACTCGATCACGCAGCCCGTGGCCCCCGCGGTCCCGATGATCCCGATCAGCTTCAGGATCATATCTTTCGCAGAGACCGGTTCTTTAAGCCGCCCTGTGAATTCGACCCTGAAGGTCTTGGGTTTTTTCTGCAACAAACACTGGGTCGCAAGCACGTGCTCCACTTCGGAAGTCCCGATCCCAAATGCAAGCGCGCCGAAAGCACCATGCGTCGCAGTGTGGGAGTCTCCGCAGACAATGGTCGTCCCGGGTAAAGTGATCCCGAGCTCCGGGCCGACAATATGCACCACGCCCTGTTTTTCGCTATGGAGATCATAAAGCGTGACATCAAATTCCTTGCAATTCCGGTCAAGCACTTCGAGCGACGCCCGGGCAATAGGATCTTTGATGTCGAAGCGGTCGGCATCGGTCGGCACATTGTGATCCATCGTCGCAAATGTAAGCTCCGGATGGCGGACCTTCCGCCCGGAAAGACGAAGACCTTCAAAAGCCTGCGGACTCGTCACCTCGTGGACCAGCTGGCGGTCGATATAGAGAAGCGTCGTTTCGTCAGGAAACGTTTTCACCGCGTGTGAATTCCATATTTTTTCAAATAATGTTTGGGTCATAAGTTGTGTTAGTATAAGATTCGTCTTCGATTTCGCAACTAAAAATTCTTTTTCCTGTCGGGAGGCGTCTTGAACGGAAAGCTTTCGGCCAAAGAACTGTTTTGGGTCTTATTGACGGTCACTCTTGGGATACTCATCTACGCGCGTTCTTTGACCCATGGTTTTGTTTGGGATGATAGTTTTTATGTTTTTGAAAATCCATTTGTCAGCTCCTGGGCGGGGCTCAAGAACATTTGGTTCCACAATAACATTATTGAAGAATATTATCCCGTTACTCTTTCTTGTATCGGACTCGAGTACAAACTCTGGGGAGTCAGCGCTTGGGGATATCATGTTATCAGTTTAGTGTTCCATATTTTGAACGCCCTGCTTCTTTTCGGACTTTTGCGGAAATGGGCCCCCCGTCTGGCCGGCATCATTGCTTTACTGTTCGTGATCCATCCTATCCATGTCGAAACAGTTGCCTGGATCTCGGAGCAAAAGAATCTATTTTGCTTTTTTTTCTTCCTGTTGGCTGTTCACGCATTTCTTGATTTCGAGGTAAGCAGAAAAAAAAGGGCCTACGCGAAATCACTTCTTTTTTTTATCGCCGCACTTTTGAGTAAACCCATAGCGGCTTGCTTTGCGTTCGTTCCTCTCCTCTATGGGTGGTGGAAGCGAGGCTCCCTCTGCAAGCGCGATTTCCTTCTCGCCATGCCCCTTTTCCTGATAGGGGGCATGATCTCGATCCTCCATCTTGACCTTGTAAATGCTTATAGCATCTCCCCGCAGATCCCCGATCTTCCGTTAAGCCTTATTGAAAGGGTGCTCCTCGCAGGACGGATCTTCTTCTTTTACATCCAGCAAATGATACTTCCCCGGGATTTCATGACCTTTTACCCCAAGTGGACAATCGGCGGGAACCCTGTGACCGCATGGCTTTATCCTGCGGGGGTCCTGACCCTTTATGCAATATTGTTTTGGAAACGTCACCGCCTTGGCCGCGGGGCTTTCGCGCTTCTTTGTTTCTACGGCGTTTCCCTTTTCCCTGTACTGGGGCTCCTTGATTTTTGTTGGCACCGGTTTTCTTATGTAGCGGACCACTACACCTACCTCTCCGTTCCATCCATTCTGCTGTTGTTCTGCTCGGGCATTTCCCTCTTACTTTCAAAGATCCGGACCGCTTCCTGGGCTCCTTCTCCTTTTTTTAAAAAAAGCATCGTTGCGGCAGTGATCGTTTATCTTTCTATCCTGAGCTTCCGCCTGACCCTGAACTATAAAGACGGGTTCACGCTTTGGTGGCAGCTTCTGCGCCAAAACCCTCACTCATCGTTCGCCTACGCTCACCTGGGAATTCTATGCCGTGATAGTCCAAAAATTTGCACTCAAGACCAAACTATTTTTTTATTTCGAAAAGCCATCCTCTTGAAGCCGGACTATCTTTACCCCTACGTGGATCTTGGCAAGATCTATGGAAGGAACGGCCGCTACCAAGAGGCCCTGGACACTTACCGGCATGCGATCACGCTCGCAAAGCCATTTACCCAAGCTCTTTGTTATCTTGAAATGGCAGATATACATCTTTTACAAAGGCAACGCGCCGAAGCACTGCCCTACCTTGAAAAATCTATCGCGCTTGAAACGGATCCGGAATATCAGCGGGAACGAAAGACCCAGCCTGAGGCTCCCTTGAGAGAGGCTTCCGCCCGTCGCAGTCTCGGGGTTATTTATACTGTGCGGGGAGAAAATCAAAAAGCCATCCGATTATTTCGGCAAGCTATCATACTGAATCCGAAAGAAGTGGATAGTTACGCGGGTTTAGGAGCTGCTTTTATGAATTCGGGGGATTATAAGAATGCCGCACAGGCTTTTCAAGAGGCTCTCGAACTCGAACCGGAAAACGAATCCGTCAAGAACAATCTTGCCGCAGCGCAAATGCTTTTGGATCGATCCGAGAGTGGTGATCAAGAAAAAAAAGAACTTCCCCGCCCGCAAGGGGCGCTCCGGGTCATGTGATCCCGGATCCCGGGCCGGCAATATATATCGCGCCCTGTTCGTCGCCATGATCATTAAAGTATAACTCCAAATTCCTCGTTGCCCGGTGTCTTCTTGTTTTTGAAAGATTTTTGCGGCAAAAGACTTGTGCGCCGTCTTTAAATCGAACATAATGCACCACCATTATTTAACACTGAGAGCCTGCAATGAATTCAAACCCGTTATCCACACGAACCTGTTTTCTCCTGATCCTGCTCTTCGGGATCGGGGCCTATGCCAACACTTTTACCGGATCTTTTCAGTTTGATGATGGCATGCACATTTTGGAAGGCCGTTCCCTTTGGCCTCTCAATCTCGGAACTCTCTGGCGGGAATATCCCTCCCGCTTCATCACAAATCTCAGCTTCTCTTTCAACATTTATCTGGCGGGTTTTGCAACATGGAGCTTTCATGTTTTAAATTTACTGATACATATCCTTACTTCGTTCATCGTCTTCAATCTTACTCGATCGATCCTCAACACCCCTTCCATGAAAAATTGGGTGCCTCCCGCGCAGCAAAATCTGTTTGCCCTGGTCGCCGCACTTCTTTTCACGACACATCCCGTGCAAACCGAAGCTGTGACTTATATCGTGCAACGCGCGACTTCGATGGCAACCCTTTTCTATTTAACCGCGCTCTGGATGTATCTCAAGACACGCCTTGGGGATCCCCGTCACTATCGTCTTGCTCTCTGCTTCACCGCTGCTGCCATGTTGACCAAAGAGATCAGCTTCACTCTTCCCTTTGCGATCCTGCTTTCAGAATTGTTCTTCTTTCCACCCTGTGCCGAAGACCCTCTTGGCAAAAAACTTATCCGCTGGATCCCTTTCGCGGCATCTCTTTTGATCATCCCCTTGCTTTTTCTTATGAATAGTTTTCTTCTCACGCGCGTCGGAGGATCCATGAACGTTCTCCCGTCCGTGGCTGGCAATATCTCCCGATGGGATTATTTTCTGACTCAGTTCCGCGTCGGGAGGACCTACCTGCGGCTTCTTTTTTTTCCGGTGAACCAATGCATCGACTACGACTACCGCATTTCGTCGGGTTTGGGAGATCCTGATACTTGGGCCGCGTTTTTATTACTCTTCAGCATCTTCATCCTGAGCCTTGCCTTTTTTAAAAAAAATCGCCTCTTAACCTTTGGTGTTTTATGGTTCTTCCTGACCCTCAGCATCGAATCTTCTATCATCCCTATTGCTGACGTCATCTATGAACACCGCCTTTACCTCCCGATGTTCGGGTTTGTTCTCTTCCTGACATCGCTTCTATGGATACTTTTAAGGTCCACCCAATGGTTTACTGCCATTTCACTGTCCGTGGTTGTGGTTTTTTCCGGCATGACCTATGTCCGCAACGAAGTATGGCAAAATTCTTTCACATTGTGGGAAGACGCGTCAAAAAAATCCCCCCGCAAATGGCGTCCTTATTGTTCCCTGGGTTTAGCTTATGCCGGAGAATTGAAAGACTTTAAAACCGCCATTCTGTTTTTCAACAAGGCGCTCAGAGCGGGATCTTATACCTCGGTACTTCTCACCAATATGGCATCGGCTTATTCCCAACTTGGAAACTCTAAAGCAAGCGCTTACTACCAAAAACAAGCGCTTGCTTCCGCGGAGTCAGAAGGCTACTCCGCGCGAGGTATCCTTGATTACAATCAAGTGGTCTATTTGAAACAGGAAAAGAAAATACCGGAGGCCATTGACTCCTTAAAGAAAGCTATCAAAGCCAACCCCCCGGATCATTTTTTTCACATTCAGCTTGGGGAACTCTATATCGAAACGGGGCAAGAAGATGCCGCCATCGCTTCTTTCCGGAAAGCGATCGACCTGGCACCTTTATCCAGAGAAGGCTACGATGCTCTGGCCCGTTTTTACAAAAAAAAGGGGGAACGGCAAAAAGCCGTGGATGTCATGGTGGAATATCTGAAATTCAAAAAGAAGCACAAACCCTTGTTTGGAAATTGAAGTATTTCAAAACCGGGAGAACGGATAGCGGAGGGTGGATGACGACCCGGCTTTTCACCTTCCGGAATGCTCCATCCGATTTTTAAAAAATCCCCCCGGCAAAAGACTTGTACGCTGTCTTCAAATCGAACATAATGCGCCGCGATCGCTCAATTTTGAGGCTCTATGAATTCAAAACCGTTATCCACACGAACCTGTCTGCTCCTCATCCTGCTCTTCGGGATCGCGGCCTACTCTAATAGTTTGACCGGAGCTTTTCAGTTCGATGATATCCCCAACATCCTGGAAAACCATTCCCTTCAGCCCCTGAATCTCGGAAAGCTCTGGCTCTACCATCCTCTTCGCTTTGTTGCAAATCTCAGTTTCGCTTTCAACATTTACCTGACGGGCTTTGCAACATGGGGCTTTCACGTTGTCAATCTGCTGATACATATCCTTACTTCGCTCGTCGTCTTCGATCTTACCCGATCGGTCCTCAGCACTCCCTCCATGAAAGATTGGGTACCTCCCGCACAACAAAATCTGTTTGCTTTGGTCGCCGCACTTCTATTCACGACACATCCCGTACAAACCCAAGCCGTCACTTATATTGTGCAGCGTTTGACTTCGATGGCGGCCCTCTTTTATTTGGCGACGCTCTGGATGTACCTTAAAGCACGACTGGAGGACGCTCGTCACTACCGGGTTGTTTTTCTCCTCATGTTGGCAGCCATGTTGACCAAAGAGATCAGCTTCACCCTCCCCTTCGCGATCCTGCTTTCGGAATTGTTCTTCTTTCCGCCCTCGGCCGAAGATCCTCTCGGCAAAAAATTGATCCGCTGGCTCCCTTTTGCGGCATTTCTTTTGATCATCCCATTACTTTATCTGACATATCCTCATCTTCTCGCGCGTATCGATGGATCCATCAACATTCTCCCATCCATGGCTAAGAGCACCCCCCGGTGGGATTATCTCCTGACTCAGTTCCGCGTCGAGAGGACCTACTTGCGGCTTCTTTTTTTTCCGGTCAATCAATGCCTTGTTTATGATCATCGTCTCTCAACGGGTTGGGGAGATCCGGATACGTGGGCGGCTTTTTCATTGCTTTTGAGCGTTTTTATTTTATCCCTCGCTTTTTTTAAAAAAAATCGCCTTATAACGTTCGGCGTTTTATGGTTCTTCCTGACCCTCAGTGTCGAGTCCTCCCTGATCCCTGTTCCTGATCTGATATTCGAACACCGCCTTTACCTTCCCATGTTCGGATTTGTCCTCTTCCTGACATCGCTTCTTTGGATACTTTTAAGGTCCGTGAAGTGGTTTACCGCTATTTCACTGGCCATCGCTGTTGTCTTTTCAAGCATGGCTTATGCCCGTAATGAAGTATGGAAAACCATCACTTCGCTGGCCCAAGATGCCGTAAGAAAAAATCCTCACAAGGGGCTCTCTTATGCCGGCCTGGGCGATGCTTACAGCAGGGAAGCAAGGGATGATAAGGCCGCGGCGGTCTGTTATCAAAAAGCATTGGACTTGGGCTTTGTCACTCCCTGGGTTTTTTATAACTTGGCCGCCGCCTATGGCCGTCTGGGTGAATACGAAAAAAGCGCTTATTTTCAAAAAATAATTTCATCTTCCTCGGCCTTGAAAGACAATATTTCTTTTTATGACAATCATGCGCTTGCTCTGATCAAAAAGGGCGATTATGCAGGAGCCGTCAAGATGTTGAAGGAAGACATAAAGATGAGTCCTGAGAATCCTTTGTTCTATCTCCATCTCGGAGAAGCTTATCTTAAAATGCAACGAGAGGATGAGGCCGTGTCTTCTTTCCGGAAAGCCATTGAGCTGGCGCCTTTATCCCCGGAGGGCTATAACGCCCTGGCTTTTCTTTATAAAAAAAAGGGGGACGAGCCGAGGGCCGTGGCCGTCATGGTGGAATATCTGAAATACAAAAAGAAACACAAACCCCTGTTCGGAGATTAAGATATTCTAAAATCGTGCAAACAGATGGCGGAAAACTTCGAGCGGACATTAAAAAATACCGTACACTGATCAGAAATAATCCTTCTATATTAATTATTGAGTTTGAAATCAAATTTTTATGGAAAAAGAAAAATCTTTGTCGCTCTCTGTGTCCGTCGCACTGCTTCTTTTGTTGGGGTGCCTCATCTACTCCAATACCCTCAACGCCCCCTTCTATTTTGATGATCAGCATCGAATCATTAGAAATCTCTCCCTGCGCCCCTCTATCAGCTTGGAAAGAATCTGGGAAAGTTTCCCTACCCGTTTTGTCGCAAACATAAGCTTTGCCCTGCAATATTCTTTAACGGGTCTGTCTCCCTGGGGTTTTCATCTTACCAATCTCCTGATCCATCTTCTGGCGGCACTCGCCGTTTTCGGGATCGCTCGATCACTGTTAAGGACGCCCGCACTCAAGAACACTCTCCCCGCTTCGCACCAAGATCTGTTCGCTCTCGGAACCGCTTTTTTATTTGTAGCACATCCCATTCAGACTCAGGCCGTCACATACGTCGTTCAACGCATGACCTCGTTAGCCGCCCTTTTTTACCTGGCCACTCTCTGGTTTTATCTTAAAGCACGCCTTGAAAATACCCGCTATTTTTGGTCTGTTTCTCTTTTTATGCTGCTCGCCATGCTCACGAAGGAGATCAGCATCACGCTTCCTTTTACGATCCTTCTGATCGATGTGTGTTTTTTCCCGTTCTCTCCGATTGAAACCGTTTCAAAAAAACTCCGCCGTTGGATCCCTTTTGCGGCCTGTCTTTTGATCATTCCTTTGATTTTTATAACATTTCCGGAGCATCTTATTGGCAATCTGCCTCCCCTAGACGACAAGATTTATCGATGGGATTACCTTTTAACTCAATTCCGCGTTATAAGGACTTATCTGAGGCTTCTTTTCTTTCCGATCGATCAGTGCCTCGATTATGAATATCCTCTTTCAACGGGTTGGGGCGATCTTAATACATGGTCGGCTTTTTTCCTCCTTCTTGGCATTTTCTCGCTCGCTATCGCACTCTTTAAAAAATACCGCCTTTTATCTTTTGGTATTTTATTTTTCTTTCTGACCCTGATCCCCGAGTCTTCTTTTTTCCCCGCTAAAGACGTGATCTTTGAACATCGCCTTTATCTCCCAATGGTCGGATTTTGTTTTTTTGCGGCTTCAGTCCTCACGAAATTCATCAAAACCTCCGGACTTTTTAGATTTGTCTTAATCGCGCTGGCGCTCATTTTGGGGACGCTCACTTATCGGCGCAACGCCGTATGGGCAAACGAGCTCCTTTTCTGGCAAGATCAAACCCGGGCAGCTCCTTTGCAAAGCCGCGGCTATTTTCACCTGGGTGAAACGTACAACAAAAACCATCAATATCTGTTGGCAGCTGATAGTTTTTTGAAAGCGTTATCCTTGAAATCACCCGGCCAGAGGAATGATATTCATTTCAATAATGTGGGATCGGCCTATGCAAATGCGGGACAAATTTCTAAAGCGAAGTATTGGTATCATAAAGGGCTCGAAGCCTATCCAAGGTCGGGCACCCTTTATACGAACCTGGCCGTCTTGAAAATGAGAGAGGGAGATCTGGAGAGCGCGGCCTCCTTGTTAAAAACAGCGATCGCCTCGGAGCCCGAAAGTTCGATCGCGCATTATGAGTTGGCTCGTATTTATGTGCTAAAAAAAGAGTATCCGCAGGCGATCTCGCTGCTCGAAAGGGCCATCACGCTTGATCCTTTTTTACGTCCTGCGCATGAGCTTCTCGCGACTCTTCAGGAGCTTCAAAAAAATCAGGCAAATCCGTCTGATCTCATCGGAAACGCTGAGGACTTGTAATGGATCTAAAACCGTTATCCACACGAACCTGTCTGCTCCTCATCCTGCTCTTCGGGATCGCGGCCTACTCTAATAGTTTGACCGGAGCTTTTCAATTTGATGATATCCCCAACATCCTGGAAAACCGTTCCCTTCAGCCCCTGGATCTCGGAAAACTCTGGATCTACCATCCGCTTCGCTTTATTGTAAATCTCAGCTTCGCTTTCAACATTTACCTGACGGGCTTTGCAACATGGGGCTTTCACGTTGTCAATCTGCTAATACATATCCTTGCTTCGTGCGTCGTGTTCAATCTTACTCTATCGATCCTCAACACCCCTGCCATGAAAAATTGGGTGCCTCCCGCACAACAGAATCTGTTTGCCGTGGTCGCCGCACTTCTTTTTTTAACGCATCCTGTGCAAACCCAGGCGGTCACTTATATTGTGCAGCGTTTGACTTCGATGGCGGCCCTTTTTTATTTGGCTACGCTCTGGATGTACCTTAAGGCACGGCTGGAGGACGCCCGTTACTACCGGGTTGTTTTTCTCCTCATGTTGGCAGCCATGTTGACCAAAGAGATCAGCTTCACCCTCCCCTTCGCGATCCTGCTCTCGGAATTGTTCTTCTTTCCGCCCTCGGCCGAAGATCCTCTCGGCAAAAAATTGATCCGCTGGCTCCCTTTTGCGGCATTTCTTTTGATCATCCCATTACTTTATCTGACCAATATTCATATCTTCACGCGCGATAGTGGATCCATGAACATCCTTCCATCTATGGCCAAGAATATCTCCCGGTGGGATTATTTCTTAACTCAGTTCCGCGTCGAAAGGACCTACTTGCGGCTTCTTTTTTTTCCGGTCGATCAATGCCTTATCTATGATTATCGTCTTTCAAAAGGCTGGGGAGATCCGGATACGTGGGTGGCTTTTTCACTGCTTTTCAGTGTTTTGCTTCTGTCACTCGCATGCTTTAAAAAGAACCGGCTCTTAACTTTCGGCGTTTTATGGTTCTTCCTGACTCTCAGCGTCGAATCTTCCTTCATCCCTGTTCCTGATCTGATATTCGAACACCGACTTTATCTCCCCACGTTCGGATTTGTCCTCTTCTTGACATCGCTTCTTTGGACACTAGTAAGGTCCGTCAAATGGTTCACCGCTGTTTCGTTGGTTATCACTGTTGTTTTTTCAGGTATGACTTACGCCCGGAACGAGGTGTGGAAAAGCAAGCTTTCACTAGCCCAAGACGTCGTAAAAAAAACACCTCACAAGGGGATTTGTTATGCCGGCCTGGGTGATGCCTACAGAAGAGAAGTGAAGGATTACAAAGCCGCGGCATTTTGTTTTCAAAAAGCGTTGGACTTGGGATTTACCACTCCCCTGGTTTTTTTAAACCTGTCTGAAATTTATTTTCAACTTGGTGATCGTGAGAAAAGCGTTTACTTTAAAAATATAGCTTTATCATTTTCAGTGTTAAGAAAAACACTTTCTTTTTATGATAACCAGGCGCTCACTCTGATAAACAAGGGTGAATATGCGGAAGCTGTAACGATGCTGAAGAAAGACATACAAATAAGCCCTCAGAATCCTTGGACGTACATCCAACTCGGCGAGGCCTATCGCAAAATGCAGCAGGAGGACGAGGCTGTGTCTTCTTTCCGGAAAGCCATCGAGCTGGCCCCTTTATCCCAGGAGGGCTATAACGCTTTGGCTTTTTTTTATAAGGAAAAGGGGGACCCGCAGAAAGCTGTGGATGTCTTGGTGGAATACCTGAAATTCAAGAAGAAGCACAAACCCTTGTTCGGAAATTAAAGCCCTATGAATTCAAAACCGTTATCCTCGCGAACCTGTTTGCTCCTGATCCTGCTTTTCGGGGTCCTGGCCTATTCTAACACTTTTGATGTCCCATTTTATTTTGACGATCAGATGCGTATCGTTGAAAATCTCTCCTTGCGCCCTCCTATCAACCTGGGAAGGATCTGGGAAAGTTTTCCTACCCGTTTTGTCGCGAACCTAAGCTTTGCCCTGCAATATGTTTTGACGGGCCTAGCGCCTTGGGGTTTTCATCTCATCAATTTGCTGATCCACCTTCTGGTATCGCTCACCGTTTTCGGGACCACTCGACTGCTGCTGAGCACCCCTGCACTCAAGGATACTCTGTCCGCCTCGCACCGGGATCTGTTCGCACTCGGGACCGCTCTTTTATTCGTAACGCATCCGATCCAGACCCAGGCCGTCACATACGTCGTCCAGCGAATGACCTCATTAGCCACTCTTTTTTACCTGGCAACGCTCTGGATGTATTTAAAGGCACGAATTGAAAACGCCCGGTATTACCCGGCCGTCTTTCTTTCCATGCTGGCAGCCATGTTCACTAAAGAGATCGGTTTTACTCTTCCTTTTGCAATCCTGCTTGTGGAATGGTTTTTTTTCCCGCTTTCCGAAAAAGAAACGTTCGCAAAAAAGGTCCTCCGATGGCTCCCTTTCGCCGCCTTCCTTTTGGTCGTCCCGTTAACCTGGATCATTTACAAGGACAATCTTGTTCGCATCGGCGGCGCCATGAATCTATTGCCCACATGGAACACCCACATTTCCCGCTGGGATTTCCTCCTGACCGAATTCCGCGTCATGAGGACCTATTTGCGGCTTCTTTTTTTTCCAGCAGGTCAATGCCTTGATTATGATTACCGTATGTCGGCAGCTTGGGGAGATCCTGACGCGTGGGCAGCATTTTCGTTACTTGTGAGTCTTCTTGTCCTAAGTTTCCTCTTTTTTAAAAAATACCGTCTTCTCTCCTTCGGGATCTTATGGTTCTTCCTGACCTTAAGCGTTGAGTCCTCTCTGATCCCCTATCCCGATGTCATCTTCGAACATCGCTTATACCTCCCGATGTTCGGCTTCTCTCTTTTCGTTGCATCTTTTTTGTGGTTGCTTACGAAATCCTCAAGGGGTTTTCTGGCTGCGATTCTGATCCTCGCAGTCGTTTTATCCGGAATGACTTATGCCAGGAATGAATTATGGAAAGATCCGTTCGTCTTCTGGCGTGACAATATCAGAAAATCCCCCTTCAAGTACCGTTCTTACATGCTGCTGGGCGAAGCCTACTCCAAAGAGCGAAAAGATGAAAAAACCGCTCTCCTTTATTATCAAAAAGCGCTGGAAACAGGTCGGCAAACCCCGCGGCTCCTGGCGAACATGAGCAATGCGTATTCAGCCTTAGGAAATTCTGAAATGAGCAAACGGTATCTACAGGAAGTTTTATTCTTACAACAACCAACGAAGGAATCATCCCAAGGTTTGTTTTTTTATAATGAAGCCATCTCTTTTATTAAGGAAGGGAAAATCTCAAGGGCTATTCAATCATTAGAAAAAGCCACGCACGATAATCCTCAATACCCCTTCTACTATATCCAGCTTGGGGAACTTTACCGCGAAACAGGGCGTGAGGATGAGGCTATTTCTTGTTTTCGGAAGGCGATCGCCGTCTCTCCTTCTTCAAAAGAGGGCTACGATGCTTTAGCGCTGCTGTACAAAGAAAAAGGGGATAAAGAAAAAGCTTTGGCGGTGTTGGTTGAGTATTTGAAATTGAAAAAGGAACATGCTCCTTTATGGGGAAATTAAAGAGTTCGAGACGCCGAAGGATGCTCCTCGGCACCTATCGACCCTCGTCACGTCAATGCTCCGCAACGGAGATCTTGAGAACTCTGGTCGCAAAAAAGGATTTATTGAGCTGAAACTGCCGGAGCAATGCGGCTTTGTTTGTTGTCTACGGTTTGCTTGAGCAAACTTAATTCCTGCAATAGCAACCGGCTATCCGATTCCAATCGGTGGATCTTGACAGTCAGGCGATGTATAAAAATAAAGAGAATCACAAGCAAGATCCCGAATAACACAACAAAAGGAAACAGCACCCCCGTACTGGTCGCTAAAAAAACCCCGACCTTGGGGAACAATGCGAACGCGCTCGGAATAATGGCCACTGCGGACAACATGATCAGGTCATAGAGGTCCAGTTGGCCTCGGGCTGTCTTGCGAATAATAAAAAACATATACCCGCAGGCAAAAAGGGTGATAGCAATAATGGTTTTGATAGAAACGTCATACATAGGAACAACCTCCTGTTAAAATGCTGAAATGCGCAAAAACCGGGCTAGAATAACATACCCCAGGACCCGGAACATATAGCTTATGGGCTTCAGACCCACGATCGAACTTTTTCCATGCGTACGCATACGCATTTTGACTTGGACTTCACCCACCGTAAACCCCACCCGGAGCGCCCATGCTAAAGAGATCGGCTCCGGAAAATCATGGGGATAGCGCTTTGAAAAAAATTCGATCGCATTTCGATCCATTAACCGCATACCGCTTGTGGGGTCAGTAATAGTGCCTCCAGGAAATAATAAGCTCATTACCTTTGCAATGATCTTTCCGCCGAATCTACGCACCCAAGTCGAACGAAATGTATCCTTTTGTAAATAGCGGCTGCCTATAATGATCGGGTGAGGCATTTCCTGATAAGCCTGCAGAAGCTTCGGGATCTCATGAGGATCGTGTTGGGCGTCGCCATCCAGCTGAATGCAAAAATCAAAACCTTGGTTGCGAGCATATTTGATCCCCGTTTGCACTGCGCCCCCGATCCCAAGATTTCTCGGCAATTTCACGGCAGGTGAAAATTGACGGGCTGTTTGATAGGTCGCATCTTGCGAACCGTCATCGATAACGATCGTTTCATAGCCTTGCCGGCAATCTGCAATTTCCTTCAAAAGCAACGCAACCGACACTTGCTCGTTATAACAAGGAATGATGATCAACACACGCCGTGAGTTCATGATCGAGGACCTGACTTTTTGGCCACGGCTAGCTTCAGCACCTGCCAGTAAATAAAGACCATCCGCCGGGGCAAATTTTCGACCTTGGTTTCTGGGACACCCAAAATCGCTCGCAATCCCTGCAAGCACAATTCGATCCCGTTATATTTTAATTTTTGGATGAGAAAAGTTCGCACAAGCATCCTCCTGCTACGCGATAACATTTCGTAATCAGCCCGTCCTTTCGGCGAAAAGCTGATGAGAGTGTTTTGATCTTTCAAAATGATGCTCTTTCTTCTATGGAGCTCACTTCCTGCAAAGGGTGCGAGAACAAAAACGGCGACCTCATCTAACCCCGCCTTGACCAGGCGTGAAAGGTAGCTGTTTGAAAGTTCGAGATCTTTTTCCGTTTCATTAGGATGCCCTACCAAAAAACAGGCTTGCGTCCGAATGCCACAGGCTTTACACGCCGCAATTAATTCGACACCCCGGGAATAGTCAAATCTCTTCCCCATGACTTGCATCAGATCGCTGCTGCCAGATTCCGGGCTGATGGATAGATACCTGCAACCGGCTTTTGCGAACAGAGCTGTTTTATCCACAGGGACAGTTTCAGCTTTTGTTCCGCTTACAAAATAAAACCGAATATCGGCTTTGCGCTTGATCAAAAGTTCACAAATTTTTTCCCAACGATGGGGTTGAACGGTAGGATTAAGATCCTCAACCTGAAAGTCATGAACACCATATTGGTCTCGCAGAGCGATCATCTCGTCGACAACCTGTTCGGGATCATTTCCCCGCCACTGTTTGTCGTTCGTCTCAGGCACAACACAAAAATCGCAAGGATAGGGACAACCCCGGGATGTGAGGATCGGCAGGAATTTGCGCGTTTTGGGACCATGAGCATAGGGCAATCGCCAATATCCATCTAAATTCATGAGATCCCATGCCGGAATTGGATAGCGGTCTAGTTTTTCATTGAACCGGCGGGGTGAGACGCGAGATTCTCGCGTGATGACGTTAGGAACTATCGATGGATCGTGGCCCTTTTCCGTTAATTGTCTTTTGATCGCGGCCCAGTTGAAGTAGGGCTCCCCGCAGATCAGCAGATCCGCCCCCGCATCAAAAAAGGAGGGTGCCATGCACTCCAGTGAGTAAGCGGTGACTGCTTGAGAATTCTCCAGAACGGCTACTGGTCTTTCAGGAAATGAATCTTTAAGCCATCGGATTGTCACAAGTAAGTCTCCGTGTGACATATAGGAGATAGCGTACAAGACAAATGCCTCCGCCTGCTCCAATCGTTCACGCCACGCCGGGGTATCAATGGGCTCCCCTTGGAGATAATGATCACCTGCGTCGGCGAGTCGAGACGGATTGGCACCAAACTGATCGACAAAAGCAACGGTATCTCCCGTCTGAAGTGCGTAGGCAGCAAGCGTGGCCAACTCCAAAGGCCAGTAAGGGACCCCGGAACCCAGGAAATCTCCTTTTTGAAAAGCCAGTCTCGGCGAGATCATCGTTAATCGCATGGTTCAATCCAGCACTGGATAGTGATTGGTTCTCTTGCGCTCGTCCTGCCAAGGACGACTTCTACCATTCGCGAGCCAGTCAGCAAATCCGTATCCAATGTCCATAGCATCAAGGGTCCCTATGTAATTAAATGCACCTTGCCTTCCAATGGAATGAAAATTTTTGAACTGATCTAGAGCGTTGATAAGTTCGGACAAACCGACCTCAAAACCGGTGCGAAATACCGGGTAACTCTTTGGCAACCTAAGAACTCTCTTGCCCAACACTTTAAAATCACCGTAACCCATGGCCGCGAGCCCCTCAAGAGCAAGCGCAGACAACTCTTCATCAGTTTTTCCAGCCAGTGGGCGGCAAGCGCTGCTCATCATTTCGCAACACACAATACTACCGTTGGGGGTCATCGCCGGATCAAAAGATTCTTGTTCGCTCAAGCGATGGAACGCGATTTCTGGATCCGGGATAAACAGCCAAGACTCACGCAATAAACTGGGCTTATCGATGTGCAGGAACACTAGCAGCAGATCGTTCAAGACAATAACATTTTCTACCAACTTCGGAAAATGGGGCGGCAATACCTGAGATAAAAACTGCGCCGTTTGCGCCAGCGGCAAAGTCGAAACCACCTGATCCTCCGGAGCTAAATCGATCACTCCATTGATCTCTTTCGAAGAGAATCTGATCTGCCGGACACGGTTAGCCTCCACACCAAGCCCTGTGACAGTGTGTTCCAGAAGAAACCTTCCGCGACCTTGCGCCTTTGTCTGAATAGCCTCCCACAATCGTCCCAATCCTCCCTTGGGATAGCGGAACGTCAATGCTTCAAATTCGCTGTTTTTTTTGATCTTCAATAGCCGGCCAAGCAGCTCCAAAAGCGATGGGGTTTGGACTCTTCCTCTGGACAATTTTACATCCAAGCTCTTAGGCTCGCCCCATAATTTTTCGGCAATGGGTTTAAACAAAATCTCATAAAGCGGCCTCCCCAAGCGGGTGACCAGATCTTCCGCAAATGTTGCGGACTTGCGCGAACTGAACAAACTACCCATGCGCGCAAATCCATAACCGGCAACCATCTTCAGAAATGCCGCTAGTCCAAAAACACCGGCAAGGGAGAATGGAGATGGGGGATACGGCAAATAATGTCCCCTCATAAAAATACTGCTAACTTTGTCTCTCGTTAACCAGTCAGATCCAGGGAGAAGAGCCTCGACCCGGTGGGTTAAATGTTTATTAAGAGAAAAAATCTTGTGCGGTCCAAGATCGTGATGACCCACCCCTTCCCATCGAACAGTTCGGGCCTGCCCCCCCAATTTAGCGCCTTGTTCCAAAACCACGAAATCGCCCGCGCTAACATCGATCAAGCCGTCCGCAACCGCCAAACCAGTCGGCCCCGCCCCAAGAATGTAAGTGGTCATTTTGAAATCCGTGCAAGGGCTGTTGTTTGACTCGCGTAATACGGGATCGGGATCCTTTGGATGGATCCTGGGGTCAAGTTAGCTATCAACTCCGCGAACGGTATTTTGTAACGGGCTGCCATTTTTTCCAGATAGCCAAACTCTAGAATTTGCCAATAGCGCTGGAAATGAAAAGCTTCAAACCCGGTTCGCTTAAAAATATCGGCCATGGACTTGCGTGTGAAATGATGCAGATGAACGGACAGAAGCCACCAGAACCGCTTCCCAGCTAGCCTGGCTTGCAAAGTCCCTATATCAGGAAAATTGACTAGTAAAATGCCATTGGGTTTCAATAATTTTCTAATCTCGATGAGCGCCGATTTTGGATCGGGCAAATGCTCAATAACATCCCACAGGCAAACCATGTCAAAAGAGCCGGGAAGGAAATTATGTTTTTCAATCGTCCCCTGTTCTACTTGTAATCCACGCGCGCGGCCGCGTTTCACCAAGTCCGCTGAGGGCTCCATACCATAGGCGTTATATCCGAATTGCTTGGCTGCATCGAGAAAAGCACCGCCCGCAGTTCCAATATCCAACACTTTGGATCCTTTTGAAGGAATTTTTCCCATGTGCTTTTGAAGTGTTTTAAAAAAACTGCGAACACGCATGGGGTACTGGCTATCATGTTCCGCCTCTTGCGATGCTGTATATCCCTGAATAATGACGTTCGCATCATAACGCGGGTTTTCATAGATCATGCCGCACGCCAAGCATTTCACAAGTTGTTGCGTTCCGGGCATCCCTGATGCCGCGCCATACAACTGAGCGGGGTCGGCCTCTTCCGCCCAAGGAGAAAGAACCACATCAAAGCCTTCAGAACCGCACACCGGACATAATTGCTGTTGTTTTTGAAATTTCATAACGGGTCTTTATCGATTGGATAAATGGCTAACCAGGATTTGCGCTTTTCGATTGACGTTTCAACTGAAGATAATACCGCAAGACCCCTAATCCGCCCCCTATGTATCTTATGAATGTTCTGGGGCTATTGATAAAACTTAGAAGTCTCAATATTTGGGACAGGTCGCAATAAAATTTTTTGTATGCCAGTGCCGTTAAACGTTCAATATCAGAATTGTTCAAGGAAGTATGTTTTACAGTGAAAGCGATTTTCGATGCAACAGAAGTGAAGTTGTCCCAATGGGTATCCTTATTCGCAAGATCGCTGTAGAACTTATTAAATATGTGGGTTCCCGGGAACGGCGTCATAATGCTGAACCCAGCCATAACAGATTTCAATTCCTTTGCAAAGGCGATGCTCTTCATGACATCCTCTTCCGTTTCCCCGACATTCCCGATCATAAAAGAGTTGAAGTAGGCTATTCGATGTTTGCGCAGAAGCTTGCAACATGTTCTCACGGTATCAAGAGACGTCTCTTTGCGCATTTTTTCCAATACGTGCTCGGAACCGCTTTCCACTCCCAATAGAATATAAACACATCCGGCGCGACGCATGCTAGTTATCAATTTTTCATCTTGAAGCGTGTCCGCCCGGCCAAAAATGAACCAGGTGATATCGGTCAGCTTTCTATCAAGAATCAATCGGCAAATGGCCTGGACCCGCTCCGGATCCGCTGAAAAGCAGTCATCGACAACATGGAAGTGCCGTATGCCATATTTATCTCGAAGCATTTGAAGCTCAGATACGAAATAATCGGGACTGTTGAAACGGAAATTTCTTCCATGAATAAGATTGCCGCAAAAAGTGCACTTAGAGGGACAGCCGCGACTAGAAAGAATAGTGGCGGATTTTTTCCCGCGTTGAAAATGAGGCGGCAAACTATACCATGACATGTCCACAAGATCTCTGGCCGGATAGGGAATGCAATCGAGATTCTCTATCAAACTCAGCCGGGCTGACCGTTGAAATTTGCCATG
This sequence comes from Candidatus Omnitrophota bacterium, assembly GCA_043821445.1. Classification (GTDB taxonomy): domain Bacteria; phylum Omnitrophota; class Omnitrophia; order Omnitrophales; family Aquincolibacteriaceae; genus Aquincolibacterium. The sequence goes on along the minus strand of JBDRCT010000031.1, from coordinate 132,345 downwards.
AGCGATGAAACACGTGCTTGGGACAGAAGCGAAGTCGACCTTACCGGTCGCATCGAATTGATCCGCCAGAATTCGCAATGGTTCTTCTCCCTCCCCGGTAATGACTGCATCCAGTCCGGTCACCGCCTGAAGAGTGGCCTCCGGCAGCGCCGCAACATGAGGTCCCCCCATAATGACAAGGCAGCCTATCTCAGTTTTAGCCTTTTCGGCTAAGAACTTTGCCTGGGTAAAATTTGCGGTAACGGAGGTGATCGCGAGAAGATCAGGTTTAAAACGGAGTATTTGCTGCCATGTTTCAGCAAAAGGATAGGGCATCGCTTCGATATCAAAAATCGCAGGAGTATGTCCATGCTCACGAACATAAGAGGCCATATATCCTAAGCCTAGCGGAAAAGAACAGTGCTTGCCGGTTGCAATTTTTCCGTAGATATGCAGATAGGGCGGGTTGATAAAAGCGATTCGCATTAGCTCCCATCCTTTTTCATAGCCGGTCTTGGCTGCGACAACTTTTCGTTTTGAAACCCAAAGAATTTAAAATGGCTGACAAATAATTCGACGGTCTTCCGTCGGATAGAGGATCGCACCAACTCTGCCGGGATCTTTGTCGGATTATAAGCACGTATGAGGACAGAAGGATTCATAGGATCTTTCGCTTAAAGAATGGAAATGGCTGAGCCATGCGCATAGTTTACTATACTTTTTTTCTGTTGAAGGCTGAAATTAAATTCCAACATTTTGAATAAAATTTGTTAGAACAGTTCCCCTTGCGTCGAAACCGAGAGCTCGTTTTTGGCGCCTAGCCCGCTCATGCCGAGCCCCAACAAACGGATGGGCTTTCTTCCGGCGAGGGGTTTTTTCTTTAAAAGATCGCAGGCGAGCTCGTGAAGAACGTGCCAATCCTGGGTGAAAAAACATACCGGTAGAATTATTTTTTGGTGAACATCAGACCCAGAAATGCGCTTCTTAAAAAACTCCGCAGGATCGCGAGCGACCGGATCTTCCCTACTTGGCGCAACAAAACACCCGGGCGAAGATAAAATCTTCGATAAAGTTCGGACTGTTTGGCGAGCATGTAGGCTTGGGTCAAGCCCTTAGGGACAAAGCAGGGCGTCCAATAATTGAGCGCGGTCCAGTCCCCCTCCTCATAAGTCCCGTACTCTTTGGCCCGCTTGTAGGACTCAGTCCCCGGAATCGGCGTATGGAGGGTCGCGATCACATCGGTCAAGGGCAGCTTCACCGCCAATTCGATGGTTTCTTGAATGGTCTTGGGCGTATCGATGTGGTGCCCGATCATAAAAAATCCCGAGACGCATACTTTAAGTTCCTTACACCAGCCCGCCACATCCCTCACTTGCCCCAGGGTGATCCCCTTTTTGATAAAATCAAGCACTCCCTGATTGCCGCTTTCGATCCCGATCCGGATCTGCCAACAGCCATGATCCCTCATGAACTTGAGAAGTTCGAAATCCAGATTGTTGACCCTCGTCATACAAGTCCACTTCAAATGAAAGTTGTCTTTGTCCAATATTTTAAAGATCCGGCGCAATCTATTTTTATCCAAGACGAAAGTGTCGTCCAAAAAGGCGATTTCCCTGGCATGATATTTTTGAACCAATTCCTTGATCTCGGCCGCCACATACTCCGCGGAGTGAAAGCGCGTCCTGCGTCCGAATGTATTATTGTCACAAAAGATACATTCATAGGGGCATCCCCGGCTGGTGATCATGCTGACCACGGGCAGAAGACGGAAAGCACCCACGGGGGGTTTGTATAAAGAGAGATCCCGGCAAAGTTGTCTTGCCGGAAAAGGGATGACATCGAGGTCTTGGATGGGTGGAGCTTCGGAATTGCTCCGGAGTGTTGCATGCTCAAAATAGTACAGATTGGGGATGCCTTCGAGAGAACCCTCGTGATCCAAAATAAATCTGACAAGCTTGGAAAAAGCCGCCTCACCTTCCCTGACCACCCCATAATCAAAAGCCCCGCATTGCATCGTGGCATCGGGCATTGCAGTCATATGGGGTCCCCCGATAATGATGACGATGCCGGGAAGCTCCTTGCGGATCATTTGCGCCAGAGAGCGGGCATTGCGAAATGCCACGCTCGTGGAAGTGATGCCGATGATCTTGGGAGAAGCTTTTTTAAGAAAAAAAATCACTTCATCATGGGGCATCCTGAGCGACTCGGCGTCGATCACTTCTACCTTCTTGCCATCCCGTAAAAGACGGGCCGCCAAATAGTAGATTCCGAGAGGCATCTGATGCCCCCCCATATCGCCGATATCCTTCCCGTAACGCTCAGCACTCGTAATGTAGGGATTGATCAGGAATATTTCACTGCCAGGCAAAAAGGCCTTTAGGCCCGTTTTTTTGAGCGTTTCCTTTGTCTCCTCATGCATGCTGAGTGTCGACCTCAGATTTGAACCGGTCACTTTTGCTTTGAGCGGCCTGGGTAAATATAAAATCACGCTGGATCGTGAAATTCGCCAAAAAAATGACCGTCTCGGAAAAGATCTTTGCCGCGATCACCGGGACCGGAAAATAAGCCGTGATGGTCTTGATCATGAAATAGGAGACGGCCCCCGAAATACAAACGAGCAAAAAATATTCAGGGAGCGTCTTCGCGACAGGTTTTTTAGAATAAAAAACGGCCTTCTTGACCAATAAATAATTGCAGGTCGCGCTTAACACGCGTCCCGTGATCTGGCTTGTGGCAATGTTCAAACTCGAGCCGTATGCCAAAAAAAATATCACGTTGTCGATCAAAGCCGCAAGGAGCGATGCCAATGCGAACCGGAAGAGCGCGAAGTAGATCTTCATCGAGTCGATCAGGGGATTAAAGTGAGAGGACTTGTTCCCCTCCAGATACACCGTTTGTATGACTTCCTCGAAGATGGGACGGCCGGCATATTTGCATGCCAAAAGCATGTCGAGCTCGAACTCGTAGCTATTCGAACCGATCTTTAAAAGTTGCGGGATGAAGTCCATCGGGATCCCGCGCAATCCGCTTTGTGTGTCCATCAGCCGTTTCCCGAGCAAGAGGCAAAATAGATTTTTGGTGATGAAATTCCCGACCCTGCTTCGGAGAGGCACGCCTTGATCGAACTTCCTCGCTCCCACGATCAATTTCTCAGGATGCAGCATTAAAGCACCTTCCACTCGGAGAACGTCACCGATCAAATGCTGGCCGTCCGCATCAAGGGTAATGGCCCCGGCCCGATCCGGGAACGAACAATAGATATGATTCAAACCGGTCTTTAAGGCCGCCCCTTTCCCAAGATTGACGGCATGCCGCAATACGGTGCATTCCGGACATTGTTCTATTTCCCTGAACACAAAAGCACATTCGGACTCGCTTCCATCATCGACGACCACGATATTTTGAAAGCCCTGCCGGATAAGGGCCTGCACCAATTCCGACAAGATCTTTGTCGGATTATAAGCAGGTATGAGGACGGGAAGATTCATGTGATCTCTCGCTTAAAGATTGGGAACGGTTGAACCATGCGTATAGTTTACTATACTTTTTTTCCATTGAAGGTCGAAATTAAATTCCAAAAATTTCGAGTCCTCTTCGAAACCCTTCCGGCATTCCTTCCTGTTGTCTTCTGGAAGGCGAACGAGGAATTGCCCGAAATTTTTCAAAACAGTTCTCCCTGTGTCGAAACCGGGAACTCGTTTTTGACGCCTAGCCCGCTCATGCCGAGCCCTAGCAAACGGATGGACTTTCTTCCGGCAAGGGTTTTTTTCTTCAAAAGATCGCAGGCGATCTCGTGAAGAACATGCCAATCCTGGGGCGGTGCGGTAAGCGTTTTGGATCGCGTGATCTGCTCAAAATCATGGTATTTCACCTTGAACACGACGGTCCTTCCAAAGCGCCCTTCCTGCTTCAGATCATAAAAAACATGCTCCGCGAGCTGCGCAAGCTTTTGTTTAAGCCGTGGCAGGTCCGTTATGTCCTTCGGGAACGTTTCCTCGGCGCTCAACTGTGTCCGCTCCCAATGAGGATTCACTTCCCGGTTCTCCTCTCCCCGCGCCTTATGGAAAAGTTCCAGTCCCCATTTCCCCAATTTCACCGTGAGATCTTGCGGCTGCACGCCCCAGATATCCCCGCACGTCCGGAGTGTCATGCCGTGAAGGATCTCTTCGGTGCGAGGGCCGACCCCCGGGATCTTCCGGACCGGAAGATCTTTCAGGAATTCCAGGACCTTGTCCGGAACGACCACCGTCAGGCCGTCCGGTTTTTTCATATCAGAGGCGATCTTCGCCAGGAACATGGCGGGCGCTACGCCGGCGGATGCGGTGAGCTTCGTCACGGCAAAAATGTGCTGTTTGATCAGCGTTGCAAGCTTCACGGGATCTTCGAGCTTGAGTTTGTTCTCGGTGACATCGAGGTAGGCTTCATCCAGCGATACCTGTTCCACCCGAGACGTGTAGGTGTGAAAGATCGACATAATGGATCTGGAAGCAGCGCTGTATTTTTCAAAATCGGGATAGAGGAAAACGCCGTGGGGGCAAAGACGTTTTGCTTGAGCGGTCGGCATGGCGGAGTGAATGCCGAATTTTCTGGCCTCATAAGAACAGGTGCTCACGACGCTCCGGCTTTGCGGGTTCCCGCCCACGATCACGGGCTGGCCTTTGAGTTCCGGGCGGTCACGCTGCTCCACCGCCGCAAAAAACGCGTCCATGTCGATGTGGATGAATTGCTTAGACCAGCACATAAAGTGTCAGAGCATCAGGGTATCAGAGTGTCAAACCCTTGATACTTTGATACGTTGACACTTTAATACTTACCGATCGAGGCGAGAAACAATGGTATCGATGGGCACAAGTTCGGTTTGGCCGGTCCGCCGGTCCTTGACCTCGACCTTGCCCTCTTTCAGGCTTCGTTCGCCGATCACGACCTGCGTAGGAATACCGACCAGGTCCGCGTCATTGAATTTCACGCCGGCGCGTTCGTCCCGGTCGTCAAAAAGGACATCCTGACCGGCCTGGGTGAGCTCCTCATAGATCTTTTCGGCGGCAACGCGGACTTTATCATCAGAGTGATTGACCGTGATGATCTCCACCGCGAACGGCGCGATGGCCTCGGGCCACTGGATACCTTTCAGATCGTGATGCTGTTCGATCGTGGCCGCGAGAATGCGATTCACACCGATCCCGTAACAGCCCATGATCGCGGGCTTACGCTCGCCTTTTTCATCCAGGAAATGGGCGCCGATCGATTCCGAATACCGGGTCCCGAGCTTGAAAACATGGCCGACCTCCATGCTGGTCGTAAGAGCCAGTTTGCTTTTGCCGTCCGGAGCGAGATCACCGTCCTTTACGAAACGGATGTCGCCCGCGACCGTGGCCGTAAAATCGCGGCCGATCGTCACTCCCTTCATATGCTTGTCTTTCTGGTTCCCGCCCGTCACCGCATCCGCCAGTCCGAGAACATCCCAGTCTGCATAAACCGGGATCTTAAGACCCACAGGACCCGCAAATCCAACCGGCGCGCCCGTGGCCCCTAAGATCTCGTGCCCGTCCGCCTGGCGAAGCTCTTTGGCCCCGGTCAATTTCCGGAGCTTGCCTTCATTGACTTCGCTGTCCCCCGTAACGAGTGCCGCGACTGGCTTTTCATCCGCTATAAAAATAAGCGTCTTGATCATGTTTGAAGGCGGTACTTTGTAACGGTGCGAGATCTCTTCGATGGTGCGAAGATTCGGCGTGTCGAAAAGCTCGGGTCTTGGGATCTTGGGGACGGGGGTTTTTAAGTGGGGATTGCCTCGGGAAGCAATGTCTTGACTTGCAAGATAGCCGCCCTCGGAGCTCGCGACACGGTCTTCCCCGTACGGGCAGATCACCATGAATTCCTGACTCATCTTGCCGCCCATCATGCCCGTATCCGCATTCACGACCTGGAATTTGAGACCGCAACGCGTGAAGATCCGCTGATAGGCCCCGAACATTTTCTGATAGTTCGCATCCAGGCCTTTTTCATCGGCATCAAAGCTGTAAGCGTCCTTCATGATGAATTCCTTGGTGCGGATCACGCCAAAACGCGGACGGGCCTCATCGCGGAATTTATTCTGGATCTGAAAGAGATTGAGCGGGAGATCGCGGAAGGATTTGATATTGGTGCCCACAAGATCGGTGATGACCTCCTCATGCGTCGGTCCCAGCACGAACTCATGTCCCGCACGGTTCTTGAAAGCGAATTTGTCGTCCCCCAGCGTTTCATAGCGGCCGGATTTTTTCCAGATCTCGGCCGGGTGAAGAGCGGGCATCAGCACTTCCGAAGCCCCGGCCCGGTTCATCTCCTCGCGAATGATCTTGATGATCTTGGAAAGGACACGGAAACCCAGCGGCAAGTAACTGTAAACCCCCGAGGAAAGTTGGCGGATGAGGCCGGCCCGGAGCGCAAGCTGATGGCTGACGGCTTCGGCATCCTTGGGAATATTTCTGAGACTGGGGATCAGGGTTTGGGTCCAACGCATTTTATCGTCCTACGCACAACGCGCAAAGCGCAACGTTTTTTGTTGACCGTTGCGCGTTGAGCGTTGCGCTGTTTATTTTGTTAAGTGAAAAAGGTGCTCTAATTTCTCGAGGATCGAAAGATTGACAACGTCATTATAGAGCACGAACACCATAAGCGCCATAAGCAGGTAGAACCCGCCCGTCGTGATCCGTTCCTGCCACACCGGGCTGATGCGCCTGCGCGTCACAAGTTCGATCAGGAGAAATACCAGATGCCCTCCATCGAGCGCCGGGAGCGGAAGAAAATTGATCACCGCAAGCGATACGCTCAGGATCGCCAAAAGCTGTAAGAGGGTCATGATCCCCGCTTTGGCGGCCTGTCCGCTTAATTGGATGATCCCAAGCGGCCCCATGAGATTTTTCGGAGAGATCTGGCCCGTGATCAAATAAAAAAGGGCCCGATGCGTCTGCACCGTGTAAAAAGTCTCGAACTCCCATGCCTTCGCAAGCGCCGGCAAGGCGGCGTATCGCTCCGACACGAATGCTGCGGGATCCGAGATGATCCCCACGCGCTTCATCCGCACGGTCTTACCGAAAAGATCCCGTGCGTCTTCGATCTTAGGACGGATCGGGACCGTTAAAAACTCCGGCTGCGCACCCGCATGCGGCCGTTCAACGCTCAATGTAATCATCGTACCCGGTGTTTCATCGAGCCGGGCCAGAACGTCTTGCCAGTTCAGGACGGCCTTATCATCTACTTTTACGATCTTGTCATTCACTTTGAGAAGACTGGCCTCGGCAGGGTATCCCTTCACAAAACCGCCGACCACGGTCCCCGGCACGGGACGCCCCATCATAAAAACGGCCCAGAACACCACGAACGCCAACGCATAATTCATGATCACGCCGGAAATGACTATGAAGATCCTTGAAAGAACGGACGCCGCGAGAAAATCCCCTGATTTCGGCCCTTCCGGTCCGACCTTAGACGCTTCCTCTCCGGCAGGACTTACAAAACCTCCCAGCGGAAAAAGCGATATGGAAAACCGCGTCTCTTGGGACTGCCAATGAATAAGCTCCGGCCCGAATCCGATCGAGAATTTCTCAACACGGACCTTGGAAAAACGACACGCGATAAAATGCCCGAACTCGTGAACGATAATGAGCACGCCGAAAACGATCAGGGCCGGCAAAATCGAGATCAGAGAATTCATAAAAGTTCCTCAGCGGTTTCCCGGGCCGCCTTGCGAGGACAGGCGAGCCTCGTCTTCCTTATCAAAGAAGTGGCTTGCAGGCGGGCCCAGGCATCCGCCGCGAAAATATCGGCCAGAACCGGTTTATGGACAAGACGGTGCGAGCGCATGGTCTTTTCGATCGTCTTCGGGATCCCGAGGAATCCGATGCGGCCGGTAAGGAATGCTTCCACGGCTACTTCATTGGCCGCATTCAGAACGGCCGGCATTGTCCCGCCGATCTTGCTTGCGGTGTAGCCAAGGTCCAGGCACGGGAAACGTTTCCGGTCCGGTTTCTCAAAATGAAGCGCCGTAAGATGCTCCAGATCAAGATGCGGCAGATGGTCCTCCAGCCGCTCGGGATAGCTCAGAGCATATTGGATCGGAAGCCTCATATCGGTTACCCCAAGATGCGCAAAATGCGAACCGTCCACGAACTCCACAAGCGCGTGCACGATCGCCTCGGGATGAACCAGGACTTCGACCTTGGTGGCCGGCACACGAAAAAGGTTTGCGGCCTCGATCACTTCAAGCCCTTTGTTCATCAGGGTCGCAGAATCGATCGTGATCTTGGGACCCATTTTCCATTTGGGATGATCGAGCGCCTGCGCCGGCGTGATCTTCGCAAGCGATCTCTTCCTCGTCCGGAAAGGTCCGCCGGAAGAAGTGATGATGAGTTTTTTGACAAAAGCCGGATCCTGTTTTTCAAGGCATTGCCAAAGCGCGGAGTGCTCGCTGTCGATCGGAAGGACTTGAACCCCGGCTTTCTCCGCCGACGCCAGAAGGAGTTGTCCCGCCATCACAAGCGGTTCCTTGTTCGCGATCGCCACGGTCTTTTTCGCGCGTACGGCCTCAAAAATAGGTCTGAGCCCCGCAGCACCCACCATGGCGCAGATCACTTCCTGGACCCCGGCAAGCGTCGCGACCTCCTCGAGCCCTTCATCCCCCGCCACAACCCGGATCCCGAGACGTTTAAACTTGGAAGCGGCCTTTCGAGCTGCTTGCGGGTCATAAATACAAACCACTGCGGGGCGGAATTCTACAGCTTGCTCGTAAAGTTTTTCGGTGTTTTTCTTGACCGCGAGGGCTTTGATGGAAAATCGCTCGGGATGGATGCGGACCACGCGGAGGGTATTCTCGCCCACTGAACCCGTGGAACCGAGGATCGAAAGACGTTTCATAATCTTTCAAGACCCAGGATCATGGTCAGATAAAAATAAATAACAGGGATGGTAAAAAGAAGGCTGTCCATCACATCCAACATGCCGCCGAGCCCCGGGATCGACCCGGAATCTTTAACACCCGCGTCGCGCTTGATCAGACTTTCCGCGAGATCACCCAGGAGCGCCAACGCCCCGACCGCAGTCCCCAAAATGAGAAGATGAATCGGCGAGACATGAAGGTAGAAAACGGAACCGACCGAAAGGGCGATCGTCGCGAACATCTGGCCGAGGGCGCCTTCGATGGACTTCTTGGGACTGACGTGTTCGAGAAGTTTGGTTCTCCCGAATTTTTTCCCGATAAAATACGCGGCCATGTCCCCGCCCTTCACGGTCAGGATCGTATAAGCCACCCAGGCCGCTCCGTCGGGTAAAAGCTTGATCTTGATGAGATAAGAAAAGAACCATGCCACATAGATGATCCCGAAGACGCTGACCGAAACGCTGGTGATGGTCTTGTCCGGAGAGCGGCGGTTGAAAAGAAAAATAAAAAGCGCGACGCAAACCATGAGAAGATTCGTGGGCTGCAATGAGAAATAAGCGGACGCCGGCAAAAGTGCTCCGAACACAAGGCCGAATCCCCGGTGAACGAGCAGTCCCTTTTGCTCTGCGAGGGAAAAGAATTCCCAGAGCCCCACGAGGATGAACGCCTCCACCGCCAGAAAAAAGCACCAATGCGGCAGATAAAAGATCACGGCGACCGCCATCAAAATAAAGGCCGCCGAAGTCGAAGCTCTCTTTACGAGCTGGTTCATGGTACATCTCCCTTTGGAGCACCCGCCCCGTTAGAGGCTTAAATACATTCAAAAGTAAATCGAAAAACCCGTCATGGCCCAAAGGCTACTAATGGTTGCCACCCGCGTTGTTCGAGCCTCTAACGGGGCATGTATCGCCGAAGCGTCTTTCCCGGCCCTTATAATCCTCAAGTGCTTTCTCGAATTCATCACGGGTGAATTCGGGCCAGAACTTTTGTGTGATATAAAGCTCGGCATAAGAGATCTGCCACAAAAGAAAATTACTGATCCTCATCTCCCCGCTCGTGCGGATCAGAAGTTCCGGGTCCGGCATGTCCGCCGTATAAAGATTGCGGGAAAGGGTCTCTTCGGTGATCTCGGAAGGCTGAATCGCCCCCCGTACCGCCTGCTCCGCGATCTTTTGACAGGCCTGCAAGATCTCGCGGCGGCTGGAATAGCTCAAAGCGAAAGTCACGACCAGGCCGGTATTATGCTTGGAAGCTTCCACGGCCTGCTTGAGTTTTTTTTGCAACGTTGGGGCAAGGTCCCCTGTTTCACCGATCACATTGAAGACACAGTTGTTCTTGATCAGCACTTCGATCTTTTTGTCCAGATAAGAGGACAAAAGCCCCATCAGGAACTCTATTTCTTCTTTGGGGCGCCGCCAATTTTCTTTGGAAAAAGCATAGAGGGTCAAAAAACGGATCCCTTTTTCCTGCGCGACTTTGATGATCTCTTCGACGCGTTGAACGCCGACTTCATGTCCCTGAACGCGCAGAAGGCCTTGCTTCTTGGCCCAGCGTCCGTTGCCATCCATGATGATTGCAACATGCTGAGGAATCACGTTAGGCATGTCCTGGCCTCAATAGTTTTTTAAAAAAAGGCTGCCAGGACTAGTCCAATCAACCTTTGAATTTTCTGGTAACGGAGGATTGGGCATGAAAGATCCTAGAGGAAGATCGTTTGATTGCGTTTGCTGCCGATCGAGACGATCTTGATCGGGGTTTCCATCAATTCTTCCATCCGTTTGAGGTAACGGCGGGCATTCAGGGGCAGTTGGTTCCAGCGCCGCGCGTGCGTGATATCCTCTTGCCAGCCTTTCCACGTTTCATAGACCGGCCGGGCCTTGGAGAATTCAAAAATGGCATGCGGATAATCTTTTGTGAGTTTGCCGTCCACTCGATAGGCCGTCGCGATCTTCAGTTCCGGGATCCCGGATAAGATATCGAGTTTCATGATCGCCAGCTCGTCAAGCCCGTTGATGCGGGCCGCGTAACGTCCGATCACGGCATCGAACCATCCGCAGCGGCGGGGACGGCCCGTTGTGGCACCGAACTCTTCTCCTCTGGTCTGGACTAATTTCATAAGTTTAGGCGGGAATTGCGTCGGAAAAGGACCTTCCCCCACACGCGTGGTGTATGCTTTCGTCACACCGATCACGCGGTCAATGAAAGTAGGACTGATGCCGGATCCCGTGATCGCGCCCCCGACGGTCGCGTTGGATGAGGTCACGAAAGGATAGGTGCCGTGATCCACGTCAAGAAGCGTCCCCTGAGCGCCTTCAAAAAGAATGCTCTTTCCGGCCTTGGACGCGTCATAAAGATATTTGGGCGTATCGATCGCGAAATCAAGAAGCCACTTGCGGAATTTTTTACAGTAATCGAAGGTCTCGCGGAACGAAATGGGCCTGGCCTTATAGATCTTGGTCAGGAATTCATTGCGCTCCTCGACAATTTCCGCGAGCCGCTGTTTGAGATAGGTCAAAGACCTGAGATCGCAGATGCGGATCCCCACTCGCACCACTTTATCGGCGTAACAGGGCCCGATGCCGCGCTTCGTCGTACCAATCTTTCCTTTTTTCAGCCCTTCCTCACGGAGCTGGTCCATCAGCTTGTGAAAAGGGAAAATGATATGGGCCTGATCGGAAACTAGCAGGCTTCCGCGAATCTTGATCTTCTCTTTTTCCAGGAGTTTGATCTCGGCCAGCAGGGCATCGGGGTCGACCACCACTCCGTTCCCGATCACGCAAACGGTTTTGGAATGCAGGATCCCGGACGGAATAAGATGAAGAACGAATTTTTGCCCCTTGACCTTGACCGTGTGGCCGGCATTCGGCCCGCCTTGATAACGGACCACCACATCACTCTTTGCGGCAAGAATATCGATAACCTTCCCTTTTCCCTCATCACCCCACTGAGCCCCGATCAGAATACGGTTCACCCCGTTACATCCTTTCTTTTAAAAATCTGGTAATTGTTGGATTCATTTTAACACTTTGACTTTTCCGAACACCGATTCCCCAAAGGGCTCTAACGGGGTTCATGTGCTTCTTCTCTTCTACAATTTAACGACTTTGACGTCTAACACGAGCTTGTTCTTTTTGATCAATGCCACGACTTTGGCGGGCACTTCACTGTCGGTATTGATCGCGGTCATGGCATAAGCCTTTTTGCCTTTACCGACGCGCCCGAGCGACATCTCCGCGATGTTGACCCCGTTCTTGCCGAGCACGGTCCCGATCATCCCGACCACACCGGGAAGATCGTCGTTCTTTACGAAAAGGACCCAGCCTTCCGGCACCACGTCGATCATGAACTCGTTGAGACGGACGATGCGGGGCTGGTTGCTGAAAAGCGTCCCCATGATCCGGTGCGTTTCCTGGCCCTGGACCACTTCAACGTCGATAAAGCTTGCGAAGCCTTCATTTTCGTCGCTGCGGTTCTCCGCGATCGCGATCCCCCGCTCTTTGGCAACCGCTAGCGCATTGATGAAATTCACGGAATCCCCGCAGATCGGTTTGAGCAATCCCTTCACCACCGCCATGGTGAGCGGCGCCACGTTGAAACGCGTCGGGTCCCCTCCGTAACGGATCTCCACCTTTTTGAAACTGCCGCTAAAAAGCTGAGCATAAAGCATGCCGATCTTTTCCGCGAGCACAAGCCAGGGCTTGAGACCTTTGAGCGTGTCCGGATCGAGATTGGGAAGATTCACGGCGTTGCGGATCGCGCGATCATTCAAGGCATCGATCGCTTGTTTTGCCACGTCAAGCGCCACATTCTCCTGCGCTTCCTCCGTGACAGCCCCCAGGTGCGGCGTGCAGATGAATTGGGGAAGCTTCAAAAGCGGATGGTCCGCCGCGGGCGGCTCCGTGACGAACACGTCAAATGCGGCGCCGGCCACTTGTCCGCTCTGAATGGCTTCGGCAAGCGCCATTTCATCGACAATGCCTCCGCGGGCGCAATTGACGATCCTGACGCCCTTCTTGCAAAGCTTGAAGGTCTCGCTGTTGAGAAGATTCTGGGTCTCTTTGGTAAGAGGCGTATGGAACGTGATAAAATCCGCGTTCTTGAGGAGCGTTGGCACGTCCACGAATTCCACCGGATATTGCTTCACGCTTTCTTTGGAAATAAAGGGGTCAAACACCATGACCTTCATGTTGAAGGCGCTGGCGCGTTTGGCCACTTCGCGGCCGATGCGGCCGAATCCCACGATCCCGAGCGTCTTACCGTTTAACTCTGAACCCTTGAACTTGTTGCGCTTCCATTCGCCTTTTTTCACGTGCGCGTCGGCTTGCGGAATGTTACGCGCCAGGGCCATGAGCATCGAAAAACTGAGCTCCGCCGTCGAGATAGTGTTCCCTTCGGGGGTGTTCATGACGATGATGCCGCGCTTGGTGGCAGCATCAAGGTCCACATTATCCACGCCCACACCCGCGCGGCCGATCACGCGGAGTTTCTTGCCCGCTTCGATGATATCCGCCGTCAATTTCGTGGCACTGCGAATGAGGATCGCGTCATATTCCCCGATGATCTTCTTGAGTTCCTCGGGTTTGAGCCCGACCTTCTCGTCCACCTGGATGTTCTTCTCTTTGCGGAGGATGTCCATCCCGCCTTGGCCCAACGAATCTGAAACAAGTATCTTCATTTTGAAATCTCCTCTTTTGAAATGAGCGCTCGAATGGTTCGTATCCTTCTGTTACTGACAACAGCAACAGGAAGAACTCGAGACGGTCTTCATCTCTTTAAGAGTCTCGCCGAGGACTTTGAGCCCGGTTTCAATGTCTTGCTTCGTGATCGCGCCCATGTGACAAATGCGGACGACCTTCCCTTTCATCTGGTCGCCCTGCCCGCCTGCCATCGCGACCCCTTTTTCGTCGCGCATCACCTGACAGAGCTTTTCGCCATCGACCCCTTCGGGTAACCAGGCAGCCGTCACGGTCGATGAGGGTGCCTTGGAAAAAAGCTTCAAACCCATTTTTTGGAGCGATTCGCGCGTAAAAACGGCGTTCGCGGCACAACGCTTGAAAACATTTTCGATCCCTTCCTGTTCGATCAGGTCGAGCGACTTCTGAAGCCCGATCACCAGGGTCAGTGCCGGTGTCCAAGGCGTATCGCTGTCCTTTAGGGATTTTTCATAATGTTTGAGATCGTAATAAAAGCGCGGCAACTTGGCGGTCGCCATACGCGCTTTTGCCTTTTCACTCACACTCAGGAACGCAAGCCCCGGAGGGAGCATCAGCGCCTTCTGCGAACCGGCGACCACAAGATCCACGTGCCACTGGTCCGTCTCAAGGCGATCGGCTCCAAGGCCTGAAATGGCGTCCACGATCAGGAGTGCGTTTGTTTTCGCCACGATCTCACCGATCGCTTTGACATTGCTTAAGACCGCGGTCGAAGTTTCACAAAGTTGGACACAAACGGCCTTGATATCCGGGTCCTTTTGAAGCGCCTCCTCGATCTTCTTCGGGTCGGGGGCCTCTCCGTACGGGACTTTAAGGCTGATCGGATTAAGCCCGAACGCCTTCGCGATGAGTGTAAAGCGCTCGGCGAATTTCCCGTTCTCCACCACGAGAACTTTGTCCCCCGCAGAGTGGGAATTAACCAGAGCCGCTTCCATCGCCAGGCTCCCTGAGCCGGCAAAGGTGTAAACAGGGTTTTCCGTCAGGAACACTTTTTTCAGGCGTTCGGAAACATCCCCGAAGATCTTGCGGTACCGCGGCGTGCGGTGGTGAAAGATCGGCTCTGCCATCAGCTGGCGTGTGACTTCGGGAACGGGAGTGGGACCGGGAGTTAAAAGGATCGTGGGCTTCGTCATGATTTTTGAACCTCCGTGCGGGTTGTGATCACTGCGTCGACAATACCATAGTTCTTGGCTTCTTCGGCGGACATGAAATAATCCCGATCCGTGTCCTTCTCGATCCGTTCGAGCGATTGTCCGGTGTGACGGACAAGGATCTGATTTAGTTGTTCTTTGAGTTGCAGGATCTCCTTGGCCTGGATGTGGATGTCAGAAGCCGTCCCTTGCGTGCCGCCCCAGGGTTGATGGATCATCACGCGGGCATTCGGCAAAGAGTATCGTTTTCCCTTGGTGCCGGCCGCAAGAAGCAGGGAACCCATGCTGGCCGCTTGTCCAAGGCAGTAGGTCGCGACGTCGCATTTCACGAAGCGCATGGTGTCGTAGATCGCAAGGCCCGCGGTCACAGACCCTCCGGGAGAATTGATGTAGATGTTGATATCCTTGCCCGGCTCTTCCATATTAAGGAAGAGGATCTGGGCGATAATAAGATTGGCGATGACGTCATCGATCGGCGTTCCAATAAAAACAATGCGGTCTTTAAGAAGACGGGAGTAAATATCGTACGCCCGCTCCCCTTTTCCGGTTGTCTCAATTACCATCGGGACCAAATAGCTCATATCCAACCTCCGTTATCGGCGTGGAGCGTACAGTGCAGAGAAAATAGAAAAGCTTATACTATTCGCTCTACGCTCTACGCTATTTTTTGGCGTGCTGCTTTAAAAATTTAATGACCTTCTCGTTCCGGACCTGGTCCAGCAAGGTTTCCCGGGCTTCTTTGTGTTCTTTGTAATATTTCTCGATCGTTTCCTTCGGCTGGCGGTACTGTTGGCACAGGGTCTCATACTTTGTCCCGAGGTCCGCCTCTTCCGCCTTGATCCCTTGCGTTTCCGCGATCTCATCCAGAAGAAAAGCGATGTGGACCTGACGGCGAGCTTCGGTCTCAAACTCTTTTTGCATCTTTTCTTTTTCTTTATTAAAGGCCTCGTCCGTACCGCCTTGTTGGAGGAAACGCTGACGCGCCTGGTCCATCAGGTATTCCGCCCGCCGCTGCAAAAGCCCGTTCGGTAGATCGATCTTGTTGTGTTTGACCAATTCGTTTAAGAGCTCCTGTTCAAAAGCAGCCTCTTTCTCGGCGGCGTCCCGCTTCTCAAGGTCTTCTGTGAGCTTTTTCTTGAGATCGCTCAGGTCCTCATACTCCCCGGCCTGTTTGGCAAGATCATCGTTGAGTTCGGGAAGTATTTTCTCTTTGATCTCTTTGACCTTCATTGTGAAGACGGCAGTTTTTCCGGCCGCTCTTTTGTCCGCCATGTCCTGAGGAAAAGAGATCTGCACGTCCTTTTCGTCGCCGACACTGGCGCCCACGAGCTGTGCGGAGAACCCTTTGAGATATTCTTCCTCCTTCAGCTCGATCCAGTCATCATTGCGCTTTTCCATTTCCTTGCCGTCGACCGTGCAGACGTAATCGGTGATCACGAAATCTCCCAACTTGGCCGCACGGCTTTCGACCGCTTTATATTGAGCATGCATCTCCTGGGTCTGCTTAAGGGCTTTCTCAATATCCTCAGGCTTCGCCCCGGGCTTTTCCTTCTTCGCGCTCAGTCCGGTCACACGGGAAAGTTTGACCTTGGGACGGATCTCAATATGTGCTTTATAGGTGAGCTTTTCCTTGGCGAATTGGATATCTTTGATCTCAGGTGTCGTAAGCGGACTTAAGTCTTTTTCACGAAGAGCTTTAGGCAGAGATTCCGAAAGCAGCGCTTCCAGCACCGAATTATGGGCGTTTTTTTCATAGTGCATGATCAGCACATCGCGGGGGATCTTTCCGGGACGGAACCCCGGCACTTTGGCTCGTGAGGCGATTGAATTATAAAAAGACTCGTACTCTTCACTGATGCGGTCCTGGGCCACCTCGATGGTCAGGATCTTTTCACAGGTTTTGCCGTCCTGCAGCTTGACCTTGAAAAGCGATGCTTCCGTTTGCTCAGAACCGATTCCGGAGGAATGCTCGGTCACTTCTTTTTGCTCTTTTTGTTTAAACAACACGGCCCACTCCTTTTAATCGTGAAAAAAGTAACGATATCAGAAATCCATCATTTCTTCAACTGATTTTTCCAATACCTCCAGAATGCGACCGCCGCCCAGGCAAGTCCTCACACTGTCATGCTTTTTCATTATAAAAAAACATGGAGCGAGTGCCCTTGCGCCCAATGCGCAAGGACTCCGCCTCAGGAGCTTGATGCTCCTGTATGCGGTGGAGGGCCCCGCTTTTAAAAAATCCCTCTTCTTTCATAGCCGTAGAGAACTGTCATCAAGTTCTCACGGCGCCTGATTTTCAATCTAATATTTCAATTGTAAATCAGTGCTGCCCTGGCCTCCATAAATCTTCTACCGAAGGCCAGGACGTAATACTTGTTCATTATAGAACAAGTATGGAGCGAGTGGAGGGAATCGGCGCCTTACGTTCGCTTCGCTCACTTCAGGTCGGCCACCCGCGCTTGCAAACCTGACGCCTGTCAGCTTTGCCGGCAAGCGCTCCCTTCGATTCCCTTGCAACTAACTACGCTCATAGCCGTAGAGAACTGTCATTAAGTTCTCACGGCGTAATACTTGTTCATTAAGAACAAGTATGGAGCGAGTGGAGGGAATCGAACCCTCGTAGCTGCCTTGGCAAGGCAGAGCATTACCACTATGCTACACTCGCTTGTCAAATGAACGCGCAATCTTGCGGTATGCAAATTGCCGCGTGAATTTTCCGCCACACTGCTTTGGACGAATCCGTCCTTTGGCGGAGATCCGCCAATGTCTTGTGGCGGATATCCTCCGTTAAAAAGGTAAGAACTTCCAGCGATGAGGCTCCGTATTCTAGAAGCGCATCTTGCCTTTGTCAAATAAACCGCATTCGTTTTCATTGAGAAAAAGTGCGATTGCCGTAGAGGAGCTTCCTTGGCTCCTCACGGCATCGTACCAAACCATTGAGGTTTGGTGCGGTCGGAGGGACTTGGCGCCTCCGCTTCGCTACGGTCGGCCACCCGCGCTATAAATATGACTTCTCTGTCATATTTATGAACAGCGCTCCTTTCAAGCCCTCCAACGACCAAATGCGGCTATCGTAGAAGACCTTCCCTAGGTCTTCACGATACCGTACTTTTTCATTGAGAAAAAGTGCGGTCGGAGGGACTTGAACCCCCACCCCTTTCGGGACAAGATCCTAAGTCTTGCGCGTCTGCCATTTCGCCACGACCGCAAACTCGGTAACGAAAAAAGTGCGGTTGCCGTAGAGGGCTTCCCTAGTCCTCACGATATCGTACTTTTTTATTGAAAAAAAGTGCGCCCTGAAGGACTCGAACCTTCGACCCAGTGATTAAGAGTCACTTGCTCTACCAACTGAGCTAAGGGCGCGCGAAATGCTTAATTCTTTATAAATACTAGACTTACATAATCACTGAATCGAAGCTTCAAGCCCCTTCAGTGAGCTTGGTGTCTAAACGGTGACAATTTTACTTTAGCAATAAGCTTAAAATTACACTTTAGCAGTAAAGTGAAGGACGAGAGTATAGCGGAAAGAACAAAAAAAATGAAGAGGGAAATACAAACGTTGATAATTTTGATTAGGCATTAATGCTTTCATCTAAAAATTTTTCAAAGATTTCTAATTTAAACTCTTCTATTTTAAAATTATAGATATGCATTGCACCCACGCATTTTATTTGTCTCTCAAGCTCATTGGCATCAAATGCAAATGGCTCTACATGTCTTCTGTGCCCACTATTAAAAGCGCTATTTGTGTTCCACATCGTCACCCAATCACCGTAAATTTCACCTTTATTTTCCAGCAAAAGGATATTAAAACCTCTTCCATATTGGTTATTCACCTTACCCCAAGCTAAAACTTTTCTATCATGGAGTGTCGGCCAATCTAATTTGGTAATTCGCCTCTCTTCCCCATAATCATCAACTGTCATTGTTCGATAACAGTTCTCTTCTAAAATCTCGACATAGTCTATTAAAAGAGTTTGCCCTGAAAACAGTCGAATAAAATATCCATTGCCATTTTCTGATTCTATTTTCATTTTTTTCTCTAAATATTTCTGATTGAGCTCTCCTATCAAGTTTTTTAAAGGCAACCAAATTTCCTTATTAAATTGAAATTTAATTAGTTTTCTAAATTCTTCGATTTCTGCCATTCGCTTTTGTTTTTTAAGCTCTTCCGTTTTAATCTCATTGTCTTTTTCCAGCCTTTTTTTTAAGATGTTTTCTATTAAGCTGTTATTAACCGAGGGCGCAGCTTTTTCTTTTTTAAATTCTTCTCTTATCTCTGCCCAATCCTTAAAACGCTTACTTGGGCTTTTTTCTATCATCCTTAATATTATTTGAGAAAGAACGCTATCGATTTTGGTATTAATTTTTTCTGGTCTTTTCGGAACTTGAAATAAATGAGCTTCTCGCCACTCCAAAATATTTTCTTTATGCGTTACTTCCAAAGGGTGAACAAAAGTGGCTAATTCAAAGAAAACTATTCCCATTGAATAAACATCTATTCTTATTGTGTTTTTACCATTTTGCCAACACTCTGGTGCGATATATTCAATAGTTCCAAACCCCTTAAAAGTAGATGTTCTTGTTTGTTCTTCTACGATTTTTGATAATCCAAAGTCAGAGATTTTTAAAATATTGTCCTTAATAAGAATGTTCTCCGGCTTTATATCTCGGTGAACGAGCTCTGCGTTAATAGCTTCCATACCATTTATCAATTCTTCAAAGTATTGCTTTAATTCGGAATTAGGCAAAAATTCCTTCTTATGAGATTGCTTTTCGATAATTTGTCTTAAAGTGCCTTGATTCGCTAACTCCATTATCAGGTATGGTGGCAATTCACCGAATAAGGACCCGTCATGGAAAAACTGATACTTTATAACGTTGGGATGCGATATTTTAACCGCCGTATTTCCTTCATTGATTAAACCTTTTAATAGTTTTTCATCCTGATAATTTTCCAATAAAGTTTTTAAAGCCCATGAGGATTTATCGCTTTCTTTCTCAATTTTATAAACGGAACCAAAACCGCCGCTACCAATCGAATTTATAATTTTGTAACTATTTTTGTCTTTATCGTAAACGATTACGCCCGGCTTTATTATCATTTATATATTCCCTTTACTGAGGATAAAAAAGCGGCTCCCCTATTAAGAGAACCGCCTTCAATAATTCAAAATTCAAGACGCCCTTCAGGGCTTTATTGTGGGACAGTATATTCTTCTCTTTTACTTCAATCCAGCAGAGAAAATGCCACATTTAACCGTTTTACTATTTCTTAAGAGATTTTTTCTTCTGCTAAATTAAAATCGTAAGAATCTGATTCAACAGTCTTAGACGATTTTACATGTTTTAGTTCTTGGCGATTTAGCAATGTCTTAATCTCCGACTTTAAACTTTCCTCTGTAAAAAGACCAAAAATAACCTCCCTGATAGCCATTGGATAAAACCTCAAAAAAAATGTGCTTTTACCTTTATATTCCTTTAAACATGCCAGCCCCAGTTCGCACCATTGTTTCAACATATCATCTAAAAAAATGGTCCGATATTCTTGTTCATATTGCCAATCACTAGATTTATTTAATAGCGCATATTCCATCGCCTTCCACCATTCTTCAGTCATTTGGTCAATTGAAACATCAATTTTGGCTCTTTCTTTCGAATATTTCACCGGCTCCATTACAATACCTATTTGTTTTTCATGTAATTTAAAAAATGTTTTAAAATCGAAACCTATAACAACGCCCTTATGCTTCTCGGCATAATGAGCCCACATTACAGTGTTTTGAGCAGTTTTTGATACAGAGAGCAAACACCCCTTAGAATTATTCCATTCTTTTGCATGATTCCGAGCCTGTATTTTGAGTAGCTCTTGCATTTCACCATTTTTGATTTTGTTATCCAAATTATTTATAAGTTCCTCATTAATCGGAAAATCTTTTCGTTTAAATCCAATTAAACATCTTTCTTTAATTTTTGTTTCACCTTGTTCGGAACAGAATACAGGCAAACATTCGAGAGGGTCGTTTACCTCTGAAATAAACGGTAATTTTAATTCAAATGTATCTAATATTTTTATGGCACCGAGTGGGTCACAATATTTATATAAAATCATTTTTCAGTGCATAGACCTCATTTTTGGGGCTTGCCAGAGAAAGGTAAGATGGTATGCGTATAATGGAAAAAAAGGAAAAAACCTCAAGTCAGTTTTTGTTCCATCAAATAAACAGCACCTTGCCAAAGATAGGGCCAGAAAATCCCTAAGATTATTAGAAAAGTCCCAGCCAAATTCACCCATCTGTTACGATAGTTTTCAACTTCTAATTTTAACCTTTCTTCCGTAGTCACTAAAATCGGTATTTTTTGAGGATTGCTGTCTAATACATGAATGAGATTCAAAGTATCAACATATTGGCCGGTTCCATAAATGATGGTCCCATCTCTGCGATTTGTAATCTTGTAATTATTATTTAAAGCCATTTTATCAGGGTCAATAGCCTTCAATACATTTAGGATTTCTTGATAACCAATTCCTTGTTCATTTATGCCATTTTTCTTCAATGTTTTCTCTTGCTGTCGTTTATCAAAAGCTTGAATTAAAAAATATTGTTTATCATCTCCTTCGACTTTAATAGGTTTGACTATTCGCTGAGGAGCAGAGCCTGATTCTTTAAAAGAGCTTAGATAGTGCATGCCTTGAGTAAGCGAGTTAAAACAATGATTGCTATACCAATGATTCATCGAGGGAATGCTTGGACAAAAAACAATAACTGTTCCTAAGATTGCCAATAATGCACCTATTACATGTCTCGGACTGTCTATAAGCTTATTAGCTTTTTTGTTTTCTTGGTCATTGTTTCTCCGCCTCCGAAAATAAAAGAGACAAAGACCCGCCATGCTGAAAATTTCAAAAATTATAAAACTTAAAATTTCAAAACCACTTCGTTCGTTAAAAAAAATAGCTTTAGCAAGAAAATAAAAAAAAGGTAACAGAAATGATAATGCTAGCCAAACAACTGTTACTCGCTTTTCAAAAAGGGACGTTTTCTGATTTTCACTTTGTTCTATGAATTCTTCCGCTCTTGCCCAATTACACAAATCATGCCCATGTCTATAGCCACTTTGTTCCCAATACTTATAAGCTAGGTTTTTAATGGCTTCAATTTTTTCATCTTTATTCTTCGATGTGCTCATAAGAGATAAGTATACCCCTCCGATTTCGTCTGAGCCATAGAAAGCTACAGTTGATACTCTCTAGTTCGAAATAAGTGATTTTGCTAATCAGGACCCGCCCCACTATTAAAAAATGATGGTTCTGAAGGTTCTGAAAGTAGGTTAAGACGAGCAAATAAGCGTCTTTTAAGAGAGCAACTGACGAACAGTCATGTGCTCTCTATGAAGAAGGGATTAATTAGCGGTTCTAACTTGCTGAGGCTACAACGGTTAAAGCAGTAGTGTTTTCTGAGGGTTCTTGCGTAGGTGTCTGCGGTGACAGATTGGTGTCAAATTTACGGTCAAGTAGTTGAACAGCCCGCATTTTATGATCTGCTGGTTTTTATGAAAACGGAGTAGGGATTCGAGGGTTGATTTTTAGGGCTTGAACCGCATAATACGCCTGAGGATATCTCATGAAGAAATCTAAAAAACGTCTTAGCATGGAGTGTGTTCAAAGGCAAAAAATTCTTGGGCCATCTTAAGAAATTCCAAGACAGTCGTATACCCGTGCACCCATCGGTCAGCCCAGAGTCCGGATGAAGATTTTTCTCTTATCTTCTTTCATTTTTCTGCGACAACGAGCATTTCGAAATCGTCAGTGGTCAGTTTGTCGTTTCTTGAGTATGCCCCAAGCTTTGCGCCAAAAATGTCTATTTTTTTATATCCCAGCGTCTTTAAAAGCCACATTATTTCACTAGGCACATAATAGCGCTCATTGCTTTTGAGTTCTCTTTTATTCCCAGAGTCATCTTCAATAACTGTTGTATTATGGTCTCGGAAAGTCATCAGATCAAAGGAGCACTCCTTGCACTGGGATTGGCCTTCTTTCTGCGCCGACTCATAGAATTCATTGACCGAATGAAACAGCGGAAACAATCCGTTTAATGTGGTGAAAATGAGCTTGCCTTTATCTTTCAGCGCTTTTGTGGCGTTCTTGAGTATCTCAAAATTCATCTCATCTGTTTCCATAAGAGAGAATCCGCCTTCACACAACATAATCGCCAGATCAAATTCGCCGTCAAAAGAGAGATTGCGCGCATCTTGTATTTGGAAATCGATGGTCACCCCTGCCTCTTGTGCCTTTTCCCTTGCCCTTTTTATCTGATTCTCGGAAAGGTCAACGCCGGTAACGGCGTATCCCCTTTTCGTAAGTTCAATCGAATGTCTGCCTGTCCCGCATCCGACATCAAGTATTCTTACATTTTTGTTATGCTTTAACTCCTGTTCAATAAAATTGCATTCCCCAAGTGTCCCCTGAACGTAACATTCTTTATCGTATTTCTGTGCATAATTTTCAAATAATGATTCATACCATTGCTTCATTGTTGTCCTCCTGTTTATTGCTCTCAGGTTAAGTGCCTTTCTGCTGCCAAGTCCTGTTTTATCCCTTTTTTAGACTCCTCGTTTTTTAGAAGGCAATTATAAACGCTGGTATCCAAATAAACTGTTTTCATAGGCCATAGCATATCTCCTATGCTTTACTTGAGCCATAAAAAGCTACAGTCGATACTCTCTAGCTCAATCCGCCAAAGAGCGCGGACGGATTCGTCCTTGTGATAAAGCCACAAGGCGAAAATAAGCGGATTTGCTAATAAGGACCCACCCCTACCCGTCAAAGTGATCGAGGAAAGACAGGGCAACTGATGCTTAGTCACTTGCTCTCTTTAACGAGGGAATAAATAGTTTGTTCTTCGCCAAGAGAAGGGTGTAACTCAAGCGAAGCTGTCTGACTTGTCGAGAGTGAAGTATAAGTATATCCAGCAAATTGAAGGAAAAAACCCACCTAATTTACGGATAGTTAGCTGGCAAGAATTGCAGAAGCTTTAAAAACGAAGGTTTTGAATCTGTTGCCTTAAGCGAATGTCAAAAGCTCTTTTTTCTTGTGGTGCGTATCAACATTTATTCTGATGGAGACATTGAAAACCTCTAAAAATCTTATCAACGTTTCAAGCGTCAGATTATCGGAGCCACTTTCAATTCGGCTGATTAGCTGTTGGGACACATTCATTTTTTTTGCCAATTGCCCTTGTGTCAGTCCCATAGTCTCTCTCATGTCACCTAACCACTGAGCAACTCTCAGTTTCGCAGATTCAATCCTAAAAAGGTGCCTAAATTTCCCACCTTTCTTTAATTCTTCATTGAGGTCGTGCTTGAAATTTCCATATCTCAATCTCTTCATTTTAGTTTTTCCCCTTTTTCCTTCAATTTTTCAATATCAATTTTCTTCTTCTTTTTCTTCAAATTCTTCAAAATCGACTTGATTATATCGTTTAAGCGTTTGACAAATTTCTTTTCTCCATAAAGCCGTTTCAACATCACCTTCTGGTATTTTGTCGGTCTTTTTATAAAGAGCATGAAGCAATATTATATTTTTTCTTTCCATATAAAAATATATGACTCGATGTTTCCCCGGTCTAAGTTCATATAATCCTGTTTTATTGCCCATATAATCTGCCATCGGCCTTCTCATTTGAGGACCAACATCAGAGAGCTGTTTCAGATAAGCAAAGACTTTGGCTTTATCTTCCAAAGCTAAATCTTTGATGTAATCTCTCACAGGCTCTTCGCCTTTCTCATTTTTAAAATAATTAACCTGATAACTCAATGCCTACCTACCTTCTAGTTATAAGAACTGTTATTAAAATCACTTCCCTTCCCTAATAAAACAATACAACATATAAGTTGTATTGTCAAGTGACAAGCCAATGTTTTTTAGCTGTTAAATAACATGCTATATTTGGTGCCCCAGCGGTGTCGAAAATACGACAAAACGCATATAAATTGAGTTTAATACGTAGTCATTGATAAAAGAATGGAAGTTATTGGCTGGTAATGTAAAACTTTTATTTATGGAGGGTTATAGAAAATATAAAGGGCTAATTGATAGTCATGTGTTCTTTTTAACGAGGGGATAAATAGACCGTTCTAACTCAAGGAGGGATTCGAGGATTGCTTTTTCGCGTCGAAACCGCATAATACGCCCAGGATATCTCATGAAGAAAAGAACCTTTTTCACCCTATTTCTAGTAATGGTCCTCCTGGCGCTTGTCTTTTGGGCCCTTCCCCACATTCCCGGACTGGAGAAGGATCTTTTTGAGCAACTTGCCAACCGTTCTATCAAAGAATATTTCAATGACTCCATACGGATCGAAAAAGTCTCTTTGGATCGTCATTTTAGGATACATCTTATTGGGATCACCGGCAAACTACAAACCCGCCAAGGCCCTGTACCTCTGGCAATAAAGTCTTTGGAGTCTCAAGATCCTCTCTTTTTTTTCTTCTCTCAAAAACCCGTGCACTTTCTCTTCGAAGGCATCCGGCCGGAAATATCTTCCCGCTTGGGAATCTCAGGGAACCTCATAATTCAAACGGGGCCCACTCCGAGCTTTGAATTGAACGCAGATTTTGGAAAGACGGGTCTGGAGGACTGGCAATGGCTTGATCCTCAGAACCTCGGCGGCGCAACCGGAAGCTTGAAAGGCAGTTTGACGTTCCGCCAGATCTCCGGTCGGGAGCCCGAGTTCAGCTTGGACCTCGAGGCCCCCGAACCCGGCGGCAATATCCAGGCCCGGTTCTTCGATCTTTTTCTGCCCTATCTTCCGACCTCTTTTCAAAGGGAGCGGGTTCAAAAAGTTTCTCAAAGCCAGCAATTGATCCGGTATGGCCGGGCCGCTTTAAGGGCGGACATGCCCCAAAGCGATCGCATGAAAATCCTCCTACAAATCTTCATTCCGGCTTATAATTTAAAACTGACGCTGAACGCAACGATCCGGACGGATGAAAAGAGCACATTCTCACAGATCGCCCGGCTCATGGGACTTATTGCCTGATTATCATTAATTTTTAATTGGAAATCAGTGCTGTCCTAATGAACCATTTTGAAAATAAATGGAGTCATTAGGACGCCTGATTATCGATATTTTTCGACTTGGAAATCAGCGCAGTCCAAGTCAACCGTAAAAAAATTAATCAATGACTTGGACGAGGTGAAATAAAATGAAACTTATTAAAAAAATAATTACGCTGTTTCTAGCCGTAATCGCGATCGCCGGCTGCACGGTCAAAGCCGTGGGAGATCCCAATCGTCCGATTACGATCAATGCGAATGTCGTTGTGGATATCCGGGGGCTCAAACAGACTGCCACGAATATTGAGGATATGGTCGCCGAAGGAGCCGTAAAATGAACTACCCTATGATGATTAATTTTAAGGAGGACCTCGCCATGAAAAAAATTTATTTCTTGGGACTGGCCATAAGCCTGGCTATTCTGACCGCTGCGTCGTTCTGTTTTGCGGCTGATTATGATTACAAGACCATGACGCCGGACATTGAGAAAGCTTTGAAGAACCGTCAGTCACGGTATTATCAACTTCAGAGCCTCAAACAGGAAGGCGAGATCGGGGAGAACAACAAGGGTTATGTGACCAGCTTGAAAGACAATGCTACAGCCGCTACGCTGACCCAGGAGGAGAACCAGGACCGCAGGGTCCTTTATGAAGCCCTCGCGGAACAGAATAAACTTGGCAGCACGGGACTCTTGGAGATCCAAAAAGCGTTCGCCGAAGTTCAAAGCGAAAAAGCAGATCCCGGGGACATGATCCAGTCCTCCTCAGGCGATTGGAAGAAAAAATCTTAAACAACGGACGGCAAACCACAGACTGCGGACTCAAGCCAAAAAGTTCCGTTAAGCTTTTGGGGTTAAAATTTCAAAAAGATCCGAGTGAAATTACGAAAATTTGCCGATTTGCTCATCCAAACTAGTTTTCGATGCTTTTTTGATGCAATAAAGTTTAAACGCAGCGTCTCGTAATTTCGGTAATTTCGGACTTTTGGAGCGCGGCCAATTAATAACCGGCGATTGAACCAATAACTCATAGTGTAAACCGTTTTCTAAACACAGACGGTCGAATTCTTTTTGCGAGATTAGCGGACTTTTGACCAGATAAAAAGCTTTTGATTTCAGGTCCACCGTTGTCCAATCATTCATGTCAACCACCTGCGAAAGACTCTTTCCACCTCTCATCAAAGCGATCTGCAAGATGGGCGGCTCTGGTGATACTTCATAGATCGAAATTTGGTTGGGTGATAAATCCACTGATCGTGCTTGTAAATAGTGAATTTCACCATGGATTTCCGCTTTGTCAATTTTACGTGCAAACTCCAAAAGGCCGAGGTCTCTCGAGCTTCTAAGAATGCGGCCATGAAAATACATAAACTCACTGGAAACAATCCATAAAATTCCAGCAAAAAAGACAGCCCACAAAACCCGTTTGAAAAAAACATTAGGAACCGATCTCACAAAATTAATCAGCTCGACGGTGCCGAACCCGACGAAAACACAGGTCGGGATCACGTAAAGCAAAGATCGCCTCGCTTCAAAGTAGCCCGGGCTCGAAGCAATGAATACCGGTATCAGATAGATGACAAGGCTTGTGAGCCAGAGCAATGCATATTTGGATTCATTCCGACGCCTGAAGGCGTGCACCATGCCGGCAAGCAAGGGGATTACTAGAAACCTATTCAAAAAATGCGCATGAAAATCATTAGCGACAATAGGCTCAATTCTCTGCTCACCTCCGAGCATTCGATTGAGAAAAGAACCGAGATTCAATTTTAATTCCTCGAAGCCGTTGACATGTGACTCATCAAAAAACAGCCAAAGCCGATGCAGGCCATGGTAGGAAGTTTTTACCGTACATATTTTCAACAAGATCCCCGGGAAAATCGATGCGCTCATGCCGCAAAAAAACCAGAGGAATTTCCGGCCCCTTGAGTCATTGGTTAATAATATCAAATGCGCGCAGGCCACAAGAAATAGGCATCTCGATGCGCCGTAGACATAAAACGCCGCGCCGGTAAGAACTCCCAGGAACAAATAGGGCCAACTGCGTCGACTTTTTGAGATTTCATACAAACAAAAGATCCAAAAAGCGGCAAACGCAACATTAAAAGAAATGTAACTTCCTGAGCGAGCAATTTCCTGGAATACCGCCGAATATCCCAGAAAGAATACGGCAAAAAACGCAACTTCCCTTCCCCAGTATTTTCTGATCCAGCCGTAAAGCACTAGCAAAAGAACGAGAGACGAGGTCACAGTAAACAAACACATAGTCCCAAGGCTCAAACCTCCGAACAGTTTCGAAAAAGCAAATAGCGGTATCAGATAAAATGCGGCAGCGCCGTAATCCGCAGAATTGCCTTGGGGAAGCGTCAGAGTGCACGCCAGAAATGCTCCGGGAGAATGTTGAAAATCGTAAAAACCATTGATGAAACTTGGGAAGCCGCTCTGTAGATGATATTTGACGACCGACATGCTTTCATCGATGCGGCTATAGGAAATAGTGGCGAGGAGTAAAAACAAGATAAGCAGGACGATGATTTCGGCGAGATTCGTTTTATTAAAAAATGCGGCTCTGATTTTCATTTGCCAAAAATCGTTCCGAAGGCTTCGCGAATCATTTTGATAATAGTCTTGAGCCTGCCGCCAGTCGATTTGCCGTGAATCCTCGGATAATGGCTGACCGGATTTTGGAAAAATCTTTTTTTGTTATTTTTTAACAGACGGTACAAGATTTCAAAGGAAATAGCGCCGCCGTTCGAACGCAAACGGAGCGCTTGCACGTCTTCCCTTCTAAACAATTTAAAACCACAATCGATGTCCCGAATGCTTTGTTTCAATAATAAAACGGAAAGAAGATTGCCAAGCCTTCCCATGATCAGACGGTAGAGAGTATCGCGTCTTTTCTCTCTAAATCCAAGGATAAAATCATAATTTTCACGTTTTTCCCAGAGCAGCTCCAGATCCCCGATCCGAAACTGGCCGTCCGCATCTAGGATCAAAACCCAATCGTTTACCGCGGATCGGATCCCGGTCTTCAAAGCAGCCCCATATCCCTCATTCTTTTTGTGTGAAACAACTTTCAGATTTGCAAATAACGGTTTTAATCGTTCGACGACCAACCGGCTGCTATCCGTACTTCCGTCATTGACAACAATAACCTCAAAAGGTTTGATCCGGGAAGGAATATGCTCGTAGACATCGACGATGACAGCGCCGATATTTTTTTCTTCATTCAGCATGGGAAGCACGATGCTTAAGCTGTCGGCCATCTCGAATCTCAAATTTCCACCATCACCGTCCATGAACCGTATGCATTTTGAACCGGCCCTTGTTTCTACCATAGAAAATCTTTCAATTGCTTCGCCGGATTTTATCCCTTTATCTTTCGGGGTTCCAGGTGAAATATGAAAACCGGAAGGTCGCGAAAGACACAAACCGTTGAAGGAAAAAATATTTAAAGCTTGTCCCTTTTGGCCGCTCGAGCATGTCCCGCATTGAACAGAAACAACAAGTTCACGAAGAACACACGCTAAAGAAAGGACAAAGAACCGCTACCTCGTGGTCTTATAGATCTCGCGCACGCCACGGGTCATCTCTTGGTATTCTACGGGATCGGTGATCAAAGATTTTCCGCTGAGCGGCAATTTCTCGAATACCTTCTTAATGGCCAGCATGCGTTCTTCTGTGATGGGGCGGGATTGGTAATAATCAAAGAAGTAAGGCGTCATCTTCTCTCCGGCTTTCAGAAAATGTTCCTGCACATCCATCAAAGCCTGCGGATCGTACCCGGCATTCACGAGATACGTCATGGCAATAGCATCGCTTTCCAAAAGTCGCTCCCCGGACGTTTTATACGAACTCTCATTATAGGCCTGTAAAAGCACGAGCCCCAAACTCGCCAAAGACCCGATAGGACCGAACATCGGGCCGACCGCCGAACCGATCTGGGCCGCGGCATTAATCGCGTCATCCTTCCGCGTAAAACGCCGGTCCACGGTCTGCTGTTCCCCGATCTCATGTGCGAGCACCGCGGCAAGCTCCGCCTCATTCTGCAGAAAACTCAGCATCCCGGTCGTGATATAAACATAACCTCCCGGCGCGGAGGTCGCATAGATCTTTTCACTATAAAGGATCGTGAACCGGTACTCAAGATCGCGGCGTTTAGCCTGGGCGGCTAGCGATTGTCCCAGGTCATCCACATACCGCACGACTTTCGGATCCGTGTAGGGATAAAAGGACGCGAGGATCTCGCGATGGAGCGCCTCTCCTGTCTTCTGCTCCTCGGTCAGATGCGAGTTCTGGGAAGTCGTCACCGGACGGTCGTATTCCGACGTCGTCGCGCAGCTATTCAGGAGGATCAGGAAACAAACAAAGAAGGGCTTGACTCTTCGGATCATCAGGAGTTTATCGACCTTGTTTAGAAAAAAACGCCTTGTCGTACGGAACATTCAAGAAGTTCCGACGACAAGGTGCTTAACCCTTGAGGTTAAGCGCGCCCAGCAGGGGTCGAACCTGCAACCCTCAGCTCCGAAGGCTGATGCTCTATCCAGTTGAGCTATGGGCGCCCGCATTGATTTCTAAATACCAAGGCCAATGCGCCATGATCGCCGACATGCCTTTTGAGCTGCGACGGGACGATCCTCACCGTGCGGAATGCCTCAGGCCAGGCATGCTGTTTCGCGCTCTTTATCATCGCCTTCCAAAAGATCTTGGGTGCGGACTTCAGAACGCCGCCGCCGATCACGACCTTTTGAGGATTCAAAATATTCAGCAGGTTCGCGATCCCGATCCCCAGGTAATAACCGGCTTTTCGATAACTTTCGATCGCCAGTTTGTCCCCTTCGCACGCGGCCCTACCGACCTGCTTAGCACCCACTCGTTTATTGCCTCTGAGAAATTTCCAGAGGACTGTATTTTTCGAGGTCATTCGTTCGCGGACATCGTTTACGATCGCGGTCCCCGACGCGTACGCCTCAAGACATCCCCTCTTCCCACAACCGCACCGCCGCCCCTCCGGGACAACGCTCATGTGACCGACCTCGCCAGCCACGCAGCCCGCGCCTTCATGAAGTTCGCCGTTCATCACGATCCCGCCACCAATCCCGGTGCTGACCGTGATATAAATGAGGTCTTGGGTCCTCTTGCCCGCACCTAAAAGCTGCTCTCCCAAGGCCGCGGCATTCGCGTCATTGGCAAGAAAGACCGGAAGCCCCGTAGCTTTTTGAAGGATGCTCCGGAGCGGGATCCCCTTCCATCCGGGAAGGTTCGGAGAACGAGGGAGCGCACCTTTCGAGGAATCGACAGGTCCGGGACAACCCACGCCGATGCCGAGGATCTTTTTGGGAGAAACACAGGAGTGAAGGATCAATGTGCGAAGATTTGAAGCGAGTTCTTTGACGCAGGCTTTCGTCTTCGCCCGAACGCCTGTCTTAATTTCATGCCGCGCGAGGATCTTTCCTTTTTCGGTTCCAAGCACAAGCGAGATCTTTGTCCCACCGATGTCAATTCCGACCGCATATTTCATAGGAAGGGTAATCTAGCAGTTCAGAGAAGCTTGTGCAATTGAGATAAACTGTTATAATACCGCCCTTCTTGAAATCTTTCCTTCGCGGGCAGGTAGCTCAGTCGGTAGAGCAAGGGACTGAAAATCCCTGTGTCGGGGGTTCAATTCCCTCCCTGCCCAATCCTTTTCCAAAAACTCCAAAGAAGATTGGACTACCCTCTTAACGCCTAGGGAGGGAATTGAAGGGAGCACTTGTTCATAACCATGACCAATGTCATGGTTATAAGTGCGGGTGGCCTACCGGATCCGCCAAGTTTTTTGGCGGAAGAGGAGCCAATTCCCTCCCTGCCCAATCCTTTTCCAAAAACTCCAAAGAAGATTGGACTATCGATCCAAAGCAAAAGCCACCCGAAGGTCTTCCGGGAGGCTTTCTTTATGCGCTTCGAACGCTTGATTATCTTGTCAGATCTGTCAGGATTCTCGAGAAAAGGAGGTTCCCTTTTTCAAATCCAAAAAGCGCGGTCGTCCCGCTTCTCTGATCTGACGACAGATAAAGCGGCTCGCGCAATGCGTTCGAGACCGGTCTCAGGGAACTTGAGGAAGAGAAAGTCCTCCGGCCTTTCCTGGTCCTCTGAAAATTATAGTTGATCCGAGTAAGTCTCGCGGCTGCCAATGAGGTTGCGGCCTCTTTAGAACTTTCTTCTTCAGCCACTGAAGAGCTGCTTAACGGTTTTACCTGATACGGATCCACAGTTGCCAGCAACGCTTCTTCGAAACGGTCGAGGACCGCCACACCATTGGGATTCCGATAAACCTTGTAGCCCTGATCATCCAGCGTAAACAGAACCGCGCTGCGGGCATCTGCGCCGGCGACTTTGATCTTCGACATCAACGCGACCACTTCTTGCTCACTCGCTTCCGGCTTCAGAAGTCTCACACCCGCCAAAAGAAGCTGTGCATCCACATTTTTGGGTAATGCCGCCCCGATCGTGGTGAGATCTATGGATTCCACAACATCCGCAGGATCGTTCGCAGGAACAAAGGGATCCTCTACAACCACCGCAGGCTCAGGTTGCGGTTCCGGTACAACAGGATCCACCACCAGCTCATCGATAGGGGCAACAGGGTCCTCCACAATCACTACTGGCTCTGGCTCAGGAGTAGTCCCGACCACTGGCTCGGACTGATTGACATCATTCACAGGGACAAACGGAAGCGGCTGATTAATCACTTCCGGTGTCTCATTCATAAGCTGTCTATTGTTTGTTGCAGGAGTTCCAACCGGACCGCTATTCTCAGGCATTGGAACTAGCTCCTCATTCTTCGGGATTCCGCCAGTCCAACCATTGTCCACAGAAGCCGGAACAGTAGACTCGGTTCCCGTATTCATGGGGACATGTGTCTCGGTGAACACAGGAGCTAGGACCGGAGATTTGACAAGAATAGGTGTATCAGCCACTATCGGGGGCATGTTCCCGGGAACCGGGATGACAACAGTCTCATCCGCCGCGACATCAGAGGACCCGGCTGTCGCAAAATTTTCAGGAACTACGGGATACGGTATAGGTTCCGTGTCTTCAAGCTGGCTCACAATGACGCCGACTCCCGCCGTTGGTTTTGGACTTTCGACGGGTGTTGCGCTTTCAACCGGCGCTGGTGCTGGTATCCGGGATAACACGGGTGCTGGTTCAGGAGTTGTCACAGAAGTTGTGACTGGAGTGGACACAGATGTCGTGACCGGTGTTTGCGTTAGTGTTGGCGTAACATTCCCTTGCGCATCATAATAAGTTGTCTGCGTTGTCTGGACTCCCGATGCACTAATGATCACTGAGGTCTTGCTGAGAACGCGACCCTGCATATCAAAGACATAGGAATCCCCGCCAAAAGCTGGTTTCACATTAAAGTTCGAGAGAAAAAGCAGTCCCTTCGTATCAAGATTGAGCTGGACACTCAAGATAGTGCCTTCCGCCGTCATAAATGTCACAGCTTTCCACTTATAGTCAAAGGAGCTGGCACTGTATTCCTGGCCGTTCCACCTTAGGGTCACGTCTCCGCTATCGGTGACAGAGAAATAAAGCTCCTGGCGCGTTTTGGGATCGACAATGAGAGTAGCTTGATAGTGTTTTACCACGGGTTCTTGAGGCCCTGTCGAAATCGGCGTTGGTGTTGGCGTTGGTGTTGGTGTTGGTGTTGGTGTTGGTGTTGGTGTTGGTGTTGGTGTTGGAGCCGGTGCCGGAATCGTTGTGGTTTGAGTCGGCGTTATAGCCGCGGGCGCTGTCGGAGCCTTGACTTGTGTCATGACCACCTGCCCGCTGATATCAAGTGTCACCTGATACTGGCTTCCATCTTTTAAGGTTAGAAGGACGACATCGGAGGAAACGATCGAAATGCCCGCGATCGAGGAATATCCTTGCTGACCCGGGATTCCCGGCAGGCCTACACCTCCCATCACATTCCCCTGCGCATCAAAAGCAATGGTCATGTTCCTTCCGACGTGACTTTCAAGGTTATAGATCTGAAAGCTCATCCCGATGATCTTTCCCTGCGCGTTAAAACTATAGTTCCTCGAACTCCCCCCGGCAGTCGGAAGAAGGTAAAAATTGGACAAATAAAGATAACCCTTCGAGTCTAGATTGAATTGTGCCCCAATGACCGTCCCGTCCTCAGACTCGAATGTGACTCCTTTCCAGACATAGTCAAAGGAGTTCGCCGTGTATTCCTGACCGTCCCAGCGAAGCGTGAGTCTCCCGTAATCCGTGATCGAAACAAACACGGACTTCCCCATAGCGGCATCGACCACAGTCGTCCCGTCATAATGCCACACGGCCGGGACCTGCATCGGAAATCCGCTGATCGGAGCTGATGTTGTTAGCGTCGTGGTTCCGGGAGTAGAAGGCGCCGGATCCTGCGGCAAATACACGGTCTTTAAATACTTACCTTGAGCGTCGTAGTAATTCTCTGCGAAAGCTTTTTGAGTAACAGCGTTCTCGACCACAACCTTGACCGGAGTCACTACCGCGATCGCCGCGATCGTTGTGCTCCCATATTTCCCATATACGGTCATAGCGACGATCTTCCCGTCCTTGTCCAGGCCGATATCCTTGTACAACTGGCCACTGGTATTGTAGTACTTGAGCGTAGCAGGATAGATCATGGAATCGCCGGGCGCGGGAGGAAGCACTTCTTTCGACCAGTCCTGGTCATAATAGGTCGTTTTATAGCTGACCTTGCCCATCGCATCGGGAGCCGTCACCGAATACATCATGATGACCCTGCCGTTCATATCGAAATGATAGACTTCTTTCGTGCCGGACTTCGACTCGATCGTGAAGGACTGGAGATAATAGGTGCCCTTCTGTGTATCCTCGAGCTGGACGGTCCATGTGGTGTCCATATCCGTTGGTGAATACCACGTAATTGTCCGGTTCTCATACATCAAGAAACCCTGACGCTCTTGACCGTTCACCCGGAGCGTTGCAACTCCCGCTGTTTTTGATCCCGCCCGATCGGCTAGCGAGAAGGATATCTCAGTCCTAGTGACCGGATCCAAAATGGTCTTCACATTAAAATTTCGGGCAGGTGCCGGCGGCGGAGGGGGCGGCGTGATCACATTGAGGATTCTGACGTTGAAATCCGCCGTCGACTGCAAATGCCTGGCAGTGGCTTCATCAAGCGACCAAATATCATAGGTCTGGGTCTGTTCGTTCCAGTGCATGGAGCGCAACAACATCCCGACATTGACATGCGTGCCGTCCGCAAGGATCAGTTCAAATTCACGGCGGTTGTCAGTTGGGTCATAGACCATGGTCGCGCATGGAAAGTAACGCAGAACTTCATAGAGCTTAGAATTGGGAAATAAGACCTGAAGCATTTGGACCTGTTCCGGCGTCGACCAATAGGCCGTGTTGTAGCCCCAGGTGGTGACCTGGCCGGTCTCGGGATCCTTATAAACCATCTCGGAATTGGTCGTGGCGGTCGGTAAACCGGGAAGAAGTACATTACGCAGTTGCGGACTTCTGTCCTTTGCGTCAATGATGGCAAACCACAATGCCTTTTCCTGGTTCGAAAGGGCTTCCCAGGCATCCATTGTTGCACGGGAGGAATACAGGAAATTCGTCATTTCCGCAAGGCTCAAAAAAGTCCTTACGACCTGCGTACCGTCTTTCATGGTCACCGTAAAGGTATAAGCCGTACTTGATCCGTCGGCATTCCTCATGGTGGTCAGATTGTAAGGGCTTAAAAGGTCCCATGTTTCCTCACTCCAAAGGTCCCAAGACATCCATTTCCCCGCTGTTCCACCATTATAGGGCTTGGTCGACGTACTTGTTCCGATCTCACCCGCAAGATTATGGCCGGCGGGGCTGAGGCTGATCGTTACGGACCCGGCGCTCGTCGTATTGGACAGTTGGGCCCTAACAGTATTGTAAGTGGTCTGGCTGACGGTGCCCGCAGTAGTCCCCACGGTCAGGACGGAGTATGATCCATCCGCTTTTTCAAAAATAAGCCGGCCGTCAGGCAAGAGGAAAACCCGCCCCCCGACCTCGCTGAACCATGCAACGGAAGTACCATATTCATCCCTCCACACTTCTCTTGCGGAATCAGCGGCGACCGTAGGCCGATTGTTCGTTGTTACCGCCCCCGTAGCCGTAGTACTGAAAAAGTCTGTGAAGTTACGCATGACATCATTGATCACGAGCCTTCCGGGCGTCGCATAAATCGCTGGATAGGTATTGGCGGCCGCCTGAAGATCTGCGATAGTTCTCCCTTTCGCGATCTCTTTGCCGTCAAGGATCACGGAAACACTGCCGTCCGCATTAAAAATCACGGAATAATTCAGAGGCTCGATCCAATTATTGATCGTGTGATTTTGCGGTGCGGGTGTCGTGGCAGTGGAAGTTTGCCCGGAGAGAGTTTGAGCGGTAGGAGCAGGCGGCAATGAAGCCGATGTATCCCCGGGAAGCTGACCCTCCTTGGCCTTGGTGATCGCGTCCCGAATGGCCTGCATCGCGGTATCGGAAAGTCCCGACACTTCGTGCCCGTCGGTCCCGAAGATCCTGCCGTCCGGAAGAACGGATACCGTCATTTGTGATGTTGTTCCGTCAGCATTCGTGATCGTAACGGTCGCTTTCGATGCGTCATTAATATCGGGAGTAACAGCCCCCTCGACAACCACGGACGGAGACGCGGCAATCCTCGCTGCCTCTGCTGCCGCTTGCGCTGCAGCAATCGCGGCCTGAATAGCCTGTTCCGTAGCATCGTCAAGCCCGGTGACTTCCTGTCCATTCGGCCCCAAGATCCTGCCGTCCGGAAGAACTACCAGCGTATTATGGTCAAATATGGCCTGCCCCATCGGACTATGGGTAATGGTGCCATCGGGATTTCTTTGTAAAACATAGAGGCCGTCTCCGGTCCCGTCGTCAGTAAGCGACCACGCCTGCAGATTAAACACACCCAATTGCGTAAACGCATCAATGGCTTCCTGGGTGTTCGCGAATGCATCAGGCGCATTGTTTGAAAAACCAAATTCGGAAATCATTAACTGCTGAGGGGTGATACCTAAAAAAGCGCACAGATTCCTTAAGTCATTGCTGATGCGAGTATTTAAATCAAGGGGCACATTCGGATCCCAAGCCTGCCTCCCAGCCGCAACGGGATCATTGACCGTATAATATGCGGAATAGCCCACAATGTCCGGCACCGTGCCTTGGGCTATTAAATTTCTGATCGCCGCTGCCACACAATTCTGTCCTGTGCTATTGGGGTCGTTGGCATCGGGAACCCCGTACGTGGAGCTGATCGTGGCCGCGGACAGAACATTTCTCAGATTTCCACGGCCATCGTTGATCCCGCTGATCCTGGCAGCAAGATAATCTTGATAACTCTGCAATTGCTCGTCGGTGGGAACAAAAAGGCCGTTCCCGACAAACGGAGAACCTTCGGAAAGGCCAAAGCCTGTGCGTTGTATGTCATTATCCCCTTCCCAGTTCTGGATCACGAACACAGTATTAGGGTACGTTTCGGTCAAATAGCGCGCCAACGCCGCCATCTCGTCGTGTTCCGCCTGCGCGTCAAAAGTTCCTGCACCGCCAAGAAAATTCCAGTTTGAAAATGTATTCGCCGTAAGCACCACAGTTTGTCCGCCTTCCTGGTTCATTTGGCCCAAGAATGTCTGGAACGGCGTTGATTGAACCAAATCAAGCAAACTATTGATGTTACTGGAGTCGAAGGTATCTGTCGGATAGTGCGCTGTATAATTGGGTGCTGCCCAGAGCTGGATGGGAACACTGCTGCCACCGTTGCTCAAAGAATTAAGCACATCCTGTGCACCTGTGGTCAGATTGAAATCTGTGCTTCCCCTGAAGGTTGCCCCTACCCCCGCAGTTTGTAACCTCCAAGTGGTTCCATCGTTGGTATAAATCCTGGAATCAAGCCCGACCCGAGTGCCCAAAATACTGCCTAATCCTAAGGCATAGGCATAAGCGCTGCCGCTACCAAACGTGGAGGGAATCGTATCGGCATGATTGCCGTTGCCGTATAAATTAATAAAATCCTGTTGCTGTTGAGGCGTAAGGTCTTGCCAGGAAGTGGTGGCATAAAGTGTCGTTAGAGTTGGTGTCGGAACCAATGGTGTTGCGGGCGGCGTAGCCGGCGGAGTTGCCTTGGCCACAGCAATCGCATCCCGGATGGCCTGCAGGGTGGCTTCCGAAAGTCCCGTGACTTCGTGTCCGTCCGTTCCAAAGACCTTGCCGTCCGGAAGGACCGACACAGTCATTTGCGACGTAGTCCCGTCAGCGTTCGTGATCGTGATAGCCGCTGTTGATGCATCATTAATATCCGGCCTTACAGTCCCTTGAACGGTCACGGTTGGCGCGGCTCCTTGACTTGCTTCCGAAATTTTTACGAACGTTCCCGTCGCTGGGTCATAGCGGACAAACCCCAAAGAACGGGCTGCATCGTTCACGTCTGTATTCGTACCGCTTCCCAGCGCCCAAGCAAATACTGAGCCCGGGGCAAAAGCCGAAACATTCTGATCCAGCAGCGCGAAGGGATGCGCCGTCAGATAAGCGGTCAGCGCATTCCGTTCACTTTCAGACAAAGACCCATACGACAGGCTTCCGGCAGATGTGAGGATCTCCTCCATCCGGGCAGCCTCTTGGGCGGCCTGTTGCGCGGCCAATCTTGCCGCATCCTGAGCTCCCGTGGCAATGGCGTTACGAATCGCCTGTGCCGTTGCGTCATTAAGCCCGCTCACTTCCTGCCCGTCGGTCCCGAAAATCCTTCCATCCGGTAACACCGCAACTGTAATCTCAGTCGTCGTCCCATCAGCATTGGTAATCACGACCGTTCCTTTGGACGCATCATTAATATCCGGTGTCACGGCGCTTTTAACAACTACGGAAGCTGGCGGCAATGCGGCTAACCTCGCAGCCTCTTCCGCCGCCTGTTGCGCTGCGATCCGGGCAGCCTCTTCCGCTGCCTGCTGCGCGGCGATCCGGGCAGCCTCTTCCGCCGTCATCCATCCGGAACCGTCATTAACGTAGGTTTGATTATTAGCACCTACCACCGTCCCTGCCTGATTCCCCAGGCCAAGGGCATACGCAAAAGAGCTGCTGCTATCAAAATTCGTCGGAATAGTGTTTACGTTATTACCGTTGGCGTACAAATCGATAAAATGCTGCTGTTGCTCCGAAGTAAGATTTTGCCAAGGAATTGTGGAATAAATATCGAGATCCTCATTCGAAGGAACAAGCGAGGCAAGCCGGGCAGCTTCCGCTTCAGCAGCCAATCTTTCAGCCTCCTCAGCTGCGGCAATCCTTGCGGCTTCTACCGCGGCTAATCTTGCAGCTTCTTCCGCCGCCTGTTGCGCTGCGATCCGGGCAGCCTCTTCCGCCGCCTGTTGCGTTGCGATCCGGGCAGCCTCCGCCTCCGCAACAATACGAGCCGCTTCCTGTGCTGCCGTAATCCTTGCGGCTTCTTCCGCGGCGGCTTGCTCAGCAGCAGCTTGGTCCGCGACGGCTTGGTCCGCAGCAGCTTGGTCCGCAGCAGCTTGGTCCGCGGCAGCCTGATCTGCGGCAGCTTGGTCCGCGGCGGCTTGGTCCGCAGCAGCTTGGTCCGCAGCAGCTTGATCCGCGGCAGCTTGGTCCGCGGCAGCTTGATCCGCGGCAGCTTGTTCAGCAGCTAACGCCGACTCATCGGTCGACTCGGAGAGCGGATTGTCTCCGGATAGAAATTCACTTAGGGGATCCGATGGGATTTGATCCGGCGTGGCTTCAGATGCCTGGTCCACAGGTTGCTCGGGAACAAAATTGCCAGTCTCATCGACAAGAACGGCCGGTCTCGCAAAACTCACGGGAACGACCTGTAAGAAGGCCAAACTGACCGCTGTGAAAACACAGATGAATTTCCGCGTCGCAAAGGTCTTCATATTTTGTTTCCTCCTTTTGGGAATAATTGCCGGTGGAAATAGATCGAATCATTGTTTTGGCTCCAACTGGCAAAAGCCACTTCGCGAGCGATCTCCGTATAAAATGACGTCACTGGTATATACAAGATTTCAGGGCCATAAGTTCGTTGATTCAATATCTCGTTCGCCGTCACTTTCCTCATACGTGCCACCCTTTCACAATGTTTTATGCTCCTGATATAGCTATTTGCCTTTATATCTATTCAAGTTGGTAACACCTTAATTAATGTATTTCAATAGCTTTGCAAAAAATAACGACTAGCAAAAACTATCATTTATATCATAATATAGTTTATTATATATTTTTTATAACAATAAAATTCTAAAATAACTAATTTTGATATAAATTGATCAATTAAATCCACATGATATCTAAATGAACTTAAATTTTTTATATTTATTATTTTTTATGAAAAAAATATTATTTTCTTATAGCCACTGCGGATGTTCTTTTGAGATTTTTTCATGGGGACCAGGGAACGGAGAAAATCCAGGGAGAGACTTAGACCAGCAAAGAAAAAATGAGGCGATATCTCTTGTTAATGCCCGGAGTGATAGGGCTGGTGATGGAGGATGGTAAGCGCCCGGTAGATCTGCTCCGTAGCAACTACCGCGGCGAGCTCGTGAGGCAAGGTCATGGGACCAAAACTCCAGCGGAAAGAAGGTCTCATCTTATCCAGGGCTTCGCCCGTGAATCCGTCCGGACCCCCGATCATGATCTCAAGGACCTGGACGCCGGAGTTCATGCATTTTTGGAGTTCTCTCGCAAGATCCTCGGAAGAGGCCGCCTTGCTCTTCTTGGCCCTCTCGCACACCCAAATGCAGGGCCTTGTCTTGTCCGCCATAAAACGTTGGGCGGATCCGTCCTTTGGCGGAGAAGAATAAGCACCGGCCTCGCAGGGCAGAAAATGCCCGATCCTTTCCATATATTCACGGACCAAAGAAAAGGCCGCGGAAGATTTGAAAGCTCTGCCCGGAGCCTGCGCGCCTGCCTGCCGGCGAGGCAGGGGCTTGAGCCAGGCTAAAGAAAATCGGATATACATAAAATGGGACGCTCCTCATTTAAATGAATGGTAACGCAGTGCTAGTATCAACTTTTTAGCCGTTTCTTCAATAATTTTTCTTCTCATCGCGTTCGGTCCCAATACCTATCAATTTCAACTCGTTGAAATTGGGGCCGCCCTTGTCCCAACCTTGTAAAAACTCAAAGGTGGTTGGGACTATACTGATCACCATTGATTTCGAACAAGATCAGTATGTCAACCCTTTAAAAAATAGAGGGCAAGGGGCGAAATACCGCTAGCCCGGCTTTCTCATGGATTTATCATGATCCATGAGAAAACCGCTTTGCCGAAACAGATTACGGACAAAGTTTTGAGGCACTGCCTCCTGCAGCCCTCAAAAGACAACCCCCGGAGCGCAAATGATAAAACTGATTTGCACTCCATCGCTTCGCGCGCATTTCTCTTTATCGGAATGAGAAATGCGGGGTAGAATGCGCCATGAACTCAAAACCCATTCCCGGGATCGATCATATCTATCTGGATAAAAATGTCGCTCGCTCGCCTCTTGCCGGGCACATCCTTCGGACCCTCGGCGGCATCCCGGTCACGACCGTCTCGGACAAGAACGCCTTTCTCAGAACGATTGAAAAAACACCGCTTACCGCCGGCAAGAAAAAACTTTGGCTCACGAACTTCAAGGGGCCCTTCCTCAAACCTTGCCCCGCCACGGGGACGGATTACCTTTGTTGCGGCTACCGGATCCTCAACGCGCAAACCCACTGCCCTCTCGACTGCACTTATTGCATCCTGCAGAATTATTTGAATGTCCCGCTGATCACGGTCTATGTCAATACCGGGAATATTCCCCGCGAGATTGACGCCCTGATCGCAAGCCAGCCACGGCGCCTTTTCCGGATGGGCACGGGAGAACTGACGGACAGCCTCGCGCTGGACCGGCTGATCCGCCTGAATGAGGGCTTGATCCGTCACGTCCTCGGTACGAAAATGATCCTGGAGATCAAGACCAAGACCGCTCAGGTCGATCATTTGCCGGATATTCCAAAAAAAAACGTCCTCGTCTCCTGGTCGCTGAATCCTGACCCCTTCATCCGGACGGAGGAGCACAAAACCGTGTCTTTGGAGGTGCGTTTGAAAGCGGCCCGCAAGGCCCTCAAAAAAGGTTACCGCCTGGGCTTTCATTTCGATCCCCTGCTCATGCTGCCGGGATGGAAGGAACGGTACGCGGAACTTCTCGAAAAACTGACCTCAGCCATCCCAGAAAAAGAAGTGATGTGGATCAGCCTTGGCAGCTTGCGCTATCCGGCCTCACTTAAAAAGGTCATCGAGGAACGCTTTCCAAGAACAAAGATCACGACGGCGGAATTCGTCAAGGGCCTGGACGGAAAGATGCGCTATTTCCGGCCGGAACGTGTCGGGCTCTACCGGCATATTTATAGCGAGATCCGGAGGCGCTGGGAGGATGTCTTCGTTTATTTCTGTATGGAGAACAGGACCGTCTGGCGTGAGGTAATGGGAGATGCCCCCGAAAGCAATGATCACCTGGATTATCTGTTCCACGAAAGCATTGCAAGGCGCTTCCCCGATCTCAAGCTTCCCGCTCCCGCCCTTTCCCTTTACCAACAAACTTCTTCTTAATCCCTCGAAATTACTTTGTCAGCTTTTCAATCTCTTCCAGGGAGTGATTCATGTGATCCCGCTCATCCAGGCCCACGCGACGGATGAGATCCGCCAAGGACTTCTGCTTGGGGTAATGCTGAAACCACACAGAATCCACAGGCATATCCTCAAACTCGGGGTGTTCTTTGGCATAGAGCATGTATTCGTGTTCGGCGTGGGACTCAAAGGCGGCGTTCATGGCGAATGACCAAACAGGCTTGAGCCAATACATGATGCGCGTCATGAAGAAATAAACAAGCGTCATGGACTTGGGGATCACAAAATGACGGAGCCAGCCGAGTTTGATCCCCTTCTGGTGGCAAAGGTCCGCCCAAAGGAACATGTGCCACTGTTCGTTATCCTGTGATTCGCGCCCCATTTGGATATGGCGCAGGGCCACCTCGACCTTTTCAACGGGGACTTTTTTGGTACCGCTGTAAAGTTTCGACAAAAAATGGTAGGCGCCGTTCTCCCACGCCCAGTAAGGGTAGCGCGCAAGGATCTCGAGAACCATGACCTTCGGCAGCGACCGAGGCTTCCCGTAGAGCACATTAAATTGCCAGAACATGAGCCTCAATATCCCATTCGCCGGAAGCTTGGGCGTCGCAAGCGTCCTCTCCTGCTCGGCTTTTAGATCCAACGTTTTCCCCATCGTATATTCGTAGGAACTCACGGCAACCTCCTTGTCTCAGGATCTCCCGTTAAAGGCGTATGCGACGGATTTGCTTAGGGCCTTTAAAATATCGAAAGACCCGGTCTTTCGCAACACAAATCCCCATTTAAATGCTTCCCAACAAACCTTCCTCCAGATATACTTTTATACAGATACTTTTTCTTACAAGCGTGAACTTTCAAAATCCAAGGGGGGGATTTTCATGGTTGACGATATCGTCTATATTCAAGGGGACCCAAAGAACGAGCCCGAGGAAGAATCTTCCAAGAAGGCCGGTAACGTTCCAAAAACACCGGACGATGTCCTGAGCGTTTTGAAAAGCGGCCTGAGTCGCAACGCCTCGGATATCCATTTTCAGGTGGGAAGCCATCCGATCTTCAGAATCGACGGCATTCTGTCTCCTTTCATGCAGGTAAAACCCGTCACGGACGATTTTATGGATTCCTGCATCCAGATATTCCTCAGCAGGGATCAAAAAGAGTATCTTCTTGAAAACCGCCAAGTGGATTGTTCCGTAACACTTCCGAATTTCACCCACCGGTTCCGTATTAATTTTTTCTATCAACGGAACCATCTGAGCGGTGTTTTTCGCGCCAACCCCATTGTCCCACCCACCATGGAGCAACTCGGGCTTCCTCCCTTAATGGAAAAGCTGGTCGCTTTGCCTAATGGGCTCGTGCTGCTTACCGGCGCCACGGGCTGCGGCAAGACCACGACCCTGGCGGCCTTGGTGCACCATATGAACAATCACAGGAATGCCCACATCATCACGCTGTCCGACCCTATCGAATATGTCCACAAGAATAAATGCTGCGTGATCAGCCAACGCGAGATCGGAGACGATGCGATCTCTTTTGCAAGCGCTCTTCGTGTGGCACTCCGGGAAGACCCGAACGTGCTCGTCGTTGAAGAGATCCGTGACCTGGAAAGCATCTCGATGGCTTTGACCGCAGCCGAAACAGGCCACCTGGTCTTTGCAACACTTCACACTAACGATGCCGTCCAAGCCATCGAACGCTTGATCGACGTCTTCCCTCCCAACCAACAGTCTCAAATGAGGGTCCAGCTGGCCATGACGCTTCAGGCGGTCATCTCGCAGGTCCTGCTCAAAAGAAAGGACAGCCCCGGACGTGTGGCGATCTTTGAAACGATGCCGGTCACGATTCCGATCCGTAATCTGATACGGGATAACCAAACTATTCAGATCTACAATGTCATGGCGATGAATCGGGCTCAGGGAATGCTCTTGCGTAACGACGCCCTAAGGGAAGGTGTTCAGAAAGGT
The DNA here is from genome assembly GCA_043821445.1 of Candidatus Omnitrophota bacterium. Taxonomy (GTDB): domain Bacteria; phylum Omnitrophota; class Omnitrophia; order Omnitrophales; family Aquincolibacteriaceae; genus Aquincolibacterium. The sequence continues at coordinate 87,929 of JBDRCT010000031.1, read as the reverse complement.
CTTATCTCGCAGGAAGATGCCGACACACATCTTCTGGATAACACAATGGTAAAACACGATCATATAAGTTGGCGGCGATCCTAAAGCGATCGTCCCAGATCCCGGCAAGTGACTGCCCGAAGTCCCGCCTCATTGGAGAGTCCCGCACGCCTGCCCGCCGATCGGCTTATGTCCTATCCCTTTGCGTCCGGTCCTCGCGGACATGGGATCACCTCGTTCCGGAGCAAGGCATTTTCCTGGGCAAGATTTTTTACCTGGTCTGTCAGATTCGATATCTTGATCGAAAGCTGAACCGCTATCAGCATGAGAAAGATGATCGCGCCAATAAACAAAGTGGTCGTCGGCAGGCCGGCTCCGATCAGGCCGGTGAGGGCCACGAGCCATTCGTAGCGTATCACGAGGATGAACATCAGCAGGCTGGTCCCCAGCCAGAGGACGGAGTATTCTTCGCGGAGTTTTCGCCTTCTCACCAGATTGAGGGTATACACAAAAACAAAACAGCAAGTCAATAAAGCAAATATTTTTTGGCTTTCAAGCATGGTTCCCCCGTTTTTCCCTAGCACTGTTTTCAATTTGGATTTTATGGATTAACAGTGCTGTACCGCCAACCCATAAATTCAATCTTGAGGCGGTGCTAGGTTGATACCGCCGCACGATCGCAGGGCATCTCATTTATTTTTTCCCTTGGCCCTCATGAGCGTCACGCCAATGGACAACAGCATCTTGAACATGTAGTAGACCGGCTTCCATCCGCCGTGCATGGATTTTCCGTCGCGGTTTTCGATCATCCGGACCGGGATCTCGATCATGCGAAAGCCCGCGCGATGGAGCGTGATCAGCATATCGGCGTCCGGATAGTCGACGGGAAAGATATCCGTAGAAAAAAAACGTATGACCTCACGGTTGAACGCTTGAAATCCTGAGGTCGTATCTGTAATGAACTTGCCCGTGACCAGAAATACGATCCCGCGGAAGAGCGCCATGCCCACCCTGCGCGCAAGCGGCGGGCGGTAGCTGTTCCCGAGAAAACGCGAGCCGATAGCGAAATCGGCCGTTCCCGCGATCACCGGAGCCAAAAGCGCCGAAATGCAGGACGGATCGTGCTGGCCGTCGGCGTCAAGCTGGACAAGATAATCATAGTTCTGGGCAAGAGCGTACTTGTAACCGGTTTGGATCGCAACGCCGTATCCCATGTTAAAAGGGTGAGTGACGACGGTAGCGCCGGATAGGCGGGAAATGTTTAGAGTATCATCCTTTGAACCGTCATTCACCACAAGAATGGACATTTCAGGTACGACACGCCTGATACTTTCAATAAGCCCGCTTATTCGCAAAGCCTCATTATAGGCCGGGATAAGCACCAGCGAACGCGAACTGTTTGTGCCGCTCATCGCCTGATCCTTTCTTATCATTTTTTACGTTATGAAAAAAAATCACCCGCCCCTGGCGCGAAAGAAGATCGCGTGGATCAGACTCCACTTTCTGCGAAAGAGCCCCCCGTCCAGAATGCCCTGGGCCACGTCAAGCGCCATATGCATGAGACAGCCGGCCGAAATCCAAAAGATCGCGCCATGCATGAATAAGACCCCGGCGATATAGACCGCGATCACCTCGACCGTATGCAAAACACAAAGACAATAATAGTGATCCGCCTCTTTGGCTTCAAAAAAATGCGTGGCCCGTCCGAGCGAGTTATCTTTGAATTTTACGGTATACCATAAGTAATGGTCCACATCAATCAGCACGCTTCCGGCCAGCACCGAAATACCCGCCTGGGGGGATACGTACCAGCCCACCACCCCCGCCGCAACAGCTCCCGTAAGGATATGCTCTTTAAGGAACATCGAGTACTTTTCTCCATTTCATTTTAAGGGTTAAAAGTACTGCCCAAGTCTTTATTTCTTTTCATGAATGGTGACTTGGACTGCACTGATTTCTGATCATTTTTTATTAATGAAAATCAAGCGCTGTACCGCATACCCCTCATTTAAAATACTATGCGGTGCTAGGACCTCACTTGACCGGTTCCGGAATTCCCGGGATAACCCGCGAAAAATCCGTGCCAAAGGCCCGCGGCATAAAAAAGATGCGTCCCGATCAAAATAGGGCCTACACGCAAGCCTGAAGCAGGGTGTTTATGCATCGCTAGAAAAAAACCGGAAAGCATCACAAATGGAATGTAGAGCCACACGAGAAAAGCCTGCGGCCACAAGATGCCCAACAGGCTTGCGACGAATAATCCGGGAAGAAAAAGAAAAGCGATCACGTACGCCGGAGAAAAGAGGGTCCGGTGCTTACGCATGATCCTGGCCCGGCCGATCCCGTAATGATACATATTCATGCACCAGGACCCAAACGACCGCCTCGCACCGTGCTCCACGAGAACCCCGGGAACAAAATACAATCCGTATCCTTTTTTGTTCAGGCGATAGTTCATGTCCGCATCCTCGCACATATTTCCCAAGAGTTCATCGAATCCCCCGGCTGATTCCAGGGCGGCGCGCGCATAGAGGGCATTGAGGCACGCGATACTTGCCACCCGGCGCTGTTCCACGAAGATCCTTCCCTGCACGGAACCGAGACTGCCGAGCAATGAATCAAGCGCGATGCCGAGCGCGGTCTGAAACGGGCTTTCCCCGGAAGGAGCTATGTTTCCGCCGCCCACGCCGGCTAAACGGGTATCGTTTTTTTGGATCTCCTCGAAGGATGCCGCAAGCATCCCAAGCCAGTTCGGCGGCACGATGCAGTCTGAATCCGTGAAGGCGATGTAGGGATAGAGGGCCTCGCGAAGGGCCACATTCCGGTTCGAGGCAATCGTCCTCTTCGGATTTTCGACGAGACGGACACGGCCGGCAAAACCGCGGACTATTTTGAGGGTATCATCCGTGGAGCATCCATCGACCACCAGGACCTCCGTTCTGCCGCCATGGGGCACGAGATTCAGGATCGACCTTAGGCAGGCACCGATATGTTCTGCGGCGTTATAGGTCACAATGCAAACCGATATATCCATCAAGTGATTTCTCCGGCGATCACGCAGGAAGGACTTTGCGCTTCACGACCTTTGCGATCTGGTTGAACAAGGTATTACGGAACGCTCCATTACTAAAAGCAAGGACCAATATTCTTAATGCCGTTTTCCAAAGTTTGCGTTTCCATACGGCCCTGATATGCGCCGCGGCTTTTGCAAGGTCCCCGGCGGTAAGAGTTTCAAGGCGTAACGGATATTTTCCGGGCCAAACATGATAATAGTTAAATTCCTCCGGTGACTTTGCCAGAACCCTCTCTTTCAAAGACTCATACAGAGGCGTTCCCGGCAGCGGAGTGGTGAGCGTCACGGTAAGAACATCCGGATGCAGGCGGCCTACCATATGGACAGTCGACTCGAGCTCGCGCCGGTCTTCATCGGGTTGTCCCAGTTCATCACTGGCGGTGCCGATCATGACCGAGCCTGTCGTAAGAAGCCCCGCTTTTTGTGCCGAACGGAATCCTTTTTCAATTTGGGAAACGGTCAACTCTTTCCCCAAGATCCCCAGGATCCGGTCCGAGGCGCTTTCCATCCCCATGCTGAGGCCCACGAACCCGCTCCGGCGCAGGGTGCGGCAAAGTTCTGTGTCGATAAGATCGGGACGAGTGAAGCACCAATAAGGCGCTTTCCATTGGGATTTCCTCAATGCGGCGCATAGTTTGATCACCCAATCTCGGTCTTCCGTGAAGATCTCATCGTGAAAAAGAAGCATGTAGTTGCCAGGAAAACGTTCGCGTAACTGCGTAAGTTCGCACATGACGCGTTCGATACTGAGACGCCGAGTGGGTTTTTTCGCATAGATAAGCGGCGGCTGATTGAACTTATCCTCATAGTTCAATCCCCTCGAAGCCATAAAAACGGCGCTGTGGGTGGAGTGGATATACCGCCCGTATTCCACCAAGTCCCAATCGGGCCATGGAAGTTTTTCGACGTCCATCCGGGACGCCGGTCCGGAATTCGGGTTTTCCACGGTGGCGATACCCGGCCGGGCCAAGATCGTCTTTCGCCTTGCCATGTCATGGAACACGTCAGGGATCACTTCTTCGGGTTCGCCGATCACGCAAGCGTCAAATCCCGTTTCCAGTAATAACCGGGAAGGCTCCGTCGAGGCCTGGGGACCGAACGCGATCGCCGGGAGCGAAGGATATTGGGACCGGAGTCTCCGCATCGCCGCATGGGTCTCGTTACTGAACCGGATCTGCGTGTTGACGAGCACCGCATCGGGTTTTTTGGAAAGCGCAAGATCCCATTTGCGCCAATCATCTTGTTTTTCCCACACATGGTCCACCAGGGAACACGAGTGCCCCGCTTGCTTCAGCACGGCGCCCAGATACATGATGCCCATCGGCGCATCAAGGCCTTCCGGACGGCGCGAGCCAAAGGGCGGGTTCAGAAAAAGGATCTTCAGGAGAAGGCCCTCCACCACTGGCCGGGATTCAAAAGAAAATTCCGTGTCTGAAAATTGCTGTGCGTACAGGCGCCGGCGGAACAGAGCCCCGTTCGCCTGGCTTTGCGTACGGCGGTGCTATTCCAGAAAGCGGCAAGATCACCGTGCCATTTAAGAAGGTTCCCGATCACGGGCGTCATCTCACACAAGCGCACATCGCCGTTGGGCTCTATCACGGCGAATCCGTCCCCGATCTGACAAGGCCGGGCCACCGTACCGGTGCGTAAAAACTCGAGAAAAGAACGATTGAGGTGCCGGTGCGCCCGGGCGGCAAGACGGGCAGACACCCCCGGATAATGGCGGCCGGCCGCGTAATAACGTTCGGCATAGTAATCCACCAGGTCCAGGATCTTCTCCACTTCGTCGGCCGGCGGAAGTTCCAGGCTCTTATCAGGGAAATCTCCTCTCAAGAGTCCCACATCGTGAAAGTCAACGCCCAGTTCCTGCACGTGCCGTAACAATTCCGGGATCTCCCCCGCATTGTAATTATTGAGAACGGTGCACACGTTCAAAGCCAACCGGGGATGTTTCGAGCGGATCTCTTTGAGCCCTTCGAGCGCGAGCATCGTCTTTTGATAATTGCCGGGAACGCCCCGCAGAAAATCGTGTGTTTTCTCCAATCCATCCAGGGACAAAACAATATTGAGCTGTGCCTCCGGACAAAGAGCGAGGATCCGGCGGGCGCTCTCCAAAAGGTTCTCCCCCGCGAGACCGTTCGTGGGAATGCCGATCTTGCGAACGCCGGAATGCCGGTAGAACTCCGCCACAAGCTCCGGCAGGTCTTTGCGTAAAAAAGGTTCACCGCCCGAGAGATGCAGCCAAAGTAAGCGAGGCAGCGAACGCGCCACCTCGGCATAAAAATCGAGCGGCAAGTCCGCGGACTGCGGACTTTCGATCTGCTCGTGATAAAAACAAGTCCGGCACCGGGAGTTGCACCGGTAGGTCACAAAAACGATCATATAGAGGGGCAGACGGCATGCCCGCGAAGTCAGCTTCCATTGGAGGATATCGGTCAGCATCGGGGATCTCCTTGCGTGCGTGACCCGGCGTCCTTGCCGAAGATCCGCTGATAATCCCCGCAACCTGCCACGGTGCCGAGATATTCCCAAATGCGCCCCAACAAGTGCAGGGGACTCAGCCAAAGGACAGAGGGATCGCGAGGAAGATTGCGCAGCACGGTAAAGACGGTCGCCAAAAAGGCATAACACGGCCAGAGCAAAGCCAACAGGATCCGACTGTTCGGGAACATCCAGGAATAAGGCGGCAAGGGCTTGTGCTTGAGCACCGTTTGTATGGTCCACTTTCCGTAATTGAAGCGCTGGCGGAGAAAAGCGCCCATCGTGGTACGCGGATGATCATGCATCACGACCGCCTTGGGTTCAAAGAAATTTTCGTATCCAGCGCGGTGTATCCGGAATGCCAAATCGGAATCCTCGCTCCCCCGCAGACGGGGATCAAAACCTCCCACCGCGTTGAATACCGTCCTGAAGAGGGCCATATTGGCGGTGGAACCGAAGATCGTGGGACCGGCGGGAGCTTCCGGCCCGATAGAATGCGCCCAGGCCTGATGGTCAAGCCGCTGCCAAATATTGGTTTTTGAGGGGATCGCAACCGATCCCCCCACAAGGCCGCGTTTTTTGCCTTGCTTTGTAAGCTGTTCCACAAGCACCGCCAGCCAGGTCTCAGTGGGAATACAGTCGCCGTCGGTAAAGGCCAGGATTTCTGCACCGGAGGCGGCAATGCCGGCGTTACGTGCCACGGCCCGTCCTTTATTTTCCTGTTCAACGAGTTGGACATTTTTGAACGATCGCGCAATTTCGGAGGTGCGGTCGGTGGAACCGTCGTTAATGACCACCGGGATGATCTTGCCGCCATAAGTTTGACGGACGATAGCCTCCAGGCATTGCGCAAGCGTGCGCTCTCCGTTCAGGACCGGGATAATGACATTGACGGATGGCTCATTCATACCCGCAGTCGATCTCCTCGCTCACTTTATTCTGCCCCATGATCACTTTTACCCGCATCACGGCTACCTGTTTCGCCACGATTTTTCCGTGACACTGCCTGAATCTGAAAGAGTAACACGATATAGGCGCCTTTGATCAAGTTCCATAGCGCTGCAGGATTTTTAATGGCAAGTAGTTTCCGCCAGATATATTTGGGCCGAAAATAAAATCGCCGAAAAGCGCTTTTCTGTATCGTCTGAAGTTCCGATTGAGAGATCTCGCAAAGACTGTTGGCCATCGGGGATTTGGAATGTGCCAGATAGCGGTCCCATCTTTTTTCGACGTTTTCTTTTTTCATCAAATCATCAAAGATCTTGGACCCCGGCATCGGCACCAGAACGCAGAAATTCGCATAGTCCGAGTCCAACTCCAGAGCCACGCGGAGCGTATCGTTCATCGTTTGACGCGTGTCCCCCGGATGGCCGAAGATGTAACTGCAGAGCGTGCTGATCCCGTATTTTCTGCACAGGCGGACCGCCTCGCGGGCCTGGTCCAGGGTGATGCGCTTGTCTATTTTTTTCAGCATCTCCGGATTCCCGGACTCTATCCCGAACGCCATCCCCGTGCAATGCGCCCGCTTCATCGCCGAGACCGTTTCCTCGTCGAGGGTATTCACGCGTGCGTGACAATTCCACCGCATTTTGAGTTGGAGTTCGCTAAAGAGACCGCAGAATTCCAACACCCATTTTTTATGGACGGTGAACGTATCATCCACGATCAGGATCTCGCTATAACCCTCGTTTTCAAGAGCCTTTATTTCCTCGATCACGTTCTTCGGGGATCTCTGATTAAAATGGTGCCCGTAGATCGATTTAGAGCAAAAAATGCATCCGTAGGGACACCCACGGCTGGTAAGAAGGGTGGTGTTTTTCCCGGAGGTAGCGCGCCGGTTGACATTCATATTGTATTTAGAATTGTCGAAAAGATCGCGTTTGGGAAAAGGGATCTTGTCGATGTCCCGGATGGGGGAACGCCTGGGATTGACGTGGACCTTTCCGTCGTGTCGGTAAATAAGATTAGGGATACGGGACGGATCCCGTTTTTCCAGGAGTGCCATAAGCAGTTCGCGGAAGGCCTCTTCCCCTTCCCCCACCACCCCATAGTCGATGGCAGGTTCCTCGAACGTGCTCTCGGGCAATGCCGAACAGTGGCCGCCTCCGACCACAATGATCGCGCGAGGATTAATATCCTTGACCACCCTCGCCATTTCCCATGTGGTAAATACCGTTGCGGTCATCACGCTGATCGCAACAATGTCGGGAGCTTCACGGGCAATGATCTCGCGATATTTTTCCGGCTCTAATTTCAGGGCATTGTTATCCAATCCCGCTAACTCAATTCCGGGAATATCCTGAACATACGCGCCGAGATACGCAAGCCCCAGAGGGATCGACACCCCGCCTTTTTTGCTAAAAGAAGCCGCGAGCTCACTATCGTTGGGGCAAGCCAGCAGGACTTTCATGCCGATGCTTTTCTCAACCAATGATACATGTTCCATCCCGTCTGCAAGGTACGCCGCAGCTGACCGAAGGACCTGATATCGGTCAGGGTCCGCAACAGGCTGTCAGGCCGCAAGTAGAAACGGCGCGTGGCCAGGCGAACCAATGTTTCCATGCGATCGCGGGTCAAACAACCTTCCACGCCGGTCTCGAATGAGTCCTGGAAGAGAGACCCTTTTTCACTGCCCTGCTTCGTTAATTTGCAATCCTTGTATTTTCCATTTTTAATATCGAAATAGAAAGGACTCCCCGGATACACGGTCATCACCGCCCAATTGACGTAGTGTAACTTCAACCGGTCGGCAAAACCCATGGTTTCTTTTACGGTCTCTTCTGTTTCGCCCGGCAGCCCTATCATGAAATAACCGGTGACTCTGATCCCGGCCCGTTTGGTGTCCCGGACCGCGGTTTCGATCTGCTCCCGGGTGACTTCCTTCTGCACGGTCTGCCTCAGAGCTTCATTCCCCGATTCAATGCCATAACTGATCATCCAGCATCCGGCTTTTTTCATCAGACCCAGAAGTTCGGTGTCCACGAGATCACACCGGGTCGTGCAGGACCAGATCAGGTCCAGGTCCGCCGCGATCAGGCGTTCCATGATCTCCACCGCCCGTTTACGATTTAGGGTCAGATCGTCATCATAAAAATGGATCTCCCGCACGTGGTAACGGGCCACCAGTTCCCGGAGATCGTCCACAACACGTTCCGGGGAGAACGCCCGGTAAGAATCCCCGAAGACGCTTTTGGAACAATAAGCGCAATGAAAGGGACAACCACGCGATGTGATCTCATTGACATAACGCCATCTTCTGCCGTAGGGGGAATGCGGATGATATTTGTCCAGAGTAAAAAGATGCCGGGCAGGCCGTGGCAGGCTGTCCAGATCCTTGATCGTCGGCCGCGGTCCGGCCTTAACGGTCGTTTGATCTGCGTTCCGCCACAGGGTGCCGGGCAGATCCCGGGGCGGCTTGCCCTCCGGCGTAAAGGCCGCGAGGATCTCCTTGAGCGTCATTTCCCCTTCGCCATAGACCCCCAGATCAGCAGCGGGAAATTCTTTTAAAACTTCATCGGGCAACGCCGACACGTGGGGCCCCCCGATTACAAGCAGAGTCCCGGGAAAGATCGTTCGCGAAGCAACTGCGGTTTCCTTGGCACTGCGCAGGTTGGTCGTGAGCACGCTGATCCCCGTCACTCGGGGCACCGGCAACGCACGCAGTCTTTTCGCCAGTTGATCGGGATCCCGCAAACCCTCAGCCCAGGCGTCCACGACCTTGACAGAATAACCTGCCTCCAAGGCCACAGCGGCCAGGGACGCCAGACCGAGCGGGATCATCGGATGAGGGTTCGAGGAGTAGGGATTGATCAGAAGTAAATCCAAAATGGGTTCCTCAGGTTCCAAACATGGCATATTTAAAAAACTTGCACCCCGCATGCCAGAACTTCACGGCCTCGCGGGGATCTTTCACGATCCTCCAAAGAGCGCCGGCCAGGTAACCCGGCCGCAAATAATAACGGACGACAATGCGATGCATGGCTTTTTTCATGTCTTCGCCCGAAAGACCCGGATAATCCATCATCACATTCTGGGCCCCCTCCGGGGTCAGGAATTGCGAGAAATCCTCGGTCTTCAGAAATTTATTCTCCTTGAGCCAGTCATAAAACTCCGTACCGGGAAGCGGCAGGGCGATCGAAACCTGCATCGTCGCCGGCTTAAGGTGGAGCGCCGTCCTGAAAGTCTCTTCGATGGTCCCGGGAGTTTCACCCGGAAGGCCGATAATGAAATCGCCGTGCACCTGAATGCCGGCCTTGCGGGCGGCCCCGGCAAAAGCCTCCATTTGCCTCAGGGTGATGCCTTTTTTTATCCGTTTCAGGATCTCCGGACTCCCGGATTCGTACCCGGCCACCATCGCGCGGCAACCCGCTTTTTTCATGAGCCGGAGAAGCTCGATGTCGGTGATATTGGGCCGGACATTGGCGCACCAGTTGATCTTATACCCCCCCGCGATCTTCCGCTCGCAGAATTCCCGGACACGCCCCAGGTCGAAGGTGAAAGTGTCATCATCGATCATCAGTTCTTTGACGTAAGGCGCCCGGTCGCGGATATAGTCCAATTCGGCAAAAATGCTGTCGAGACTGCGCTTGCGGTACTTCCGGCCCATCAGGGTTTGCGGCCACAGGCAGAAAACACATTGCGCGTAGCAGCCCCGTCCGAAATAGGTCTGAACCCACGGGTAAAGCAAATAATCCATGTGATAATGATGAATATTCAGATGTTTTTCGATGACCTGGATGGAGAAGGGCAGCTCGTCGAGATTCTCAATCGGAGGCGGTGGTTCGTTAGCCGTAAATTTCCCGTCGCGAAGATACGCGAGACCCGCAAGGGATGAAGGATCGCCCCCCCGGTCCATCACGGCCGCCATATCACGCAACACAGAGTCGAACTCGCGGCAGATCACGTAATCAGTTCCCGGCGAACGGCGCAGGGAGTCCTCGGGCAAAACGGAAACATGCGGCCCTGTGACCACGGTGATCGCTTCCGGACACGCCCGCTTCAGGAGATCCGTTATTTCCAGATCGTTCACAATGCTCCCCGTCGCCGTATAAATGACGATCATTTGTGGGGCAAATCCCTTCACCTCGTCCAAAAGCTCCTCACGGGATTGCTTCTTGGCCGGGCTGTCGATCAGACGCGTCTGGTGCCCGGCTTTGTCGAGCACCCCGGTCGCATAGATCAGCCAGATCGGCATCCACAGGGCCGTGCCTTTGCTGGAAGCTTGCCAACGGGCACCGCGGCAAAACCGGTCTGTAAAGGGTGGATTGATCAGGCAGATCTTCATCTCGAATAGCACCTCAAATATCGGACCCCACAATGCCGGGCGTCAACGGACCGGACACTCTTTCCCCATTCAACCCTTTCCTTGAACACACCCATCCTTCGTACTCAAAGGAGCTCGAAAGACAAGGCATTGAATGAGCTTCTCTGAAATTGTAATACATTTCCATGCAATCAAAAATCTTTCTTTTCGCTTTACCCTTCCTTGGGAAAAAGTCTCCGGCGTGGGCCAGAACAGACGGGAAAAAGGGCCTCAGGAACGCGGGTCATGAGGGAAAAAAGAGGGCGTGCGAGTCACGGGAGAAACCGCGGAAGTTCCCGGGAAAGTGACGCGGACTAACGCGTTCGAAGGACGTGCTCGATCTTGCCGCGGAGATTGGCCAGATCGAAAGGCTTCTCAATGAAACCACTGATCCCCTCAAACTCGAAGAGAGGCCGCATCTTCAGCCCCGCGCCGGTGATCACGATCACAGGAGTTTTCCTGATCTGTTCCTGTTTTTCAAGATCCGGGTGGCGATAAAAGCGGAGAGTGCGGAGATAAGTCAGCCCGTCCTCACCCCTCGGGATGAGAATATCCAGAAGCACGCAATCGGGCTTTTCTTCCACGGTTTTCCGGAAACCCTCCTCCCCACCGGGAGCTGTCAGGATCGTATAGCCCAAAGGCTCGAGCTTCTCTTTGATGATCTGGCAAACATCATCTTCGTCATCGATGACCAGGATACATTTCTTATTTTCTGACATTTCAGCCTCGCTCTAAGGGTTCGTACGTCCCTGTTACCGCCCAGAACACTCACAAACTGAATAGGCCTGAGGAATTCTACGACGAACTCCATTGAATATCAAAATAATTCCAGAAAGATGCCTTGCTATGACTTTCCACTCTCCGGATCCATTTCTTTTGCCATTTCTTTTGCTATTTCTCTTCCTATTTCTCTTTCTGACGGCCCGTTCTGGTCATACCGCAACAGTCCCTCGAGCCTTCCGTTCTTATAAGCCATTTCGCCTTTCAATTTTCCGTTTTCGTAGTACGTCTTGGAAGGCCCCTCCCGCTTTCCATCCTTATAGGATATTTCTGAGCGCAATTGCCCGTTTTTGTAATATTCCTTAGCAATCCCTTCCCGATTTCCATCCTTATAAGAGATCTCTGAACGCAACGGCCCGTCTTCGTAATACTCCTTGACCGTCCACTCTGATGCGGTTTTCCCGTAAAACTTCTCTGAAAATAATTTTCCGCTTTTATAATACCGCTTAACGGATGTCTTGACGGGTTCCTCAACGGGCGTCCAAACAGGGTACTTCCCGTACCCCACAGGATTCAATAGGACTGCCGAAAGGATAACCCCTCCGATCAACCCGCCCATAAAAATTCGAACTTTGATGTCCATTCCTGGAACCTCCTTTCTCTCCTCTCAACATCACCACAGGTATCCTACCCATGGATGCCTTATCACAGGAGATATTTTACGTCTAAAAATCAAAAAAGCTATCAGTAAACGCAGGCCGCGCGAGGATCAGGCAAGGGCATCCTTTTTGGGTGAGTGTTTCTGCCCGGGTTTGTGTTGCCCGTGAAGATAGAGCAGGATCCCCAAGACCGCCCAGATCATGTCAAAAAAAACGTCTTCGAGTTTGCCCGATCTCCCGGGAACGAAAGTCTGATGCCATTCGTCCGAAAAAGCGAAGATCGTTGTCAGGGTCCAGGCGAGGATCGAGAATTTGAGACACGGCGCGCCGGGCCGGCGAAGTAAGAACGCTCTGATCCAAAGCCCTCCCAAGATCGAGTATTCGAAGAAATGGACCATCTTGTGGAAATACGGCACCGGAAAATCGGGAATGTCTTTTCCGGAGACCGAGGAAAGGATGTAAATGAAGAGCATCCACAAAAGCACCGGCAGCCAAATCTGTGAAAAACCGTTCCATGGACCCTTCACTCCGTGAGATCTCCTTTGCCGTGTCGGAAAACCTTTTGCCCCCAAACCTGGAACGGCATGGTTATCGGCCATCTAGGAGGGCGGGATGAGACGAATTTCAGGCGGGCCCCTGCGCAGAAAGGGACCGGGTGCCGTTCTAAAAATACGAAGGCCATCGGGGTTATTCCCCGATGGCCTTGGGTGTTACTCCATTTTTATCTATTTGAACACGGAAAACGCTCTACGGCTTCAAGTTCCCGGCCTCGTCATACTCGCTAGATATTCCTTCAGGCTTGCCATCCTTGAGGATCCGCTGGGCCTTCAACTTTCCGTCCTCATAATATTCCTTAATGGTTATTATCCCGGACGCACCGTCGGAGGCGGTCTCTGATTTCAATTGCCCGCTTTCATAATACTCTTGAATGATCCTCTCCGCGAGCCTCCTCCCCTGCTGGTGGATCACTTGTGTTTTCAATTGTCCACTGGCGTAGTATTCCTTAAGCCATCTCTCGTCGATCCTCCCGTTTTGATAAATTGTTTCCGTCTCCAATTTCCCATCCGGAAAATAAGTTTTGCGCGAGCCGTTGAATAGTCCATCCTGAAAATACTCTACGAGTCTCGCTTGTCCGCTCGGATAATAAGTCCTACACAGGCCGTCGCGCTGTCCATTCTTGTAAGGACATTCAAACTCCAATTGTCCGTTGCTAAAATAGTTCGTCTTTACCACGATTTGGTCGGCCTGACGCGGAAGAAGAGACACTACCAAGATGATGATCGCCGCTATGACACCCCCAACAAGCATCCTTGTTCTTGTATTCTGCTTCATGGTTCCCCCTGTTTTTCCCATATGCTTTTTGTCGTGTTGATATCACCATCGGCACTTCCAAGGCGCACCTTTTGCTATATATTGCTCTATCTGAGGAACTTCGTCAATGGAAAGATAACGGGGGTACCTTGGGAACGGGCAAAGACGGGTGAAGTCATCTGTCTTTTTATTCCAGGAGCTATTGCAAAAAGACGTTTCTGATGTTAGCTTTTTCGCGTCATAAAAGAATCCATCATGCTGCATTCCAATTGATTTTTAGGGTTTGCAGTAGGGTACCGTTAACCTTTAAAATAAATGGAGAACGGTACTGAAAATCGGGAATAAAAAGAGGAGCGCAGACCGCCTTGATCCATGACCGGTTTAAGAAAGTACTCGTCGCAAAGAAGAGCCTCCTACTGACCGCCGCCCTCTCTTTTGTTCTCTCACAGGCCGTTCTGCCGGGCTTCGCGGTGACGACGCAGCCTGAGACCGGCATCCAGGCCGGATGGGACCAGCCTCAGACGGACACCCTGGCGCAAAAAAACTCCGTAGCGGAAACGGCCCCTGTACCTCCCGCGATACGGATCCCTCCCGCGATCCTTGACTTTTTGGCCACCGGCGCGCTCTCCGCTCCTTCAGCCGGTGCAGAAACGCAAACCCTGAAGGCTCCCGAAACACCGGAGTTCGTGCCTCCCCCTGATGTCGCGCCGCCGCCCGGGACCGTCAGCATGAGCACGCTCACACTCGGCGGGACCAAGGCCCCGGGGCAGAGCCTCTGGATCTCCTCAAACGGCGGCAGGTCGTACACGCTGTTTGTGGCGGAGAGCACAGAGACCCCCTGGTCCGCTTCGGTGGACCTTGTTGACGGAACCAATGATTTCAGGATCGTCGCGGCAGATGAGACTTTAAATCCAAGCGCCGAAGTGATCGTCCCGACCATTACCTACAGTTATACGGTGCCCGCTCCCACGGTGACGCCGCCCGGGACCGTGTCGAACCATCCATGGATCGTGTTAAACGGAACGAAAGCGGCCGAAGAAAGCATCCGGATCTCATCCAACGGGGGCCGGTTCTACACACAGCTTGTGCCAAAAACTACCGCCACGACGTGGTCCGCTCCGGTGAAACTGGTCAGCGGTACCAATCATTTCACGATTCTCGCTCAGGACAGGGCCGGCCATCCAAGCGCCGTGGTGACCATTCCCCCGATCACTTATATGATGACCGCCCCCCTGGTGACACCACCGCTCGCGACCGTGACCACTCGTACCGTCACCTTAAGCGGAAGCAAGGCTCCCGGAGCAAGCATCTGGATCTCCTCCGATGGCGGCCTCTCGTACACGCCGCTTGTCACAAACGATAGTTCCGTGACCTGGTCGGTTCTGGTAGGCCTCGTCAGAGGGGATAATCATTTTACCGTCCTTGCGGAAGACTTGGCCGGCAATTCAAGCGCCCCCGTGAGCGTTCCCGTCATCCGGTGCATCTCGGCCACGCCGCCGCCGGGGAGCCAGGAGATCCTGTTCCTGCAAGGCCCGATGCTCGTCCCCGCCGGCACCGACCAAAACATGTGGCAGTCCCCTTTGGGGGGACAGACATAACGGCAAGATTCCCTTTTTTAATACTACCACGGGATCGTTAGGCCGGCCTCGACCGCGGTTTCCTTGAGCGATTCCCGGAACCGGACAAAAGTTTGGGCATTGCCGTCGAAGAGGTCCTTGGTGAGAACGAGTTCGATGCCGAGAGGATCGCCTTCACGGTTTTTAAGATCCACTGAAACCTCGTCGGATAGCAGACGCCGGAGCCCCGGCCCTTGGAGTTTTTTCAAGGAAAGGTCGGCACCAACGCGAATCTCGGACCTGCGGCCGTCTGCGCGTTCGAGCTCGAAAGAAAGCGCGAGGTCGTCCGAAAGTTTCCACTTCCCGAAAAGAGTGATCGTCTGCGTCAACCATTTTTTCGCACCCCGGGAAGTTTTATACTCCACGCCAACCTGGTAGCGGATCTCCCCTTTCTTCGCGAGAATGCTGTGCGTCTCAAATGTTCCCCGGAACCGAAACGAAGATCCGGAGTCCACTCCGATCAGATAGGTTAGGCAATTTTTCTCTGAAAAATCCCAACGGCCTTCGAAAATAAGTTTCTGCGTCGTGCGTGTTACACGCCGGCGTTTCTTCCCCGAACCCTCGAGAACTTGTTGTGTGGAAAAAGAATAGGTCACCTGAAAATTATCATTGATCTCCCAGGAGCCCTGAAACGTAAGCTTGCCGTAGCGGTCGAGGCCGCGCTTCACAGAGAAGGTAATGCGGTTCTTTTCGTCAAGCTCCCATTTGCCCGACAGCTTCACGAGCCCGGTCACGGTACGCTTCTCGTCTTCTTTCATCGTGACCGAGATCACCAGCGCATCCGGCTCCACCGCTACAAGCAGTCCTTTAATCGTCGCTTCTTTGTCCCCACCGCGCTCCTTATACGTAAGCTCATGCGTGGGCGACAGCTCCCACTTACCGTCGAATGTTTCTATGTCCTTCTGGAGATCAGCTAGTTTTCGGCATCTCATGGTCTGGCACTCCGTCGCTAGTCAAGAAACGTCTGAATAACCTCAATCTGCTCCTGCGTGGGCTTAATCTCTCCCAGCCCAAGACAAGCAAAGTAAGAGGCTAGGGATCCGGTCATTTTGTCCTCGATTTTTTAATTGCCCGGATGACAACGCGGACTAAAAGATAAAGTAGATAGGAAAAAAACAATAACTTTCCGACATCGTCTTCTAAAAAGCGTCGCGAAGACAAAAGAAACTGCAGTTCATTGACAAAATCAGGAGGTTTGGCACCTGGGGTTCCATTTAAATCAGTGTCTATATCACGTGGACTAATAATATATTTTGAAGTTTCATAGGAATAAAAATGCCTCAAAGAATACTCGTTTTCGATCCTCAGAATCTTTGTATCCATACCGTTTAAAACAAACTCTTCAATGACAAACATATAGATAAAGATAACAAACATTACCCCCAAAAAAATCAATGCCTCTCTCGCCATCGTCTTTCCCAGCAACCGGCCCTTGGTTTTTTTGGGTTTTTTAGCAGCCAGTGCAATCACGGTCAAAATAGCAGCTCCGGGCCAAGCAAAAACAGCTCCACCCGTAAGTGCTAAGGCCACACAAATCCAGAATGAGGATTTTGCGAGTCTCGTACGCCCTTTGTTTTTAGCAATCCAAAAGGGCACTAGGCCGGTCAATAGGCTAATGACCTTCGAAGCGGCAACGAGAAATATTTGATATTGCGAATTCAACTCTTGAGGAGCTGACTGGAAGGTAAACAAAAACCACGAAGATAATAATCCCAATGGAAGCAATACAAATATACCAAATCCTATCTTAATGCCCACCCTAACATCTTTTCTTTTTCTTTTTCTTTTTTTAACTGGCTTGGGAAAAGGTGCGCTCTTTACTATGGGGTCTATAAAATTCACGATCTTGCCCGTCTTTAAATCAAAGTGACAGAGGCGACAAACCGGAGGCTCCTCTTTTACTTCCTCCCCACAAAAAGGACATTTTTTCATCCCCACAACCCCCTCCTACGTTCTCACGGCCTTAACTTTCCGTCTTTGTCATACTCCTTAACCGCTCCCACTCGTTTTCCATCCTTGTAGAGCGAATAGCTCCTTAATTGCCCATTTTTATAATATGTCTTAAACGACCTCTCTTGTTTTCCATTCATGTAAAATTCATCTAAAACTACTTGCCCGTTTTCATAATACGTCTTAAACGGCCCATTTCGCTTCCCGTTCTTGTAAGATCCCACTTTTCTTAATTGTCCGTTGTCGTAATATACCTTAAAGATTCCCTCAAGCTTTCCATCTTTGAAGGACTGTTCTGATTTTAGCTTTCCATTTGCATAATATTCCCTGACAGGTTCCTCTCCATGTCCCATAGGACTAAATGTTACCGCCGAAATCATGACGACCCCGGTCAAGCCGCCAATGAAAGCCCCCGCTTTAATGCTCATCCCCACAACTCCGCCTGTTCTCAATCTTATAAAGTTCTGAGCGCTTTTGATGTATTTTCCAGTTTTTCGTATATTCAGTCGCCAAAGCCGGAGCATCCAAAATCAACACATCCTCCGCATTACGTTCTTGAGCAGCATTTGTAAAGTTGAAAGAGCCAGTCATAATGGTCTTGCCATCAATCATCATCACCTTGTTATGGGCGGTCGAATGAGCATGGTCCAGATAAGTGATCACTCCCCCCTTGGCCACCAACCCTCACTTTGTTTTCTTCTCATGGATCTGTTTCCCATCAACAATGGCTTCGACCTTAACGCCTCTCTTCCCGGCCTCAATGAGAGCCTGAGCTATGGGGTATGAAGTAAAAGAGTATGCCTGAACCAAGACCGGTTGCTTGGCTTGTCCTATGGCATCCGTCATGGCTTTGGTGCAGCCACCCTTCGGAGAGAAATAGACATGAGACGTACTGATAGGATCAGCAGAAAACACGAGGGTAGGAAATAAAAAGAATATCGCAAGAGCAAGGAAAAACCTTCTCATGATGGCGATTATAGCTTGCACGGGAGATGCCTTGCACCAACTTTGTGATCTGTATACACCTTAGTGGGGTGTTTGGCTTAGGGAAATTGGGGGAGGTTGCTTAGGATCTGCTTAACTGCCCTCTCATGTCATTTTTCAGATGAATAGCGACATTAGCTCAGTTGTTTTGCCGCGCATCATCTTCTTTTTGACCTGTCATTTTATCCCACAGGTCAGCAACCCATTTCTGATGATAAGGTTCGGTATGATGGGCGGAAATATACGAGGGATCATTGATGCCGGCATTCACGTGGCGTTCATACGCTTCTGCGGGTTCACAATTCACAGCCTGAAAATCAACTTTATATCCGAAGCTCGAAATAATGTCGTCGAAGCCCTTCAGTATCTCAGGCTCCGCGCCTACGATCTCCATGACAATATTCCGTTTTTCCGTGACGGCGCGCTCCAGGACCCTGAAGCCGATGGTGTTCATTTCATAAAAATAGTCTTTGCCGAAAGCGCCGTGACCGCCTTTCGTCAGCGAGCAGAAGATCTCGCCGGCATCGACCGTGACATAGCTTTGGGAGAAATGCTTCCGCCGCTCGGTCGTTTTTCCCGATCCGACACATCCCGTAAAAATAATGAATTTAGGGGGGCCATAGGAAGGAATCGGGTCCGGGAAAAAATGCTTCTCGATCTCTTTTTCTATGTTAACGGCTGTCATAAGCACCTCATTGCTGATCTTTTTTCTGAGGTAAGTATACCACGCAAGGCGACAGCTCCCATTTTCCGTCAAACGTTTCAATGTCCCGTTGCAGATCGGATAATTTTTTATATCTCATCGTCTGGCACTCCGTTGCTAATCAAGAAACGTCTGAATAACCTCTATCTGCTCCTGCGTTGGCTTGACCTCTCCTGACTCTAGCCGGGAAATATAAGCCTGCCTGACACCCACAGTAACGCCTCCGCCCCAGGTGTGACCCCTTTTTTTCAATATGCTTTCAAAATTTGTCCCTCTGATTGGATCAAAATAGAACGATGCCGTTTTTTTACGGTTTGGCTTTGGCAGCTAGGAGACGGGCACGAATTTCAACGGCTTTTTGGATCCCGTATTCATTGGTTTCTTTACTTAGAACCATATTATCTAAAATAGTGATAGCGTCATCATAACGACCGAGCTTTTCATATACGTCAGCTAAATCAAAAACTGTGACAGCATGCCTTTTTGCCGCATATGCTTTCTCAAACGCTACGGCAGCCTCCTTCAACTGGCCATTTTTAATAAAACCATAGGCCTGCATCCTGTATCGATGTGCTTCCTCAATGGCACCGACATCAACCTCATGTTGCTCTATTCTTTTCCTTATCTCTTCAGATTGGCCTTGGGAATTACGTTCCATATATCGGGATTTACTTTCTCCAACGAAAATCCCCTTACCGTCTCCCATCGGCCAGATTTCAAGCTTAGATTGGAATGTATTCGTTTGCCGAAATAAGAAAATAACGAGCATCAGAATAGTAAAAATAAAGCCCAGAATGAAAAGCGTTCTATTTTTCATACATCACCAAAATCTACGACCCAAATATTTCTAGATGAGTTATAACTCACGACAGATTCGGTTCTCGGAAAATTCGATAAAACACCCGCATTGGTTTGATCCTGAAGAGCAAATTTGTATAAATCTCTCATAAATAAATTCGTTTTCCGATTAATTTCCTGCGCTTCTGCTTCCGGTTCATAGGGATTCGAATTCCAAGCGGCAGGATCATAGGAAAAATCATTATGTCTGGCCCCAATGATCTCGATATTAATATTTTCAATTCCTGCTGGGCCTGTAAAGTTAGCATCATCAAAAGTCCAGGTCGGCGGACCAAAATCTCCATTCTCCGTAAGCGTTCCCGTCATTCGGTGCACCGCGGCCACGCCGCCGGGAAGCCAGGAGATCCTGTTCCTCCAAGGTCCGACGCTCGTCCCCACCGGCACCGACAAGAACCTGTGGCAGTCCCTTTTGGGGGGACAGACATAACTGCGGGATCCCTACTTCGATTTTGCGATCTTACCGCCAAGGAATTGCCCCGTAAAAAACGCGCCCACAAGGACCGGATACGTGACGGGATGAAAGCCAAGCCGCATGAGGAAGCGGATCGCGATCACGAACGGGACGGGAAGATGGACCGCCAGGAACCAGGAGGGTGAAAATTTCCGGACGTGGACGCGCCAAAATCCGAAGGGAAGATTCAAAACCAAGACCGCTATGCCAGCCAGCCATAATGGATTCATAGGGATTACCATGGGATCGTGATGCCCGCCTCAACCGCGGTTTCCTTGAGCGATTCCCGGAACCGGATGTCCGGTTTCCGTAGAGGAAATTTCTGGAAGAAAAGTTCTAAACTTTAAGTCTATTGCTGTTTGGCTTTAGCGGCAAGGAGGCAGGTGCGAATTTCGCTGGCTTTCTGAATACCATACTCATTCGTTTCTCGATTTTTAATCATATTGTCCAAAACTGTTACGGCATCATCATAACGACCAAGCTTTTCATATACGTCAGCTAAATCAAAACCACTCACATGCTTTATCCCACCGCCGATTACATAAGCCTTTTCATATGCTTCTGCGGCCTTTGCATAGTCACCATTCTTAAAGTAAGAACTCCCAGTCCTAATATTGGCCCACGCATCATCAATTGCTTTAATATCACGTTTATAGTCCTCTACCTCTTTTAGAGTTTCAGGATGCGGTTTTTGCTTTGCGTCCATAGAAATAAACGCTCCGCTTCGACTTCCTACAGAAATCCCTTTTTCACCTATGGGTTGAACGCTCGATCCTGAATTTTCTTTTTGAAAAAATAGCATTGCGACAGTAAGCCCCAAGACTATTAAAATCATGGAAACAATAAATGTTTTTTTCATGCTATGCCAAAATCAATTTGCCAAATCCCAGTCACGGTGTCTTGCTCGGCATTTGGATGGTTTCGCAAGAATAAGAGCAACTTACCCGGTTCGGCTTGATCTTGTGCCACGGCGCCATATAATTGTCGCATAAATTGATTCGTCAGGAGATTGATCTTTCTCGCACGTTCTTCAGGGAGATAGCGATCCATATTCCAAGCGATTGGATCATACGCAAAGTCATTGTGCCGGGCTCCAATGATCTCGATATTGATATTCTCAATATCCGCCAGCCCCGTGAAATTCGCAGGAGCAATAAACGGTGGACCAAAATCACTGATCTGCACATCCTTTTTCGTTGGATCCAATTCTCGAACCAAATCACCCGAACGAGGATCTATGACGTAATTCCCTGTCCACTGCCCTGTTAGGGGTGGGAAAATTGTTGGAGCTGTTCCCCAAACGTTGATAATACGTTTCAAATAAGGATTGTCAATGTATGCGTTGTAATCCACATAAGGACCTTCATAGTTGATGAGAGTCTGAACATCAAATTTTGAGCCATCTGGACGCGTGTCACTTAAAACGCCAAGAAGAGGGGCAAAAAACCCTGAATGAGCGAACGCGATCCCCTTTTCGAGACAACCCTGACTATCTTCAAGGGCCAAGAGTTTATTTCTAACCTCCGTGACCAAATTATTGGGAAAGAGCCAGTTCATAAAAAGAGCAGGGAGAACTCCGGTAAAGGTCCCCGAAAGCAGGCTTTGAAAGAAATCCTTGTCGTCCATTCTGTAGATGAAGTCGCTCGCCCACTCTCCCATATTTCCGAATAGCTCTGTTGTTTCGTATAAGGAAACCATTAACGTTTGCATTAAATTGATCACACCATCTAATAATAGGTTGTTGCTATAGGCCGGAATTAACGTATCTAGTGTTCCTTCGGGAACCATTGTGCTATTAAACCCGTTGCCAAAAAGAAATTTACTTTTAAACAAATTGGACACATCGGCGTTGCTGGAAACCGAGGACTCGATCTTCCGCAAAACTCCATCCTGGAAGAAGAACTGCAGTCCCAATGTGGCAAGATTAAAAATACCGGACCAGAATTTGCCGGAAGAATTGGAATCCGGATTTTGAGGATCGCGACCGTCGATTTCTATGAATTCGCCATCCTTTTCCGGATCCAGGGTACCGACTAAAATGCCATTCGGATCATAGACCTTTCCATTACGGAGCTGACCATCCGCCACTTCTCCGGCAAAGGCCAAGCCACCGGCAAGCGGCGCGAATACCTGGCCGGCCAGAAGGGCCCATTTGCCGGCAACATCGAAGCCAAAGGCGCCGAGTTGCGTGACGCCATTCTCTTTTTTGCCGATAAAATTGCCCGCAAGGTCATAAAAAAGAGAGGTCGTGCCGTCGAACTTCTGTTCCAGAACGCTTTGGCCGTTGAGCGTGGCGGGGATCTTTGCCACAGAACCGACGAATCCTCCAATGCCTCCGGAACCTAACAATTTTTCTATTGTCTGGCGGCTGAATATGGACGTAAGCAGGGATTCCAGCGCTCCGGCAAGACCTTTTTCCTGGATCAAGGAATCAAAATTGCGTACCCCCTGAAGCGTCATTTGGACCATGTCATTCGCGGCGTTGAACGGGATAAGGACCGCCGTTTTGAGAATATCCAGAATGCCGCTGAAGAGGCTGCCGTCCCCCATGGCGCTTCCGATAGAACTTAAAATATTTCCACTCAGAAGCGAACCGAAAATCGGATGACTTGTCGCGCCCCCGAAATCGAAACCGATCGATTTTGCACCGGCGGCGAGACCGTTTTTGATAGCGGCCGTAAGACTGGCGAAATTGATCGTGCTTGCGTGAAGTAAACTGTCAAAACCAACGCCGATACCGGCTCCAAGTGGCAGGGATATGAGCGAGGTCAGACGAGGGTCGATGCCAAGGGAGGTTCCGAGGGCCCATACACCGGAAAGGGTCAGTTCTTTTATCAGGTCCGGGGCGACGGTCTTGAAAGCTTCCGGGAGGCTTGCGCCGCCTTCCACGGAGCCGGTGATAATACTCGCAAGAATACCCAGGTTCGCCGCGATCGGAGGAGAAAGGCCGATATGCAGGGCAAGCTCATTGACGCCCGACATGGCAAGATTGGCCAATGCGGAGTTTAAAAACGTGGTCCCCGATCCGATCTGACCGCCGGCAAAGCCAAAGACCCCGCCCGTAATAAAACTACCGATCAGGTTTTTGATTACCGGGCTTTTGATCCCGATCTTATCCAGAACGACGCCGGTCCCTTTGCTCAGGGCAACGCTCAAGACCTGGAAGCCGATCACTTGAAGCGGGGCCAGCCCCGGCACAAGGAACCCACCCACCGCCGCGGCGAAGAACAGGAAATTCCCGAAATGACCGAGCGCCCGCTGGAGCGACTGGAACCCTCCGTTCAGATCTCCGCTCAAAATGGCCCCGACAAAACGAACGGCCTCAAAGAAGAACTGCCCGAGCGAGACGAGACTTTTACCGAGCTCCAACACGAAATCCGTGAGAGCCCGGACCACATCGACCACAAGATCGACGACATAACGCAAAACCGTCTTTACAGCCTCAAAAACAGCTTTCACCACCTGGATCACGGTATCAAAGATCTTCTTCAGGATCCCGAAGATAAAACCGAAGAACGCGCCCGTGATCTGCTGGGTCTCCCGGTCCGTCATGATTGTGGCGTTGTTCGAAACTTCCGCCGGCGTCAGCACGATCCCCTCGCCCTCCGCGGTCACCATCCATATCTTTTCAAATTCTGACCGCGCGAGCGTTTGCGCCTCGCCCGACGGCCCCACATTCTTTTCGATATAGGTCACGACCTCGATCATGACAGGAGCGCCTTGCTCATCCAGCACAGGGTCGCCATTTTCGTCCGTCCGGGCCGCGAGTGCTATTTGGGTCACCACGACGTAATGGTTGCCGTTCATATGAACCAGAACGCCCTTGCCTTGAACGACTTCGCGCTTGAGTTCCTCGAAAGTGACTTTGGCGGGAGTCAAGAGCACGCCGCGGTTTTTGGCAACCCGGTTGAGAGCAAAAAGGGAAAGTTCCAGGTCCCCGGTCGTGAGCGGATGGATCACGCCCGTCATGATATCGATTAGAATTGCTTCGCGGGCGATATCAAAAAGCGACGCCTGAACATTGTTTTCTTCGATCAAATGCTGGATCGCAAAAAAGGCGGAATGACCGAAGTGGAGGTCGCGGGAATCGAGCCAGGCCAGGATCGTTTCTATTTCCGGGGATGTAATAGAAATGACCTCTTCCGGGACCAGGCCCAAAGACTGGATCTTGGCGGAACGTCCCGCTTCGTCCGACGCGAGATACAAGTCCAGAAAATCCCGGACCGCTGCTTTGATCGCGTTCACTTGCGCCAAACGAACACTGTATTCTTCACTACTGCTCAATTCTCTGATAAGTTTCGGAACGTTGGCCCGCTCCGGATCGATCCCGAACGCCGATTTGAAATATTCCACAAGGATATCCCAGGAAGATAATCCGGAGATGGCCTTTGCCTCCTCGTCCGTCATAAGAACGGAACCCGTCCCAAGCGGCTGATCGGTGAACACCGCTCCCTTAAGGCTGTTCTCTTTAAGCCAACGGCTTAAGAACTCGTCCTCGCTCACCGTCACTTCTTCGCCGCCGAAGCCGTCATTCTTGGAAACGAAGACATATTTTTCGACGCAAATGATATTCCCTCCGGTATCCAGGATCGGCACCCCGTTCGCATCGAGCCACGGCACGAGCTCGATCTTCAGTTCCTGGGTCCGGTTGCCGAGACTCCGTTGGACAAAAGTCACATTCCCGCCGCTCACGTCCGTCACCATCACAAAACCGACATCCTTGAGAGAGGCTAAAACACCGGTTTGAGACAAGCCTGACAAGACTTTCAACTGGTCAAGATCCACCCAAGCCCCCGCAAAATTCAGCCCGCGGGCTGAGACCGCCTCTTTAAATGAGAGGAGGCTCACATGGTCGTCTCCGATCTCGCGCTTAAGCCACGTATCGATCTCGCCTTCGGACGGATCTCTTCCGAGAATCTTCCGGTAGTGATGGAAAAGAACGGGTCTTAATTCCTGTTTCAGGATCTCGCGGTAGGTGGTGAGCTGCTGCTTCTCTAATTCGACAAACGCCGCCTTGGCATCCGTTTCTATCTCTGTTTTCTTCTGGGCCACAACGGCATCAAGTCCGGCAAGCGCCACGGCCGTTTCTTCGCGAAGGTCCTTCTCCATCTGATCGAGTTCCGAAAGGGGTGCGCTCACATCGACTTGAACGTTCTCGCAAGATTTAAAGAACAGGACTGTGCGGCAGACCCGCTGAGAACTGAGCTGCCGGATCCTTTCCCGCTCGGCATTGATCGCAGCCAGGCCCTCATTCAATTTGTTTTGGATCGCCTCGATCGCGTGCCCGCGCTCAACGGCAAGCGCCATCAGCGCCTCAGTTTCCTGACGTGAGACCTCCGTCTGAGCAGCGATGATCTGCTCCTCTAATTTTTTCTTCGCATCCATGAGATGAACCGCGACCAGGTCCCCAGCGGCGTCATACTCGTGGTCGATAAGCAAATTCCCGTCCAGATCCGTGACATAGTCGATCTGCCCGTTGACGTAGTGCGCCACGGTGTTATTGGCACGGGCAGCCATCAAGAGTGTGCTGTCAGAGGCCCGGTAAGCCGCCGCAATGATCGTTTCGGGTTCAAGCAACGCGCCCTTCACGATGCCGAGAGCAGAATCGTAGAACGTCTGAGCTTGGCCTTCATCAAGCTGGTCCGGCGACCGAAGTAAGAATTGATCCGCGGCCTGGGTCTCAAAAGCTGCTTTTTTAAAAAGAGTCTCGTTAATGATCGACGGCACTGCGGGTCTGTCTTTTTGATCCGTAAAACCGCTCGCGATCCCCGTCCAATCCATAGCGGGCATATCCCCACTCGAAAAAACAAGCGGAGTATCCGTGATATCCATCGCGACATTCCCTTTGGGGGAAATCTCGATCGCATAAAGATATTTTACGGAAAGATCGGAAAGCGGGATGTAGACATACGGAGATTCGACCACAAACTGATAAGTTTGCTGACTGAAGAGGGAGTTCGTGTAATTGGTGGAGTAGAAACTCACCGTAAAATTCGAACCCATCATCTTGATCCGGAGATAATTTTGATTCGCGCCGTGCAACGAGGTTGAATTAACACTGCGCCAGTAAAGCCCGTTGAAGTCAAAAAATTCGTTGGCGGTCCCGACCTGCGACCCGGGAGTTTGAAGGACCCCGTTCACCAGAGGTCTTTCCTTGGACCCGATTCCGGGAAGCGTTGCGTTTAACACGGCACCGTCAAATAAGGGCGAGTAAATGATCGCGTTGATCAAGGTGTCCTGTGCATCGGCCGTGATCTGACGCGCACGGGAACCGTCCGCGCGTTCAACGGAAGTCAAGACTCCGTTCGCATCATAGATCAGCCGGTCATAACCCGCGCCCGCCGGTTTCAGGATCTCAACTACTTTCCCGGAAGAGCCATAGATGAAAAGAGTGCCATCCAACGTTTTTTTGCTGGCAACGGCGCCGTTTTGAATGGTGGTGACGATGCCGTCTTTAGTGTAAACACAGGACTGCACGTTTCCTGACGCATCTAAGACAATCTGCTCGATTTTTCCGCCACCCCCCGCCAAGGTCATCGAACTTAGACTGCCCGCTGAATATCCCCATATTTCTCCGCCCGGAGTCTGGAGCCGGAGCAACTGGCCGCTCGCGTCATAATCGATCTGCGTGGTATCCGGCAGAACCGCGCGAATCAATTGTCCATTCCTGTCATAAATCCTCAGTCCGTTCTTGTCCTCTACACCGATCGATTCGATCTCCCCGGAGGCGTTCCGCGTGTAAATGAGGTCCGTGATCTCACCCTGGGCATTAACCAGTCTTTCCAAAAATCCATTCTCAAATTCCTGGATCTCTCCGCCCGGAGAGCTTATATAAAACACCTTCCCTTTTTCGATCAAGGCGATCCTTCCGTCCGGAGCGGGCAAATGCACTTCGGCTCGTTGGATCACCATGCGGGTCATGTGATTTTCATCCACGAAAGATTCGACGATGAGGTTTTTGATCACGGTACCGTCCGCGGCGGTGATCTCAACAGGTTTTTCTCTGCTGTACTCGATCGTGCCGCGGGAAGTAACGATCTTCACGAGCTCCTGAAGCAGAAGGTCCTCGGCTTGTCCGTCCGAAAGAACGGAATATTTATAAAATTCATCTTTGGCCGTGATCAATTCTTTCAGGAACCCGTCCGCGCCGTAACGCCTTGAAATACCCGTCGCTTCCTCGGTGATCAGGGTATCGTCGCCGGAGTAAGCATAAGCGAATGCGCCGAAGATGCGGCCCGAACGGGAGGTGACTGCTTTCGCGATCCGGCCTGAGCCGTCGTAATCATAAACCGTCTTAAAGCCGCTATTTAAATTGCTTATCGAGATAAGTTTTCCTTTCAAAAACCGGCGGATCTGATTTTCTACAGTATCTTCGATCACGGTGATCTCGTCCCCTAAATCGTCAAATTCATAGGAGTAAAGATAGACAAGTGCCCCTGCTTTTCTAATCTCTCGTATTTTTCCATACTCGTATTTCACTTCGGTCGTTTCTGGGTCGATTTGATCGGGGTCGAAGATCACCCGGTCGACATCACTGGACCCAGCGGCATAGGAGTAATGAACCGTCTTCCCTTCCGGGGTAATAAGGGTCTCGATGCGATCGTTTTGATAGATGGCCCGAGATGCGTTTTGAAAAGACACCGTCTGGCTTCCGCCATTCGAGGCATATTCGATCTTAAGCGGCACATCCCCGGAAGGCGCGGTGACGACGGGTGCAAAATCAAATCCATCCTCTTCCCAGCCGGACACCGAGTTTTTCCATTCTCCGTTTGCGTCCGCCGCAGGATCAAAAGCAGGATCACTGTGGGCCGTAAAAAGAAGGTTCGTGTCTCTGTTATAAGTGGCCGAGATAACAGCATCCGGCGACAGTCGCGCTTGCAGTACCGCGTTCTTGAGACTTTCTATTTGGAATTGGCTATCGCTGACTTTGACCGTACTAAAGGTTTCGGCAGCGGAAAAATCTTGAGAGGCGCTTTCCAAGGCCGTTTTCTGGGACAATGCCGCAGTGATCCTTTCCGGAAAACCCGGCACTATTTTTTGATTTATAAAGGCGGTGGCCGTATTCACCCATGCAACGGGCTGATAGTCCCCGCTCGAAAAAACGAGTGGAGTGTCCGTGATATCTACCGTGGCATTCCCTTTGGGGGAAATCTCGATCGCGTAAAGATATTTTACGGAAAGATCGGGAAGCGGGATGTAGACATACGGAGACCCTGCCGCGGACTGATAGGTTTGCTGACTAAAAAGAGAGTTCGTGTAATTCGTGGCGTAGAAACTCACCGTGAAATTCGAACCCGTCATTTTGACCCGGATGTAATTCTGAGTCGTTCCGTGTAACGCGGTCGAATTAACTTCACGCCAGTAGAGCCCGTTGAAGTCAAAAAACTTACCCGCGGTCCTGACCTGCGACCCGGGGGTTTGAAGGACTCCGTTCACCAGCGGTCTTTCCATGGACCCGATCCCGGAAAGCGTAGTGCTTAACACCGCGCTATCAAATGAGGGCGAATAAATGATCGCGTTGACCAATGCATCCTGAGAATTGGTGGTAATTTGACGGGCGCAGGAACCGTCCGCCCAGGTGATCTGAGTGATCTGGCCGGAGGTATTGTAGGTAATCCGGTCGCCATTCATTTTAACAATCTGAGTGACACGCCCTCCTGAATAATAAAGATTATTCCCGCTTGCGTCCCGGATCTGACTTATCGCGCCGCCCGCGATCGTCCAGATTGAACCGTCTTTGGGATCGTACGTGCCTCCCGAAAGGTTGCCGTTCGCATTCAAAACAATGCCGGTCAGCATTTCCCCCGTGGAAAACTTGATGGAAGATAAATTCTGGCCTGAATAATTGAATTCTTCATTGGCGCTCGTTTTGACCTTGATCAAATTTCCCAAAGCATCATAGGTAAAAATATCGTCGCTCGGATTGACCGCAGAACTCAGAATCCCTGCTGTCGTATAAGTCCTGGAGCCTAAACCGTCCTGAACGATGACGGAAGTGAGATTGCCCGAAACATCAAAAGCATAACTGAAGTTCGTTGCTTCAAAAGTGGGGCGAGTGATCTTCCGAAGAAGACCGGCCGTATATTCTTTCTTCGTGCCGTCCGTTTCGATGATCTGTTTCAATTCACCCGCTTCGATAAGACCTTCCGCCCCGCTGGGATAGATTAAAACGGCGCTGAGAAGCGAATCGTCGGGATTCAGAACGATATCCTTCATTTCAATCGAGTCCGGCCGTACGATCCGGACCGGTTTTCCGTTCTCATAATCGATCGTCCCTTCGAGTTGGTTGACTACTTTTATCAAGGTTTGAAGGAACCCGGCGGCTCCGCTTGGATCTGTGATCTGGCTGAACGTGTACTCCTCCCCACGGAGCGTGATCAGTTTCATGAGCGTCCCGGACGAGTCGTAATAACGAATCGATCCCACATTGTTCGTGACAATGGTTCCGCTAGTTTGGTAGTCATAGACGAACCGTGCGGTCCGGACACCGTCTTGATCGATCGTGGCCTCGACGATCCTTCCCGCGTTATCGTATGCAAATCCTGTCTTGATCAACACACTGCCACGGGTTTCTTCCATGCCGCTCACCCGGCCGTTTGCGACAAAGATGTGGTTTCCTTTGTCGTTGATAAATTCCGTTAAGTCACCGATAAAAATGGGATTGCCGTTTGCATCCGTCGACTCACGGTACTGATAGACGCGACCGTTTGTGGTCAAAGACCTGGCCGGTTTATCATTTTGGATTTCAAGGATCGTTCCGTCGACCGTCCTGATCTGTGTGAGTTGCTGACCGACGATGAGAAGTTCTCTTCCGTCCGGCAGTTTCACCAAGGCATTTTGAAGAGTTCCAGTCGTGTCATAAACCAAGTCCCGGTATAAGGCGCCCTCCTGTTTTTGGATCATTACGACCTTATCTTGATCGATCGTAAAAACAGTCCCGTCCGCATCCTTCAATTGAGTCAGCTTGCCTTGCTCGCCGTAAATTCTTGTAATACCATCACGGGTCACTGAAAAGCTATGGAACGCGCCAAACAGATCCTTCTCAGGATCATAAAGAGTTTCTTTGCCGGCAGGATCCACCACGCGCGTCACCGCGCCCGAAAGATCATATTGATAAATGGTCCCGTCCGGCATCACCGTTCGGGAAAGTACCGAATCGGATGTGTAATGAAGCGACGCAGGATAAGGAGAGTCCAAAGGCAGAGGATCGATCGATTCCGAGATCCATTCGCTGCCCACTTGCCGGAGCTGATAGAGGTATTCGACCACGTCCTTTTTGATTTTGGTCAAATGACCGGAATCGAAGAAAAATTCTGTTCCGTCCCCTTTTTTCCAGAAGAGGATTAAACCGTTACTATCCAGATCAACCCGATTATTTCCTTCTTCAATATGAGCGCTTAACAAGTTGCCTGTAGCATTGATCTTATACTGATAGCTGGTAATCTTTTTGTTTTTGTCTATTTTTGAATGAATGCGTCCTAAGAAATCATAATAAATATGCGTACCATCGGACCGGAATTCTTCCGCAAGCAGTCCCCCGGAAAGCCGATAAGCAGTCCTATCCTTGGATTTGATCCATCCCGCCTGGATCAATCCTGAAGCATCGAAGTTTGGATCGACAAGCGCGGCGTCGGTTCCGTTCAGGTTGAAAATGAGTTCGGTCTCATTCGCCGGAAAGACAGGATCGGCAATTACATTGAGCACCACCAGATAATGTGCGATTACTTTACCGGCAGCGCTGGACTCTTCGATCGTAAGAAGATTTACGCCCTCCTGTAAAGCGTAGGTCTCTCTTTTTTCCGTTCCGTCCACGGCATAAATTAATTCATAATTGGGTGTTGTAACGATTTGCGGAGAACGGAGTTCAAGAACAGGAAAGGCAATGGCCGTGAGAGGTGTATAAGTCACACTATGGGTCAAGGTCGTTCTGTTCCCCGCAAGATCGGTTTCTGTGACGGTGAGCGCATTCTCACCTTCTACCAAACTGGCAAAGGTCTTTAGTTTTGACACACCATCTACGGTGTAGCTGACAGTGAACGTATTCACACTTATCAGATGTGGCGTTGCGGGATCGATCATGATCGCGGGGGGGACTGTATCCAGCATTACCTTGGATAGGGTGACCGTCCTTGAATTTGTCGCGGCATCTTCTTCCGTGATCGTCAGGCCGGTGTTATCGCCTTCCGCAAGCATGAAGGTCTTCTGCTTCACTACGCCATCCACCGTGTAATCCACCACGAGCGCGGCCTGATTCGTCAGGCTCGGAACAGCGCTCGTCACCACGATCACCGGAGCCACCGTATCTAGCACCACATTCGCTAACGTGATCGTTTGAGCATTTCCCGCAGTATCTTCTTCTGTAATCGTCAGGCCGGCATTGTCACCTTCCGCAAGCGTGAAGGTCTTCTGCTTCACTACGCCATCCACCGTGTAATCCACCACGAGCGCGGCCTGATTCGTCAGACTCGGAACAGCGCTCGTCACCACGATCACCGGAGCCACCGTATCCAGCACGATGTTCGATAAAGTAATCATCCGAACATTCCCCGCAGCATCTTCTTCCCTGATCGTCAGTCCTGCATTGTCACCTTCCGCAAGTGTGAAGGTCTTCTGCTTCACTACGCCATCCGCTGTGTAATCCACCACGAGCGCGGCCTGATTCGTCAGACTCGGAACAGCGTTCGTCACCACCACCGCAGGGGGAATTGTGTCTAGAGTCACGGCCCAGTTAACGGATGTTTCATTACCAGCTTCATCCTGTTCCGTAATCGTTAACATGTTTTCACCTTCCGCAAGATCCGTGAATGTCTTTTCTTTCACAACGCCATCCACCGTGTAATTGATCGTGAGCGTCTTTACCTTGATCAGACTCGGAGTTCCAGTCGCAATCACAACCACCGGACCGGTTGCTCTCAATTGAATATGCTTTGAAAAAACGGCGCTGACGTTCCCAGCCTTATCGTAGTACTTCACATAAACAGTTTTATCACCGTCGCCGATTGGAAGCGTAAAAGCCTTGGAATCCGCATAAGTTTCGGGCGTGGTCCAGGTCACATTATCCATCGAAAAACTCATCGTACTGATTCCGCTTCCGGAATCAGTTGACGAAAGATCTAAAGTCACTGCGACTGAGGCTGTGTAGGCGGCTCCCGAATTGATATTGATCGAACCAGTCGGGACAACCGTATCCCGCTGAATTGTTACAGTTTTCGCGGTGCTTACCAGTCCGATGGAGTTCTTGGCTGTTATATTGAAGGTATTATTTCCTTCGGTTGTAAGATTCACGGTAGATGTCCAAGTCGTGGAAGTGTCACGAGCTACTACTTGTGTGCCATTGATGAAAATGGCCGAGTTCGCCTCTTTGGTTCCCGACAGCAGAAGGGTTGTTTGATTCGTCGCAGCAGGTACCGTTGAGGTAACAGCCGGTTGAGAAGGTGCAGTCGTTTTCAAGCCCTTGGAGCGGATTGAAATTACGCCGGTCCTTCTGGACGAGGTTGTGTTAGCCTGCGTCATGATAAAATTCAGTTGCGTGATCCGGGTTTTGTCGATCGTGTTGAGGATCGCCGAGACAGGTACTCGCCAGAACCGTTCTGTTTTGTTCGAGATGCCGGTCAGCGTGAATGTGTCTTTTGCATTATTGATATCTACGATTTCGAGTTTGATCGAAGTGGCCGGCCCCTTAAGCCCAAACACGAGATTGGTAAGAATGCTGATGTTCTGCGTCTCCATTGTTGGAGTGCTTGCATTATCAAAAGAGATTGTAAAACCCGAGACGTCGCTCGCGCCCGGTACGTTATAACTCAAATTAAATTGACTGGTAGAAGAGGCATAGGAAAGTGCAGTCCCAGCGCTTGAACCGGTTGTTATGTAGGGGTAAGGGCTCCCGGACAAAGTCGTAATGTTCGAAGTTTTCAGCCCTGAGGCATAAGAAAGCGTGCCGCCCATCCGGAAGGTCTCGCGTTCATCTTCCTTGGCGCGGTTATACGCATCCTGAGCTGTGACAAATTCATTGAGATCCTTTCTCGCCTCAATTTGATCTTGTTCCGCTTTTGAAGCCCCCACGGCTTCCTTAAGTTTTTCGAGATACCAGTCATAGCCATGGGAATCGCCATTATTCAAAATCCCTTCATTGTTATACGCATAAACTCCGGTATGCGTGATCACATACTCCTCGCCCGGTGCTGCAACGGCTTCGTTAATATCACCACCGCTCGGGCCTCCTGCAGAATAAATGCTTGGATGCGTATGAGAAATAAAAGTCGCTTGGTCTGCGAGCATCTTAACGGCGGACAACATGCCAATCTCATCTTCACTCCCTGAGGTGAAGAGCACGATTTCGCCATGCAATACGATCACGCCGGTTTCAAACGACAGCTCGGAAAGTTTCTTCAAATCCTCAGCCGTGATCTCTTTCACGATCACAGCGCTTGCAAATTCAGGCCTCAAAAGATCAAGCGTATCTTGAAAATCATAGCGCTCATATTCATAACGAGCGGTATTTGGAGAAGCGACCGCCTTTGGAATGATTTCAGACGTGTCTTTAGTTGCGGGAGATAAAGGCCCCCGCTTATTCGCTAAAAAATCCGTTGTCGTCAGCATCTGAACCGGCATCGCTCCTGTCGACACGACTGGGACAGAAACAGACGTCGTAGTGGCAGGCTGTTCTGAAGGAACGATGTAATCCCGCGGAAGAATCTCCCCCGCCCAAACGATCTGATTCCAGCCAAAGATCATCGCAATGCAAAACGCAACCCATCTGAGGGGAAATGAAAATGAACGCTTCATGACAGATCTCCTATGTTTCGTTCCGTGGATGTTTCTTTCAAGGAACGATTTTTATTTCTCCCAAAAAACAGATTACGCTTTCACGGACGAGGTCGGGGAGGGTCCGGTGTTCCTCTTCGGCCCGCTGCCAGAGCCTCCGGTAATGCGCGGGATCGAGCGTGAAAGTGATCTGCATCCACGTGCCCTCCGGGACCCGGGGTTTGGCCGGCGCCTTGGGTACTTCCTGAACGCTTCGCATGGCTTCCTCCTTCAAAACTTTTTTTATTTCTCCCTGTCCCAATACCTTTCAATTTCAGCCCTGTTGAAATTGGGGCTGCCCAAACTGCCCTTTTAGAAAACAATAAAAAGTTTGGGGCTGGCACAACCCTAACCCCAAGGGAATGAAAAGAAAATCGAAAGAGGGAAGAAATTTGACGGGAGTCGACTCAGGAACGTTTAATATCTATCAATGATAGGAATCAACAGCCAGGATACGCGCACCCGGCGAAGCATAGGAGCTAAGTGGGTATCGAAATTTGCATGATTCTAATTTGGGAGAAATGGGGCGGGGGGAAAGCGGACTAATGTTTCCAAACAATATTTTGG
Organism: Candidatus Omnitrophota bacterium; assembly: GCA_043821445.1. GTDB lineage: Bacteria > Omnitrophota > Omnitrophia > Omnitrophales > Aquincolibacteriaceae > Aquincolibacterium. The sequence continues at coordinate 53,472 of JBDRCT010000031.1, read as the reverse complement.
ATCTGAGCCTGGAGCTTTGTGAAATCTAAAGGCTTTTCAATGAAACCGCTGATCCCCTGTTGCTCAAAGAGCGGTTGCATCACGACGCCGGCCCCCGTAAGTACGATCACCGGGGTTTCTCGCATACGGGCCTGTTTCTCGGGATCGTTGTGAAGGTAAGAGCGAAGTCTTTGAAGATAGCCCAATCCGCCCTCTCTTCCGGGAATGCGGATATCAAGAATCACACAATCGGGTTTATCTTGTTCGGTTTTCTTGAATCCTTCGTGGGTGGTATTCGCGGTCAAGACTTTGTAGCCCAAATTCTCGAATTTCTCTTTGACGATCTGGCAGATATCGTCCTCATCATCTATGATCAGTAGACGCTTTTCATGGCCTGACATGTTGGACTTTCCCTGATTTGAACATCCCGATTATTTTCAAAAACTATCCCGCGGAAAGGGCCGGTAAGGGAATTCTATTATCCGTTCTGTTTAATATCTATAAAATTTTTGAGGATTTCCCTCCTTCGGAGCAGTTGTCTGTTAACGCCTCCCTAGAGGTACGGGATTTCAAGTCCTAGGGTCTGAGCCGGACCGGCTCAGGGACCCTTTTGGATTCGACGATATCCATGATCTCGGTGATATAGACCTGGATATGCGGCGGGGGGTTACCATCGAAAAGGAGGAATAAATTCAAGAGGAAGCGACGAACCTCCGTCGCAAGTTTTTTGTCCTTGATCTGTGCCAACCGGCACTCTAATTCTTCGGACGACATTTCCCTTCCTCCCCTTTCTAATAGAGTTGTAGCACCCTATTTTGATATTGACAAGTCAAAACAAAATTAAAAATAGCAATAGATAGCATTAATGATCTATCCGGGAAGAACGGGTGAAAAAAGGGCCTAAATATAGTTGAAGAAAATATCCGGTGAATTCGATAATATACAAGCTGTACAAGTTAAAGGAACGTCTCGGCTTACATCGTGACGAGAGACCGGCATTAAAACACGCGGGCCGTGTGCCCTTATAACAAGGAGTTCCGCTTCATGATGACGAAGAAAATCCTCCTGCTTGGGATGGTGATCGCCCTTATGTTTCTGGCCCCCTCTTTGGCTTTTGCGGTCGGCGGAGGAGGTTTTGAAAACGCTTCTTTCAGCGCCGCACAGATCGCCTTAAGCGGCGCGGGGACCGCAAGTCCCGAGGAACCCGCGGCCATCTCTTACAACCCGGCCGGCATCGTGGACCTTCCGGGCGTCCAGGTCCAGACCGACGCGAATTTTATCAGTATGTTCACATGGAAGGACAATGACGCCACGGGTGATTTTCGCAGTTCCGGGACGATCAGTACGGTCCCGACCGCTTATATCACGATCAACCCCGGCAAGATGTTCCAGGACAAGTTGGCGCTTGGGGTCGGCACGGACTCTCCTTTCGGTCTGATGAATAAATACAACTCCAATGATCCGTCGGTCCATTACGCCGGATGGCGCAATTACCTCAAGATGTACACGATCAAGCCCACGGTCGCTTACAAGTTCACCGACAAGATCTCGGTGGGCGGCGGCCCGATGTGGTACCGTGTTTCCGATTTCGGCGGGATCCAGGGCTACCCTAACAACCTTGTCACACTTCCATTCGGTTTGAATACCCCGGACGGACAGGTCCGGCTCAACACCTCCGGAAACAAATGGGGATGGCAGATGGGCGCTTTGCTCAAACTGACCAAAAAACACCGGCTGGGTTATTATTTCCGGAGCCCCGTGGTCGTGAAAACCAGCGGCCTGGCCAAAGTCGAAAATTCCGATTTCTCCGCGGTTGGCTTGACGGGTCCCCACAATTTCGAAACGGGGGTCCACACCAAGGTTTCTTTACCGATGAACATGACCTGGGGCTATGCCTACCAGCCGACCGAGAAAACCCATTATGAGGCGGACTTTACTTGGTCCCATTGGCGTACTTATAAACGCCAGTATTTTGTCACCGATCCTTCAGGTAATGCGACCGACGATGCGGTCCTGAACGCCATCCGCGCGGCCGACAAAGACTATCATGACGGCTACGGGATCCAACTGGGCATCACCCATAAACTCACGAAGAAACTGACGCTCCGGTGCGGCTCCTTTTTCTACTTCACCCCGGTCCCAGAGAAGAGTTTCATACCGGCCGTCCCCGATTCTAACCACCTTTCCTTAAGCATCGGCGCGGGCTATGCCATCAGCAAATATCTCACGGCGGACCTTGCCTACTCCAATGCCTTCTATTTCAGGAGGCACATCGACAACAGCGTAGGAGAAAATGCGTTGCTCCTCAATTCTTCCATGGACGGGACCTACACTTCCTATATGCAGGAGTTCGTGGTGAGCCTCACGATGCATTGGGACGATCTTTTTCCGCGAACGCTCGCGAATAAAGGCACCGAGGCCGAGGGGTCTTCGATGAGTTCGATCAGCATGAATCCGGCGGCGTAAAGCAAAAATAAAAAGGGGACAGGCATTCATTGACTGCCTGTCCCCTTTTTGCTTTCCTGTCTTTTTTTAATTCCTTTTGGCGATCTTTTCCCGGAAAGAGCTGAGATCGAAGGCTTTCCATTCCTCATACGGCGTGCGCGCAAGAAGGGCCGCCACGACTTCTCCGGGGTCCTTATCCTCAAAGAGCATTTGGTAAACCTCGTCCATGATCGGCAGCTGGAGGTCCTCGCGCTTGCAAAGCTGGTGCACGCTCAAGGCCGTATCCACGCCTTCGGCGACCATGTCCATTTCCCCGAGGATCTCCTTGATCTTCCGTCCCTTGCCGAGCTCGCGGCCTACGTGAAGGTTCCGTCCGTGTTTTGAAAAACAGGTCGTGATCAGGTCCCCGATCCCGGAGAGCCCGAAGAAGGTGTTCGGGTTCGCGCCATGTTTGACCCCGAGCCGGACGATCTCGTAAAGCCCCCGCGTGATCAGGCCGGATTTGGTATTGTCCCCGAACTTCAGGCCGTCACAGACCCCCGCCGCGATCGCGATCACGTTCTTGAGCGCGCCGCCGAATTCGACGCCCGCGAGGTCCTTCTGGACATAGATCCGGAATTGCGGGTCACGGAAATGCTCCTGGACGTATTGGGCGTGTTGGGGGTCATCGGAAGCCGCCACCGTCAGGGTCGGGATTTCACGGGCCACCTCCTCGGCATGCGAAGGACCTGACAGCACGACGACGGGAAGATTCCTGCCCAGCACAAAACGAATGATCTCAGAGGGCCGGAGGCAGGTCTTCTTTTCGATCCCCTTTGCGGTACTGACAAGGATCTTATTTTGATAAGGGAACTCTTTGAGCTTGAAAAGAATATTGCGGAGATATTGCGAAGGAATGGCCAGCACGAGCGCGTCGCCGAAATCGACGGCCTCTTTCAGGTTGGACGTGATCCTGAGGTCCTTGGGTAATTTCACACCCGGAAGGAATTTGACGTTCTCGCGCTCTTCCCGGAGCACTGCGGCGTAATCCGCGAAGGCGGACCACATCATCACCTCGTTGCCGCGGCGAAGGTTCACGAGCGCGAGCGCCGTTCCCCATCCGCCGTCCCCGAGAATCGTCACCCTGATATTCTTTTCCATAGTCATCCTTCTATCCTGTGATTACTCTAGCATTCCAGGACACAACGCTCAATGCGCAAAGCACAATGTCTTTTTTCCGCTGAGCGTTGCGCGTTGTGCGCATTTTATTTACACCGGCAGCGCTTCTTGAGAAGCGCGCATTCCTTGACGACTTCTTTGATCTCCGCGGGCACGCGGCAAGGTTTCATGGCCTTATTCACAAAAACGTGCAAAGTATATCCGGTCGCGAGCGGGATCCGGGTCTTCGTATGCATCACCTGGTACTCAAAACGCAAGGTGCTGCTGCCGATCTTCGCCACGCTTGTCCGGACCGTAATGTCGTCATCGTAGGTCGACGGCGCGATATAATTGACGTGGGCTTCCGCGACCGGAAGATAGATCCCTTTCTTTTCGCATTCGGTGTACGGGAACCCCAACGCCCGGAAATATTCGGTACGCGCGGCCTCGAACCATTTCAGATAGTTCGCGTAATACGTGATCCCCATCTGGTCCGTGTCCGCGTAGATCACCCGGTAACGATAATCAAAATATTCCATACGCACCTCAATGAATGGGAAACGCCGAACGGCAAACGATCTCGTTCCCCGTTACCCGTTCCCCGCAAAAAGATTTTAGAAAAAGCTTTTTTTCGTCTGGATCTTTTCGTTGCGTTCGGCCGCTAGTTTTTCGAGCAGCTCGCGCTCGGATTTGCTCAATTTCGCCGGGATCTCGATGTCCACCTTCACATATTCGTCCCCGCGCCGGCCTTCCACTCCCAAAGCCGGGACACCCTCGCCCTTGATCTTAAGGACCTTTCCGGCCGGGGTACCGCCCGCGATTTCAAGCCGGGTCTTTCCCGTAAGCGTCGGGACTTCCACTTCTCCGCCGAGCACGGCCACGGTGTAAGGGATCAAGACCTCGCAATAGATGTCATGGTCCTGCCGCTCGAAGGTCTTGTTTTTCTTCACAAGCACCTGGATATAAAGATCCCCGCGCGAAGCGCCGCCCTGCCCGGCCTCGCCTTCGCCGGTCACGCGAAGCCGTGAACCGTGTTCGACACCGGCCGGGATCTTCACTTGTAATTTCCGTGTCTTGCGTGCGCGTCCCTCCCCGCGACAAGTTGGGCAGGGCTTCTCGATCGATTCCCCCTCACCATGACAACGGGGGTAGGTCCTGCGAAGCGTGAAAAAACCCTGGGAGACGCGGACTTCTCCGCGGCCCCCACAATCCGCGCAGGTCTTCTTTTTGGAACCCTTTTCCGCGCCCGTTCCCTGGCAGTCGCCGCAAGTCTCCTTGCGGGGGATCTCCAGGTCAAAGGTCTTACCGGTAAGAACCTCGGCGAGTTCGAGCTCGACCGTATATTCCAGGTCCGAACCCCGGGCCCCGCGGCCGCGCCGTCTGCCCCCGCTTCCGCCGAAGAAATCTTCGAAGAGATCGCCGAAGATATCGCTGAACCCGCCGAACGCGTCCTGGAAACCTTCGAAACCGGAAAATCCGGCGCCTCCCATGCTGTGGCCGAACTGGTCGTAACGGGCCCGTTTGTCCGGGTCGCTTAGGACGGCATAGGCCTCGGCGGCTTCCTTGAATTTTTCTTCGGACGCCTTGTCCCCGGGATTGCGGTCAGGATGATATCGGAGCGCAAGCTTGCGGTAGCTTTTCTTGATGGTTTCCGCGTCCGCGGTCCGGCTCACACTCAGCACTTCATAATAATCACGTTTGGTCATAATTCCTTCGGAATCGCGCAACGCTCAACGCGCAATGTTCTTTTTTTTCGTTGTCCGTTGCCCGCTGTGCGTTGTGCGCGTTTTAGGTGATCTCGTCCTGTTTCTCTTCGGAAACGGGCGTCTCCCGTTGGGGTGACACGCGGACACGGACCTTGGCGGCCCTGAGAAGGCGGTCATGCAGCATAAAGCCGGGTTCCAGTTCGTCCACGATCTGGTCTTCCTTGCCCTCTTCGGGCACATGCGCGACGACTTCGTGGAAATGCGGATTGAACACCTGGTCCGCGGTCTCGATCCGCTTGAGTCCGTACATTTTGAGAATATCGATCAATTGCTTCCGCACCCTCTCCACGCCGGAGACGAGCGTCTTCAAATTCTGCTGCAGGGCCTCTTCACCGGAGGCGCTCGCGGAGGCCGTGTTCGCATGACCCACCGCACGCTCAAAATTATCCAGCACCGGAAGGAGATCCCTCAAGATCCGCTCTTGGCTGAATTTGATGAAATCTTCCTTCTCCCGCGCATTTCTCTTTTTGGCGTTCTCATAATCTGCCGCTGAGCGCAGGAATTTCTCGCGCAGTCCTTCGAGTTCCACGACCTTTTTTTGAAGATCTTCGTACTCCTGCGCCGGGATTTCCACTTTTTCACCGGCTTGCGGCGAGGATGCCTTAGCGTCCGACTTCGGCCCTCCGTAGTCCCCTTTTTCGTGATGATTTTTTTTAGAATGATGACTCATCACGCCTTAAGCTCCCGGTGTTCAAGAATATCGCCCACCGTCATAGCCATGCGGGAGACCAAAGGAATGATCTGCCGGTACGCCATGCGCTTGGGCCCCAGGATCGCGATGGCCCCCCGGCGGTTTTTCCCCGCGGTATAGCGGGCCGTTACAATGGCGCAATCTTCCAAGGCTTCGTTCGAATGTTCGCGGCCTACGGAGACAGATACATGTTGCGGATCCCCGTGCGTCAGGACCCATCGCATCAGCGCCACTTTTTCCTCAAAAACGGCCAGCAGATTCCTGATCTTCCGGATATCTTGAAATTCCGGTTTTTCGAGCATGTAGGACAAACCTTGCAAAGAAAGCTTGATGCGGCCCGGCTTTTCAACTGCCGGATCTTCCGTAAAGGGCATGAGGGTCAATCCGATCTCCTGAGAAAGCGAGGAAAGCAGGAGCGAAACGTGGTCCAGGAACTCCTCGAGCCTGTCCTCCCTGTCCGAAGGAACGATCTCTTCCTCCAAACGGCCCAGGGGCTCGCCGGAATGATCTTCGAATGAAGAATGGTCCAGATAATAACGGTAACCCTGATCCGTCGGCAAACGGCCCGACGAGATATGGGGATGCGTCAAATAACCCATCTCCTCCAAGGCGCCCATCTCATGACGAATGGTCGCGGGAGAAAAAGAAATAGCATATTTTTCGGCGATCGAACGGGAACCCACCGGCTGAGTGGTCTCGATATGCGTCTCAATGACACCCCGGAGGATGTCGTCCTGTCTTGGGGATAGGGTTTCCATAGTCCCAATACCTTTCAATTTTTACGAAGTGAAAATTGGGGCAATCCCAACTATCCTTTATGAAAAGAAATTTAAAGTTGGGACAGGGCGGGTATGATAGCAAAAAATGCGTTGTATGAGAAGCGGGCATTACATCTGAATTTTTTTGACGCCCGGCACCGAGTCCGTCACCGGGCGTTAAAAAAGATGGAAGATCCGACCTAGTACTGATCCGGCCCCGGGTTCTGTTCCCCAGAATTTCCCTGATCCGGCCTCGGGTTCTGTCCCCCAAAACCTCCGGGTCCCTGCCGTTCCTTCTTCATTTCCTGCATCTTCGCGAACTGCTCGGGCGTGAGGATCTTCTTCATGGCGAAAAGGTACTCCATCCTCTGGGAAAGCGACTGCGCCTGGAGTGTGCCTATTTCTTCGATAAGATCGCTCACATCCGTCAGCGTCGTGCCCGGTTCGGCAATCGCCGCATTAAGCATCTGCATCTTTGTCCTTACCTGCTCTGCCATCGCCTGGATTTTGTTCTGTTTGGCTGGATCCTGCAGTGCCATAACCTCTGCTTGCTGCGACGGGGTCAAGTCAAGCCCCATTAACCCTTGCATGGGCCCCCCTTGCATAGGCTTCCCTTGCATGGACCCTTGGTCTGCTTGGCGCTTATAGCCCATGCCACTCTCCAGATTGTCCTCCTCGGACACAGCATAAGCCACAGGCCCCGCAGACACCAGCCCCACCACCGTGAAAACCGCTACGATCTTTGCTAGTTTGTTTTTCATTTTAACACCCTCCCTTTTCTGTCTTGGAGATAAAGTCCCTATAAAGCGGATATGGTAGCAAAAAATGTGTCGCATAGAAAGCGGGCATTATATTCAATATTTTTTTGACGCTCGGCGCAAAATCTGACACCGGGCGTCAGAAAGACGGGAAATCCGACCTAGTCCTGACCCGGTCCTGGGTCCTTTCCTTTCCCACTTGCGTAGTATTTCCTGTTCATCTGTTCTATTTCCAGCATCTTCGCGAATTGCTCGGGCGTGAGGATCTTCTTCATGGCGAAAAGGCGCTCCATCCTCTTGGAAAACATCTGCTTCTGGAGTGTGCCCACCTCAGCGATGAGGCCGCTCACATCCGTTAGCGTCGTGCCCGGCTTGTCGACCGCCGCATTAAGCGCCTGCATCTTGGTTTTCATCTGCTCGCGCATCGCCTTGTGGTTTTCCTGTTGGACCGGATCATTCCTCTGCTCCAGCAACTTTTCTCTCTGCTCCGGGGTCAAGTTGAGCTCCTCCATAGACCCTCTGCTTTCTCTCTGCTCCGGGGTCAAGTTGAGTTCCTCCATGGGCCCTTGGCCTTTCTTGTACCCCCCGGACACAGCATAAGCCACAATCCCCACCAACATCACCCCCACCATCGCCAAAACTGCTATGAGGTCTGTTTGTTTATCTTTCATTCTAACACCCTCCTTCTCTGCCCTGAGGATAATGGCCCTATGAAGCGGGTATGATAGCAAAAAATGCGTCGCATAGAAAGCGAGCATTATATCCAACATGTTTTTGACGCCTGGTGCAAAATCTGACGCCGGACGTCAAAAAGACGGGGAATCCGACCTAGCCCTGATCCGACCCCTGTTTCTTTTTCCCCCAACCTTCATGATCCTTGTTCATCCGGACCTGATGCTTTTCCTGCATCTTCGCGAACTGCTCGGGCGTAAGGATCTCCTTCATGGCGAAAATGCCATCGATCTTCTGGGAAAACATCTGCCCTGTGAGTACGTTCACCTCATCGATGAGCTCACTCACATCCGCCCGCGTCGCGCCCGGCTTGGCAATCGCCGCATAAAGCGCTTGCGTTTTTGTCTTTAACTGCTCATGTATCGCCTTGTAGCTTCCCTGTTTGGCCGGATCATTCCTCTGTTCCAGCAACTTTTCTCTCTGTTCCGGGGTTAAGTTGAGCTCTTTCATGAACTCTTTGCCTTCCCCCCGATGAGAGCTCTTGTGGCTCTTCGAATCGTCCTCCCCGGACACAGCATAAGCCACGGGTCCCGCAGACATCAGCCCCACCACCGTGAAAACCGCTACGATCTTTGCTAGTTTGTTTTTCATTTTGACACCCTCCCTTTCCTGTCTTGTAAGACAACCCACGTTCACATAAAGTTCCATCACATGCCCTGGCCTCTATTTTCTTTTTATCAACGGTTGCCGGGACTAGTCCCATTAACCTTTCATTTTTTTGATGGAGAATGGGACATGTCTATTTCTTCAAAAACTGCGTCGTAATCCTTCAAACCGCCGTTCAGGAAATCCGGATTCCCGGCCTTGAGCCCGCTCATGAAGGTCATTTGCTCGGAGAGATAGCCGTAGACAGGATCTGCATAACTGGCCGGCCATCTCGCGAGCACCACGGTCACCAGGATCAAAGCCGTCACAAATGTCGCACGAAAAATCGGTTGCGGCATTCTCAAGAAGGGTGTTAAGACGTCCGCCAGTTTCCAGAATCCATTCCGGGAACGCGCTTGTTCCTCCTCGATCTTCTCCTGGATTCTCTGCCAAAGGGCGCTATCCGGTTGCATTTCGCCGGCCTCTTTGAAAGGGATCACGGCGCTTCTTTGGACTGCCCCGAAAAACTCCCGGCAATCCAGGCACGCGGTTAAATGCCGCTCAACCTCGGCATTTTCTTCCGGACCTAGTTCTTGGTCCCCATATTCTGTCAGGAGCTGTTCCTGAACTTTTTTACACTCCATGGCTCGCCACCTCCTCTTGCCCGAGGGCCATCAAGGTCTCACGGGCTCTTTTGAGCCTCGAACGGACTGTGTTGATGTTGATGCCCAGGCTGCTTGCAATCCCTTGGTAATCCAGTCCTTCGATCTCCCGGAGAACGATACAAGCCCTTTGGTCCGGGTTCAGTTGATCGAGAAGGATCTTAAGCCGATGCTCCGTTTCTCCGGCTTCCAGACGCTTCCCGGCATCGGGTTGCGTCACGGTCGCGGGATCCTCGAAAATTTCTTCCACTTCGTGTGTCGTCACACGGCTTCTTTTTTTAGCGTGATTGAGAGCAGTATTCACCGCGATCCGGTAAAGCCAGGTCTTGAAGGACGATTCAAATTTGAAGGAGCTAAGACTGCGATGGATCTTGAGGAACACGTCCTGCGTCACCTCCTCGGCGTCATGCTTCGTGTTCACGACGCGATAAGCCAAGGTGTAGACATATCCGGAGACCCTTTGATAGATCTCCCGGAAGGCCCTCATTTCTCCTTGCCCCGCTTGGATGATCAGTTCCCGCTCAATCTCTTGCATCGTCCCAATTCCTTTCAATTTCATCAAAGATGAAATTGGGGCGATCCTTGTCGACCGTCAAAGAAATGAAACAGAAGACAAGGATCGTTCACACCTCAGGCCTCGACCCCTTAGACAGCACCCCGGAGAGAAAAGTTTCCTCATACCACTGTTTTTATGGCTTAAAGATTATTTCTATACTTTAAAAAAATGACCCGATTTTTTGAATCAGGCCATTCTCATGTCACGCTAAAAAAGGCTTACGTATTAGAACCCGAGCCTTTTTTTCATGTCTTTGCTGGATTTCTGCACTTCCTTGGCGGCTTTTTCGGCCTCCCGTTTCGCGCAGACGAGCAAACGATCCGCTTTACGCTTCGCCAAGATCTGATCTTTTTCCATTCCCTTTTTGCCGAGAGTCCCGAACCAGTCCCCGGCCTGATCGACCAGAGTATCCTTACCGCAATCCGCGGCATAAGCGGTCACAGAGAGCCCCCCGAGCATAAGGGCAAGAATAAAGAGCGCCATTATAAGTTTGCGCATGGATTTTTTCCTTTCTTTAGATTGGGATTGTGAAAAATCGCCTTATTATAATCGGAAATCCTGCCGCATCAATCTCGTCAGACACGAACCATGATATGCAATAAAATAGGTCCCACAAACCTTGCCTCTGCAAGAAGTTAAAAAACACCTGCCTGCTTGTAATAACCGTAGATCGTCTTGACGGCGTTGAGGGCCGCCGCAACAAGAACGCCGGTCAGCGTCAGCACGATCACGGTCACAATGATCTTTTTGAGGCGGCTATACGTCGGATTGAACCACACGAGCGGCAAAGCGAACGGTCCCACGGTCAAAAAGCTGACGATCAAGACCGCGGTTTTGCCGTACCAGGGAGTTTTGGGCGCTTCCGGACGCGCAGCAAGGAATTCATCGCAATGCCTGCATTTAATGGCTTCATCCTGGATCTCTTCAGCGCAAAACGGACATTTTTTCATGATTCTCCTTCATATAAAAATAAACGGGGCATCATAACAGCCCAAACTTTTCATTTCTTTTCCGAAAGGGTAGTTTGGACGTCATATCATCCCTTCTTGAATAAACGTTTGACCCAGGTGAAAAAGCAGCGGATCGGACAACCTTCGTCATTAAAATTAAGATCAGTGCCGCAGAAAATACAAGTCAGGTTCTCCGCAGACGTCTCTTTTTTACAGGACGGACAGACGGTCATCCGGGGACCTTTCGCCTCTTCTTGCTCCCATTTCTTTTGAAGCCGTTCGGGAGGCTCTTCATCCCGGACCTCCCAATCCTTCGGCCCTTCTTCCTCAAACACCGCTCACCTCCACTCTCCGAGTTATAGGGCAGGTTGAAGCCCGGGCTCCCCTTAGACCACGTTCACTTCACGGGAGAGCTCGATCCCGAATTTCTTTTTCACCGACCCGAAGATGGCCTCCGAAAACTCCAGGATCTCCTTAGCGGTCGCGCCGCCGTAATTCACAAGCACGAGCGCTTGAGTTTTGTGAGAGCCCACGCGTCCGGCCTTTTTCCCCTTCCACCCGCACTCTTCGACAAGCCAGCCCGCCGGAACTTTCACGGTCCCGTCTTCTTGCGGATAGTGCGGCATCTTGGGATACCGGGAAACGAGCATTTTGAATCGGGCTTGAGAAACAGCGGGATTCTTGAAAAAACTCCCGGCATTTCCCAGCTCCTTCGGGTCCGGAAGTTTGGCGCGCCGTATCCGGCAGATCGCATCACTCATCGCCTTCAGGGAGAGATCTTGAACGTTCATTTCGCTCAGGGTTTTCCGGACCTCCCCGTATTCGGTCCGAAAGCGATAATGAACTTTAGGCGCAGAAAGCTTCGTAAGCCTGAACGAAACCGAGCTGATGAGGAACTGCCCTTGGAATTTATGTTTGAAAACACTGTCCCGGTATCCAAAGGCACAATCTCCGGCGCTGAATTTTACCGGAACGCCTAAACGAAGATCGATCGCTTCCAATTCGTGGAACGTGTCTTTGAGCTCAGCTCCGTAAGCTCCGATATTCTGAATGGGTGCGGCGCCCACAAGGCCCGGGATGAGAGAAAGATTTTCAAGTCCCCCGTAATTCTTTTCGATGCACTCAAATACCAGATCGCTCCACTCCACGCCGGCTCCGACCCTCAGGATTACCTCCGTTCCTGTGTCGCTTACGACCGTGCCGCCGGGGATCGCGTTTTTGATGACCCACCCGTCGAAATCCTTCGTCAAAAGAATATTGCTGCCGCCACCGAGAACCAGCTTTTCTTCGCCGGAGAACCGCCTGTCGCTACGAAGCTCTTTGAATGCTTCGACCGAGCGGATCTCCGCGAAATATTTCGCCATCACATCGATGCCGAACGTGTTAAGAGATCTAAGGGACTTGTTCTGTTCGATCTTCACTCCGCCGGATCTCCTGATTTTTTTGTTTTAAAAAATCCGCAAAAGACCGGGATCTTCCACCCCCTATCAAACCCATAATCCCCGCTTCTCGGCTTTCGCTTCTTCCTGTAACTTTGAGAAAAGCTCCTGATATTTCACGTTCGGCGGGACGGTCCTCATGGAAGCATAGCCTTCCCGTACCAGCGTGGCATTCAGGAACACCCGGAGCTGCCTTTCCTTGGCTTCCGGGACAAGCTCCGCATACCACGCTTCGGGTATTTCCATATTAAGACTGGGATCCAGATAAAAATAAACATACGCCCATCGCCGGCCGGATCTTTCTTTCTCCTTGATATCATATTCCAGAACGACCGTTTTATTCTGGATCAATTCGCGGAGAAACTTTGCCGCATTTTTCCCGGCCGCTATGAGCGTCGCAGCGTTCTGTCCCGTGTTCTTGATATCATCGCGAAGTTTGACGTTTCTGGAAGATGCGGGGACGTCGATCCCGATCAAACGGATCTTCTCGCCGCTGGAAAGCTTAAGAGTTTCACCGTCCACAACGCTGGAAACGGTAAACGAATCAGAGGCCCGGCAAAGTCTCAACGGCGTGACACCCAGAAGAAGAAAAAACACACCCAGCGAAAAAACCGTTTTTATCCCCATCGACAACCTGTATTCCATGCCATAACGGCAGGGTCCTTTAAAAAAACGGGGGCCTTGCCTCTTATTTTTTGCAATCTTTTAGAAGGGAAATGACCGTGTCCATCTGGTTGGATATTTTGTGGAGTATTTCCATTTGTTCTCTCGACATTCTTTCCTGCTTTTCCTGCATACTCTTGGCTTCTCCCGCTATTTTCGCCATATCCCCAAGCTGCTTAAGATCGAACATTCTCCCTCCTCTTCATGGCATATCAGATCATTATTTTTTCCATAACTTCTCCACGGTTTCTCTTGAGTCTCACCGCTCGAATGCATCGGTGACTATTCCCTCGTGCTTTAAGAATCCGTTTTCGTAATATTCCTTAAACTTTCCCACGAGCATTCCGTTCTTGAACAAACCCTCCGCCCTCACTCGCCCGTTCTCGAAATAAGCCCTGAAATTCCCATCCGGGACTCCATCCTTATAGGGTGTTTCGCTTTTTAAACGTCCGTTTCCAAAATATCTCTTGGTCGTCCCGTTGCGTCCAATGTTCGTGATTCGACCTATGGTTTCAAGGATGGGTCCCGGCCATTTGTTCCTGATGTCCAGCTCGCTTTGTTGTAGATCCATACGGATCTCGTGGACATATTGACCCGTGGTCATTTTCCCTAGGATGACATGGGAAAACAGGCCCCAGCAAAAAAAGCACAGCCCCACGAAACATAGGAACCCCAACACACCCAACATGTGCCGTACAAATGCTATCAGTTTGAGCGGAATACCTTCCGCCCAAATTCGGAGCCGTTCACTCCATGGCAAAAATGAATGCTGGCACTTCCAACACTCATTGAACTCAGGGTTATTCTTTGCTGAACACTTCGGACAGATTTTCGGCTCCATCTCCGGCTTCATCTCCAACTCCGGATTCATCTCTGGCTCCATCTCCATAATTCCCTCCTGCTGTTTATTCCGTTAAAGTTTTCTGCTTTGTTGACGCAAGCAACCTCCTGGCCCACGCAACAAAAACTCGTAGGCACTGTGGGAGTCTTCTGTAACTCCCTAGGTTCATTCCCTTGAACGCTAGGCCTGCAAGAGCATCAAACTTATCATGGCGATCAGGGCCAGCAGCAACGCCACGGCGAACCCTATTTTATGGTGACGTTTCACGGATCCTCGCCTGGATCTTGACGGCCGACATTTGAAAAGCCGGTCGCGGGTTTAGGCGTCGGCATCGACCACTTCTGCGTCTTTAAGTTCTTCGTCCAGCGGGACCTGGCCCTCGGGCAAGCCTGCGAAGGTTGCTTCGGTCACCTTCGCTTCTTCGACCGACGTCATTTCTGCGTTAATATGCTCCGCCGCAAAAATCTTCCCGTGGATCAAAAAAACCGCCACAAATAAGAAACCCAACGATGCTATCATCCATTTTTTCATTTTGTACCTTTCCTTATTATTTTGAGCCGCCCTCAGGATCCCGTCCCATTTCTTTATTCAGAAAATAACTCGTCACCGTCCGGATGGCCACCATCGAGCCCAGGACCGCGAGCTCCTGGAGCGTCGGCCTTATCAGGGTCCGGACGATATCGGCACCGATCATATACTCCAGCCCCATGAGAAGATAAAATCCAAAATGTTGCCTCACGAGGTTCCTTTTTTTGAAAGAGAGGGTCCCTGAGAACCTTTTGAACTCCAAACCGCACAGCTCGACCAAGGACACGAGCGCGCCCCAAACGATCACAGCCACCCCGACACATCCGATACCCAGCGATATGGCGTTTATGATCTCCATGCGTGCTCCTTGTAGCTGATTTTTCGTCTTCACAAAAAACAAAAAGGAGTATGGCCGTCCTTATTGTTTTTTGTTCTGCCATGTAAAAGAAAAAAACCGAAGAGACAAAACTGTGGGGATTATACCGCAAAAAAAGTGATCCCTTAAGCAAAACATCCTTTGTAAAAAAATGGCCGCCGGAAGGCCCTGGGGGCCTCGCCGAAGATCCTATTCCTCGGAGTTTGTCGCTGGGAGCAAGATCCGTCTGTTCATTAAGATCCGGAAATGTGTTATGATGTGCCTGCTGCAGAATGCGGGGTATTTTCCATGGCGGAAAAGAATATCCGATTAGAATATGAAATCTCTTCACGGGAGGGTCGGAAGAAAAATTTCCTGATCGAACTTGATCCTGATTCCCTTGCCTTATGCCTCCCCCCTCCCGCCGTTTATCCGGAATGGACCAAGCTCGGCTGCTGCCAATGCGAAAATTGTCCGCTTGATCCAAGGGACCATCCCCATTGCCCCGTCGCTGTAAGCCTTATCAAGATCACA
Organism: Candidatus Omnitrophota bacterium; assembly: GCA_043821445.1. Taxonomy (GTDB): domain Bacteria; phylum Omnitrophota; class Omnitrophia; order Omnitrophales; family Aquincolibacteriaceae; genus Aquincolibacterium. The sequence goes on along the minus strand of JBDRCT010000031.1, from coordinate 38,093 downwards.
GAGGAATTTTCGATGAATATCTCCTATGAGGAAGTCAGCGTCACGATCCGGACAAAGCCTAGGAATTACCAAAGAGACATCCCGCTTCATGAAGCCTTGCGATCCCTTTTCGGGATTTATATGGTCACAAGCGGATGTCCTATCATGAATAAACTCCGTCCGCTGGTACTGATCCATTTGCCGTTCGCCACCATGGCCGAGACGACGTATCGAGCGCTTTCCATGTACGCGCTGGCGCAGTTTTTTATCAAAAGAAAAGGCGGCGAGATCGATTGGGAATTCAAAGGACTGGACAAGATCTACCGGGATGTGGCCACCGTCAATCGTGCCTTTCATAAACGCCTTCAGAGCGCCGGTTTTTCGGATGCAAACCTCAACGCCATCGGAAATTTGGACTGCTACGCCCAGTTCACACAGATGACTCTCGAGCCCGAAAAACTGAAAAATTTTGAAAAATTATTTTCTGCTTATTTATAAACTTCCACCGCGATCGAAAAATCGCGTTCGTCTGCGGGATTTTACCCCCTACGTGTTCCCTGTTGAAGTCCATTATTTCCCGCTTTTAAACACTTCTTTGAGGATCACATTCGCGATATTTTGAGCTAAAAGTTTGTTGCCTTTTTGAGTGCAGTGGCCAAAGTCACCGGCAAATATATCTCCAAAATACTCTTTATAACTGCCTTTCTTCACCGCTTCCTTGAAGACACGTTCGTTATCGACAAAAACAATGCCTTTATTATTTTCGAATATTCTCTTTAACAGCTCCACAGGACGCATAGGATACTGCGCGCAAACCAGTTGGATCCTTTTGCGGTCCAGGATCTCTTTGAGCTTTCGATAGTTGTTGACTGTCATGGCAGCATAATCCTCTGATTTCAACTCCTTCACTTTTTTAGCATATTCTTTCGCTAGTTCCGGCTTGCCCATTTCTTTGTACATCGACAACAGGGCCCCCGCTGCACGATCGTTTTCAGGATCAAGCTCGAGAGTTTTCTTAAAAAGGTCTTCGGCCTGGGGAAATTTGCCTTCCTCTCGATAAAGCGCCCCAAATTCAACATAGGCATAATCGTTGACGGGATTAAGCTCGATGGATTTCTTGAAGGCGTCTTCGGCCTCTGGAAATTTACCTTGTTCCCGATAAATCTTTCCCAAATTAATCAAAGCACGATAATTGACAGGGTTAAGTTCGACGGCCTTCTTCAGGAAGTCCTCGACTTGTTGAAATTTCCCACGCTCCAGATAAAGTTGTCCTAATTCAACGCAGGTACGATCGTTTTTAGGATTAAGTTCGATAGCTTTGTTAAAGAAGTCTTCGGCATGCAAATAATCGCCTTGACTTCTATAAATCCTTCCAAATCCAACGTAGGCATCATCGTTTTTAGGATTAATTTCCATGGCTTTCTTGAATAAATTTTCGGCTTGGGGAAATTTAACTTGTTCGAGATAAAGCTGTCCTAATTCTACATAGGCTTGATCGTTTTTAGGATTAATTTCTATGGCTTTCTTGAATAAGTTTTCAGCCTGGAGGTCTTTGCGATAATCTTGGCAAACCCGTCCCAGTTCAACGTAGGCATCATCATTTTTAGGATTAATTTCCACAGCTTTTTTGAATGAATTTTCAGCTCGGAGAAATTTCTCTTCCCAAAAAAGCCTGCTGCTGATTAGAAAAGGACTGCTTGGTTTTAATTTTTCAGGAACAGTATCCGCATCTCTTGGCTTGGCTTTCCTGCCCGAAGCTTTTGGGGTGAATCCATAAATGTCCTTTTTCTGGATCGTCTTCCAAAGATGCATGTACAGGATCCGGCCGAATCGATAGATCCGGCAATGTTTAAATAGCCAAGTATCAGACTCGGGTATATCTTCATAATATTTGACACCCTTATCATTGATCCCCATCATTGCAACGACCATATCGGGATGATACTCGGCTAAATAAGATTCGACTCGACTTAATAGATAGAGGGTATTCGCAGTGGTTCTGCCTTTATCGATGACGCTGAACCGCACCCCGATATTTTGCTGGTTTAAGACTTGTTCGAGAAGATGAGGGTATTGCCTCTCAGTGGTAGACTCCCCTAAACAGAGAATACGGTAGATGCCTCTTTGTTTTATGGATTGTAGGTTCCCGTACTCCTGTACCGAAGACAGGATAAACCCGCCCAGGCGCAAACCCACCTCTAGGAGCACAAAAAGGGAAAGTATCCCAAGGAATACTAAAGCTGTTTTTTTAAAGAGAGACGCTCCCGGCTGCAGGAGTTTTGTTTTTTTCATATGATTCTTAACTTTAAACGAGTCCATTCTGTAGAGAAAAATTGGCTCCAAGCTGGTCTTACTACCTGTTAAATACTCCTCTGAGGATCACCGCTGCGGGATTTAGAGAACCGTGTTGATCTTTTTCTCCAGGGCAAGAAAGGCTTCTTCTAGATGTTTGGCATGATCCTGGACCTTAGCGTGTATTTCCTTTTCTTGTTTGAGTTTTTCTTCGAGCGAGGCTTGTTCGGTTTCCCTTTCTTTCAAGAGTGCTTCCATCTTTTTGACCGTCTCCGTGAGGTCCTCTACCATGCTGGCTTTCTTATCCCGTTCGTTCTTTGTTTGGTTGATCACATCATCAAATTCGGCGCACTGTCGCGTAAGCCTTTCCAGCTGGGCGTCGGTCTGCACGAAACGATCGCTCATGGCTTTCTCAAGATGCGCTCGTTCTTCCTCGAGACTCTTCTTCTCAGACTGCAATTCTTCGATGCGGGTATTCAACTTCTCCGATGTCCCGCCGGCCTCCTGCAGACTGGCCCTCAGCCGCGCCTCTTCCGCAACCTTCCCGGCAAGCTCGGAAGCAAGGGCCATTTTCTCTCCCTTAAGATTCCGCTTCTCCTCTTCCGCCATCCGTTGCTTGGCTTCATACTCCTTGATCGTAAGACGGTGCTTTTCTATCTGTTGCGCCTCGTTCGCCTTGATCTCAGCTTCCTTCTGCGCGCATCTTACTTCCAAGCCCTGGATCTTCCCCAATAACCGGGCTTCTTCCGCAACCCTTCCGGCAAGCTCGGAAACAAGGGCCTTTTTCTCCCCCTCAAGATGCCGCTTTGCATCTTCCGCCGACTGACGCTCGGCTTCAGACTCCTTGATTGCGAAACGGTACTCCTCCGCCTGCTGCGCCTCATTCGCCTTGATCTCGGCCTCCCTTTGCGCGTATCGCGCCTCCAGGCCCTGGATCCTTTCTAACAGCTGGACCTCTTCCGCGGCTCTCGCCTCAAGCTCCTTGCTAAAATACCTTCTCTCGCCCTCTAAACGCTTCTTTTCATTTTCAAGCCGGAGCTTCTCACCCTCAAAATGCTTTCGTTCCTCTTCGAGATTTTTCTTTTCGGCCCAAAGACGTTGCTCTTCTTCTTTTGAAAGTTTTTTATCGTTCTCCAACGCCGCGATCACAGAATTCTTCTTTTCACTCAGCTTCAGTGCGTCTTGTTTCTCCCCCTCCAACATCTCCTTTTCGGATTGCAACGCCTGGAAATTTTTGTTCGTGTTTTGAAGTTCTTCCTTCAGCTTTTCCAATGTTCCTCGAGTCTCTTGAAGGCTTGCCTGGAGCCGCGCCTCTTCCGCAACCCTTCCGGCAAGCTCGGAAGCAAGGGCTTTTTTCTCCCCTTCAAGACGCCGCTTTGCATCTTCCGCCATCCGTTGCTTGGCCTCATGCTCCGTGATCGCGAGACGGTGCTTCCCCTCCCGTTGCGCCTCGTTCGTCTTGATCTCAGCTTCCTTCTGTGCGTATCGCGCCTCGAGGCCCTGGATCCTTTCTAACAGCCGGACCTCTTCCGCGGCTCTCGCCTCAAGCTCCTTGCTAAAATGCCTTCTCTCACCCTCCAAACGCTTCTTTTCGTTCTCAACCCGAAGCTTTTCACCTTCAAGATGTTTCCGTTCCTCTTCGAGATTTTTCTTCTCGGTCCAAAGACGTTGCCCTTCTTCTTTTGAAAGTTTTTTATCGTTCTCCAATGCCGCGATCACAGAACTCTTCTTCTCGTTCAGCTTCAGCGCGGCCTGATGCTCTCTTTCCAGGGCTTCCTTCTCGGATTGAAGCGCCTTGAGACGCTTGTTTGTTTTTTGAAGTTCTTCCTCCATTTGAAGCACTCGGGCATTCAGTTTTTCCAATATTTCGCCGGCCTGCTGAAGACTTGCGCTTAACCGTGTCTCTTCCTCAACCTTCTCTGCAAGCTGGAAAGCAAGCGCCTTTTTCTCGTTTTCGAGGTTCCGCCTCGCCTCTTCCGCCATCCGTTGCCGGGTTTCATACTCCTTGATCGCTAGATGGTGCTTTTCCGCCTGTTGCGCTTCGTTCGCCTTGATCTCAGCTTCCTTCTGCGCGTATCTCACCTCCAGGCCCTGGATCTTCCCCAACAATCGGGTTTCTTCCGCGGCTTTGGCCTCAAGCGCCTTGCCAAAACTCCGCTTCTCTTCCTCTAACCGTTTCTTCTCGATCTCAAGATGTTCCTTGATCTCGCCTAAAGCCGCCAAAGATGCGGTCTTCTCGGCGTCCGACTTCAGCGCGGCTTGCTTCTCCTCTTCCAATGCCTCTTTCTCGGATTGCAGTGCCTTAAAACGTTTGTTCGTGTTTTGGAGCTCTTCCTTCAGTTCAACGATGCGGGCATTCAGTTTCTCCAATGTCCCGCCGGCCTCATGAAGGCTTGCCTTCAGCCGCGCCTCTTCTGCAACCTTCCCGGCAAACTCGGAAGCAAGGGCCTTTTTCTCGTTTTCGAGGTTCCGCCTCGCCTCTTCCGCCATCCGTTGCCGGGTTTCATACTCCTTGATCGCAAGATGGTGTTTCTCCGCCTGTTGCGCTAAAGCCTCTCCGTTCGCCTTGATCCCTGCTTCTTTCTGCGCGTATCTCGCCTCCAGGCCCTGGATCTTCCCCAACAACCGGGCTTCTTCCGCGGCTTTGGCCTCAAGCGCCTTGCTAAAACTCCGCTTCTCTTCCTCTAACCGTTTCTTCTCGATCTCAAGACGTTCCTTGATCTCGCCTAAAGCCGCCAAAGATGCGGCCTTCTCGGCGTCCGAATTCAGCGCGGCCTGATGCTCCCTTTCCAAGGCTTCCGTCTCGGATCGCAGTATCTTGAAATGTTTGTTCGTGTTTTGGAGCTCTTCCTTCGACTCAAGGATACGGGCATTCAGCTTCTCCAATGTCTCGCCGGCCTCCTGAAGACTTGCCCTCAGCCGCGCCTCTTCCGCAACCTTCCCGGCAAGCTCGGAAGCAAGGGTCTTTTTCTCCCCTTCAAGATTCCGCCTCGCCTCTTCCGCCATCCGTTGCCGGGTTTCATACTCCTTGATCCCTGCTTCCTTCTGCGCGTATCTCGCCTCCAGGCCCTGGATCTTCCCCAACAATCGGGCTTCTTCCACGGCTTTGGCCTCAAGCGCCTTGCCAAAACTCCGCTTCTCTTCCTCTAACCGTTTCTTCTCACTCTCAAAACGTTCCTTGATCTCGCCTAAAGCCGCCAAAGATGCGGTCTTCTCGGCGTCCGAATTCAGCGCGGCTTGCTTCTCCTCTTCCAATGCCTCTTTTTCGGATTGCAGTGCCTTAAGACGTTTGTTCGTGTTTTGAAGCTCTTCCTTCAACTCAAGGATACGGGCATTCAGCTTCTCCCATGTCCCGCCGGCCTCTTGAAGACTGGTCCTCAGCCGCGCCCCCTCAGCCGCCTTCCCGGCAAGCTCGGAAGCAAGGGCCTTTTTCTCCCCTTCAAGATTCCGCCTCGCCTCTTCCGCTGCCCGTCGCTTAGCTTCATGCTCCTTGATCGTAAGATGGTGTTTCTCCGCCTGCTGCGCCATGGCTTCTTCGTTTGCCTTGAGCGTTTGACGGTGCTTCTCGTCCTGTTGTGCTAAAGCCTCTCCGCTCGCCTTGATCGCAAGACGGTGCTTCTCCGCCTGCTGCGCCATGATCGCTTCGTTGGCTTTGATCGCAAGATGATACTTCTCCGCCTGCTGCGCCATGGCGGTTTCTTTTTCTTCGATCGCAAGCCGATATTTCTCTAATTGCTGTATTGCGGCGGTTTCATGCTCCTTGATCGCAAGACGGTGCTTCTCCGCCTGCTGCGCTGCGGCGGCTTCGTTCGCCTTGATCTCGGCTTCTTGCTGCGCGCCTTTCGCCTCGAGAGCCTGGATCTTTTCCAAGAGCCGGGCTTCTTCTGCGACTTTGGCTTCAAGATCTCTGCCGATACGTGTTTTCTCGTTCTCAAATAACGCTTTTTTTGTTTCAGCTTGGATCTTTTCAAGCTCCGCGATCTTACTTTCTTGTTCTACGCATTTTTTTTCCAGGGTATTGATCTTCACGCGCGCGGCCTCTGTCGTCGCCTTAAGCTCCCTGTTCTGCTTTTCGAGCGTTTGCATGCCTTCGCGCGTCAACTTGGCGACTTCAAGAAGCCTGTAATTTTCGGCCTCCACGGCTTCCAATTTGTTTATCATTTCTGACACAACGCCTCCTTCCAGCATCGCTGGAACGCTACGCCCGGCACCGCTTAAAACTTTTTTTATTTTATCAGATTTCTATCGCTAATAGAAGTTGAGTGCTGATCGCCACACGTTTGTATCGGCTACCTCTAAGAATGGGATAAGCATAATTCTAGCATAAGAGGACGGATGGATGATGAGAACAATGACAGGGATGCTACATGGGGCGGTCAGCGAGACTTGTTTTTTTGGGAGGGTGACTGCTCATGAGGCAATAAGGATCGCGTTCGGTGAAAATATCCAGACCTGCCGCCTTCGTAACGGCTAAGCACCCTCCGCACCTGGGTTTTAACGCGCAACTCCTGCACGCACTTGTTCCCTCACGATAACGTTTTGCCTCGGCCGAGTCGTAAACCCTTAAGAGACTGTTCGTGATAATGTTCCCGATGGGCGAGGAAAATTTCTGGCAGGCGTGCACTTCCCCATCGGGCAATATGCTTACAAAATTAAATGCGGCCCCACAGCCGTGCCCGCTACAACCGCTAAAAAGTTTATCTCCATTTTCCGCGAGCGTGACATTGATCAGGTTGTCTTTAAAACCCATCACCGGATTATCTTCGGAAGCTCGGATATAATCTTTAAGAAATAAGGCGTATTCCGTTGAGGAAACGCAAGCAAGTTTCGCCCCCTCCCCTCGAGCGGAAAGACGATTGAAGGTAAAATAATCAGCTGCCGTACGAAGTCTTTCCGCAAGAGCCAGGACATCCTTCAGATTGTCTTTCGTCAACGTAAGCATGACTGCCGACGAGACCTTTTTTTCTTTAAGCAGCACAAGAAAATCCATGACGCGCGTAAAAAAACCTTTCCCCCTTATAAAATCGTTATGTTCCCGAAGACCCTCAAGACTGACTTGAAAATACCGGGGCATTTGAATCTCCAGCATCTTCTCCAATTTTTCACGCGGGACCGGATTTCCGAGAACTGACGTCGCGAACCCACGGTCCGCTGCCGCCCTGTACCACTTAAGAAAATGCGGGGACATAAAAGGATTGCCTCCCGAGAAACATACATGCCCCCAGACATGTTTTTCGTTGCAGAATTTTTTATGACCATCGAGTAGCCGGATCCCTTCGGCATACGTCAAGGGTGACCGTTTGGTCCGGTCATAGCAGTGCTTGCACTGAAGGTCGCAGGCATTGGTAACATGCCACTGTATTGTGAAGATCTCAGCCGATAAAAGCACCTCGGGAATATTGGGAACGTCACAGAACCGCGGAATGTCCCGTCGTATCCTTGAAACCGGCTTCAGTAAAATACCCTTTCGAGTCGCCTCCCGCATAGCATCATGAACCGAACAAAGGGTAACACCCCCGGTAAGCGCCGTCTCTTGGGGTAAGATCCCTTCAGCGACCATTTTCAAAGCTAAAAGCACTTCGTTTGAAGCCGCCTCGGCTCTCAGTTCACCGGCCTCACCGGCTTCCCGCCACACGAGAACGAACTCGTTGCCTTTTTCGTGACGGCCCGGCATAGCCTCATTGAAAAACGATAATACCTCGGGTGAAAATTTCAAGATTTCCAGTGTGGGATTTATTTTGAAGTCCTTTAAAGTGGCAAGCGAATGATAAATCAATATTGAGTTTCGAATTTCCAATTTCAGAATACCTGTGGTTCATTGAAAGATAACAAGCCGATTTTAAAACGAACGCGGACACCCCAAGCGTGCTTCCCCCGTCAATTTTTGTAACGCATTCCATTTAAACGACTCATTGATGATCATTGTATGCACAAAGCGTATCTGCAGCTCCGTTGTTCTGTGATTAGGGGAGACGGGTAGTTTTGCTTCTCATGCCGCAATCTGTGCCGTCGACGGCAGCTCCCGGCCGCGCAGCACGGCGAAAATAAAATGGGCTCGTGAGGGAAAAAGCTAAAAATCTGTTTTCATGCTATGATAAAAAGAGGTAATCTGTCAGCCTTAAAAAACGAGCGCTCTAAAGATCATGCAAAACCCTGAATTGACGGAAATAGCACAAGGAAGAGTCGGCGATTTTAAAAAATTGCAAGCGGAAGGACTCATCCCTCTTTCCGGACAATTTTTCCCCTCAGTCCATTATCCTCCCATTACGATGTATCCCCCCATCGATGAAGCAACGCTTTTTTCGGGTTACAAAAATCCACCCGGGAATTTATTTGATATCTATGTGCACATTCCTTTTTGTATCCGATACTGCAATTTTTGCCACTATCCGAATATTATCGGCGCAACGCTCCAGGAAAAGGACCGCTACCTCCAGGCGCTTGATCAAGAGATGGATATTTATCTTCGCCGGCTGGGGATCAAGCAGGTCAAGGCCCGTTCGATCCTTGTCGGAGGCGGCACTCCCACTCATCTCGCCCCGGCACAACTCGAACGCTTTCTTCAGACTTTTACCGCAAAGATCGATAGGGCCTCTCATCTCCAGTTTAATTATGATGTCGATCCTTCAACCCTGCTGGGAAAGGACGGCGAGGAGCGCCTGCGCATTCTTAAAGCCCATGGCGTCAACAGGCTTACGATCGGCATCCAGTCCCTGAATGATTCTATCCTTTCTAAAATGAACCGGGCCCATACCCGTTCAGAAGCCCTCGAGTCTATAAAGCAGGCCAAAGCGAACGGCTTCCAACTTTGCATTGAATTGATCTATGGCTACTGCGGAGAGACGCTGGAGTCCTGGCTATCCACGATAAGAACCGCCGTGACCCTGGAGGCCGAAGAGATCCAGCTTTATCATGTTAAAACGATCCCGTACGGAGATCACTCGGGACCCATTTCGCAACACTTTAAAGAGCGGCGCGATGACTTTCCTTCTCTCGAAGAGGTCGTCATGATGAAGGGGATCGCCCAAACGCTCTTAGCAGAACAGGGTTACCATGAGAACCTGACGAGAGTCTTTACCAAAAAACCGGAAGACTTTTCCCACTACGCAAGCAACCAATGCTGTTTCCTTCTCGATGAGATCGGATTGGGCCTGACCGCCTTCAGCAGCCTGCGGGACCGATTCGGCCTGAACACACAAAACATGGAAGACTATTATGCCGCTCTAAGCCGGGACTCGCTACCGCTCAACCGCGGCTTGGTGCGAACAAAGGACGACCAGATGCGTTGGCACGTGATATTGCCCCTGAAAAACCGCAGGGTCTATAAGAACCTTTATCAAAAAGGTACCGGGGATTCGCTGGATAGGGTGTTCCGGAAAAAGATCGAGCGGTTGAAAGGGTCCGGCCTTCTTTGTGAAGATGATAAGATGATCGCCTTGACTCCTTTGGGACGTTTTTTTGCAGACGCAGTCTGCATCCAATTCCACCACCCGCGATACATGCCGCTTCCGCGATCCGCCTATTCCAACGGGCCCCTTAATCCTTACAATGATCCCGAGCCATAAACGGGACGTTCCCGGAACCTCAGCGCCTTGTGGGCGAGATCTATTCTTTCAACCGATAAAGATCAGAACGATCCCGCAAACCGCCAGGGCGGCCCCCGCCATTTCGGCAACGGATATTTTTTCTTTTGATATAAAGTAAGAAATAGGAAGGATCCATAGAGGCGTTGTCGAGCAAAGGATGGTTGAAACAGAAGCGGTAATATATTTAAGCGATACAAGAGAAAGCCAGAACCCTCCGAAGATCACGACCGCGATACTCCCTAGGATGAGCCGTAATAAACGGATACTTTTAAAAGGCGTAAGCCAAGCGAGGATCTGACGGCTGGCGGTTCCCCATGCCCATAGACCCACACTCCCCCACAGAAGGCGTATGAAAGTCGCCTGAAGGGCCGGCGCCTTTGCCAACCCGATCTTCGCCAGGACGATCCCCGCCGACATCCCGAGGGTGGCCAACAGAGAGAAAAGAATGCCAAGGCGCCATTTTTTTTCCGTCTGATCAGCCGGTGCGCTTTTCCATAAGACCACCGAAACCCCTCCGAGGCTAAAAAAAGCCCCTAGCCATTCCAGAGAAGACAGCTTTTCATGCAGAAAAATGGCCGACAACGCTATCGTCACCACCGGCACCAGAGGCTCCAAGAGAAGGGTCAATTTCGGTCCCAAGCATACAAGGGCCTTGAAAAAAAAGGTGTCCCCGATCGCAATGCCTAATAACCCGCTGACCCCCAGGATCAGGAACGTGTGGTAGCTCATGGGTTCTAGCCCCACAAGCAGAAGAACGGCGCCAAGGTACAAAACTCCGACGGAGGCTTTCACCAAATTCATGGCAAGCGGTGTCGCCTCATCTCCGACTTTTCTGAATAAGAGAGACCCAAAAGCCCAGGCGATGGCTGACAGAAGAGCTGTGGAACAACCAACAATTTGTGAAAAGAACTCCGTGTTCATAATATGCCCTAGGGATAAAGTTCTTCTGCTGTTAAGCAATAATCAGACCGGGGAACATATCCACAGAAAGCTATCCCGCGGATCATTCTCTAAAGGACTTCTCGTGTTTTATTTCTTTTTTTGACGATGATAAAACCGCTGTAGGGTCTGTAGGAAGTAAAGGTGTCCCTTCTGAATAATCTGAAGGCTGATTTCGATTCCTTCGCTAAATCGAACTTGAATGCCTCCAATGGGATATTCTGAGTTTTAAGTACTTCGGCCAAGTAACAATTAAAGAGAGCATCTGCTTCGAAGGCATCGAAGAGTGTCGGAGTAGAATGCTCGACCTCGTAGCCCATGTAGCGGGCGAACTTCACCATGACCTCATGATAAAAAAAAGAGGGATAAAAGAGAATCGCCCTGCCGTCCGGCTTCAGGTGTTTTCCAAGCCCCCGGATGATCGAAAAACCGAGATCTCCGTTCTCCGGTCCAGTGCTGGGCTCGGTAGCACCTAGAACCAATACGCTGGGAGGGTTGGAGATGATGATGTCGAAGGTTTCCCCGGGTTTCATCACCGCATACGCCGATATGTCTCCGGGGGGCACATAGCGGGCGTCGATCACATGGGAGAAATGCAATCGCTGCGAGTTTTTTTGTGTGCATTCGATCGCATCCTGATCAATATCCGTCGCCACAACTTTTTTCGCTCCGAGTTTCGCGGCATAAAGACCTATGATGCCCGATCCTGTCCCTATATCCAGCACGGTTTTGTCCTTAAAAGACGCTACGTGGTTTTTCATATACGGTAATACTATGCGCTCCGTCGGATCGGGTTTGGGACCACCATGGTATGAAATTTCCGTTCCTAGGTGAGGGGAATAGAATTCTTCATTCTTCAAATCTGCTTGATTGTCTTTAGGCGCTGCGAAAGATCCCCACAAAATCAAACAGAGACAAAAGAGCGGCCCGAGTTTCCCAAGTTTTGATTGATGGAACATTTTACAAATCACCGGAGATCCTTCCCTAAGCTATGCTGCAAATGCCCGCCATAGAAAAATGGGCCGCGCCCGCGCCTTCATCAAGACGATCCCGCCACTTGCCGGAGGGGATTTTCTCGCCAGATCTCAAGCGAGCCATGAAATCTTCGCAGGAAGCTCCTGCTAGGGCCTTCTTCAGAGGACGCCTCCTTTGATTGGGGGGCATTATAAACCGAGTTAATCCGACTGGCTAGGCGAGTTTCAGGAAGTTTCAGGAACAAAAGAAAGCCACACCGGAAAGACACAACTCACCTGTTGCAATGAGTCTTTTAAACATCCCAACTCATTTTTAACGTCTAAGAAACGTTACTGTTACTGTGGGAGCGTCTGAGGGCTCTGATCCCTTGGCGTATGCAAAAATATCTGTGGCAAATACGCCGAGGACTACGAGAGCGAGTAAAACTATTATTATCTTCATAAGGTTTCTTCTTGAGGTCGGCTTCATTGGATTTCCCGTCAAAGTATTGTGGCGGACACCCCAAACGTGCCTCCCCTGTCAATTTTTGTAACGCACCCTATTTAAACGATTGATGACGGAACCAATTTTACGACAACTAGATGCAATTAGCAAAGCTTAGTATCCGTTAGTATGCGTACGCATTTGTTGGTATCAAAATCAGCCATATTCTAGCAAAGTGAATTTGGGACTTGAAAACACTATTTGTGGATCATTTTATTATCTTCCGACGACTACCTTACCCGGACAGACATATTTAGGCCGGCTTAATCCCTTCGGTTTTCAAATTCTACTCAGCGCTCTTGCACCTCAGACCGGTTAGCTATACCAGGATATTCTGGTTAACATGTTCCCAGGTACTTGTTACCGTTCTAAAAGCGGAGAGATAATTTGCCGCCGATCATATGAGACGCGAGATCTTCATCGTCTCGGATCCGGGTCGCACCGTTGTGGAGGGATGTCAAATCCGCCGAAACAACGGGGTTCTCCACCCGCGACATATGAAGCCACAGGTCGTATTGATAAAAAAATGTGAGGGACATGCTGCGAGTCACCTCATACCCAAGTTCAATGCGCGAGGAAAATTGCGGCGCAAAAGCAGAATCACTATCATGCAAGGTGATGCCTTCCGTCAGATCATTAAATCTCACAGGGGCCGGAAAAGGAGCCCCTGTATTCCCTTCGCCATGATTGATGTTTTGTTTGGCGCGCAAAGAGCTATACCGGTAGAACATGCCGAACATTTGCTCAAAAGACGCAACGATCTTTTTGTATAAGGCTGTCCGCCCGCGAACTCCCAACTGTCCGCCCCAAAGATGATCATACAGCCTTTCATTTGTCTCCGACCAAGTATCGCGGCCGATCGACGAGTTCATGCCTCGTGTGCGGAAGAGGTTCTTCTGGAAAAAATGATGATAGGAAGGCCCTCCCACAAAATCCATTTTAAAAGGACCTTGATCAATCATGTGATAGCTTGCATGAGCGGCGATCTGATAATATGAAAAATAGTAATCCAGCGACGCAGTGGCGGGAGCATTGGCGCCGGCGGGCGTGCCGGCGCTTAGAAAATAGCCAAATGTCTGCGAAGTCCCATGGGCCCTGCCGTCAATAAAACCCATATGGGTGATAAGCCCGCCGCCAACGCCCGGAAGCCCGTTTTTGGACTGGTGGTCCTTGGCGAACGATTGCCCGAAAAGGAGCTCCCAGTCGCATCGCTTGCCCGGGAGGGTCGCGAGGATCTCGTAGCCGCCGCCCCACTGGTCGTGCTTAAAAGAAAGTGCCTCTTCCCTTCCGGAAAGGCCGTTTAAGACGATATCGCCCCACTCCCCCGTATTTGCGATCTTAAAATTGCGGGACCTGTCGAAAAGGATCCCCTGGCCTTTCGCTTTGACATGAAAACGGTTGTCTCTCACGTCCCCGGCATAGCTTGATGTATGAAATGGGGCGGCCAGGACAAGAAAGAGAAACGAGAGACACGTTTTTTTAAAAAAGGATACGCTGTTCATAAGATCACTTTCGGAATATCGTCCCTTTCCCCTTGCCCCTGAAATACCGGATCATGCTCAAAAAGTGACCGACAAGCTCGTGGAAAGATAGGATTCAGGATCGTTCGACTGAGCGGGAAACGCCTTCCCCGGGAAAAAAAGGCCGTAGCGCACGGAGATCTCGACATCCGAAAACACAGGCCACAATAAAGTGAAATCGATCTCGCGGCCGATATCCGAGGAGGGTTCCGTGGCATCGATATCGTAGATCCCTCCTTTTGCCTTCGCCTTCCAGTAAAAGTAACCGTCCGTCCTTAGTTGCAACTTCCGGAGGGCCCAATACTTTTCAAGCGGCTTCACAGCAACCCCGGTCCGCAGGATGTGGATATTCGACAAGACGGGTTCCAAAGCGTAGCCGGCCGGAAAGAATCCGAAAGGCAGGAAATTGTGGTCCCTGCCTCTGAGATTCCCGCCTTCGGTGTTGGTCACGCTTGTCCTGTCCCCGTCGCCGGAACCAAAAGCATATTCGAGGCTGATTTCCGGATGAGCGAACCAGGGATATTCATAAGAAGCCCCCAGATCGAACGCGTGAGCCAGCACATCGCTGCGCTTCTCTTCACCGAAAACGGCCGAACTTCCTGTCTCAAAAATATATTCCCCCCAAAGAGAGGGCCCCTTTTCGAATTCATAAGTGGACCCGACCCCCCAATGCTGCGAATCATAATTATAGTCCTGGTTGGTGGCCGGAGAGGGCTGACTCTCATCATGCTGGATCAAGAAAAAACCGTAAAGTCCAAATTCCATCTTGGGCCGCCAGACCACATCGCCTCCGGTGAAATACCGTTTGCTGGTCTTATCGTAGCCGGGCACGCTGTAATCGATATTTTCCGCGTGAGGAAGAGTTTTGGCTACGAAAGTCTCGAACGATACGTCAGAGACGCTTCCCGAGAATTTGAAGCCGTCATAGACATCGGAAAGCACAATGCCCTGGCCGAGATTCAAATACTGGCGCCCGGTCCTCAGTTTCCCAAGGCCCAGATCAAGGTCCCCATACAGAAGATCCACATGGGGGCCATCATTATCATCCTGGACGAGCGGTTGTCCTTCGCTCGGCCAACGCTCCGTATAAAGATTCCGGAACTGAGCAAAGACAGTATGTTCGTATTCGCGTTTGCCAAGATCCATCCTCCAGACCCCTTTAACCCATAAACGGGTATCCACCATAAGGTCCGCGTCAAAGACATCTTTTTCCTCGCGATTATTGTCGTCATTGCCGAAATCGATGTAATCGACGTCGGCCCACCCGCCGAAGCTCAATAGATACTTGTCGGCTTTTGCGATCACGGCACCTTCCTTGGGCATTTTTTCAAGATAGCGCTCCCTTTCGCGAAGCTGGAGATTTTCGATGCGCTGTTCCCTGGCCGCGCGGGGCAGTGGATCTTGGGCCATTAACGATCCGTGAAAAAAGAACATAAGGACCACCAACGCCACCGGACGGAAAGGAACATGGCTAGGACGCATGCGATGTTCCTTCATGACGGTCTGCCATAAAATTGGCGGTGGCGGTCATGACAAAGACCAGCTCCTGGCCCGTGACGAGGTCCCGCCCGTGACCTGCCCGCATGATGCCCTCGTAGATCAGTTCTTCCATGGCAAAACGCTGGTTCATCCTGAGGAGCCTTGCCTTGAGCCCTCCCTTCAGCCGCAACATCTTCACAAGCATATAGGCCAGTTCACCGCGACGGAGGGCATCACCGGGTTTCCGGGATTCCCATTCGGGCGGAATGATCTTTGTTTTTTGGAGGAATTCGCGCTGAGACGGAAAATCCGGATACTGATCTTCGATCTGCATGAGTGTCATGATCATTTCGAAGCCGTCCGAAAACTTGACCGCTTTTTCACCCACGACACTATTCAGGTATTCTGGATCATACGGAAAGCCCGAAAACCCGGGGCTGAACAAAACCAAAAATAGAAACACGCCGAGCCTGAAACTCCTGGTCCACATATCTTTTTGCTCCTTTTTGAACTTGCTCTATGTTTTCGTCAATTACCGTAATTATCTTGCCTTGTTTTCTTTTCCATCTACAGGCATTCTCTAGAGTAGAAATATAGTGATTTATAACTATATATAACACCCTATTTATTCTTGAGCCATCTTGATTCATTTGTGATTATCAGTTAGGCTTTAGATGGAGGGGGAATGTGGGACAAGCTGGAGGGACAAACCGGATAAGAAAGTGAGGGCATAGCGATGAAGTCGCTCGTGAAGTCTCGAGTCGTACTGGTGTTGGGGTTCAGCATCCTGCTGGTCGCGGCCCAGTGTGTACTTTCTTCGAATGTCCTCCTGGCAAAATCTGATAATGGAAAAGGGCAACAGAACGGGAATGGCGCAAGCCATGAACCTCAGGGAAATTCGCAGGGCAATTCCCACGCAAACACATCCAACTCAAATCGAAATACGTTCATACCCCCGTCGATGCGCGGGCAAGCGACTGCCACCCTCGCACGATCACATATTCACAGCTCCCACTACAAGCATCTAGGAGGAGTCCACGCCGATGCCGTGGGAGTTAAAAGTTATACTGGCAAAATATCCGAAAGACCCTCTATCCGCGCTTTTAGGGATTTGAACTCTAAGCAGCAATTCGAGGTTGTTAAAGAATTTCTCACGGCACTTGAAAAAATCCGTGCGAAAGGCGATCGTTCGGGTCTGACAAAGCTCGACCCTTACGGCCTTGTGAAGGATGACCGGAAAGAACTGTACGGCAACCGCGGCCGTCCGGTGGATGTGATCATCCCGGATCCGCCGCCGCCCGTGGATCCTCCGGCCGAGGAACCTCCTCCCGTCGTGGAGCCACCCCCGGTAGTTGAGGAACCGCCTCCCGTCGTGGAACCGCCGCCTGTGGTCGAACCGCCCGCGCCTGAACCGGTTTATGTTACAGTCACATCAACCACTTTCGCCACGATCCAGCTGATCGTATGGAACGGCGAAGCGGTAACGCGGCAGCTCCTGAGCGATCAGGGCTACACATCGATCCAGATCGACTTCCTTCTCTCCCAAAGTCTCGCGACTCTCAAGGCAGCTGCGACGGGCAGCGGCACTCTCCTGATGCCCTGAGCCTTTTGTTTTTGGAACAATGAGCAATATCTTTTTCGACCTAAGCGCGCGGTTCTTCTTGAAACGTATCCTCGTTAAGCTCCACGGGCAGATTTGATGAATTTTTATTTGCCCTCATAAATTCAAAAAGCCCGGGACGGAAACCCCGAGCTTTTTGAATTAAGGAATAAGCTCATGAGAAAGCCCCGTAGTTCAAGGATTGCTTTTGTTCGATAAAACAACTATTATCATCTGGGTTTGTCCCACAAAGATCGAAGCGTTTATAAAATACGTGAGAATTATGACGGAAAAATTTAGCGAATTCATGGACCGCAGGAAATCTGCACGCGTGAATATCCCCGCGCTCGTGGCGTTCTTCCTTCCCTTCGACAATAGCCCGGCGATCATTCAGACGCGGATCTCCAATATTTCGGAAGGAGGAGCGTTAATGGTGACTTTCATGAAAGAGCTCCCTGTGGATACTTTAATTGAAATGAGTTTTATGATGCCCGGCGAAAAGGGACGGCTTACAACCGTAAAGGGCAGGATTCGACACACCAGGTTTCTCGAAAAAGATCTTTACGAGTCAGGCGTTGAGTTCCTCAATCTGGAGAAAAAAGACCAGCTTGTTATCCGTGAATGCGTTGCTTCCCACCCGAAGAAGTAAAAGAAATCTCTGATCTTGTCTTTACAGCCCAAACGCACGCACCCTTTTAGCATTTTTTTAGCCTTATTATCCCAAAATCTCAGAAAAATAAAAAAGGAGCTGCGAAATTATTTTTCGTAACTCCTTTATCTGTTTATAGATAGTATCGGGGCGAGAGGATTTGGCGCCCTACGCTCGCCTCGTTTTACGAGGCAAGCTCCGGGTCGCCTGATTTTCCATTAATTCTAATTGGAAATCAGTGCAGTCCCAATTTTCTCTGAAACACTTATGACCAATTGGGACGGCCACCCGCCTTATCAAAGCAACGTCAGTTGCTTTGATTAACAGGGCTCCCTTCAAATCCTCTCGACTCGAAGGGGTCTGGCCTCGCCCTGCCTTGTATTTCATTTTATAAAGGGTTGGCAGGACAGGCCTAATTAACCTTGAAATTTTTAATGGGGAATTGGACCCGCAGGCCAGGTCCCGATTTACCCGTTTCATTTATCAATAGAAAAATCGGGGCGAGAGGATTTGAACCTCCGACCGCACGCACCCCAAGCGTGTGCGCTACCAGGCTGCGCTACGCCCCGACGTTTTTTTGGAGGGGTTTCGCAGTAGACAGGTTTCCATGTCCTGTCACTGCGACGTACTCGCACACAGATGCGAGTGCGCCCCAGAAATACACTATAAATGACACCCGAGGAAGCGGAAGTATATCAAATTTCCAGAGTTCTGTCTTTTTTTCTAAGTCCCCGCTGGGGGCTTCGCTTGAAGGAAAGTGGCCAGGCTGAAGGGATGGTTCTTGAGAAGGGCGAGACGAATACCGATGAAAACGTTACAGACGTCCATGATAAGGACTTGAAGTGGTTTCAAATGAATAAGACTGCCTTCTCCGAAGCAACCGCAATCGGCGGGAAGAACCCCGGTCACAATGCGAACCGTGAGGATAAGGAGCACGAAACTTAAAGACATAACGGCCAGCACAAGCGCGCTCACTCGTGGCAAATAACCTAAAATTACGAAAGCACCGAAAAAGAATTCGATCCAGGGGATCACGCGCGCAAGGAACGGAATAAACACATAAGGAATCATCTCATAAGCGGCCATGGCGCCCTGGAAATTCTCAACAGGTTCCATGAGCTTGGTAAACCCGGAATAAGCAAAAACCAACCCCAGGAACATGCGGCCAAGAAAGAGGAGCTTGTAGCTTTTTTTCGGCATTATTTACCCCGTTAGAGACAGGAAGCGTTAAAAGCACTTCCGTTTATTATTCAAAGTTCCAAGTATTTTTATTATAGCTTCTCAATAATATAATCGCACGACGTTTCCATGAGTCTCTAATGGGGCGAGTCCTTTTGTTTGGGGATCCCGGTCGGAAAGGCCGGAGCGGCCGGTTCCTGTTTTTTTGCGGGCACGGGCTTAGGCGGCAATCCCAGGACCTTACGGACCGCGTTCTCGCCGCGTTCCTGCATTTCTTTGGGTCCCACGAATCGTTCTTCGCCTAAAAAGAACGTTGGCGTTGCATTAACCTGCCGTGCGTTTCCTTCCGCTTTTTCCGCGTAGATCTCGTGTGTCACCGTGACATCGGACATGCATTTTCCTAATCGGTCCATGTTCGCACCAAGTTCCCGGGCATACCGCGCCAGGATCTCCACCGGCGGGACATTCGAGGGCGCCCATTCCTTCTGTTTCTCATAGATCAAATCATGATACGGCCAAAACTTCCCCTGCCGGTTCATGCACTCCGAAGCCTGATGAGCATAAAGGGACCATTTGTGCGAAGTGAGCGGATAATGCTTGAACGTCAACTGGATCTTCCCGGGATAGTTCCTAAAAAGACCTTGGATATCCGTCTGTACGTTGTTGCATGAGGGGCATTCGAAATCGCTGTACTCGATGAGCTTGACAGGGGCGTTCGCAGGTCCCTGGACTTTTAAAAGACCGGGAGCTCCGGCCACGGACGGAGGCGGCAAGACAGGGACGGGTTTATTTCTTTTTATAAAAAAAACGATCCCCGCCAGGAACAGAACGAGCAAAACTCCTGTCAGGATCGAGCAAAGATTCATTTTCATATCAGGTCTGTCCCCTTCGAACTAAAAATAAACTTTGACGGAATAAAAACTTGCCCTAAAAATAAAACGAGAACGGCTCTGAGAAAATTCACGCAGCCCTATTTTATGGGAACAAGTCGCCTTGAATCAATGACGATCTTGCGGATCGTCTTATTGACCGGAAGTTTCTGCATCGCTTCAAGCGAAAAAGGCGCCACGACCGACCAGTTCTTTTCCCCCATGCTTCCGGGCACATTGATGCGATATTCCCAAGAATTCCGTTCCGTGAATTCCCCGAGCGAAAGCCAGTCCTGGAGGATCTGAAGACTGAAGATCGAACGTGTGTGGTTCACGCTTTCCAACGCTTTTTTGACAAATTCCGGGGAGGCCCTGTGCTCGATCGGCCCGCTCATGCCCACGTGCTGCCAATAGAATTTCCGCTCCTCGTAAGCACTCCGGTAAGTGTCCACGATATGCCACGCTTCATCGTAGCTCTTCCCCAAGATGGCCAAAAGCATCTCGACGCTTTCGATCTCATGACGCCAGCGCAGGCGACCGTGCTTGGAATGATGAAGATCGAAAAGTCTCTCCTTGAAATGATCAAAAGGGATATCGTGTTCTTCGCATTTTTTGCGAAAGAACCATTCGTCCATGGTCCCGGCCTCATTTTCCCACCATGCGCAAAATGCGCTCGTATCGTGCGTCGAGAGCATGGCCATGGAATGCTCGCGATAACTATCGCCCGGCTTGAACCGGTAGTCCTTCTTCCAGTTCCGGACCCACCGCTGGACGTCCGAACCTGGGATCCTGTATTCCTCAAGGACCTCATAAGAACATTTCGGGACCACGCCAAGGTCTTCGGCACAAGGCAGCATCTTCGCGCTTTCGAGCATCTCATCTAGGATCCTTCGACCGTGATCCTTCCAGAAACGCTCGTCCCGTGGGTCAAAACAGCCGTGTATTCCCGCGTGTTCCACCGGCTCCGAAAGCGAGATCGTCCAGAGGCGGAATATCCCGACAAAGTGATCGATCCGGTAAAGGTCGAAAAGGCCTTCCGCACATTTCATTTTCCGGCGTAAATATGCGAAATTACCGGCCGCGATCCGCTCCCAATCGTAAGGCGGCATCCCCCAACGCTGGCCTTGGGCAAAATACAAATCGGGAGGCGCACCCGAGGAAAGGTCGAGCTTGAAATATTCCTGGTGGGCCCAGACATCCGCGCTGTCGCGCGAGACCAAAAACGGCATATCGCCCATAAGAAGGACGCCGCATTTTGCGGCATATCGCTTCACATTCTTGAACTGCTCAAAGAGCTGCCATTGAAGCCACTTGTAAAAAAGGACCTTCATCTTATTTTTTTTCATGAACGCCGCAATGGCCTGGGGCTGTTTAGTCTTAAGCTCTTCGGGCCAATCCATCCATCCGCTCATTTGGAATTCATCCTTCAGGACCTTAAAAATGGCATAATCCTCGAGCCAGCCTTTATTCATCTTAAGAAAGCTGAGGAATTTTTTTCCCCTTTTGGAAGACGCGGGACTCGCGAAGATCCCGTTCAAAAGCTCGAGCTTGGTTCTTTTGATCCCATAATCAATCCGTTCCTTGCCGGCCGGAAATTGTTTGCGTAGGACCCCGATGTCTTTGGCAAAATCTCCGAGATCGCAGTCCGCAAGTTCTTCGAGAGAGAGATACATCGGATCAAGCGCCATGCTGCTTTGGGCGTCATAGGGGCGGAAATCGAACCCGACATCATTAAGGGGCAAAAGCTGGATGATCGAGAGTTCGGTCTTTCTGCACCAGTCGATCAGAAGTTTCAAGTCCGGAATCTCGCCAATCCCGGCGCTTTTCTTTGAATAGAGCGAAAAAAGTGGGGTTGTCACGCCGGCGCGCCGCTTGACGCCCACTTTTTTCCATATCTTCCCGCATTTGGAATGTAAAAACGACGAGTAGTCTTTTGTCATGTCACCTTTCCCCATAAGAGCCGTACTACTTCACGCCCTCGGGCCCGTAAATTCAAGGATCCCGCTTTTTCGGGACATCTACTCAAGATCGCGGAACCGGTTAAAAAGTTTTCGAATGTCCCCTTCCGCGGAGCGCGTGATCTGGCTGCAGATAAAGATCAGGATCGAGAACTGCCAACAATCTTCCGGACCGATCACGAGGCCCGTCGAAACATTTTCCTGCCGCTGGAGCACGTGAGAAAAAAATTCCACTGCTTTCGAAAGTTTTTCCTCACGAATGTCCAGGGAGTTTATTTTATTCTCATATTTCATCGAAGGAAAGCGGATCCCGCGCACCAGAAGAAAGGTCGTCAGATAATCCTCGACCCCGGAAAGCTGTTTGTCGAACTCAAACCCCTCAAACTGCGGCAGATTGGGCGGCAAAATGATTGAGGGCTTGTCGACCGTCACCTCCCCTTTGCGCACCACCGTGTCGCCATGATTGACCGCAGATTCCGCCAAAAAAACATACGGGATCTGCGTTGTTGCAAATGTCTGGAGGGGCTGGACACGGGGCCGAATGATCTCAGTGGCCTTAAGCGCCTTTTCCCAGGAATCGTGAATGTCCATTTAAACCTTTCCGTAGAACATAGACTGGAGATTCGAGACGGGAGCGAAAACCTTCGCTTGAGTCTCCAGTCTCGCATCCCTTGTTCTGATCACAAAAGCGATCAATAGGAAATACCGTCAGAAAGCTCATTGTTATCATTTGGCTGATAAGGGAAAAAAGTTTTTAGTTTCTCTCCGATACGAAGGACCGCTTCAGAAATACCCTCAGCGAACTTGTCCTGTTTAAAGTGCCTTTGCATGATCTGGACCACATCGTTCCAGAACCCCTCGGAAACTTTCTCATCGATCCCGACATCCCCCAGTACCGCGAACTTCTTGTTCCCGGTCGCAAGAAATATCAGAACGCCGTTCCGCTGAGCGGTCTTTGTCATTCCGATCCTCTTGAAGACCTTCTGGGCATGCCCATAGACAGGCTCAGGAGCACGGTATTCCAGATGCACGCGGATCTCCCCAGATGTATTTTTTTCCGCTTCCCGGACCGCAGCAAGGATCTGCTCTTTTTCCTTTTTTGAAAAAAAGAACACGGGATAAGAAATTCTCATTTACCAGCCTCCGCTTGCTCCGCCGCCGCCAAAACCTCCTCCACCGCCACTGAAACCTCCGCCGCCACCCCCACTACTGAAGCCGCCACCGGCCCAGAATCCGCTATGCCGGCTCCCCCGCCGGCCGGTATCGTAATGGGAGCGAATTAAAAAATTAAGAAAATTCAAGAAAAAGAAAATAACCACAAAAAAAGAAAAAAACGCCGCCCAATTATCCTTTTCGTTTCTTGAGCCTCCTGAGCCTTTGAATTCTCCCCTCGTGGCCTTCATGATCGCGTCTGTGCCGGCCAGGATCCCGCCCGGATAATCCCCTTTACGGAAATAAGGCGCGACCACTTGGCTGATGATCTGGCCCGAAAGGGCATCCGTCAGAACGCCTTCCAGACCATAGCCGACTTCAATACGGATCTTCCGGTCATTCTTGAAGATAAGGAAAATCACTCCATTATCTTTCCGCTTTTGTCCCGCTTTCCAGGCCTCGGCAAGGCGCATAGAGAAATCTTCGAGGGAGTCGCCCTCCAGAGACGGAAAAGTGGCCACGACAACCTGGTTCGAGGTTTTTTCATTGAAGGTGCGAAGAACCGCTTCGAGATTTTCCCTGGCGGACGGAGACAACAGCCCCGCGCGATCGGTCACATAACCGTCCGCGCGCGGCGGCACCTGTAAAGCGGAGAGAGCGGAAAGCCCCAGGAAAAAAAGGAGCGTAAAAAAAGAAACGGGACAAATCGCTTTCCTAAAAAGAGCAACCTGTCCCATTTTTACCATTTCAGGTTAAAACTTGACCTGAGGAGCGGTCTTGGCGTCTTGATCGGCCTGGAAATAGGCTTTGTTTTTAAAGCCCATGATCCCGGCTACTACTGCATTCGGAAAGCGACGGCGAAAAGCGTTGAAATCCTGGGCCATTCCGTTAAAACGCTTTCGTTCGACCGTGATGCGGTTCTCAGTGCCTTCCAGTTGGGTCTGGAGTGCGAGAAAATTCTGGCTGGCTTTGAGGTCCGGATATTGTTCCACCACAACCATGAGGCGGCTGAGGGCCGAGGTGAGCTGGGTCTGGGCCTCCTGAAACTTCGCGAGGGCATCGGGACTGCTCAGCATCTCCGGGGCGATATTCACTTTCGAAACCTTGGAACGCGCTTCGACCACGTTCTGCAGAGTCTCTTTTTCATGTGCCGCGTAACCTTTCACGGTCTCAACCAAATTCGGCACAAGGTCTAAACGCCGCTGATAGACATTTTCCACTTGCGCCCAAGCGCTCGTAACGCCTTCTTCTTTGGTCACAAGATTGTTGTAAACGCCGCCGAACATAAGCGCCCCAAAAAAAATTGTGAGCACTATGACACCGAGCGTGATAAACAAAGCCTTTTTCATGAATGGATCCTCCTTGATGATGAGATGGCGAAAAAAGATGGTTTTATTATAGCCCTTTGAGGAAATTTTTTGCAATCAATTAAAGTGGAAAAACACGGCAAAACGGAACTTGAGCAATGGACGTTCAAGACAAAATAGAGCCGGGGATCAGATCTCCGGAATCCGCGGAAGGATCATACGTCCGCCCGAGTGTGTTTTTCGTGCTGAAAAGGATTATAGAAATCCGGCTGCACCGGGAAGCGTAGACGCTTCAAAAGCCGGCAAACGAGCAGGGTCTCGGCATTCTGCCAGCGGGTATCACTTTTATCTTTGCCGCGCACATGGAAGCTGCCGCCCGCGACCATGTCATGGCCGCCGGCTTCTTTGCGGTCATCAAAAATATCGCGGAGGATCTCAGGAGTTTCGTCCGTCGGCCGGTTACTGCGCAAAGACACGTGCAATTTATCCTTGTAGCGCCCCGTACAAAGCGACCGCTCCATACCCTTATAGGTTAGAAGAAAATCCGCGATCTCCGAGACCAGATCCGGGTGTTCCACCTTCCCGAGATGGGACACGATCACTCCCCGGAAGGCACGCGCTCCCTGAAGTCCCCGGTTCAGCGTGCTAAAGAATTTTTTGGACTTCGGAGGATTCTGGATACGGATCAAGGCCCGCATATCGCAAAGCGGGAGGATGTCGAGATAGGTCTGGATGATATCCATCCGATGAGCCCGATAAAGATTGAGTGTATCCGAAAGGATCCCGTAAGCAAGCGCTGTCGCGACACGCTTCGGAATTTCAAGGCCGCTCAGAAGCAACGCCTGCGTCAGGATCACGCTCGTGGCGCCGCACTCAGGATCGATAATGGCAAGTTCCGCGAACGGAAGTTTCACATACGGATGCTGATCGATCACCAAGGTAGCTTTTTTGTTCCGCGGGTAAGGATTATTTTCAAATTCGGGCTGAGTGTCGATCAACGCGGCATTTTCATAATTTTTTATGTCCGAAGGGCGGAATTTATGAATGGGGACTTTGAGAAGATCCACCATAGCCTGGTTCTCCACGCGTCCGATGATCCCCTTATACACGATCCTGGACTTGATCCCGTGAAGACGCTCCCCGAGATATTGGAGCGCCATGGACGACGCGATGGCGTCCGGATCGGGATAATCATGCGTCACGATCAAAAGAGGCGAAATGGAATCTTTTTTCTTTTCAAGGAACCGGAGCAATTTCCGGCCGTGATGGATCGCGATATATTCCCGCTTTTTATTTTTTAACTTGAGAGAAAGGGCCATGAGGACCTTGGGAAAATCTTTTCAAGCTTTTGTTTTCTGAGAAAGGGTCAAAAGCCACTTCTGGAACGGAGGGTACTCACGCAAAGGTTTCAAGTCAGGATCTTTTTCGAGATGCCCCAGATCCATAAATCCAAGGCGCACCGCTTGCCTGAGCGCCGTCAGGGCCTTGGCGGTATAGCCGGAAAGGACGTAGCTGCAGGCGAGATTATAATGAACGATCGGATCATCTTGGCAAAGAAAAGCAAGCCGCTTATCGATCTCAAGGCCTTTTTTAAAGAAACCGCGGCGTGTGTAGGCCTCCGCAAGCGGAGCTAAGGCGTCTATATAATTGGGGCGGTGCTTCAGAACACCCTCGAGGAATGAGATCTCAAAATCCAGATCGTTTGATTTCATGGGAGAATAATACCTTATTTGTAAAAAAATGCAAACGGCCATTGCCGGACCATGGCACGGATTACCGGTTTAAGTTGCGCTCCAGGATCTCCAAAAATTCGTCGATCTTGAACGGTTTCAGAAGAAATTCCTGCACCCCAAGATGGATCGCAGATTGTTTGACCTGCTCATCATTGTAAGCTGTGAGCACGATCTCGGGGATCGGATCTTTTTTCATTTCCTGGCAATACTGGCGAACAGCCTGAATGACCTGGAGTCCGTCCATGCCCGGCATGCGGATATCCGTGATCAAAAGATCAAAATGACGCTGGACAAGGAACCCGAGCGCTTCTTGTCCGCCGCTTGCGACCGTCGGATCGTAACCGGCCTCCCGGAGCAAGATCTCCAGCGACCTCCTTACCAACCCGTCATCATCCACCGCCAGAATCCTTTTCTTGCGGTGATGCACAACGTGTTCCGTGTTCATGACACACACCCCCCCGCATTTCTCAGGAACGATCGTACCGTCCCATCAAAACGCCCTCCGCAAGGATATGTCCCTGCATGGCCTTGAGCAATTCTTGTTTGGATGCACCCGACTTCAAGTGAAGCATCGTGTCAAGCGCATAGACTTTGAAGAAATAACGATGTTCGCCGGACGGCGGACACGGCCCCCCATAACCCGTCTTCCTGAAATCAGTGCGTCCTTGCAAAGCTTCCCCGGGAAGTTTTTCTCCGGCCGCAATGCCGGCCCGAAGCTGCGTCAGATCCGGCGGAAGATCATAGACCAGCCAATGCGTCCAATTCCCGGAAGGGGCATCGGGATCATCCATGATGATTGCAAGGCTTTGCGCGCGGGCCGGAACACCGGACCATTCGATCGGCGGCGACATATCGGCCCCGTCACAAGTAAAATCCGAAGGGATTTTGTCCCCTTCTACGAACGCAGAACTCCGGACCTCGATCTTTTGCATGATGTCCTCCTTCTGTTGTCCGAAAACCGGAAAAATCATGAGTATCATTCCCATTAAAAACAAACCTGGGATTTCTTTCATTTTTTTCCTTTGCTATGTACCAAAGTGACTGTTACCCGTCACGGGGAAGGGTCCTCGGGGAACGCAAACATTCATCGTTTCCCGCTACCCGTTCATCGTTCCTCGGATCTTAAGACATGCTTCTGACGGAGACCCGGTCTAAATAGCTGAGGTCGTCGGTGTTGACACGGATCGTTTCGCCGGTACTGATAAATTGTGGCACAAGGACCTTGAGGCCGTTCTCAAGTTCGGCCTCCTTGAACGTCGAATCACTTTGCCCTCTTACCCCCGGCGGCGCGCTCACCACTTTGAGTTCGACGATCTTGGGAAAAGAAATGCTCAGCGCTTTTCCTTCTCCGAACAAGACCTCGATTACTTCATTTTCCCTAAGGAACACCTCGTGCTTGCCGACGGCCTTCGCGGGAATGGAGAACTGCTCGTAATTCTCCATATTCATGAACACGAATTGGTCCCCTTCACGGTAGAGGTATTGCATCTTCACATAATGGACATCGACGGCCTCCGCGCTTGCATCCGCCGGTATTTTCTTTTCGATCACATTCCCTTCTTCAAGGCTTTTGAGCTTGAGCATCGCGCTCTTGCCGAATTTCCCCGTCCCGCGGATCTCCTGCGTCAGGACCTTGCAAAGCTTGCCGTCGATACGGATCACATTCCCCACCCGGATATCCGATGCCATCACCATAGGGCCCTCCTTCTAGCACTGTGTCTAATTTATTTTTAAGGGTTCACAGTGCTGTGCCGTGTACCCTTAAATTTAAAATTAACACGGCGCTAGTACTTCTACTGAAATAACATTTGCAAATAGGATCTTTCTTCCCGGTCCCCGTTCCGGAGACCCAGTTTTTTTTCGATCTCCCTGATCGACCGGGGCTGGCCTTCGATCTCAAGGAACCAGCCGAATTTTTTAAGAAAGTCCACGGTCACGGCCGTTTTACTGAGCCTGTAGAGCTCCCGCCTTTTGGAATACTGTCCCCAAACCTGGCATCCTAGAAATTTCAGAAACGCCTTGGCCGCCGCGAGATCTACGGGCGTTTCGATCTCCATGCGTTTCGTGAAACGGGCCTTGATCCGGGGCCCCTTGAGTGTCATCGTGGCCAGCCCCCGGCCGAACCGTCTGAGTCTGAGCGCGACCTTCTGCTTTCTGAAAAAGCCGCCTTGATCATAGAATTCGTTCGTTTCCACACCGCTCGCGATCCGCTTGGCGCCTATTTGCTTTAAAATCACCCGGACCTTCGCAGGGTCTTTTAAACGGTATTTTTGCTCAATCTCAAAAAATCCCATGCGGGCTATGCCTTGACCAACATTTTACCGCGCACGGTGTCAGCCATTTCTTGACCCACGAGCCGGGCGGCGATCACAAACGCGAACTCCAGAGCCGTGCCGGGGCCCTGGCTGGTGATGATATTCCCGTCCACAACCACACGCTCTTTGGAATGTACGGCCTTACCGGAAAAATCCGCTTCGCACCCGGGATAACAGGTCGCTTTCTTGCCATCGAGAATCCCGAGCGGGGCCAATACGATCGCGGGGGCCGCACAGATCGCAGCCACGAGCTTCCCTGCCGCGCTCATCTGCTTGACGAGCCTTGCAACTTCCCCCGACTTGGCAAGATTCGTAGCTCCCGGAAGTCCCCCGGGAAGGATCACGGCATCGGGAAGATCTTTGATGTCCTTCAAAAGTGCGTCCGCCTGAACTCCCATATCCCTGGAGCTTTTGACGGTAAGGGAGTTCACGCCCGCCAGGGTCACCCGGACCCCCGCGCGTCTCAAGACGTCGACTGGCGCGATCGCCTCAATTTCTTCGAACCCTTCCGCTAAGATCACGAGCGCTGTTTTTGGCATAAGCCCTCCTACGCCTTTTATTGGGGCCCCGAGTTTTTCGCATTCGGATCGATCTGCTCCACCATGAGCTTCTTTTGCCCGAAGATCCTGTCATTGGCGAAAATCCGGAATTCATAATTACCCGCGTGCATGAACCGGACCCCTCGAAGATTGAATACCAACTCATGGGCATCAAGCGGGCTCGGCACGCGGACCTCCTCGGGCATTTCGCTTTTTCCGATCATCACATCGCTTTGCAGATCCACGAGCTCAAGCCGGAACTGATAACCTCCCTGCGCATCCGTCAGCTTGATATAGACCGACATTGCGAAATGCGTGCACGGAAAGGTCGCTGCCCCGATATTCTCGAAGACCCCGATCAGGCTTTTTTTGTTCGTACCGCGCTCGGTGATCACGTAATCGCAAATGAGCATGGCATTCGTTTTGGGCGTAGGAGATGTCATAAATCCCTTTCGTTAAAAGTTCTGTTGAACCGATTTAAAGGGGACAGGCATTCATTGACTGCCTGTCCTCTTGGGCGTTAATTAGCCGAATTTATAATGCTTTCTGACGGCTTTCTTGATATTCCAAACGCATTTCAATCCTTGGGGGAAGGTCACGAGATCCCCTTTGCCGAATGAAATCTCGCCATCAGCGGTCTTCACGGTGACCTCTCCCTCCAGAAAATAGCAGATCTCTTTTTCATCGTAATACCAGTCAAAGCTTGAGACCTCCTTCGTCCAAATGGGCCATGAAAAAACTTTCGCGGCATTCAATTTTTCGCTTGTGGGTTTTTCTACGAGAACCTTTGAAGCAAGTTGCTGGGTCATAAAAACTCCTTTCGCATGGTTGCGTTATGGACCCGGAAAATGGGTCACTTTCTGAACTTCTCCAGCCATCCGCAATATTCGCACTTCGGCGCAGCCTTGGGCGCGGGACTTGTCAAGATGGCAAGCGCCCGACGGAACAGATCCTTCGCGCGCGCCGTATCCGTCCCGATCCGGATCGGTTGGATCTCGAAACTCACCCGGCCGTTTTCTCCGACCTCTTTGGGCGAGTAGTAAAGAAGAAATCCGTATCCGGTGGTCTTGAATCCATTTCCTTCAAGCATCAGCGCGTAACAATCCAGTTGGGTCTGATAATATTTGGTCGCATCCTCTTCATTGGTGGGAGATCCTTTTGTCTTGTAGTCGAAGGGAATATAAGCGCCTTCTTTGACGAGCAGATCATCCAGCATGCCCGACAGGACCGATCCGTCCTCATCACGGTATTGAAGCCCGGTACGCCAAGCGCGCCAGTCCTCAAGCTGAGCCTGGTCGTCATACAGATGAATGCTTTTGAATGCGTCGATGCGAAGCTCCGGAGGGAGCATGCCTTGGGCGCGGAAGGTGTCAAAATAGGTCTTGATCACACGGTCCATACCGCCCGGAAGCGAAGGGAAAATACCGCGAGGCCGTTTGATATTCTTGACCTTTTCCAGCCAGAAACATCGGGAACAGTCCTTGAAAAGATTCAAAGCCGACGGGGATAATATGACTTGTTTAGCCATGGTTCCCTCTAGTACTGCGTTACTATTCGTTTCAGAGGTTCACAGTACTGTACCGTTACCCGCAAAATTAATAGAGAACGGTGCTCGATTGCGAGAGCTTAATTATATCCGCGATCCGCCCAATAGCCAGTATTTTGAAATGGGATGGAGGAAACCGGACGGAGGATGGCGAAAAACCCGAATCGCCGTCATCCGCCATTTGCCATTCGTTTTTTGTCTTCGGTCTGATTTCTTTGACGGTTTCCAGGAAACGGGTCCTTGGGATCCTTAAAGTCAGGCAAAAAATCCACCCCTTTTCCGAGTTCCTGCGTATAGACTTTCTCAAATCCGAGCTTCTCCACAAGTTTCAGAACTTGATAGTATTCCTCAGGATCGAGGGCTCGCTTAAGCTTCTTCTTTTGGAAGCAACCCGGGACCGGCCGGAACTGGCCCATGACCGAAAGCGGGAGCCCGGGACCGAACTCACGGTGAAGGATCTTTAAGACTTTCAGGCTATCTTCAACATGGCCCGGCAGGACCAGATGGCGGACCAGGACTCCGCGGACGGCGGTCCGTCGCCCCGTAACATCCCAGGGTTCCAGAAAGCCTTTGAGTTTGACCATCTCCCGGAGCGCCTTCACGGCGATCTCAGGATAGCGCGCGTCCCCCATGCATAGCTTCGCAAATTCTGGTTCCGCGAATTTGAAATCCGGAAGAAAAATATCCATCTCCCGGGCATAATCTTCTATCTTTTCCGGTTTTTGATATCCGGAACAGTTGAAAAGCCTGGGAACTTTGATCCCCTCTTCCCGAAGAGCGCAACAAAGTGCCTGGATGTGCGGCCAAAAATGGTCCGGCGTCACAAAATTCAGGTTGTGGACCCCTTTGAGAAGAAGCGCCCGTACTTCGGCGAGAAGTTCCGCGGACGTGACCGTGCGGCCATCATGCTGGATCGAGATCTGATAGTTCTGGCAGAAAAAACACTGGCTGGAACAGCCGCTGAAGAAGATCGTGCCGGAACCCCGGGATCCCGTGAAAGAGGGCTCTTCCCCGAAATGGGGTCCGATGAAAGAAACGCGGCAAGTCGCGCTCTCTCCGCAGAAACCCAAGGGATCTTTCGTGCGATCGACTTTACAATCGCGGGGACACAGCGTACATAACTGATACGAAGCGAAGGTATCCATGTCAGCAAGGCGCGAGTGATTTGAAAGCGTCCGGGAGAAAGCGCAACAGGTCCCCCGCCGTAAGACTTGTTTGGCCGATCTTTTTTGCGGCCATGTCCCCGGCCAGCCCGTGAACATGGGCCCCCAGACACGCTGCTTCAAAATACGGGAACCCCTGGCCCACGAGCGCCGCGATCATACCGGTCAGCACATCCCCCGAACCCGCGGTCGCCATACCGGGATTGCCGGTCGTGTTGATATAGCAATCTCCGCCGGGCGCGGCAACGACCGTGCGGTGTCCTTTGAGAACAATCACTCCTCCACACTTTTGGGCCGCGTCCAAGGCCCGTTTCTTTCTCACCCCATCCGAATCATCCAGCGTGTCGCCGAACACGCGGCAGAATTCCCCCGGATGCGGCGTCAGGATCGCGCGACCGCGACAAGCATCCAAAACCTTGAGATACCCCTTCAACGCATTGAGTCCGTCTGCATCGATCACGAGCGGAAGTGCCGTCGTTGGAAGGATCTTGCGGATCAGTTTTTGAGTGGTGATGTGTTGAGAAAGTCCGGGACCGATCGCGAGCACGTTTTGTGTGGCACAAAACCGCTCCATCTCGCGATAACCTTTCAGTGAAAGCGTCCCTTGGGGAGTTGAAGGAAAGGGCCGGATCATCAGTTCGGACTCGCGCTTGGCGAGAATGAGATAAACGGCGTCCGGGACGCCGATCGTCACAAGTCCCGCTCCCGATCGTAAGGCGGCCATCCCCGCCAAATGCGCCGCTCCTGTCATGCCGCGGGACCCCGCGAGAATGAAAACGCGTCCCATGTCTCCTTTGTGGGCAACCGCAGGACGCCTTAATTTTTTAGCGATGGCTAGGATATTCATAATTCTAGTACGGAGTTCGGAGTTCAGAGTTCGGAGAACAAGTTTTTTACTCCGAACTTCGAACCCCATGCTCCAAACTAATGATTTTCTTCATTTCCTGGACCGCGCGAGCGATACCGACGAACATAGCGCGGCTGACAATGGAGTGACCGATATTGAATTCGATAATCTCCGGCACTGCAAGTAACGGAAAAATATTTTCATAATTCAAACCGTGTCCGGCATGAACGCGGAGCCCGAGTTCCCGGCCCAGCGATGCGGCTTTTCGGACTCGAGAAAGTTCTTTTTCTTTTTTCTTGTCCGCGGCATTCGCATAAGACCCCGTATGAATCTCGATCGCGTAGGCGCCAAGCCGGGCGGCTTCCCGCACCTGGTCCTCGACCGGATCGATAAAAAGGCTGACCTCGACCTTTTTCGCCAAAAGCGCGTCGATCGTCCGGATCAAAGGATCTCTTTTTGAAAAAAGGTCGAGGCCCCCCTCGGTTGTCAGTTCTTTCCTTTTTTCGGGGACCAGACATGCCTTTTCCGGCAAGACCTTGAGCGCGACCTTGAGGATCCCGGCGGAAACGGACATTTCAAGATTGAGAGGAACATAGATCTTTTCCGCGAGTTCAAAAACGTCCGCGTCCTGGATGTGACGGCGGTCTTCGCGCAGATGGACCGTAATGCTGTCAGCCCCGCCCTGTTCCGCCTCGAGTGCGGCCTCCAAAACGGAAGGTTCTTCCCCGAGGCGCGCCTGGCGCAAGGTCGCGACATGGTCAATATTGACGCCGAGGTTTTTTGAGGCCATGCGGGCGATCATTAAGAAATCACTGGGTAAGAGACCGGATCGCCGCTTTGATCTTGATCGGTTCTTTGTCCTTCAAGCTCACGCTCTCGGGGAGAACCACTTGAAGCGACAGGTCATAATCCCCTTTTTTCAGGTCCGCGAGATCCACATAAGCCAATAAGGTCTCGGAGGCAAGCTTTTCGAGATAAAGCTTGGACCCCCTGAGCACGAGGGTCACCTTATCCGGATTGAGATCCACGACGCCGCTTGCCGCGGGAGATCTCAAAACGCGCACCGGAACGTCTTTGAACTCCTTTTCACCAAATTCTTCGCGAATGGGGATATAAACGTTCACGAGTGATTCGCTCATGGGCGTTACGCCGGAAGGCAACTTCACCTCCACGGTGCGGTGAAAAGAGCGGATACGGCCGACCAGATCGATCGGCTCGGTCTTTGCGGATTTCATTTTTTCCAGGACCCCTTTAGGACCCTGCGTAAGAATGGCGTTCGGATCCATACGCAATTCATCCGTGAGAAGCTTGTAGCCGACGGCGGGTTCCCCCACAAAATCCGGCTGGATCTCGAGCTTCTGGACGATCAGCTCATCCAACTTCACCGTCATGATCTCGGGCACGATCTTGACAACACGGATCTGAAAACCCGGCAAACTGATCTCCGACGGCTCAAGACGGAAGGAATATTCTCCCGCGGTTTTGATCTCCGGACCGATCTTGTGTACGACTTGGATATCCTGGCTCGCAAGGTTCACGATCAATGCGCGAGGCGCAGATAAAGTGACCTGCACGCCCTTCGTGGAGATCTCGGAGACCGTCATTTCCTTGTTGCTCATCTGGATCTTAAGCGGAATCACGCGCGTAACCTCGATATTCTCCTCGCCCACGGCGTAATACCACGTCCCAATAGCAAGCACCAAGGAGATGATCTTCAAACCCCAATTATGGACTAACCAATGTTTCATTTCCCGGGTTCCTTCCCGTGGAACTGGAAAAGCTTTTTGTTCTTATTGATAAAATCCTGAAAAACATTCTTGTTCTCCGCCGGCTTCAAAAGCCCCTCGAGGATCCGTTTCAAGTCCTCCAGATCGAGTGCCTTGGTCAGCTTCCCGAAGACCGAAACCGAGATATTCCCCGTTTCTTCTGAGACCACAATACAAACGGCGTCATTTTCTTCCGTCAAGCCGATCGCAGCCCGGTGGCGCGTTCCCACCGAGGTCGGAAGGTCCGTCATCTGCGTCAGAGGAAAAAGAGTACCGCAAGACGCGATGCGGTCGCCTGTGATGATCACGGCGCCGTCGTGCGTTGGAGTGTGTGGGTCAAAAATGCTGAGAAGAAGTTCCGTACTCACCTTGGCGTCGATCATCATGCCGCTCTCGACGTAATTCTTGAGTCCCACGTCCCGTTCGATCGCGATCAGGGCCCCCGTTCGGTGGCGCGCCATGTGATCGCAGGCGCGGATTACTTCCCCGAGCATGCCCCCCCGGCTTAAAAATCCGCTCGACATCGTGGTCCCGATGCGCGCCAGCACGCGCCGCATTTCCGGCTGAAAAATGATGAGAAAAGCCACGATCCCCACGGCGAAAACCTTGGAAAGGACCCAAATGATACTGTTCAACTCAAAAAATTTCGCTGCGAGGAAGATCACCACGAGGACGACGAGACCTAAAAGGACCTGTATGGCGCGCGTGCCCTGGAAGAACCGGATCACCGAATAGATCAACACCCAGATGAACAGGATCTCGATCAAAGGCCGCCAAAACGATGTCAGAAGTTCGAACATGCTATTTTTTCCCGAATAAAGTGAAGGCAAGTGTGAGGATCAGACTGAGCAAAATACAGGTCGTGATCGGAAAATAGAAAGTAAAACTTCCACGACGGAGGAAAATATCGCCCGGTAATTTTCCGAGGCCGGGAACCTTATCAAAAAAAGCCGCGAAGATCCCCATCCCGACAAGGATCAGGCCGAAAAAGATCAGGGTTTTCGCAAAATCGCTCATGCTATTTCCTCCACAGGACAGGGCGCCGGCCTGACTTGTCCGCTCCGGCGCAGTACGAACAAGGTTAATATAACACGCGTTCATGAACGGAGGCAATGACTTCGTCCATGACGTGGCACCTTCTGCTCCGGACTGATATTTTTTTCTTGATCAAGAACTCCGGCGGGATGTTTCGTCCGGGGACACGGCGCGGGGCTACAACCCTCTTGCAAGATCAGGCCGGAGCGTGACTTCTCCATCGATCGCGGCCCTTAGGGCCTTCAAAAGAGCCGGCTTGTCTTTCGGGAACGTTCCTTCGAGCGCGAGATAATTCGACGCATGATCTGACCGGAAAACCGTGCGCTTAAGCTCAAGTCCCTGGATCATTTCGTACGCCTCTTTGAGCAATGCCGGCGGATCGAGCTCAGTGAAGTCTCCCCCGAGCACTTCTCCGGCAAGCGGTGTACCCGGAATGATCATCAGAGAGAGGAACGAAAGATACCGCGGTTGCATCCGGTTCAAGGCTTCGATCGTGCCGTGTACGTGTTCCGCGGAATATTTTTTGCCGCCAAGCCCAAGCAGCACGATCACCGACGACCGGATCCCCGAGTGCTCTGCCCGCTGCACTGCCCGGATCATTTCTTCCGCGCTTGAAGTCTTCTTGCACCGGTCAAGCACGGACTGGCTCCCGCTTTCGAGTCCCATATAGATCAGGCTCAACTTGTGCGCGCAAAGCTCCGCGAGTTCTTCGTCACTTTTTCGGGTGATGTTCGATCCATTTGCATAGGCGGAAACGCGGGAAAGCCGGGGGAAAACCTGCTTTAACTTTTTCAGGACTAGCACTAATTTGTTGTTACTGAGGACTAGTGCGTCGCCATCCATGAGAAAAACGCGCCGCGTAGCGGGATAGCGATGGGCATAACGATCGATGTCCGAAAAAACCTCTCCGGGATCTTTGACGCGGAAGGGTTTCATCTTGTACGCGCCGCAAAAACTGCAATGATCCACCGAACATCCCAGGGTCACCTGCAAAAGAAAACTGCCGGCCTCGGCCGGCGGCCGTATCACAGGTTCGATGATCGCCATCGTTTCTCTCTTCCGAGCCTCCTCACAAGCTATTTCATTTTGGAAGGCAGTTTGATCCTCTTTCCGCTCACCCTGAAAACGCCCCTTCCAAGATGATGGACCGTGCGCGGGTTTTTCTTCCCGGGATCGGACCACGCCCGGACCACTTCCAGAATAAAAAGATTGTACCGGACCGCCATCCTTTGATCGATCACTTTGCATTCGAGATTGGCATAACACTCGCCGATCATCGGCGCCTTGACGCACAAAGCCTTGACCGGCGTAAGACCGAACGCCTTGAACTTATTTGTCGTCCGGCCGGAGGTGTTGCCGCATGCCACCACTTTTTTCACCAATCCCGCGGCCGGGATATTGATCACGCATTCCCGGGTTTTCTTCAAAAGATTGAACGTATAACTCCGGTCGCTGATCACGCAGCCCAGGAGAGGCGGGTTGAAATCGATCATGGTGGACCACGACAGCGTCATAATATTCGGCCGACCTTTGTGCGCGGTCGTCACCATGACCACGGGTCCCGGTTCGATCAGCGTATAGACTTTGGAGAGCGGGAAGGGGGTTTTCTTCATTTTTTTCTTGTTAAAAGATCGTGGCATGGCGCCCTGTTACGGTTTTTTCAAAAAAGGTTTGATCTTCTGAGAGATCCTCTCAGCCATGATCCGGTAACCTTCGCTGTTCGGATGGATCTGGTCATGTTTATAGCGCGGATCAAAGAGAATGCCTTTTAAAACATCGGGGATCACCACAAAACTTTTTTGCCGGCCGAGCTTTTTATAATCTTCTGCGTACACATCCCCCCAAAAACCCGTCTGAACTGCGGCCAAAACAACCAGACCACCTCGCGACTGGATGCGGTCCACGATCGTCTCTATATTTTTCAAGGTTTCTTTTTGAGGGATCCTGCGCAAAAAATCATTGCCCCCCAGCGTGAGGATCACGATCTTCGGGTCATGGCTCAAGACATCGCTCTCCAGACGCCTTAACGCATCACCGGTCGTATCCCCGGCAACGCCGGCATTGATGACCGGCAGGTCCACTTGGTCCCGAAGGACCGAGGGATAATCCTTCCCTTCCTCGGCCCCGTACCCGGCCGTAAGGCTGTCCCCGAAACAGACGATCGTGGTTCCCTGCGAATTGCGATTGGCGACCTCGACTTCACATCCGCATAAAAAAACCGCTACCCCGGCGCCGAGCATCAACGATGAAACAAGACTTTTCATATAAGGATGAACCCGTACGTCTACTTTTTCCTACGTGGAATTTCGGCGGTCCTGTCTGCGATCTCTTTCAGGGCTTTCAGGGCCTTGCCGTAATCCGGCTCCGTGACGTTCTCTTTGACATATTCCACATAGCGCACGATCCCTTGGGGATCCACAATGAAAATGGCGCGGGAAAGCAGGCGCATATCTTTGATCAGCACGCCGTATTTTTCGCCGAACTCCGCGGTGCGATGGTCCGAGAGCGTTCGCACGCCCCGGATTCCGTCGTTTGCGCAAAAACGTTTCTGCGCGAACGGCAGGTCCATGCTGATAAAAAGGATCGCTATCTTGGGGGAAACGGACACGGCATCCTCGCTGAACCGATGGATCTCCGTCCTGCAGACCGGCGTATCCAGCGACGGTACCGAGGCGATAAGCTTGACCTTGCCTTCCAGATCACTCAGCCGGACGTCGCTCAGGTCGGTTGCCTGCGCTACAAAATCCGGCGCTTTCTCCCCGGCCTTGATCTCCGGCCCCAGCAGCGTGACGGCCTTCCCTTTCATCGTGGCAACCCAGTCGCGTTCTTCCAAAAGAACGACCGACGCTGCGAACACCGGTTGGGACACAAGCCCGAAACACGCCGCCAAGATCAAGATCGCATTCATTTTTCCCACACCAATTTTTTTCATGATCGTTCCTCTGCTCCTCTCCCGATGTTTCATTTGAAAGGTCGAATGGCACCGTGTACCAAAAGAACCGGTAACTTGCGCCATTTCGTTGCGTTCTACGTGTCCCCGAGGTACCCGGTGTACTGACTCACTAATTCAGTAACGCTTTAAGAGTATCTAAAATAACAAACCCCTGTCATCCTCCGGCTTGACCGGAGGATCCAAGGCTTAAATAGTCCTAATTGTTACACTTGAGCCGTCTCTGGATTCC
>JBDRCT010000030.1:0-2873 GCA_043821445.1 Candidatus Omnitrophota bacterium | reverse complement strand
GGCGTTAAACTTTCCGACTACGAGCACCGCGGCCAGCATCGGGTTTAACTTCGTCCGGCTTGCCGGCACGCCGTTTGTGTTAAACGCCAAACTTTTGGCCATGGAGTCTCAAGGTGAAGGAAAGATAATTTCAGCGCCCAAAGTTGTCACGCTCGACAACAAGAAGGCAACCATCAAGCAGGGACTTCGCTACCCTTACAACAAGCTGGATGATTCGGGAAATACGGTAACCGTGTTTGAAAATATCGACCTGGTGCTAGAAGTTAAGCCTCACGTCACCCCCGACAACCGGATTTCAATGACGCTGAGTATCAAAAAAAGTGATCTTGGCAATATCATCATCAACAACCAGCAGTCCTTTACAACCAAGGAGGCTGAAACAGAACTTTTAGTGAATGACGGAGATACGGTTGTTATCGGCGGCATTATTAAAACAACCAATGCGCTTGGCGAGAGCGGAGTCCCGGGGTTGTCAAAAATTCCCGTCCTAGGGTGGCTCTTCAAAAGTAAAAGCAACACCAACAACAAAGAAGAACTCCTTATCTTTATCACACCCAGGATCGTTCAGATGGAGCAGCGCAACGCTACTTAGGCAACGGCTCACGGGGGTCAGGGATTGCGTTGATTCGTGACCCCTGTGAGCGCCTATCTTTTGATATTTTCAGCTTCTTTCTTGGCTTCCCGGGCCAGGGGGCTATCGGGAGCAAGTTCTACCACTTTGCCGTATGCAGTAACAGCCTTTGTATGCTCTCCTGACAATTGGTAGCCTTTGCCCAGCTCAAAATATACATCCGGAAAGCGCGGTGAATTCTTGGCCGCCTTTTCGAGAAGTTCCAGCGCCTCCCGGACTCGGCCCATTGCAAGGTAAGTGCGACCAAGACCGACTTGAGCAACGACAAATCCGGGGGCTGACTTCAGGGCTTCGAGATAATATTTTTCTGCGAGCCGATAGTCTTTTTTGTTGTAATAGGCCCAACCCAAATTCAGCAGCGGATAATGCGGGGTTGGGTTGAGAAGGTCCTCGGAAAGCTTCTTGAAACAATCAATGGCGGCATCCCAATCCTTCGTGGCCAGAAATGCAAATCCCAGATTGTTTCGGGCGGGCGCATAGTCGGGTTTGACGGCCAGGGCTTTTTTAAAATGCACAATCGCCAGGTCAACTTTTTCCTTGGCCATGTAAGTGATCCCCAGGTAGGTCTGAAGAATGGGATCCTGATCGTAAAGCTTTTCCGCTTCGAGAAACTCCTTTAGCGCTGCGGTAAAATCGCCGATCTTCATGTATTCTTCACCCAGATTTCGTGAAGCTTCTTCTTGATTTTTTCGCACTTCTAGATTCGCGGTACAGGATGCCGCCAAAAAAATCAAAACCACCCATGCCGTCCGGACAAACCACTCTGTTTTTGCCATTTTTACCTCAATTTTTATTAATATTTTCCGGCCAATCCGACCATAATGCTCTTTACCCCCTCGTTTTTTAAAAATTCAGCAACTTCTTTCGGCAAAGAAACAGGGGTAAGAAGCGTTTTTGGTTTTCCCGTACGTTCAACCAGAAATCCGGGGATGGATAAAGACGCATTGTTCTCCGGAGCCCTTTTTGCAGCCAAAAAGGTCGGATTCATGGAATAGGTCTCGCCTATTGCGCTAAGCAGTTTTAAGATGACGATCCGCAAATTATCTTTTTCTTTAATCTGCACAATTTCAAAGCCTGCGTTCTCAAGGGCATGGATCGCATCGCCGTAAAGATCCCCGAAGTCAACCAGCATCTCGGTTCCGTCCTTTTTGGTAATGCGGTTGGACAGCGTCGATATTTGAATGTCGGCGTATGGGAAGGTGATCTGTACGTTAGGAAAATAGGCATAGCCCATGGCCATCAGCAGATCATTTACAAACGCTTTCGGATCCGAAGGACCGATAGTGAAGACATCTTCCAGAAAGTAGTCGTGGGATAAATCCTCGGGGCGTTCCTTTTCAAGGGGACGGTCTTGCGGTGGATTTTTGAGGATATCTTTTATGAGGATATCGTGGTGTTCCAAATAGCGGACAATGGAATCCGGCATGCGCTCGCTCTCATGATCAATCAAGGTCATCCAAAGCCGGCGTTCCTTTTTCCCTGCTTCGGCACCCGGCTGGGGGATTATCCACCTGGCCCCAATCTTTACTTCCAGTCCATTGTCGGTAAAGGACAATCCGTTTTTGAAGGCATCCCTTTCCCGCTTTTGAAAAACCGCATCAAGAATCTGTTCTAAAGAAGTTTCCCGGGAAACAGGCATGATTTCAAGGTTCCCCCAAAAAGACTTTATCGCTTCCAAGTCCGAAGGATTCATCGATTCTTGGCCGGAGAAAAGAATCCGGCGGCCGTCTTTGCCTTCCATTACCGGAAACTGCGACAGATCCAGCTTTAAATCTTCTTTCCCCTGCCGCGGGAAAAAGTAAACGCCTTGATTTATCAGCGTTGCATCCAGAACCGATGCGGCATTCTTAAACGGCTGCTTTAATGGATCTTCTTTGTCTTCGGTCGCCACAGGTTCCGGTTTGACGACCTCGACAGGGACGGATGCCTTAAGGTCTTTGGGCTGGGTTCCGCTATCTATGTTTTCAAGAAGCGATTGAAACCAGGGTTGGCTTCGAATGGCCGTAATCGGCACATAAAGAACTTGGCCCGGATAAATTCGATCCAGGTCGGAGATGTTCGGATTGACCAGTTGGAACAGTTTGATCCCTTCCTCATAGGATTTTGTCCCGTAGGGGCCGTATTCTCGAGACACTAGCTTGGAAACATAGTCTCCCTTTTGAACTTCATGCTCGGTTGAATATGCTTTAATAGTTTCAAAAACATTGGAAATGGTTACAAACGGAACGGTCACTATTCCTGA
>JBDRCT010000029.1:0-79437 GCA_043821445.1 Candidatus Omnitrophota bacterium | reverse complement strand
ACCCCATCTCCTCGGCTTCTACACCCCCAATAACATCTCCAAAACCTCAAAGAAAGAACAAACCTTATGTCTTGTCTAAACACCCTAAAGGGGACATTTCATGTGCTAACAAAAGGGGACATCTTGACGTGCTGCCAACATGCAAATTTTAGGAAAGAGTTTCAGAAAAGGGGGTTCCTCTCCGCCACGCCTTCTAAAACATTCGGTGATCATTAATCCCGCTCAGAGACTCCAATCTGACAAGGTGTCGGGATCAGAAACTGATAGCACTACCTAATAATACTTTGCATGGTCAAAGATGGATAAAAATGGTCCATCGCTAGAGGATAATTGTGGATCTTGGGGTCGGGGGTTCAATTCCCCTCGCCCACCCGTTTTTCATTCCGAAGCTTTTGCGCAGGCTACTTCTCGTTTTGCTGTTTATGCCGCAAAAGCCTTCATGGAAAAATAAAGCCTGTAAAAAAGATAGGAGGATTACTTTCCCAAAAGCCTCCAAGGCAATCCCGGACGACATCTTAGACTTTCCATCCATCCTTCCTTTAAATATGATGGGGTGTTCTCTGATTTTAAAACCCTTCAAGAAGGAAAAAAATGTGACTTCAATTTGGAAAGAGTATCCCTTTGAACTTAAGGAATCAAAATTAAAACTTTCCAGTACCTCTCTCCTCATGCACTTAAAACCACTGGTTAAATCGTTTATTGGGATTTG
The DNA here is from genome assembly GCA_043821445.1 of Candidatus Omnitrophota bacterium. GTDB lineage: Bacteria > Omnitrophota > Omnitrophia > Omnitrophales > Aquincolibacteriaceae > Aquincolibacterium. Next base: position 78,728 of record JBDRCT010000029.1, on the reverse strand, counting down.
AAGCAAGGTCTTCGCATAAATATTCCCAAGCCTGCTCATCAAAACTCTTCCCAACCCCCAACTAAGAGCCCCCCCATTTTCAACATACCTGCTCCCGATCACGAGATCATGTTGGCTAAGCAAATCGATCATTTCTAAAATGGAACCGGGAGAATGAGACAAGTCCCCGTCCATTTGAATAATAACGTCATATCCTTTTTCCAAAGCAAATTGAAACCCCTCTTTTAAGGCACTCGCCAACCCAAGCTTTCTCTCCCTATCGATCAAATACAGCTTGGGATAATGAACTTGTAGCTTTTTAATAATGCTGGATGTTCCATCGAGGGAGTTGTCGTCAAGTATAAGAACGGATGGATCTATGGGAAGGGAATAAATTTTAACGATAAGATTTTCGATGTTTTCTGCTTCATTGTAAGTCGGAATTACAATTATGACGTTTTTTTTCTCAATTTTTTTTTCCATTTTTACTTGCTCCAATGAATTACTTAGACATCATCCTTCCCGGTGCAGAAAAACCACTTTATCCCTACCCCAATATAGCGCGTCAGTTCATTTATAGATTTTATTTTCAAAATCCTTCTGGCTATGCAAGAAAGTCTGAAGTAAAAATCCCTGTAAAAACGCTTCGTCAATTCATCCACATCCCTCTCGGACAATTCCGTCCACGGGGTTGGCAAACGTTTAAATCTTCTCTCATCTAATATATATTCCCTCCAAAAATCCACCCCGCATCTTTCGATCAGCATATCGTTCAATTCCGTATTGGGTTTCGCAATGGCTTTGCAGACCTGGATAAAATCAAGTTTCATTTTTTTTGCAAAATTTATCGTTTCTAAAACACTTTTCCGTGTGTCTGAGGGATTACCTACCATGAAGAAACCTAGCGTTTCTATCCCGTATTTGTGTGTCATTTTTATTGCCTGCACTGCCTGGTGCGTTGCGATGCCCTTATTAATGTTTTTTAGCACTTCAGGAGAAATAGATTCTATCCCGTAGTAAATCCTCCTGCAGCCAGCCTGGGATGCTTTTTCCAGCATCTCTTCATCGACAACATCCACTCTTGATCTGCAAGACCACTCCACATTGATCCCGCGTCTTATGATCTCCTCGCATAACTTCATAGATCTTTCTTTATTCACAAAAAATGTAGCATCAAAGAAATCGATCTCGCGAACGCTGAATTTCCGATAGCACTCTTCGATTTCATCCCCGACATTCTCAACCGAACGCTCGCTGTAGAACAGTCTTGATATAGCACAAAATTTACACTTATAAGGACATCCTCTCGATGTAAGTATTACGGTATAGTTTTTCCGCTGGGATGTAAAAGAAGAATATAAATGATTGGGCAGTAAGTGCCTCGCCGGAAAGGGGTAAAGGTTAAAATCCACACCTTCTCCCTTGGGAGGATTCAGCATGATCTTCCCATTATTCTTATAGACCAACCCTTCTATATCATCTATGGCCTTACTATTTTCTAAAGCCGAAATAAGTTGCGGCAAAGAATCAATCGCATCCCCAGCGATCCCATAATCGAAGCACTCGTGGGTTAATGACTCCTTAGGATACAATGTGATATTAATCCCCCCCACCACAACCTTTGTTTCCATCCCCTCTTTAATAAAACTTGCCCATTCAACGACTTTATGGAACCAATAACTATCCGCTCTAAAACCTACAATATCAGGCGCAAATTCCCTTAAAATCGACAGGGTTTTTCCCTTGGAAAGCTTGAGAGCATTGGCGTCAACAATAATCACCTTATGCCCCGCTTTTTCAAGAATCGCTCCGACATAGGCCAAGACAATGGGGGGGGCCAAACAAAATTCCTCATCAACAACTTTGAGATTCTCAGAAAAACCCCGGTGTCCAAACGGGCAATGGACTAAAGCAACCTTCATTTTCCAACCTTATTTAAACGATTGTTTGAATCGACCAGCATTCTGAATATCTCCTCTGCCATGCCTTGAGACCACGTTCGCTGAGATGGACACCATCATATGAAAAACCCCGGGTTAAACCCGTGACGAGCTGCATTAGCCATCGAAACATCCTTCCGTTGCCGGAAGTCTATCACAACAAACAACCGGCTCAGTTTTCAATGGCTAGATCAGTGCTATAATCTTCCCCAAAATGACCCGTTTTTATCTCAAAAAGCAGTCAGCACTTTTGCTCGTTACTTTTTTGTTTAGGTGAATTTTTATCGGAATGATGGCGCTTTTCCCTGAGTTCACCCACCTGGCTAGGCAAATTTCAGAATCAGCGGGGTACACCTCCCCCTCGCGCGGAAAAGCATAGTTCCAATGCAGGGAAAATGGGAGGAAAAGCGAACTAACGTTTCCAAACAATCTGTTCGATCTTGGCCTGGACGGTGGTAAGATCAAACGGCTTTTCAATGAAGCCGCTGATCTCCTCACGATCGAAAAGAGGCTGCATCACTGCACCGGCCCCCGTAATCATAATCACCGGTGTTTTTCGGATGCGGGTCTGCTCGTGAGAGTGCTTGTGATTGTAAGAGCGGATCCCGCGAAGGCAGGCCAATCCACCCTCACTTCCCGGAATGCAAATATCAAGAAGCACGCAATCGGGCTCTCCTTTTTCTATTTTCTGGTATCCTTCGTGAACACTATGTGCGATCAAGACCTTGTAGCCCAATTGCTCAAATTTTGCTTTGATGATCTCGCAGATATCGTCCTCATCATCTATGATCAGCAAACACTTTTGCTTTTCTGACATTGTGAACTCGCTATGATTTAATGTTCTAAATTATTGTCAAGACCATCCCTCGAAAGAAACCGACTGGGACAGTTTATAATTTGTTCCGTCTAATATCCATAAAATTCTTAGTATTTCCCTCCCCTGTAGTATCGAGAATCTATTTCGTTATTTTATCGGCTAACTTCATGAATGATATTAGCGAAATTTTCGGCTTGATAATCTTCGCCATCCATTCACTTAAAAATCCTGCGGGAATAAAAATGGTCCCCTAGGCACGAGCGTCTTGATGACGTATTCTAAAAAAATGGGCTGTCATTACGATTAGCATAACAGGTGGAATCAAATCTTATAGAATGCCGGAGGTGCGCAATGGCAAATCAGGAGCTCCCCATGATTTGTGATAGCATAAATCGATAGTGCCATGTTACTGAACCAATTCAACAGAAGGAGTGTTTTAACCGTAGATTTTATGGACATATCGGTCAAAGATAGATAAACTTTGTCAATCTCGGGGATAATGTTGTGGGCCTTGGAATCGGGGGGTTCAATGCCTATCGTCGAGCGGAGAGCGGAATCTCGAATTTCGTCGAGCCTGCCGATAACACTGAGTCTTCGGTCATCCGTTTCATCAACACAATAGTTCAAAAAGCAACAGCTCAAATAGATGAACCGTCTTATTCCGATTAATAAAATCTCAGACATCCCGGCAAAGTACAGAGCAACACCGATCGGACGCCTCTTGGAGTACCAAAACCTGAGTCGCCCGTTCAAACCCTATTCTCAGGCGCAACTTCTCATCGGTATGTGCATGGACAGCCGCAAACTCCTGCACATCCCCGACAATTTCGCATTTGTTCTGCGCACAGGCGGTGCCAACCTCCGTTACAGCGAATTTAAAGTCTCTTATGCTATCGCGGTCGGCGATGTCTCCCATGTTGCGCTCATCACACACGACCACTGCGGCATGGTCAACCTCCCGGCCCGCAAAGACCTGTTCGTCAAGGGCCTTGTCCGAAACGGGGGCTGGAAAAAAAGGGACGCGGAGGAGCATTTCAGGAATTCTTCACACCTCTTCGAGATCGGCAATGAAACGGATTTTGTCCTAAGCGAGGCAAAACGGCTTCGTCTTCGTTATCCCAAAGTCACAGTCGCGCCCATGTTCTATAAAGTTCAGAACGGTCGGCTTTTCTTATTAAAGGAATAAAACCCGTGAGCAAACCCGTGACCCCTAACGATAGAACATTGCTATCTCGGGTTGAGATCCTGAACCACCGGATCCAGGAAGCCAAAAAACATGACCTCTATCCTTATATGCATTCCTCGGATGCAGTTGAGGGAGTTCATGTCACGGTCCACGGACGCCCCATGCTCCAATTCGCTTCCTATTCCTACCTTGACCTCTTGGGCCATCCCAGGATCAACGCTGCAGCTAAGAAGGCTGTCGATGAATTCGGAACGGGCACCCATGGTGTTCGCTTCCTTGCGGGAACTACCCGGGTTCACGTGGAACTCGAAAAAAAGATCGCCTCTTTCAAAAAAACCGAGGCTGCCATCGCCATGGCTACGGGTTACGGAGCGAATTTTGGAACGATCTCTTCCCTGCTGGGACGCCATGACGTGGTCATTTCCGACAAGATCAACCACGCTAGCATTGTCGACGGATGCATCTTGTCCCGGGCCCAATTTGTTCGTTTTGAGCACAACGATATGGAGGCTCTTGAGAAAGCCCTCGGTAGCACCCCCGCCAAGGGAGGCATTAAGCTCGTGGTAGCAGACGCCGTCTTCAGCATGGACGGTGACATCATCAATCTTCTCGAAGTGATCAGGCTTTGCCGAAAATTTAAGGCTCTCCTTATGATCGATGAGGCACATTCCGTCGGCGTCCTCGGAAAAAAAGGCCATGGCATCGAGGAACATTTCGGGATCGATCCAGCGGAAGGTCTTATTGATATCAAAATGGGAACGTTGAGCAAGACCATCCCGAGCGTCGGGGGTTACATCGCCGGAAGCACCAAACTCGTTAACTATCTAAGACACTCCATTCGGCCCTTTATTTTTTCGGCTGCTCTTCCACCTTCCTCAGCCGCCGCGGCCAAAACCGCATTTGAAGTCATCGAAGACGAGCCATGGCGCGTGGGAAAACTTCACAAGAATGCGGATTATTTCCTCAAGACCCTCCAAGCCCGTGGATTCGACACGCTCAAGAGCCAAACCGCGATCGTCCCGATCATTGTCGGGGACGAGGCCAAAGCCCTGGAAATGACACGCCTCGCAAAAAATGAGGGGATCTTCATCGTACCGATCCTGCCTCCTGCGGTTCAACCCCATACAACCCGGATCCGCGCAACCGTTACCGCGGGCCATTCGCTTCAGGAGATTGATCGCGCGATCAATACGTTTGAAAAGATCGCGAAATCTCTCGGTGTTATACACTCTTGATCTAAAAAATCCGGACCTCAAAAATCCTTCCCCATCGAGCATTTCTTAATTGCCTCTTGATTTTAAAAACTGTTTCCCTAGAATTACGACATTACCTTCAAGAAAGAACTGCGCATGAAAAAAGATTTTCGGTTATTGATCGCGATCTTATGCTTCTCCTTGGCAGGAACAGGGTATGCACAGGACTGGGCCTCGGGGTCTTCCCCAAAGGGACCGGCATCGGACGCCCAGGTTCTCGTTATTTTCGTGGACAGCCTCCGGCCTGATACCGTTGAGGTCATGGTCCAACAGAACAAGCTCCCGAACATCAAGAAGCTTTTCTTTGATAAAGGCCTTCGCTTCCAGAATTTCTTCACCGCCTTTCCGTCCTTGACCGTCAACGCCACGGGATGCCTGATCACGGGAAAATGGCAGGACCAGACCGGACTGAAGGCGCAGTCTCTTTTTGAACGGTTTCCCGTTCATAAGAAGAGCATCGTGAAGCGAATGTTCTCTGCGCACGAACACTTTCCACGGCACTTCAACATGCTCACCCGTGTTGAAAAAGCTGCAGAAGTTCTTAAGCAGAACAAGATCAAGGCGTTTTATGACTACCTTGGCGAAAAATACCACACCGCGCTTGTCCCGGTCAGCCCGGCGGTGGTTCCCTGGGCCTGGCCGCATATCGCCGCCAACGACGTTGACCACCCTTACTCTGTGGCGACAGAAGCCCCGGAGATCGTGGACGACCTGAACGGAAAGTACGCCTTACGCTACATGGTCCCCGATACCCGCGGAAAACTTTTTATGATCTGGTTCCCCCAGATGGATGAAGAACAGCACCTTCGTGAAAAAGGTCAGTTCAGCGAGGAAGCCCAAAAAAGATTGGAGAACGTTGATCAATGGCTTGGAAAGATCTATGACGGGCTCATCCAAGAATCGAGGGGCCGGGAACCTTATGTCATTTTATTTTCCGATCACGGAGCCTACGGCGGTGAGGACGGCATTTACAATCAACCCTATTACCTCGGCCGTGATTTTTTCTACCAATTCCTAAAAATGAACCTTCGGGGACCGGATCACTCGGCCAATCATCCGGGAACGGATCTTGAGTCGTACACCTATATCGACAACATGGGAAGAGGCCAAGCCAGGATCTTCCTGCCGCTCGGCGACAGTTCCTCGGGTAAATGGGACCGCCCCAACACTCTTTACGAGCTGGAACACTATGGCCTCGGACCCAATCGCAAGCCGATCAACCTGGTCCAGGAACTCCTGGACATTAATTTAGAGGCGCGGAACAAATTCCCCGGGAAGATCGATCCCCACCCCGTCAACTTTGTGTTCGTAAAACTGTCCGAAGAGCTCCTTTATGTGCTCGGGCAAGGCGGCGCCAAAGCGCTCATTCATATAGAAAATAAAAACGGAACACTGCGCTACCGGTACCAACCGGTTGAAAACCTCTCCCAGAGCGAGAATGGCCGCTTGACCTATAAGGAAACTCTTGCATTGGATCCTTTCGGCTATCTCAAAGATCCAAAATTCCACGCCGAAGATGCCGTAAAGTTCATTCAGGGATTTCACAATGACCAGGAATGGTTGGAGGCCACCTACGAGACGGCTTATCCGGATGCGATCACCGCATTGGCAAGGGCTTGGTCCTGGAGGCCCGAACTCTCTGCGTTGGCAAAATCCCAGGACCCGGACCTTTGGCTTTCAGCCGCACCCGGTTGGAATTTCAGGTACGAGGACATCAACGGGGCCGATCACGGGGCACTCCTGAGAGACGCCTTGCGGTCAACCCTGATGATCTCGGGCCCTCACATTCGCGCAGGGGTCGATCCTACACCTCACCGGATCATCGATCTCACACCCACTTTATTGCAACTGATGAGCTATACGGGCAAGACGGATCTTGATTCCGTACCGATTGAAGGGATCTATGAGAATTCCTAGGACCGCAGGCATCGCGTTTTTACTTTGCGTCGTTTGCGCTCCCATGGCTTCTCCGTTAACGGCGGTTGAGGGTTCTGCGGAAGACCTTTACTGGTCGGATCCCATGACAGTGCATGACTACAAAAAAAAATCCGACCTTCACAGCGTCGCACTCTCCATCATGGCCCTCAGCGAGCTTCAATTCGTCCGGTTGGGCGACGGCTTCGTTAATATGACCACGCGGAGCAAGAAAAGTCCGATCGCGAGGTCCCTTGATTCACTCGAATATGCCTATTCCAAACTTCCGCGGATCGAACCGATCCAGCGCTTCGGACAGTTTTGGGATGCGCTTCAGCTCCGCCAAGCCTCTTTATCGGATGCCCGGTTGTTAGGCTCGGTCCTGACCGGCGGCTATGGCGGGATCACACCTATCATGCAAGTCCGCGTTTACAAACTCGTTGTCTGGGTCGAAGACATCCTTTATGACCTGGACAGCGCTGTCATGGCCCCCCTGAATTGGGGGATCTCGTCAGTGCGCGAGGAACCGACCCGCATCCAAAGTCTCGGCTACGCCGCCGACGGCCTTGGTTTTTTAAGGTGGCAAATCTCCAGAGGCTTGAAATACGTCGGTCAAAAGATCGGACGATTCAGTTCGGATGTCGTGATGAGCGTCGAAAAAGTTCATGACGCGATGATCCGTCGCAAGCGGAAGAAAAAGCACGGTCATGTTGTCATTTATTCACGGATGCCTCTTCTCGTTTTTCAGGAGAATCGTTCTTACTTAACGGACAAAAAAAATGCCGTTTCCTCAGGAACCCTGGACGAATGGCATCGGAAGATATTCACGAATCCTGACCTCCTGCCGGAAGACATCCAGCAAGCCGACGTCCATCTTCCCAAGATCCTGATGGAGACGGGACCTGCTCAGGAGATCCTCGTTGCGGCGGAATACAGCGTTTGGGGTAAAACACCTCGTGAACTTAAAAAATACGTCATCACATCTGACGAGTTCGCGGAACTTATCCATTCCCACAATCCTCCATCCCCCTCCCATCCAGCTTCTTAGACAAGGATAGTCAAAAATTTCTTGCAAATTCACCCTGCATCGGTAGACTTCACCCCGTACCGGCAACCCAATTCCCTATACAAAAGGAGTCATATCCATGGCAACGCCACTTGAACGATGGGTAGAAGAACAAGCAAAACTGACCAAACCTTCCAAGATCTACTGGTGTGACGGCACGGAAGCGGAGGCGAAAGAGTTGATCGAGATCGGCATCAAAGAAGAACGCCTCAACGGAAAACCTATTTTCGAGAAATTGAACGAAAAGAACTGGCCAAACGCCTACTACCACCATTCGCATCCCAATGACGTCGCACGGACAGAACAGCTGACCTTTATCTGTCATCCCGACAAAGAAATGGCGGGACCCAACAACAATTGGATGGATCCGAAAGAAGCCAAGGCCAAAATGACGGCCCTTTTCGACGGCTGCATGCAAGGCCGCACCATGTACGTCATGCCCTACATGATGGGACATCCCAAATCTCCCTATGCCAAAGCATGCGTGCAAATCACGGACAATAGCTACGTTGCCGTCAGTATGCGCATCATGACCCGCATGGGAAAAGAAGCTCTTGACCGCATCGGAAACTCCGAAAATTTTGTCCGCGGTCTCCATTCCATCGGGGACCTCAATCCCGAACGACGTTTCATCATGCATTTCCCCAAGGAAAACCTTGTCCAAAGCTTCGGCTCCGGCTACGGCGGAAACGCCCTGCTCGGCAAAAAATGCTTCGCGCTACGCATCGCATCCTGCCTTGGAAAAAAGGAAGGCTGGCTCGCAGAGCATATGCTCATTATGGGGATCGAAGACCCCAAGGGCAAAATCACTTACATCGCCGCGGCACTTCCTTCCGCTTGTGGAAAAACGAATTTGGCACTCATGCAATCCGCGCTTCCAGGCTATAAGATCTGGACTGTCGGCGATGATATCGCATGGCTCAATGTAGGCCCCGATGGACGTCTTTACGCAATCAATCCCGAAGCTGGATTTTTCGGTGTCGCGCCGGGAACTTCCCGTAAGACAAACCCCAAGATGATCGAAACGCTCAAGAACAATAAGTTCTTTCCGACTCTTTTTACGAACACCGCGATCGATCGTGACAGCAATGAACCTTGGTGGGAAGGCCTGGACGGAGCGGTCCCTCAACATGTTGAAGACTGGCAGGGAAATCCGTGGGACGCTTCCAAGGCGACAAAGGCTGCGCATCCCAATTCCCGGTTCACGGTCTCCATGTATAACTGCCCCAGTCTTTCAAAAGAGGTTGATAACCCTCAAGGCGTTCCCATCTCGGCGATCCTTTTTGGCGGGAAACGCGCAAGACTCATCCCACTTGTCGCGGAAGCCCTTAACTGGCAGCAGGGCGTGTTTTTCGGCACACGCATGGGCTCTGAGATCACCGCTGCCGCCTCAGCGCTTACCGTAGGTGCCACCCGCCGTGATCCCATGGCCATGCTTCCCTTCTGTGGCTACAATATGGGTGACTATTTTGGACACTGGCTCGACTTCGGGAAAAGACTCAAGCACGAACCCAAAATCTATTCCATCAATTGGTTCCGTACCGATGAAAATGGAAAATTCATTTGGCCGGGCTTTGGCGATAACATCCGCGTGATCAAGTGGATCATCGATCGTATTGAAGGCAAGGTCGGCGCCAAAGAAACCCCGATCGGGATCATTCCCGAAATGAAAGATTTTGATCTTTCAGGGTTTTCTATCCCGCAGGATAAGATCCAGCAACTTTTTTCGGTAGATCCTTCGGAATGGACGGAGGAGCTCCAGGAGATCGAAAAATACCTTCGACAATTCGGTTCTCATATGCCTGAAGCGATCTGGCAGGAGTACCGGACGCTGACTGAAAAACTGGGACAAGCCGTTTCGAAATAAGTACACTTTCAAAAAACCGGGTTGCTTTATAAAAGCAACCCGGTTTTTCGTCTTTAAATATTCTACGTCTCCGTTGAACAGAAAACAGTTAGCGCAAAACGTTTGACGTTTCCCGAGCGAACTTACCAAGAAGCGAGTCTGTTTACACGCTGAAATATTTTGCCTGCAGATGATGAACAATGACAGCGGAGGTGGATTGCTCCGGTACCATCTGGAAGATCTCACTCAGGGTGATCCCGATCTTTTCCACAGGAAGGAGATGGAAAAGTTTTTTCTGGTCCGCAAGATTCGGACAGGCGGGATACCCGAAACTATAACGCGACCCCTGATACCCTTGCCGGAAAATCTCATCTTTGGTGCGTTTGTCCCGCTTATCGATCCCAAGATTACGACGGATCAGAAGATGCGTATACTCGGCCAAAGCCTCGGTAGCCTCCACGGAGAGTCCGTGAAGATAAAGGTATTCCGAATACTTATTTGCCTTAAAAAGTTTTTTCTCCATCTCACTGGCACGCTTACCCACGGTCACCGCGTGAAAAGCGACAATATCAGGCTCTTCTCCCTTCGGTCTAAAGAAATCCGCAATACACTGGTAAGGCTCCCGTGATTGCCGGGGAAATGTGAATCGGGTCAATTCATTCTGAGCGGACCCATCCAACACCACCAGGTCATTACCCTCGGAATAACACTTGTAAAAGCCATAGATAACCTTGGGTTCTAAGATCTTCTCACGGACCGTTCGAGCTTTGAATCGCTCAAAAATAGGCTCTACATTCTCCTGAAGATAAAGTTCAAATTCGCGCGGAGTTCTATCCCCTTGCTTGAATTGCCACTGCGCCCGATAAAGCGCGATCTTGTTGATCCAAGGGAACACATCTTGCATCCGGAGACTCTTGAGAATTCGGTAGCCAAAGAACGGAGGCTTGGGTATGGGGTTATCGCGATGAATATGAAACGATGGCCCCTTAATGATATTCGTGGCGCTCGAACGTGGAGGCATAGCCTTAGGCGGCGGAGTAGGTGAAGCCGAAATAACCGGCGCGGAGGTTTTGACCTCCTGTTTATCCGGAGCCGAGCCCTGCTTGATCCCTTCCATGATCTTCAGACCGGAAAAGGCATCACGCCCATAATAAACCGCTCCCTGATAGACCGGTGTAAGGTCACGCTCTACATAACGCTCCGTGAGCGCCGCGCCTCCGCAGATCACCGGCAACTTAATCCCGCGTCGGCTCATTTCTTCAAGGTCCTCTTTCATGATAAGAGTCGACTTCACTAAAAGTCCCGAAAGCCCGATCGCATCCGCACGATTCTCGATCGCGGCTTTCATGATCGCCTCAACCGGCTGCTTGATTCCGATATTGAAGACCTTATACCCGTTGTTGGTAAGAATAATATCGACCAAGTTCTTCCCAATGTCATGAACATCACCTTTGACGGTCGCAAGCACGATCCGTCCACGTTCCTGGCCCTCCGTTTTATCCATGAACTTTTCCAAATAGGCCACGGCCTTTTTCATAACCTCTGCCGACTGAAGCACAAAAGGAAGCTGCATCTTCCCCGTGCCAAAAAGTTCTCCGACCACTTTCATGCCATCCAGCAAAAGCTCATTGATGATCTCAAGCGGCTTGTATTTTTTAAGAGCTTCATCTAGATGCAAGGCAAGATCGTCGGAGCTTCCGTCAAGGATATGATTTTTCAAAGTTTCTTCGACCGCACAGGTCTTCTCGCGGGGCCTCCCAGCAGTCCCCCGTTTCCCAGAAAAATGCACGATGTATTCCTGCAAAGGATCTTTACCGCCGATCCACTTGTTATGCAATAATCTCCTTGCGATCTCAAGATCGTCCGCTGCGATCTTAAAGATCGGCACGATCTTTTGGGCATGAACGATCGCGGCATCAAGTCCCGCTTCCACACATTCATGAAGAAAAACGCTGTTCAACACCTGCCGGGCATGCGGCGCAAGACCAAAAGAAATATTGCTGATCCCGAGGATCGTGTGAACATCGGGTAGTTCTTTTTTGAGACGGCGAATGGCCGCTATCGTTTCAGGTGCCGCATTGCGGAACTCCTCACTGCCGCTCCCAACGGTAAAAGTCAGCAAGTCGAAGAAAAGATCTTCCGGCCGGATACCGTACTGCTGAGTCACGATCTGATAAATACGCTTAGCGATACGAAGCTTTTCCTCGCGCGTTTTCGCCATACCTTTTTCATCGATCGTCAAAGCCACCAGTGCGGCACCATACTTTTTTGCCATGGGACAGATCTTGCGTAACCGTTCTCCGCCATCTTCAAGATTGATCGAGTTGATGACGGGTTTTCCCGCGACACGCTTCAGAGCCTCCTCGATCACCACGTATTCTGTCGAATCGATCATCACTGGAACGGTGACATGCTGATTGAAACGGCGGATCACTTCGCCCATATCTTTTTTTTCATCGCGTCCCACATACGCCACACAAAGGTCTACAAGATGCGCGCCTTCCTTCACGGCCTCGCGCGCTACATCAACGATCGCATCATAATCTTCGTGCTCAAGGAGCTGTTTGAATTTTTTGCTGCCGTTGGCATTCGCCTGCTCGCCTACCAAAAGCGGCGCGGGCTTTTGCGCAAAAGCAGAAATCCCGTAAAGACTCGCGCAAGAGGGCTCATGTTTAGGCGTTCGCTTTTTGGGAATGCATTTCCCCACGCGATCCACGACGGCTTTTAAGTGTTCGGGCGTCGTACCGCAGCAACCGCCCACGACTGAAACGCCGAATTCTTTGACAAAACGCTCGTGGAAATCCGCAAGCTCCGTAGGAGTCAAATGGTAATGAGCCACGCCGCCGACGTTCTCAGGAAGCCCGGCATTCGGTAAAACGGAAATATGCTTGACGGAACTTTCGCAAAGCGTGCGAATGTGCTCTGTCATTTCGGCGGGACCTGTCGCGCAATTCATCCCGATCACATCCACCGGGAACATCTCGAGCGTAGCGATCACTGCATGGATGTCTGTCCCAAGCAGCATCGTGCCCGTAGGTTCGAGAGTGACCTGGGCCATGAGCGGCAACCGACGGCCCGTCTCTTTAAAATATTCCACTGCGGCAATAATAGCGATCTTGGTTTGAAGCAGGTCTTGGCAGGTCTCGATAAGAAGTCCGTCCACCCCGCCTGCGATGAGCCCCTTATATTGCTCTTTGTAACATTCCTTGAGCTCATTAAAGCCGATATGGCCAAGCGATGGGAGCTTGGTCCCGGGGCCGACAGCGCCCACGACAAATCGCGGATGATCTGGCGAGGAGTATTTTTGGGCGAGCGCCTTAGCAAGACGCGCAGCCCTTTCGTTCAGCTCAACCACCCGGTCCTCTAAACCGTACTCCGTAAGCACAATACGATTCGAGCCGAACGTGTCGGTTTCGATGACATCGCAGCCTGCTTTCAGAAAACTTTCGTGGACACTCTGAATGGCGTCAGGCTTAGTGATAACCAAATATTCATTACAGCCGTCTTTACCTCCGAAATCCTGGGGAGTAAGGCCGAGGGTCTGGAGATTTGTCCCCAGTGCCCCGTCAAACACAAGGATCTTCTCATTAAGCCGCTTCAGGAATGGATGTGTCATAGTAAGGTTATTTTATCACAACTTTTGAAATTTAAACGAGTTTCGTCTTTAGGTGGACACGGCAAATTGCTGAGAGCCTGGTGCGGAAAACTCTACCGGGGGGAAAAATGGGCTCGAACAGTTTCAGCGGTTTTTTGGTCAATCCCGGGAACCGCGCGAAGTTTTTCAACGCCGGCATGACGGATCTCCTCTATGGAATTAAAGTGCCTGAGAAGGATACGCTTACGCTTCGCGCCCATACCCGGAATGTCATCTAAAATAGAACGCTGCAGGACCCTTGCCCTAAGCTGGCGGTGATACGTGATCGCGAACCGATGCGCTTCATCCCGAACCTTTTTCAGAAGGTAGAGAGCCGGGGAATCTGGGGCCAGAACAAGCGGCGCACGGAACTTTGGCGAGTGGATCCATTCGAACTGTTTAGCGATGGAAATGATATCTATCGTTGTCATCCCCTCCTGCGCGAGCACCTTGGATGCAGTGTTGAGATGCCCCCTGCCACCATCGATCATCATGAGATCCGGCATGAAATCTTCCCGGCCTTCCTTGATACCGCGAAGCATACGTCTCAGGGCCTCTGCCATCATGGCGTAATCATTGATCCCGGAAACGCCCCGGATCCTGTAACGTCGGTATCCGAACTTGTCTGGAAGTTCCCGGTAAAAGCTCACCTTCGATGCCACGGCTTGATCTCCCTGCACGTTCGAGACATCGAAACAAATGATGCGCTCGGGGATCTTTTCGAGTTTCAGCTTCTGTTTAAGTTCGATCGTCGCCGAAAGCGAGATGCCTTGTCCAGGATTCTTCGGAAGGAAGCATTTTCTGCGGAGTTTTGAAAGAGCGTTGATCTGCTCCTTGAAAAACTGAGCGTCCTCAAATCGCAACTCCCGACTCGCCCTCTCCATCCTGTCATTGAGATACTGAGCGAAGCTTTTTTTGCCTCCCCCAAGGAAACGCTTCACTTCATTGATCAAACGATCATATTGCGGCTTCACCTCCGGCTTGACACAGGGGGCAATGCACTGCCCAATGTGATGGTAAAGACATGCGATTTTGGGAAGCAACTGACATTTGCGGATTGGAAAAAGATCGTTGATCAGATTCACCGCTTGATGCAGAAGCTTCGCATCGGTGTAGGGGCCGTAATAGATCGCCCGCTTGTCGGTTTTTTGACGCGTGATGCAGATCCTCGGAAATTTTTCACGCGTGATCTTGAGAAGAGGAAAGCTTTTATCGTCTTTAAGGTCCTGGTTGTAGCGGGGTTGTTGCCTGCGGATCAGATGCGCCTCGAGGAGCAACGCATCCACTTCCGTGGGAGTATCAACATGATCGATCGCCCGCACCTTTTGCATCAAAATCGCGATCTTGGGGATCGGCGCAGGAATTCTGAAATACGAAAGCACTCGCTTGCGAAGCGACTTGGCCTTACCGATATAAAGGATCTCTCCCCGCCCGTCGCGCATCAGATAAATACCGGACGTCAGAGGGAGTTTGCTTGCAACAGAGCGGAGATGTTGAAAGACATCGGCTGGAGGATGGCAGGTGGTGCTTGGTTCTTCGTTATCTCTCATCCTTCTTTTAATCGTTATCCGCCGTCCTCTCTCCGTCATCCTGATCTATGCTCCATCCATCAGGCTTTCTGTATTAATGGGGCCGGCGACAGGTTTTCGCTTTTTCCGGAACCATGTCCAAGCCTCCTTGGCTTCTGGGACATGGCACGCAAGACACAGGCCCAGATAAGCGAGCGTTGCGACGGCGATGCTGCCGAACACCTGAAGAATCTGCATCCGAGTCCCTTGCCCCGGTATCCAGCACCTTAAAAATTCGAGACTGTAATGACCGATCATGCCCATCACGAGAGAGGCGAGCAGGATGCGCAAAAAAGAAGTGCCGACTTCACGGAACGGGAATTCTCCGACTTTTTTAGGATAAAAATAGACCAACTGCCCGAACTGAATAATGCCGGCAATCGAGGTCGCGACCGCCAACCCCGCCTCTCTGAAAGGAACCATCAGGATCAGATTCAGGACAATGTTCGAAATAAGGGCAATGATCGAAGTCCTCATGGGGGTCCTGGAATCCTGCGCGGCGTAGTAGCCGCTATTCATGATTTTCTGTCCCGCAAACGCAAAAAGGCCGATCGTGTACCCCAAAAGAACGGCGGAACTGCGCGCGGTTGAAACGGCGTTAAATTCACCGCGTTCAAAAAGCACACGGATGATGGGCTCCCGAAGTACGATCAGTCCGACCGATGACGGTATGATGATGAAGAAAATGCTCCGGAGTGCGAACGAAAGCGTTTTGCGGGACGCTTCCTTCTCACCCCGAGCGATCTGTTGAGCAAGCATCGGAAGCAGCGCAGTCCCCATGGCTAAGGCAAAGATCCCGAGCGGAAATTGCATGAGACGGTTCCCGTACCAGAGGCTCGAGTTCGCGCCGGGCCCGATGGCCATACCCAGCGTCATATCCACGGCGATATTGATCTGGACCACTGCAAAGCTCAGCATCACCGGCAACAAGAGCTGCCATGTCTTCTTAAGACCTTCATAACCAATATCCCAGACCCAACGGAACTTGAAACCGATCTTGCGAAGCGGTGGTAACTCGACCGCCACGTGCAAAAACCCGCCGAAAAGAATGACGTAGGAAAGCCAGCTGATCTTCGCAAGATAATCATGCCCCATCCAGGACGGCACCCAAAGCACTGCGCCGATCCATACAAGATCGAGGATCGCGGGACCCATGGCTGGCGCAAGAAAATGTCGATGGCTGTTCAGGATCCCCATCCCGAGCGCATAAAGCGACAGGAACCAGAGATAAGGGAAAAGAATGCGCGAAAGCTCCAGAGTCAGCATCACAGTCTGGGAATGAAAACCGATTCTAAGAAGGATATGGAGTACACCTTCGACAGCCAGAATAAAAGCAAAAAGCGCAAGGCTCAGGAAACTGAGTGTGATATTGGCAAAGTGGAACGCCTCCGCACGCCCCCGTTTTTCTCCGATCTCGTTATAGACCGGAATAAAAGCACTCGTGAGTCCACCTTCGCCCACGATACGGCGGAAAAGGTTCGGGAGCATAAAGGCATATAGAAAGGCGTCATAGTGCCAGTTCGTCCCGAAGCTTTTGGCGCTCACAATATCACGGATCAACCCTAAAATACGACTGATCAGTGTCATAGCCGCCACCACAGCGGCCGCTCTCATGAGATGATGCTTTCCGCTCTTCTGCCCCTGGGGATGCGGATTGACAGAATGGGGGTCCCGTGTTACATTGTCGCCACTTTTTTCACTCAAAGGAGTCATTGAAATGCCCAATATTCGTTCTGCTGCAAAACGTATTCGAAGTGATGCTAAAAAACGCGCGAAGAATATGGCCGTTCTTTCTGAGCTGAAGTCCCTCAGCAAAAAACTGGCTCAGCTTGCCTCCGAGCCCGAAAAGGCCAAATCGCTAGCTGCCACCCTGGTGGCCCGTTATGACCACGCGGTCACCAAAGGTGTGATCCCGCACGGCCGTGCGGACCGGAGAAAATCCCGCATCGCACTTTTCCTCACCAAGATCAAGAAAAAGTAAGACTCTCTGAATTTTTCCTTTCAAAGCCTGGTTTTATTCCCGCACAAAACCCGGCTTTGGATCGGACATCACAAAGCGCTATATTCCAAAAGCCAAGCTTCCAACCCTGAAATACCGTCGAGTTGACCGCTCTTGGACTTTCGGTCGATCTGATAAAGTACTTCCACGGCTGATTCTAGGCGCTCAACAGGAAATCGCCTCAACGCGTTCAAACGGCCCGGGGACATCCGAAGCTTGGAGCCGATCTCACGCTCGGAAACTCCCGAGGTTAAAAGCATGGCCGCCTGCCATAATTGCCGGAGCTGCCAATGCAGGATCCCGACCAGAGCAAAAAGATCCGCTTCGTAAAATTCTGTCAGATCGCGAAAAACTTTAAGAACCCTCGCCGGATCACGGTCGACCAGAGCGTTCGTGAGCTTAAAAACATCCATTTCCGTCCAGTTCTCTTCGAACCGGTTGACCATGTCTTCATCGATCTCTTGCTGGTCACCCGAAAACTGCACGAGCCTCTCAAGCATGGTATCCAGGAACATCATGGCATCTCCGCACATGGCAAGAATCCGAGCCTTGGCCCCAGAAGACATGATCTTGTGATATTGCTTGAGCTTTTGCTGGATGAATATCGCGCCTGCCCCCCGGGCTTCGTCCCTCGTCAAAAGAATCAGCTGCCCCTTGGCCTTCATAAGCTTTTGAAGCTCCGAAGCGCCTTTGAGATCATCCGATTCCAGGATCAGAGTAGTTTTCGACGCGGGATTTCCGAGGTAGGCAGCTAGGACTGCGAGATCAGGCTCCTTTAAGGATCCAGCTCCCCGCGCACAAATCACCTGCCTCGATGATAGAAACGGAAGGGTTCTTGCGGCGGCTAGAACGATTTCAAGAGGCGTTTCGTCCAGGTCGAAGGTTTGCTGGGCGAGAGACTCTCCGGTTTTTTTTTCGATCTCAGAAATAAGAACCTTGGTTTTCTGGGTTCTAAGGAACGGATCGCCGGCAATAAGAAAAACTTCTGTCACAAGGGTACCGTCCGTGAAAAAGGATCACCAGTCTTCGACAATACGATCCGCAATGTTATATGCGAGGGTACGAACGGCATCCACGGCCGCCTTCTGCTCACCGATCGATGTAACGGTGGTTACATAGTACTCAGTACCTCCCGAAAAATTCGGCTCCTCCCAGATCAGATCTCCCGTCTTCGCGTCCACAAGTTGCAACCTGACGACCATGAAAAGACGGTACTGCGACACACCTTCCAAGGAATTGAAACGAAGCCCCTCTTGATCCAAAGATAGCAAATCCGTTTTTAGGATCGTGTCGGCTTTCTGCTGTTCCACAACCTTCAAAGTGCCATCCATCTGGAGCCGCTGGATCACCGCATTGGTGATATTCATCTCAACTCCAGGCTGATAAGCGTAAAGATTCTCGGGATCGAGCTTGTTCTTCACCGTCTCCACATAGATCGTTTTCATATTCCGCGGCAACACTGTCTTACGGGTGTAACCGCAGCCACTGAACGCCACCGCTACCACTAAACCCCAAAACCCCACCCATCGCATATTTTTCATCATAAGTCCCCGTTGATCACTTGATGCTGAAACGTTCTTTTTCCTTGGAAAGAAAATCATGCCGCGTGGCCAGGTCTGAAAGGCGCTGCCCGATGCGAGTCTTTTCCGTCCCAAGATCCTGCTGCATCGCCTTGGAAGTCACGGTCGGTATCACTTTATCAGCTTCTGCGATCCGCTTTTCAAGGATCGACCTCTCCTGCTGTTCAATCACAAGTTCTTCATCGATCACACCGGCGAGTTCCGCCTCCACTTTTTTGTACTCTCGATACCTCTTAGCGCCTTCAGCGTCCGTTGGAACTTCTTCCAGACCCGCATCGCCAAGCACGAGTCCTTGCTCACGGGCGTAAATACTGTAGGAGATCTCAAGCTGCTCCCGCAGGCTCATAGCATCTTCCCGGAGTTGTTTCTCATCCGGGACCAATTCGGCCTTTTCCTTTTTGTCCGCGTCTGTTTCTGTAGCCGTAGAATGACTAGGAAGGGCCGCAGGCGTCTTTTCCTTGATCACGGCCTCCGTAGCCTCCAACTCAGCTTTGAACCGGTCAAGCTCTTGGGTCTGATTGTCCAATCGATTCAGAAGCACATCTTTCCTGTTTTTCCTTGGAACAACGCGGCGCGAGCTTTGAACGGCCTCCTCAATAAATGTGTACGGCACCTTAACGTACGAAGCACGGAACTTCATACCTCCGGCGAACGATGCCTTCGCGTTCAAAATTTCGAGCTCTTTTTCAAGCTTGTTGATCTCCTCAGCCTGCGCCTGGATCATGAGACTTTCCAGCTCAATCCCTTGCTGAATTTTTTTTGCTTTCGCATCGGAGCCCGGTTTCTTCGCGGCGTCGGTCAAAGTAACATCCTTGTTCGGAAGCCCAAAAATAAATGCTTGGGCAAGATAGGCAGGACCCGTAACCGGTTTGGCAAGGGTCTTCAGAACTTTTCCCCTCCCTTCCTCAGGTTTCAACGCCTCATCCAAGCTGGCAAGAAGCCTCCCTTTGTTCTTCTGACGATCTTGAATGTCTTGATAACGTTTGCGGAGTTCCTTTTCCGTACTTTTGATCTCTTTGCGAAGCTTACGCACATCGACATCCTTTTGGTCATCAAAAGACTTCATCATAGCCTGCTGTTCCCTCAAAGCCAGCTCCTTATCAAAAGCAGTGCTAAGAGTTTCAACAATATCCTGTTGGGCCTTGACCTGCTCCGCAAGATGCATTTTCAACTCAAGTAATTCTTCGATGCTCTTCTTTTGAAGGTCGCCCGTTTCGACGGTAAACGGATTAAAAGCCTGCTTTTGAGCCGCTTGATTTTCGATCATCGCCTCAAGCTCCTGCTCGGCGGATTTTCCAAAATGTTTTTCATAGAGCGCCATTTTCTCGTCCAACTTAGCCTCGAGAGCCTCGATATCATTCTTTCGCGCCAAAAGTTTGGGATCGGTGGGCTCGCCGGAATCTTTTTTCGCGACACCACGCAAACGCTTTCGTTTCAGGCCGCTTTCGGAACGCTCAGGCATCAGCAAGGTCTGAAGCTCACTATAACGCTTGTAGAGCTTCTCTTTCTTTTCAAGAAGTTCCTTCTTCTTCCGGGAGAGCTTATAAAGTTCTTTTTCGTCCATCTGTTGGATCTTTTGTAGCGGAGTCTCGGGCTTTCCCATAAACGGTATCAGGTGGTCCGGGATCAGGTTTTCATAAAACTTCGTATCCGAGATCCCGAGCTCTGAGCGCCAAGACGCGAGACGGCTCTTTTCTTCGGCAAGCGCATCACGCTCGGCCTCAAGAGATCCTTGCCAGCGATCCATGGCATTTTGGAATTCGGGAGATGTATTATTCTTGAAGCGTTTTTTCTTACGCGCGAGCTCTTTAAATTTTTCATTCAGTTCCCGTTCGCGGCGTTTAAGGTCCTGTTTACGTCGATTCAAACTCTCGGATTTGTTCTTATCGATCGCCTGAATACGCTTCTGCAGCTCAGCGATCTCCTTTTTAAGTTGTTCCCGCTCGGACTTCTGCCCCGGCCCCAGCGCCTGGTATTTCGCCTGCAAAGCCTCCAACTCTTTCTGTAACTCTCCGGCCTTGGCATTAAGATATTTCACAGGCTCTTGCAATGAATGAAGTTTTTCTACGGCCTTCTGGCCCCAACTCGTATTCGGATAGCGCTTCGCGGTATCCGAATAATAGATCAGTGCACTTGTAAGATAATTATCCTTCTCATAATAGAGACCGATCCGATAGTTCTTCTCAGCATTCAGTTCATCTACTTCCTGGCTGATCTTCTCTGCCTTTCCGGCTTCTTCGGAACCCGGATACCGCTTAAGATAGCCCTGTGCCTGACGGGCCGCTTCTTCGAGCGCACTTTGGTCACGTGTCTGGCTTGAGGATTTCGCATACGAAACTTCGGCCATCCGAAGACGAGCCTCCTGAAGCAGGTTGCTTTGCGGGTATTGATCGATCAAATTTTGGTAGGCTTCTAGTGAATCATCAAAGCTTCCGGACTTTTGGTAAGCAACCCCGAGATCGAACTGAGCTTTGTCCCCGAATGCCCCATAAGGCGCCGCTGCCACGATTTTTTGGAACACTTCAATGGCCAACGGCAATGATGGGCGAATATCGAGCCCCATGAGCTTTCCTTTTTTCCCGGAAAGGAACATAGTCCCAATTTGGTACTCGCGCTCAATCACCTCTTCAAAACGCTCGCTCTGGGGATATTCTTTGATCAGAGCCTGATAGGCCTTATGAGCTTCCACAAAATCACCCGTCTCTTCAAAAATGGTCCCAAGCCGATATTGTGATTCGGGGGCTACCCGGGATTTGGGGTATTGCTTGAGAACTATTTTGAATTGATCGGCCGCTTTATCGAGCTTTTTCTCTTTATAAAGATCGAGGGCATTATCGAAGATGTCATCAGCACCGCTTTGAGTTTCGGATTCAGTATTGACGAACTTCCCCTGCTCGGGAGACCAGACCCAATCCGCAAAGGCGAAAGTGTACGGAAGAAGCAGTATAAAAATGAGGGCAAAAACCTTTGAGATTTTCATAAGTCGTTTAAAAACTTCAAGTTAGGAAAATTTGCGAGGAGTTACTATATCATGGGGCAAGAAAAATTGTCAATAGAAATGACCCAAAAAACAGCTCACAGGTACGAATAAACACCCAAAGGTCCCCTCAAGAACGACGCCAGCACAAGCTGGGAACCACTTCTCTTGAAATGCAACGCACCGGTATGTTTCAGAGCAAGAAAAGGAACGCAGCGGACGGAAAAATACGAAGCAAGTTCCTCCTGGAAGTCCGGGAAAACAACAAGCAATGGCCGAACTCGCTCTAGCCAATCTCGAACTTCGATTGGAATTCCATGCCCCAATGCCGGCAAAAAAACTGCGTGGATCTCATCCGCGTCCTCATGCCCCCGAAGTAATTCCCTGAAAAGCCCGGACTCCCACTGCGAGATGAACAGAATACGCCACGGACCGGATTGGATCAGATAAGCGGCACCCTTTTGTGACTGCGCGATCATCCTTATTTTCTCCGTCCCCATCAACACCTCGTCTCCTTGCTGAAAATTCTTAGCTTTGCGGCTCAATTTAAGAAGGTTTTTGTGAAATTCGCCGGGCCGATAGAGGGATACGGCAGGATAAAGAAGATAACGGACTGGAAAATCTCTCAAGACCGATAGGAGACCTCCCGTGTGCTTTTTGGAAAGATCGGAGAACAGTATCCCTTCCAGACGTCGAATCCCCTGGTTCCGCAGAAAGGGAGCGATCAGCCATTCACCCTGATCGGATGGAAAACTCCTTCCAGCGTTCAGAAGCCAGCATGCTTTGTTTGAAAATCGCGCGCATACGATCTGGTTCCTGCCACTTGCAAGCATTGTAAGCGTAAACTCTTTTCCTCCTGGTCCTATGAAAAATAGGACCGAAAAACCTATCCAACAACCGATTAAGCAGGTCATAAGAAAACGTTTTCCGCGAAAAGCCCTTTTATGGAAAAACAAGATCATCCCCATGCACGCGTAATACGCCGCAAGTCGACCGAGGGATGGTCGCTCGAGAAACCAGTACCCCCATCGCCACGCAGAAAGACATTTCACCCAAACAAGCGAACACACAATAATCCAGGAAGAAAATTTCAAAAAAACAATGCTCAGAAATGGCACCCCTGAGAGCAAGAGTGCGAAAAGCGACATGAACAGCGCTGCATCACAGAGTGGAATAGCCACAATGTTCGCTAGAACACTGACCGGTGAAAAAATATTAAAATAATAAATCACGACAGGGAACGTTCCGAAAAGCACCGCCAGACTTGAGCCCAAGGAAAGGATCCACGCATTGACTCGAGCCAAAAGCGGCAGAATCAAAATAAGCGAAAAAACACAAAGAAAAGAAAGTTGGAATCCGATGTTCCAGAAACTTTGAGGATTCCAGACAAGTATCACAAAAAAAGCAAAACAGAGAGAATTTAAGAGGTGAGCCGGCCTCCCGGCTAGCACCGCGAGGAGTACCAGCACCGCGCCATATCCCGCACGTTGGATAGGGATCCCGGACCCTGCAAGACCGACATAAACAATCACGATCAGAATAGTGACCCACGAGCCTCTCCGAAACCCCATTCCGAAAAATAGAAATATCAAATAGAATGTTCCGGCGATCATAGTGATATTCATCCCGCTGATCGCAAGCAAATGGATTGTCCCGGTCTTCATGAATTGGCTACGGACTTCGGGCGAAACATCGCTGCGGAGGCCAAGCACGAGCGCTTTGACGATCGCGGCTTCCTGAGGTTGGTAGATTTTATCCACAAGCTCTGCAAGGTGCCGGCGCGAGACAGCAATCATCCTGGCTGGGGCCCAAGAATTCCCTTCCTTTGTCATCCGCGCGCTTTTTTTTCCGATCGTCGTGAAAATTGCGTGGATACCTTTTTGCTCTAAAAATTTCCCATAATCGAATTCCCCAGGATTGAGAGCTTCACGGGGCAAGTTTAAATCCCCATAAAGTCGAAGCTCGTCCCCCACCTGCGGAATCACCGGCGACTGAAGCAAAAAAACCTGGACCTTCCCGGTTATTTTGAGGAACTTCCGGCGCCCGTTTTCTTTTTTTGTGATCGAATTTGCGGAAAGAACAAAGGAGACTGTTTTCCTTTTCCCGTGCGTCTTTATCTCCGGCAAGGAATCAACAACCCCCCTGAGCGACACGCGCTCAGTACCTGCAAAGTGTTGGACCGCATTCACCGGAACATAAGCGTCAAGACGCGCCCAAAGAACTCCTGAGAATCCCACAAGAAGCACAAAAAGCACCCCAAAGCACTTTTTCCCACGGAAGAACCACAGCAGAACGATCCCTGCGAAAAGTCCGCATTCAACCCATAAGAAGGGAAGATTCCAATACTTTTCTGTCACGATCCCTAGCGAAAACCCCATTGCGATCCATAAAAATGGCAGCTTCATATTTGTTTATTATACAATATAAAATTGATTTTTATGAACTTTTATTTTAGAAAAATTTTCGCTTTCATGGTGGCCGCTGTTGGAAATCGAATGAACGCGAAAGAAAACAGTATCCGAGGAGGACCTACGATGAGCTACGCGCCCTTTTGCTTCAGGCCAGCTGCCAATACCGAAAAGCGATAACCAGGGCGAGGACTAAAAGAAGGACGAGAAGGATGGTATTTTGATATTTAGAAAAGGACGGCATTCGTAACCGGATCTCCTACATCGTCAGAATGATCTCTTTATCCTCGACGCCCAGGCGGACTTCGCCCTCCCCGATCGCCATAACAACAGCTCTGTTGTTAAGCACATCCCCAACACCAACAAGCCGATTGTTGATCACCGCTATGGCCTTGCCGCTAACATTCGTGATGCCGGTAAGCCGGTAGAGATACCCGGAGACGATCTTTACCGGAACCTGCGGCACCCCCCCAGACTCAGCTTTCTTGGGCGTAACATTTTTGTTACGGCTCCCGAGGTAGAAAAGTCCGGTGACAAGACACACCAAGAGTAGCGCCAAAAAAACCAACCAATATAACTTTCGCCTCTTGGCATAGGATTGCTGGACCTGGATGAGCTCCTGTTCAAGAGCAGCCCCCATCGGATCACGTTCATATGTCCTCGAAGTCGAAGGGGGATTCGTAGTTCTCGTCTCTTGCATGCGCTTTGTTTTTTCCAAAGCTTGTTGGATCAGACTCATACGCTTGCTCCCTGGAGATCGGCTTCGGCACATTCCACCAACAGCGGATCGATCACGAAAGCACTTCGGGTATAGGCAGCGAGCAAAGCCCGGTCTGCCAACACATTAATAATCCTTGGAATCCCCGTGGAAATTTCGTAGATACGCTGCATAGCTTCGGCAGTAAAAAAATTCTCGCTTGCCCCCGCCACATTCAAACGATGCGCGATATACTGCCCTACTTCTTCCAGGCTCAGTTCCGGCAAATGATAACGCACCGTAATGCGTTGCCGGAGTTGCTTAAGGTCCGGACGCTTGAGAAGGTCTTTCAGCTCCGGCTGCCCCATAAGAATGATCTGCAAAAGCTTTTGCGTCGTGGTCTCAAGATTCGAAAGAAGACGGATCTGCTCCAAAGCCCGCGCTGGGAGGAGCTGCGCCTCATCGATGATCAAAACCGAGTTAAATCCTTTGGCGCTCTCTTCAAGAAGAAAACGGTTCAAGCAATCAAAGTAATCTTTGCGCCGCTTCAACTTGGGTTTCAGCCCGAAATCCTCGACGATCCCCTGCAAAAGCTCCAGCTCGGAAAGTTTGGGATTGAAGATCAGCGAGCTATGCACATTCTCGTTTAGCTGCTGAAGAAACATACGCGAAAGCGTCGTCTTCCCAGCCCCGATCTCACCGGTAATCTGGATGAACCCAGAGCGACGGTTCACACCATAGGACATTGCGGCCAGCGCAGCTTGATGATGGTGGCTCAGATAAACAAAACGCGGGTCCGGCGTCATATTAAAGGGGGGTTCTCTCAATCCAAAAAAGGCTTCATACATATTCTTTCCTTTCCAGAAATCACTTGGTACATCCGTTCAAATAACGGCAAAAAAGAACACCGTCGAAGGAAAACCGTCCCTAACCGCGGGAGAACGTCATCTCTAAAACCCGGCCGTCTTTGCGTGCAACGTGAATGTTGAGTGGATGACGACCCTCTTTCGAATAAACCGCCACTTCTCCGCTCATCAAATCGCGGACGGTCATTTTCCCCATGATTTTGGCAAGCGCCGGAAGATAGACCGCGGCGCTTTTATCTTCATTGCCGTTATTGACTACCACAAGAAAATAACGTCTGCTTCGGCTAAAAAGCGCTGTTTTGACATCCCGAGTCATTGAATTACTGACCAGCGGTGTTTTGAGAGAGTTCAAAACCCCAAGCACTAAATTCGGCATCGGTTCCACACCTAAGTGTATGATCTTTCCTTTGCCGATTTTTTTAATGTATCCGACCGTCTGTTTTCCGTAGGTCCCGAGATCCACCTGGATCTTTTTACATCCCTTCGCCTTAAAAACATAAACCGAACTATTGACAGCGATCGGTGCGACACCCCTGTCGAGCATTAATGTGAATTGCCTCTTGAACTCAAAAAGAGTGCGCTCTGGCTCCTCAAACCCGACCACTTGATACGGTTTAAAATCGTTGTCCTTGCGCGGGAATGACCGGAACGCCACCAAAGTTCCGCCTTCCTCCACATAACGTCGCAGGTTCTGATGTGCGATTTTCTCAAGCCACTGATTGCCAGAGTAAAAGACTACTTTCTTCTTGGGAAGTTTGCAACGAGGATCGCACACGTCATAGTCCACATCTCCTTGGTAAAGCGCGGTAAGAATGGGACTGTTGTGCGTAAGCGTCCGGGCCGCATACTGGAGTGGGTTGAAAGTGACGCCGATCTCGGTCAGTTTCTGAAGCGAGGTCGGTTTTAACTGCTTAAAAACGGAAACAATCTTTTTGAAAACATCATAAAGTTCACCACGCACCCGGCCCCATTCGTTGATCGGCGACATGTACCAATTATCACGATTGACAAGCATGTACCAATTCCACCCTTTGATCCCGGCAAGAAGCGCAGAAAAACAGATCATCCGGTAATGGTTGGGCGTGAGCACACTGGTTTCATAATGACGGCCGTGCCAGATGCCCGACTGGAATTCCGCGATAAACGGGAGCTTGGAAACACTCACAAGATAACGGATCTTGTCGCAAAGCTTGCGATGCTCGAACTCATCTTCTTTGAGTTCATTGGAAGGATAGAGATCCAGTCCGACCCCGTCCGCGACTTCTTGGAAATCAGCCCAATCGTGCGCATAAAAAAACGGATAGGTGTTCAAGTAGATCGGAATATCGACCCCGAGATCGCGGTACATCCGGATGCTTCTCTTCGCGACCTCCTTGGAATACCCATACTTGAATTTAAAATAATCAAGATGCCGCTTAAGCTCTTTATCCCCCTTAAGCGGAAGCCCCGTTTCGTGGGCAAGCATGGTCGCGATAAAAGGCGACGCTTCCAGGAAGGAAGCATAATTCGTGCCCCAGCATTCGTTCAGCGCCGGAAGATCCCCCTTGTAAAGATCGCGCATGAAATCCTGGAAAAGTCCCGGCTTCTCCGAAAGTCCGTACTGATGTCCGAATATGTCCGGCCATGGATCGATCTCATTATCCGCCTGAAGCATCAGGATATGGCCGTTCTTTCGGGACGCCAGATAGGGCATAAAGATCTTGCTTACTTGATTCAAATATTCTTTGGCATAGGACAGGAACTTGGGATGCAGGCGATGATATTTGTAGGCATAATCAGGAACGCCATCCCGCGGCCATTCACTATAAATATAGGGTCCCGGCCTGAGAATAAGCCAGAAATTCTCTTTGCGGGTCAATTCGAGGAATGCTTTGAGATTGCGGGCAGCATCGGTCTTGCCGGTAAAATCAAAATGGCCCCGCTTATACTCGTGAAAATCCCAGGGAACATACGTCGAAATGATCTCAAGTCCCATTTCCCTAACGCGGTGGAGTGCTTCACGCCAATAGTGGGGATTGAGGCGCCAGTAATGGACTTCGCCGGAAATGAGCGGCACTTCTTTCTTCCCGACAAAGATCTTCTGGTCTTTGATCTCGACTTTAGGCATCTTACTCAACTAAGTTTATAGTGTTGGCTTTAATGATAATCCTTTTAACATTTTTACCGTTATTCGTAAGCGCTCGGATTTTCGGTAATTCTAATACTTGTTTTTTAATAGTTTCCTCGTCTTGGTTACGAGGAACGACTATTTTATCTCGAACTTTACCGCCAATCAGGATCGCCCGTTCTGTTTCTTCCTCGACAAGATACCTTTCATCATACTCGGGCCATTTTTCATAAGCAAGCGTCTGGTTGTGACCCAAACGTTGCCATAGTTCTTCTGCCACATGAGGCGCAAAAGGTGCCAAAAGGAGCAAGAATTTCTCCAGCACTTCCCTCGTGTGATCTCGTTCCTGTGCAATTTCGTTCATGAAGATCATCAAAGCCGAGATCGCCGTGTTAAAACGTAACCCTTCCAGATCTTCCGTCACTTTTTTGATCGTCTTGTGGAGTGTCTTCAATTCGACGGCACTGGGGACACGTTGGGCGATACTGGCGTGCAGTCTGTCGTCCTTATCGATAAAAAGCCTCCACACTTTCCCGAGAAATCTGTAGACACCTTCCACGCCGGAATTCGCCCACGGCTTTGTCATTTCCAAAGGTCCCATGAACATTTCGTAAAGCCGGAGACTGTCGGCGCCGTATTGCGCGATCATCTCATCGGGATTGACCACGTTGCCCCGCGATTTGGACATTTTCTGGCTATCTTCGCCGAGGATCATACCCTGGTTCGTAAGCCTCTGGAATGGCTCGGGCGTGGAGACGATCCCAAGGTCATAAAGTATCTTATGCCAGAACCTTGAATAAAGCAGATGAAGCACCGCATGTTCCGCGCCTCCGACGTAAAGATCCACATTCATCCAGTATTTCTCTTTTGGGGGATCGACCGGGGCCTTCGTGTTTTTGGGATCGAGATAACGAAGATAATACCAGCACGAGCCCGCCCATTGGGGCATGGTATTCGTTTCGCGCGTGGCTGCGCCGCCACATTTCGGACACTTGCAATGGAGCCAATCCTTGGCCTTGGCAAGCGGCGGTTCCGCATTCTCTGTCGGCGTATAATCCTTCATTTCCGGAAGTCTGAGCGGCAGTTCAGTTTCAGGAATAAGGACCGGACCGCATTTTGCACAATGAACAACCGGGATCGGCTCACCCCAGTAGCGCTGGCGGCTAAAGAGCCAGTCGCGCAATTTATATTGGACTGTTTTTTTCCCTATTTTTTTCTCTTCTAACCATGCGGTGATTTTTTCAATCGCCGCATCGCTAGACATTCCATCGATCGAAAATGTTTGATTCGGCGTCTTAGAATTTATGCAAAACCCAACACCAGTAAAAGCAGTATCAAATTTTTCTGGCCAACGAATATAAGCCCCTCGCAATGCCGGACCTGCTTGCTGCATATCCCATGAGCCATTCTCTATTAACCGAGCTATTTCGGGGGCAACTACACTTCTTGATAGAATCGCATCGCGATATTTGTCCTTAAGATTTTCCAGATTTTCAGTTAATGAAATGCTCTTTCCGTGTTCTATTGCCCACGCTTCATCTGGAATGATAACTGTTTTTATATCCAATCCGAATTGTTTCGCAAATTCAAAATCACGAGTGTCATGCGCAGGAACAGCCATGATCGCACCGGTTCCATACCCCATAAGCACATAATCCGCAATCCAGACCGGGATCTTCTTATCATTCACGGGATTGATCGCATAAGCGCCCGTAAAAACGCCGGTCTTTTCTTTGGCAAGATCGGTGCGATCAAGATCGGATTTGTGCGTCGCGGTGGCCACATAAGCTTGCACGGCCTTCGTTTGGGCCGGAGTCGTAATCTTTGCCACCAGGGGGTGTTCCGGCGCTAAAATCATATACGTCGCTCCGAACAGGGTGTCCGGCCGTGTGGTGAAAACACGAATGACGTCGGAACTTTTTTCCAATCTGAAATCGACTTCTGCGCCAACGGATTTCCCGATCCAATTACGCTGCATTTCCTTGATGGATTCGGACCAATCCAAAAGATCCAGATCTTTCAAAAGACGTTCGGCATAGGCGGTAATTTTGAGGATCCACTGGCGAAGCGGGCGGCGGTAGACATCCTTGTGACCTTTACGTTCACAGGTACCGTTGGCATCCACTTCCTCGTTCGCGAGAACGGTCTTGCAGCCATCGCACCACCACACCGGGATCTCAGATTCGTAGGCGAGGCCTTTTTCAAAGAGCTTCATGAAGATCCACTGGGTCCAGCGGAAATAATGGGGATCCGTCGTATCGACCTCACGATCCCAGTCGTAGCTGAAACCGACCTGCTGGATCTGGCGCTTGAAGGTTTGGATATTCTTTTGGGTGGTTTCGCGAGGATGTGTACCGGTTTCGATGGCGTATTGCTCGCCTGGAAGTCCGAATGCGTCCCAGCCCATGGGATGCAAAACATTGAACCCACGCATGCGTTTATAACGGCTGACAATATCGGTCGCAGTATAACCTTCGAGATGACCGACATGGAGACCCGAACCGGAAGGATAAGGAAACATATCGAGGACGTAATACTTAAGTTTGTCGCTGCCGGTTTCGCCGGGATCAGGAGCGCGGAAGGTCTTGTGGTCAGCCCAGTAGGTCTGCCATTTTTTTTCGATCTCGTCGAAAGGATATGCTTTAAAGCCGCTGGCCATGAACGGGCTATCTCCTAGAAGTAAAATCATGCGGAGAGAGAGAGTCGAACTCTCATGGTATTGCTACCGCTGGATTTTGAGTCCAGTGCGTCTGCCAGTTCCGCCATCCCCGCAAAAGCTATAACTACTTCAACTATAACGACTTAAATAGCATTCAAATGCAACGACTACATCCGTAAAAATCCGGCCTTGTGACCATTTTGTGTCTATTTTTTGACTCGTAGGCCCCCAAAAACCATCCAAAACATCTACAGCTCTCGCCTGATGCTCGGGACCTAAATGGCTGTAGAGCACATGGTCATTTGGATCGACACATGCCCCAGCAGTTTCGAAACGGTCACAAGGTCAACGCCTCTCATTACCAAATGAGAAGCGAAGGTGTGGCACAATGAATGTAACGAGGCATCCTTAATCTCCGCCCGCGTTAACACAGCATCAAACGCTTCCCGATGAGACGAGGTGAAGATATTAGGTGAATCCGGCCCTTTTTTCAATAACAGAATCAGATTTAAAGAGGGCTTAGGTGAAGACTCGGCCCAAGATTATCCGATTTTCACCTCGGCTGAGTGCTCAATCCGGTCATCAACAAGCAGGAGGGTTCTCTCTTCCTGCTCGACGCCGTCCACGGTCACGGAAATCACGTGGTCCAAAGATCCCGCCCGAAGAAATGTGATGTGATAGAAGGTCTCCCGATATCGGTAATGCAACTTCCAAGAAGACCAATCCGCGGGAAGACACGGCTCGAAATAAAGCCTGTCCACTTTCAGCCGGAGCCCCATCAAATACTTCACGATAAGTTGATACATCCAGGACGCGGATCCTGTGTACCAAGTCCATCCCCCGCGTCCGGAAAAACCCGGAGCGGCATAGACATCTCCGGCCATCACGAACGGTTCCGCTTTGTAAACGGCGCACTTATCGGCAGTATCGGAATGATGCACCGGGTTGATCATATTAAGTAACTCCCAAGCCCGTTTTTTATCCCCTAAGACCGCGAACGCGATCGCCACCCAGACGGCAGCGTGCGTGTACTGTCCGCCGTTCTCCCGCACGCCGGGGACATAGCCTTTGATGTATCCCGGGTTGGGAAAAGCTTTATTAAAAGGCGGGTCGAATAATTTGACGAGCGCGTGTTTCCTGTCGACCAACTGCCGGTCCACCTGATCCATGGCCCTTCGGGCCCTGTCCCGCTCGGCCGCGCCTGAAAGGACCGCCCAGGACTGTGAGATCGAATCGATCCGGCATTCGCTATTCTGGGAAGAACCCAGAAGATCTCCATTGTCGAAATAAGCCCGGCGATACCACTCGCCGTCCCACGCATGCTCTTCAATATTCCTAGCAAGCTTTCCGGACTCTGCAACACAGAACTCCGAAAAGGCCGTATCCCCGCGCTGGGCTGCCAGAACCGCCATCGATTTAAGAACATCGAAAAGAAAAAAAGCGAGCCAGACGCTTTCGCCTTTTCCTTCGCGCCCGACCAGATTCATCCCGTCATTCCAGTCCCCGCTTCCCATGAGAGGAAGGCCGTGAGCGCCGAACTTCAACCCTCTTTTAACACTCAAAACACAATGTTCGTAAAGGGTCCCAGCCAAGGCGGAGGCTCTCGGCATATCGTAGTAAGATTCTTCTTCCGGCTTGACCGGCGGCCCTTCCAGGAACCCGATCGTTTCATCAAGGATCCCTGTGTCCCCGATCTTTTCGACATAGAGACACGTCACGAACGGAAGCCACAGATAATCATCCGAACACTGGCTCCGAACCCCGCGGCCGGAGGGCGGATGCCACCAGTGCTGCACATCTCCTTCCACAAACTGGTGCGCAGCAAAGAAGAGCAATTGCTCCCGGACCATTTCCGGTTTCGAATGGACGAGCGCCATCACGTCCTGAAGCTGGTCCCGGAAGCCGAAGGCCCCGCCGGATTGATAAAAACCGCTTCGCCCCATGAGACGGCAGCTGATGATTTGATATTGCAACCATCCGTTCACGAGAAAATCGATCGAGACATCGGGCGTTTCCACATACACGACCCCTAGAGTCCGTTTCCAGTATTCCCACACTCTTTCAAGTTCCTGACGCGCTGCCTCACTGCCGCTAAAACGCCGGACGAGGTCCCGCGCTTCATCTACCGTTTTCCCGGAGCCGAAAGTGAAAAGGATCTCTTTTTCCTGGTCTCCCTCAAGATCGAATTTAACCTGCGTGGCAACACAAGGGTCGATCCTCGCGCCCACTTTGCCGGAAAGCCTGTCCCTTCGCATCACGGAAGGCGCTTGCATCATCCCGTTCCTTCCGATAAATTCGATCCGGTCCCCGGTGACGAAACGCACCGGTTCACTGACATCTAAAAAAACAGCCCGGTCCGGAAATGCTTTGTTATAGGGATTCCGCGCAAGCAGAGCACCGCTTTTAGGATCGATCTCGGTCACGATATGCGTGTGATATTTATCCCGGATGGTTCCCATGACCAGCTCATAATACGCCGTCACGGAAAGACGCCGCCGGCGCCCGGAAATATTCTTGATCTTCAAACTTGAGAATTTAACGCGCTCCTCCAGGGAAACGAACACCGTTAATTCCGAAACGATCCCGTTTTCAGTGTGTTCAAAAATGCTATAGCCGAATCCATGGCGCGAAGTGTAACGGGTCTTCCCCATCGCGGGAAACGGGGTTGGAGACCAAAATCTCCCGCTTTCGTCATCGCGGATGTAAAGCGCCTCTCCGGAAGCATCCGAAACGGGATCATTCTTCCAAGGTGTAAGACGAAATTCATGTGCATTCTCGCTCCAGGTGTAAGCACTTCCACTTTCCGAAACCACCGTACCGAAATGCCGGTTCGCCAGCACATTGACCCACGGAGCGGGAGTAGGCCTCGATCGTGAGGTCGTGATCACGTATTCCCGCCCGTCCAAGGTAAATCCTCCTACGCCGTTAAAATAAGCCAGATCGGAGCGCTCCGCGGGGCCTCGATCCTCTTCCTCTTGATCCTCTTTCCGGGTCGGAACAAAAGGGAGCAAGTTCGCTTTGGGCTGCGTCATATCCTCCAGCTGCTCAGCTAGCGTACCTCCGCGATCCGAAATAATGATCCGCGCAACCGTTTGCATAAGGATCCGGTCCTCATCTGACATCTGATCGACGCGCCTTAAGAAAATACCGCCTCTCTGGCCCGCTCTTTCCTCGGCATTCGCAGCGATCAACCCGCTGATCCGTTCCCCAAGACTATCGCGGTAAACGGAAGTATCTTCGTTCCATATGACCAGATCGACCGCCAGCCCCTTCATGCGCCAATAGGCATGAGCCTGGATCATCTGCACGATAAGATCGATATTGTCCTGATTTTCGATGCATACAAGCACGATCGGAAGATCACCCGAAATACCGTATCCCCAAAGATCCGGCTGCCCCCGGTTATTTCGCCGCAAGATACTCGCGCTCGCTCTCCACGCGGGATTGGCATACAGAATGGCACTGACCAGACGGCCGTACAACTGGGCGGCAGCCTCCGTAGCATTAATCTGCTGCAAAGCAACCTGCCCGTGGGTCCAGGCCAGGTTAAAAACACGGTCGGCCAGATTCCGGTCCCTATATTTTTCCATCAAGGCCTGAGCAGCTTCGCGATTCTCACACATTCCCATCACATAATCGATCACGGCTGATTCGTCGGGCGCCAGCTCGATCCGGCTCCGTATCGAAACGATCGGGTCGAGCACAGAACCTTCACTATCTGAGAGATGGCCGCGCCCCTCCATCGCTGCGGGATCAGCCACGGTATGGCCTCGTCCGATAAATTTGTTCCGATCCGTCTCGTAAGAGGCACCAACGACCGCATCCCCATGGACCGCCATCAGATGCAACATCCAAGGGAATATTTCCTTGTCGAACCGCGGCCGCCGCCGGCAAAGGATCGCTTGGTGAGACCGGATAATTTCGGTCTGAACGAACAGGTTGCTGAACGCCCGATGGGCCTGATCACTTGCGGGATCGTTCAAGACGACTTCCGCATAGCTAGTCACTTCGATGATACGTCTGTTCCGAGACCGATTGGTGATCGTCACGCGACGCAGTTCAATGTCATCTTCCGGAGAGACCGCGATCTCGGTATGCGTATCGATCTGGTGGTCCCTCCGTTTGAATTCCACCCAAGCCTGGGAAAACAAGGCCTCATAGTTTCTTGGTTTTTTTTGCGTCGGCTGATACGCCGAGGACCAGAACTGGCCGGACTCCACATCCCGGATGTAGATGAAGGTTCCGTCGTTGTCGAGCGCCGAGTCCTCGACCCATCGCGTCACTGCAAGATTTTTCCAACGGCTGTAGCCTCCTCCGGCATTGGTGACCATCACATGATACCGGCCATTCGAGAGAGGATGGACTTCAGGCACCGGTGTGTGAGGGGTCGTGAACACCCGCAAAAGCGTTTCCCGTTCTCCAAATTTCCGGAGCATACCAGTCACTTCAAAATCGTAGAGAAAAGATTCGGCGGTGGGGACCCGTTCCTGGAGAAGAAGTTCCGTTGATTTGAACATCGGTTCCGCGAGAAAGCGTCTTTGCATCGGACGATCCAGTAACACATAAGCCAGGGACAACAAACTCATACCTTGATGATGGGCCATGTAGGATTTCACGACCGCCCGGGTTTCATCCGGGGTAAGACGCGCCGGCGTGTAATCCACTGCTTCGTAGAAACCATAGATTCCTCCGGCTCCTTCCGCGGATAAGCGCCCGAGATTCTCGCAGGCCTTTTCCGGTTCTACCATCAGGGCTAGCATCGAGGCATACGGAGCCACGACCAGATCCTCCGCGAGGCCGCGCTTGAACCCCATGTCCGGAACTCCGAACGAATGATACTGGTAGACCCTGTTCGCGTCGATCTTATTGTAGCCGGACTCTGATATCCCCCAGGGAATATTGTTCTTGGCCGCATACCGGATCTGACCGCTGACCACGGCCTTGTAGGTCCGGTCCAGCAGACTCCCTTCATAGGTCGGCATCACCAAGAGAGGCATGAGATATTCAAACATCGATCCGCCCCAGGAGACCAGGACATGATCTCCTTCGGACTTTGAGATCATCCGGCCAAGCTTGAACCAATGATCCTGAGGCATTCTTCCTTGGGCGATCGCGACAAAACTGCAGAGCCTGGCCTCGGACGCCAAAAGGTCATAACAACCGCGATCCACCTTGTGCTCACTGACATTGTATCCGATGGAAAGGAGGTGAGAGTCCTTGTCGTACAAGAACTCATATTCGATGCCGGAGACTTCATTACATCGCAAAACGATATAGTCGATCGCCTTGATCCGCTCTGCGGACCGTGTCCCGGCTTCCTTGATCGCGTCACGGAGTTTCATGAACCAGTCGTAGGTCCTACGGGACTCCTCGTCCGTAAGGACCAGGGCCCGAGCGATCTCCTCGATAAGCGGAACCAGTTTTTGCTCAAGCCTTGCCACTTCCCCGAGAGTAGGGATCTCATCCAAATACTGCAAGGCCTCACGGAGCCGGGCCAGCCGCTTATTTTGCGCCTCATCTCCTCCGTCCCACATCCCGGGCGTTTCCGGGGCAAGCAGGATCCAGGGAGCGATAAAAGACATATCTTCCAGAAAATCGTAACATTGCCTCTCGAAGGCACGGGCCCATTTTTTGACTTTTTCATAATATTTCTGGTCCAGGACCGAAAGGACCTTTGAAATATCTGTTGAAAGTTGGCGTAAAAGCGTATGGATCTCCGAAAGGCATGCGGGTGAAGTCTTGGTCTTTTCCTGGAATTGCTTGATCCTTTCGAAAACTCCCCGAAGAGGTTCGGAGACGGCGTTTTTTTGGCTTTTCTCAAGCTCCGTGATACTTTGATGCAGGATATTCAACGTGTCCGTAAGGCCGTTAAATGCTTTAGGAGAGACGACCTTTTGCGCGTTCATTTCCGCGAGCCCCGAGCGAAGCACCATGAGATGACCGGCCAGGTTCCCGCTGTCGACTGAAGAGACATAAAGAGGCAGGAGCGGCCTGAGCGATTCCGTATCGTACCAATTATAAAAATGCCCCCTGAATTTTTCCATTAAGTTTAGGGTATCGAATGTTTTTTCGGTCCTGTGGAACATCATTCCCATCGAAACATAACCAAAATCATAGGCCGTCAAATTCGCCAGCAGCAACAGGCCGATATTCGTCGGAGAGGTCCTGTGGGCTACGACCCTCACGGGCTCTTCCTGGAAGTTGTCCGGAGGTAGCCAATGTTCCTTCTCGGTCACAAAGTTCTCGAAGAACGCCCAAGTTCTCCTGGCAAGATTTCTGAGAAACAGGACCTGCGTTTTGGACAGCAGGATCTTGCGGGGAGAAGAGGGTCGGCTGATCCCATACGCCACAAGAGGAGAAAGGAACCACAGGCTTAAAAGGATCAGCGCCAACCCGTCGAAAGTCGGGAACACACCCGAAGGGCAAACCAGCAATAGCCCCGCGGCAATGGGTTCCAGGAATATGTTCCTGTAGCAATCTAAAATATTTTTTCGCAGAGACACTTCCGAATCCCGGGAGGGCCGCCATTCCAGCAAATGCCTCCGCGACACGAACATTCTCCACAAAGTTCGCACGATCGCATCCAAAGAATAGAACGCCTCGTGCAGCAAAAAAGCGATCGAGAAGAAGAACCGGACCACGTTCTTCTTGAATGAAGACAACACCAGCCCAAAATGGGTCTTGAAGGTCAGATCCCCGGGTTTCCTCACCGCCTCCGTCAGAGATATCGGCACGAGGGGAAAACCAAGAAGAACGATCACAAAGACCGACCACATCCAGGATGGCTGAAAAAACATCCAGCCTGACACAAGCAGCAAAACCGTCGCAAAAGGAACAAGACTCCGTCTTAAGTTATCCACGATCTTCCATTGAGACAGAAAAGAAACCGGATTTCGGGCCTTTGCGCCGCTGGACCCGCGGACCGAAGCGAACAACCAGGGAACGATTTGCCAATCCCCGCGGATCCAACGGTATCTCCTGTTTGAGTCTTTAAGATAACCCGAGGGATATTCCTCGTAGAATTGAACATTCGTCACAAGCCCTGAGCGGGCGTAACAGCCCTCCAAAGATCATGACTTAAGATAAGATTTTCCGGGAAACGGCCTTCCATGGATCTTTCGAACGCATCGACGTCATAAAGCCCTTTACCGATAAAAGACCCTTCGAAGAAAAGATCCTGGTAAATATCGGACACCGCTTTGGTGTAAGGATCGATCCCGGAATCGCCTCCAAAGACTCTCACGAACAAAGAAGGATTTTCTCCAGGATAACTGGATTCGACCCGGGGCTGGAGGATCCCGTATCCGGAGATGACCCGCTGTTTTTTTTCATCATAGACCGCCTTGTTCAACGGATGCGCGATGACCCCGACAAGCTCCCGCGCCGCGTTCCGTGGCATCCGGGTGTCCGTATCCAGCGTGATGACATATTTCACGGTCTGAAGCCTCTGCGGGTCCCCGAGAATCACGCTAAACCGGCCTTCCCCTTTTCCGCGAAGGAACGCATTAAGATCCGCCAGTTTGCCCCGCTTGCGTTCATACCCCATCCACACCTTTTCTTTTTCATTCCACCGGCGCGGCCTGTGAAGAAGATAGAAAACGTGATCTTTCCGCCGTCGATATTTGTGATTCAGCTGCTCAATCCCGTCCGTAACTTGCTCCAACAAGGCCGCATCCTCAGGCATCGTCTCCTGCGGGGCATCGCAAAAATCCGTTAAGAGGGCAAAATCCGTATTCGCGTCGATATTCGCAAGATAGTGGACCTCTAGCCCTTCGAAAAGTGCGGTAACCATGCGCGCGTTACTGAGCATGCAAGGGATCACGACCAGCGTATGGGCGTAAGCGGGAATTCCTTCTGAAAAATCCATCCGGGGAAGGTCTTGGGGGCTCACGAGCATCGCGGAAAACCAGTTGACAAGTGACACCGCCGTCTGGCTTATCGCGAACAGAAGGAGCATCCCGAATAAAAGAAACCACGGCCAATTCGAGCTCCCCCCTGGCTTCATCCAAAACAAAATACCTGCGGTCAAGGTAAGGGTCATCACAGTAATGGAAGAAAAATACAGGACAGCCGGCCAAAAATTTTTTTTCGCCTGAAGATACTGCCGGAGAGGTAAGCGAAAGCCCAGTTCGCCACAAAAAAGCTCCAATCCTTTATCGAGAAGATAAAAACCTACATGCGTCGTGACGTGGCCAGGACCTTTCTCCCCTTCGGCCCTCTTTGCGATCTGGATCGCGCGCGCCGCGATCTTCTCTTCGCCGGTCTTGCTTCTCAAAGAAAGCTTCTCCACGACATGCCGATAGCGATCGCGGGTCTCGAAAGACATCCGGCTGTAATCTCCCGATGGATCCTGGCTCAAAACCTTTTCGACAACGCTCAAGGCTTCGACAAAATCATGCCAATTGGTAACTTCCAGAAGACGCAGACTCCCAATCGTGTTCGCGATCGAGACCTGATCGGCCGCCTGTTTTTGGCTGGTTGCCCGGATGATTCTGTCGAGGGTCTCTCCTTGCTCCGCAAGTTTCTTTTCCAACCAAGCAAAAGGAAGAGTGAGCGCTTGGCTTTGACCATGCAAACGCCGTGTGAATTCCGCGACAAAAGCGTCGGAAAGCGGCAGGTTCCCTTTGGCCATCGCTGCGATTTCAAAGATCACCCCATCGGTATCTTTGGCCGAAACTCCCAGGATCCGCGTCGCCCAATGATCCGCTTTATCTCTTTCCATTTGTGCCACAATCAACCGGGAGGATACGCGCCTCAAGTTTTCGATAAGCGCCAGCCTTAACATAATGGGGATGGCCCACAGTTCGCCGAGTTTCAAGTGGCTGACGGTTTGATATGCCGTGACAAACTCCGCAAGCCCCTGGCTATCCAGCCGTCCGTCGCCGTGGGAGACAAGCTCCATGGCAAGCTCATAAACACGCGGATAACCGGCAAGCGGTCCTCGAAGAAGATGGGGAAGTTCGCGGATGTACTTTCCCGGGAGGTATTTCTGGGCGAGCCTTATTTGTTCTTCAATGAGATAATAATTATCGAGAAGCCATTCTCCGGCCGGCGCGATCCTTCGTTTGGGTTTTCCCGTCTCGTTAAGTAATTCGTGGATCTCCGAAAGCACCTGTTCATTTTTTCTCAACCGAAGCAAGAGCCGGTTCTGCCCCTTTTTGTAACTGACACGATGTCTTTGGGCCAGGCCTTTC
The DNA here is from genome assembly GCA_043821445.1 of Candidatus Omnitrophota bacterium. Classification (GTDB taxonomy): domain Bacteria; phylum Omnitrophota; class Omnitrophia; order Omnitrophales; family Aquincolibacteriaceae; genus Aquincolibacterium. The sequence continues at coordinate 39,038 of JBDRCT010000029.1, read as the reverse complement.
GCATGCGCCTTAAACTGATCAATACTGAAAAGCTCGGCACGAAGAGGCTGTTCCTCGGCGATCTTCTTCCGGGCCCAAAAAGCACCGAGACGCATTTTGACAGCCAGAATGAAGTCCTTAAAAAACTTTAGACTCAACGCGCGCTCCTATTCTTTTGGTTTAATGGGACCTTCGGAAGACAAAGTCTTCAGAACAATGACCCCTCTCACGAACTATATTATACGCCAAAAACCTTGAATCCCGCTCCGTTTCCCAAGATTGAAGAAAAAATCGCCATCACCGCTGTTTCTCTTGAAAGAACTCCACAGACCTTTTTTGAAATCTTCTTATTTTTTGTCCACTGTTGCTCCAAGAAGGTAACACGCTATCGAGCGTATTCCCCTGGGCAAACGTCGCGATTTACAAGAAACCGATATTTAAATAGGTGGTTTTTACTCGATATTGAAGCTCGCGGTTTATGACCTTTCATGGTGGGGCTAATCAGAATGATACTAAAAATGATAAGAATGAAACGAGGGTGGGAGTTTAGTTTTTGAAGGATAAAAAATAAAAAGCTGGCGTCCGAAAAATGTCCGGAGTGCAGCTCATTTTATCAAAAACAATGCACCCGCATAAAACTGGTAAAAGATGGAAATCCTTGAATTTAAGTACCCGCTTCTGCGTTTGCTTCGCCCGTTGGCTTTATAACCGAAATCCAACATGAACCCCTTGTGACCATTTTGTGTCTATTTTAGCGCTGAATAAGCCTTATGTGAGGTCAAGAGAGGTCAGCACAGAACAAATCAAAAAAGATATTTTGTAGAGAAGAAATGATGTAAATGAAGGAAACACAAGAGGTTCGCAAAAAAAAGGCAGACGCTTTTTGAGTCCAGTGCGTCTGCCAGTTCCGCCATCCCCGCAAAATTCAGCACAGAACCATGAATTCCATGCCTTGAGCCGCTGGCGATATCGGACCCATACCCCACCCCTGCAGTCAAGACTCATGGCTGAAAGAATGGTGGACCGGAAGGGAGTTGAACCCTTGACCTCTACAATGCCATTGTAGCGTTCTACCAACTGAACTACCGGCCCACGATAAGCACCTATGAGCTTAGCTATTATCCAACCCAACTGTCCGCCTCCGGCGTTGCCGAAGGACGGATCCGTCCTCGCTATAAGCGAGATGGAAACTACCGGCCCATGATACAAGGAACAAAGATTTCTTTCCGATTGTCCTATCTGCTCTCAGGTTCCGAAAACGCAAGAGGCGGTATTCTACTTAAGATACTGCGGATTTACAAGAAAAGGGTTCCGAAGCTCAAAAAAGAGTCTCGGGCTTGAGAGGTAATTCATTTTGCTGCCCGGGTACCACAGAAAAGAGAACATCCCAAGCACCGCAGCCAAATCTTGTCACGGCACGGAACGTTCCATCCACAAAACCCTCCGCATTCCGGAAAACACGGGGGTTACCGTTAGTTTTCTGATCATAGCGGCTGATGGTCAAAGGGATCTCCCACGGAAAACTCACTATGTTCTTGAGCCCTCGTGTGAAAGCCCGTCCCAACTGGGTGAAATATCCAGGCTCCTCGGCCGCATAAGCGGGAGAAAATGGCTGGCAAAACAGCAGCACAAACACGAGACTGATCATTCTGATTTTCACAACATCCTCCGGACACTTTTGGAATCTTCACGGAAATCCAAACATATTTAAAGTTTTTAAGCACGCTAGCCGATGCTTTCCATGCGCAACAAAGATCAGCAAACGTTAACAAGAGGCGCCCATGAAATCAGCTTATAACTGTCCCGCTTGCCAATGGTCCGGCAGTGAAGCTAGCTTCGTCACTAAGATTCTCTCGATCATGTACCGCCCCAAACATGATAATATCCAGGCTTTTAAGCAAATCAAATGCCCCAAATGTCATAACCTCGTCACGATCATCTTTGAAACACTTGATGGAACCATCGTAAAGTAGCGCTTTTTGTCATCCTTGGATGCTTTCATCGGGGATCCACTCTGGGTTTCCGCTGTCAAAGGAATGACATAAATAAAAATACCGCGACGTCCTAAATCGCTCTCACATTATTCTTTGTGACCCTAACGCAAGCATCCAAAATGCGCCAACCGGATCCCGAGATGGTCGACATACCTGCGTAGTTCCTTCAAACTGAAAAGCTGATACTCTCTCTCACGCGGGATCGTAAGCGAACTGATGGAGCAAAGTTCATCATCCACCCATCCCGGATGGCACATGATCTCGCTTGTCCCCTCCGGAAGTGTGAAAAGTAAATGCCTCAGCACTTCTTCCGTCCAGAATGTGTGCGGGTCTATATTCCCATAAAAATGGTCCGTGGTTTTGAGATCCTTGTGGGCATTTCTGACCTCCGGTTCGGTCAAAAGCCGCGTCCAACGGACAGGAAGATTGTGTTTTCGGGCGATCGCCGCAAGCGCTTCCAGAAATGGCCGAAAATCGTGCATATGATGATGAACATCCACATGAGTTGGCAATCGCTTGAAGACCTTTACAAATTTCAGGAGCTGTGCTTTAAACTCTTCTGCGATCTCGGAAACAGGCGGCAGTCTCTTTTCAGAATACTGTTCCTTTTTCTTGAAGCGCCCGTCCTTCTGAAGGAGAGATCTCACGAGTTCCGGCTTGGCCACAGGCTTTCCAAGGGTCACATTGATATGAAGTCCGATCCCGAGTTTTTTTCTGCCCAGAAGCTCTCGGACTACGCCCGGCCCCACTGGAAGATTAATTAAAAAGGTCGTGCTGGTCACAATTCCGTTCTCGTGGGCTTTCAAAATGGCTGATGTGACCTGAGAGGTTAAGTTGCAGTCATCCGCGTTGACGATGAGCATTTTTTGTTTCATTTCATATCTCTTTTTTCTAGGGAATCACGACCACAACGGTCGCGATCGCATACTCACGTTCGTGCGCAACCGACAACTCGATCTGAGCCTGTGCCGGGATATGGAACTGCTTGCGACACTTTAAGCTTAGGGCAATAAACGGCTTCCCGGTAGCTTCGTGCCTGACCTCGATCTCCGAAAGCCGCCTGTTTTTTTTCGGACGAACCTTGAGGGCCTTCAGAACCGCTTCTTTTGCAGCAAGGCGGGCCGCGTAATGCTCGAATTTCATGCGTTTAGAGCCGCAATAGGCCTGCTCCACAGCGCTAAAAACGCGATTCAGAAAGGCCTTCCCTGACGTCCGCTCGATCGTCCGTTCCATCCGCTCGACCTTGACCAGATCGATACCCTGAAGGATTTTCAAAATAGCCGCCCTAAGAAGACACCGTGGTGTGCAAAAACCAATACGCCAATGCCGCGATGATCAGAACGGAGATGATATAAAAATTATTGAATCGCCAAAAATCCCACAACCGCTGCCCGAAGGAACCGGAAGTCGCGCCTTTTTTTTTCTTAAGCAGGACATCATACTTAAGACCGAGAACCTCTTCTTTCCGGAAGCGAATATACACGCCGCCGATCTTGTAGGCGTGCAAAACTTCATCCCGGATGAACTGCTCGATCACTTGTTGTTCGACCCCGAGAAAGTTTTTCACCTCGTCGAAGGTCAGCATGTTATTCATAATGTATTAGTCGCCTTATAGCTAAAAAGCGTGAGAATGCTTTGCGACAGGAAAAACACCGCGGACAAAACGCGCGACGTTAGACCGAAGCCCTCTCCCGCTGGACCCATTGATCCACCTCGGTCTTGGTAAAGATCCAGTGACCATTATCAAAACGGGCCGGGATCTTTTTGGAATGTGCCCACTCTTCAATAATGCGAGCCTCCACCTCCAAATACTGCGCCACATCCTTTAAAGTCAAAAAAACATCCGATCCATCTGAAACGCTCAGGCCTTGCATATTCACAAGTCCTTGAAGGATTGCGCCGTCTCCGATGCTCAAGCGTGGCGTGGTAAGGTTCCCTTTGAGAGTTGCCGTTCCAAGAATGGAAATGCTTTGAGTCGCCATGACATCTCCGGAAACTTTTCCGGCTATGACGATATTGTCGCCGTGAATATTCGCGCTGACCTTGGCGTTCTCGCCGATCGTGAGATTGCCGCGCGTGTCAAGCTTGCCCTCAAAACTTCCGTTGATGCGCAAATTCACGGGATCCTTGAACGAAATCGTGCCCTGCATGCTCGCGTCAACGTCAAGAATCTTCTCCTGGATATCTTCCTTCTTTTTATTATTGGCCATGGTCGTTCTCCTTTGGAGGCATTGTGGGATACAGAAGCTAACTTATTATTATCGTTTTAGGGGGCGTTGTCAATGGAAGTGACCAACGCTGTCGTAAGCTAATGAATTGTCTGCTTTCCGTAGCACGTGAAATGTCCGCTTTTATGCCGGACCGTATAATCAGCTTTTCAAGCTCAGAACAGGAGGCTGATTATGCTCTATCCCCCGGCTCAATGGGAGCGGATCATGAAAATACAAGATGTCTTCACCAGGGCCTATCACAAATCCTTAACCTGGAGAGAGGTTGCTGAAATCTTGAAAGTTGACGAACGCACCATTCGCCGCTGGAAAGAATCCGTCGAACTGGGCGGCTACGAAAGCATTCTCGACCGCAGAAGCAGGCGTCCGAGCCCTAAAAGGGCGCCAGAACCCGTCAGAAGCCGCGTTCTTCAGCTCTACCGCGACCAATACAAAGATTGGAACACATGGCACTTTTATGAACAACTCGCCAAGCACGGCATCGGTTATAAATACACCTGGGTTAAAAACCTGCTCCAAGGCGCTGGGTACGTCGAGGTCCGCTCCAAAAAATCAAAACACCACCAACGCCGGCCCAGAAAACCCATCCCGGGAATGATGCTCCATATCGACGGTTCCACGCATTCATGGATCCCGAACCTTCCAGGCCACCAAGATCTCATCGTGGTCGCTGATGATGCCACCGGTGACATCTATTACGCCAAGCTCGTTCCCCAGGAAAACTCCAGGGAATGCATGCTCGCTCTACGCCATGTGGTCCGGTCCAAGGGGGTCTTTTGCCTCCTTTATTCGGATCGCGCCAGTCACTTCTTCCGAACCCTGCCGTCTAGCCCCAAAGTCGATCTCTCTAATCTCACTCAGATCGGACAAGCTCTCTACGAGCTCGGCATCGAGCCCATTCCTGCCTATTCCCCTCAAGCACGGGGCCGATCCGAAAGGATCTTCGGAACATGACAGGGTCGTTTGCCCAATGAACTCAAACTCTACGGCATCAAGACCATTCCCGATGCCAACCGCTACATCCTTGAGACCTTTCTGCCACAGTACCGGGCATCTTTCGTAAAACCCCCGGAACAAAAAGGAACGGCCTTTACCCCTCACCGGGGCAAGAACCTTGACCTCGTCTTCTCAATCAAAGAGCAACGTTCCGTCGGATGCGACAACACCGTACACTGGAACAACAGGATCCTTTAGATTCAACCTTCGAAATTCAGAATCTCCTTTGCTAAATGCAAAGTTACGATCCATGAGCATCTCGATGAATCAATCACCGTCACCTACGGACCGCACATAATTGCCAAATTCAAACCCGAAGAAACCCAGGAGCTCAAAATAACCAAAAACCAAAAGCGGACAAATCACGTGCTACGGAAAGCGGACATCTTGACGTGCTCTTAACACTTTTAAATTAGTTTGGCCCTCGTTTACCCGGCACCGTTCTAAGTTGGATTTTTTTGTATGATCTTGATCATTGAAATTTTGACCAAGCTCCGTCTTCGGGACTGATCGAGAAACGGCAATCGCGGCTTCGAACGGGAACGGCGGCATCGCGGGCGATAAGGCCATCGACCACCTTCGCCCTTCTTATGAGGGCGCTGTTGTCGATCTGCCCGTTTTGGAGAAAGCCGCGGCCGGCAACGGAAGCATCGCGATGCCGGATGACCGGGATAACGTCATCCGCCGTCTCCCCCTCTTTTTCAACCTGCGGGAAACCATTTATCCTTCCCTGGCAGCGGAAGCCCTGCGGGTCGCACAAGGGGCGACCCTCTACAAGATCAAGCTCAGCGGCGGCAGCGGCGAACGGGCCTTCGGAGAAAGGACGGGCATCGTGAAGGTCCGCATCGGCAAACTCACGATTCCCACGGACAAACACGGCAGGGTCTGGCTTTATGATACGGGCGATCAGCCCGAACGTTACCTCCCGGCCTGGAAGGTTCTCTCGGACGATTTTGACCTTGCGAGTCTGGAAGGGACCCTGCTTTTTATCGGGACAAGCGCGGCAGGCCTTAAAGATCTCCGTTCAACGCCGCTCAATCCGCGCGCTCCGGGGGTGAAGATCCATGCGGGGATCGCCGAACAGATCCTTCTTCAAAACTTCCTCGAACGGCCGGACTGGGCCGAAGGCGCCGAATTCAGTTACCTGGTCCTGCTGGGGCTCATTTTGATCCTGCTTTTGCCGCGGGCGGGCGCCGTTCTCTGCGCAGCGGTCGGCATCACGGCCGTGACGCTCGCCATGGGACTTTCGTGGTACGCCTTTGATCGGCACCATCTGCTCACGGACCCCGTGTTCCCATCGCTTGTGATCTTCCTCATCTATCTTGTGTCCTCATTCCTGAATTTTTTGCGTACCGAGTGCGAGAAAAGCCAGATCCGCGGCGCCTTCAGCCGTTATCTTTCCCCGGCCTTGGTGGCAAAACCGGTCAAGGATCCGAAACAGCTCAAGCTCGGCGGCGAGACCAGGACCATGACCTTTCTTTTTTCGGATATCCGGAGTTTCACGAGCCTTTCCGAGACCATGACCGCCCAGGAACTCACAAAATTCATGAACCATTACATGACGCCCATGACCGATATCATCCTGAAGCACGGCGGCACGATCGATAAACACATCGGGGACTGCATCATGGCGTTCTGGAACGCTCCGCTCGGGGACAAGGACCATGCAAAACACGCGTGTCTCGCGGCAATCGAGATGCAGCAGTTCCTGCGGGAGTGGAACGCACTCCGGAAGCGGGAGGCTGAGGAGCGAGGCAAACCGTTCCTGGAGATCAAGAGCGGTGTCGGCATCAATACCGGCGAGGCTTGCGTCGGCAACATGGGGTCCGAGCATCGGTTCGATTACACGGTCCTGGGCGATGACGTCAATTTCGCCTCGCGGCTGGAAGGCGCCTCAAAAAATTATGGCACGACCACCATCCTGGGGGCCAATACAATGGCAGGAGTGCCGGAAATGCGGCCCTGGAAGTGGACCTGATCCGTGTGAAGGGAAAGAAGACCCCGGTCAATATCTTCGCACTTTTGGGAGATAAGGATTTAAACGACCGCGCGGTCTTCCGGGAACTCAAAACGGAACAAGAACGGATGCTCGCCTCTTACCGGAGCGGACGTTGGGAAGAAGTCGAAAAATCGCTTGAAAACTGCAGGAAGATCAAGTTGCCGGACATTGAACTGGGGCCACTTTACGATCTCTACGCATCCCGCGTTCAATCCTGCCGCGCCGATCCGCCGGGCCCATCCTGGGACGGTGTCACCATCGCGACCTCCAAAATAAAGGGGCGCCTTTATTTCTGCTTTTTAACTGGAACTATGGCCTGACGACGAACTGCTCCCCTTATCCTGAGCGGCCTGCTGCGAATACTGATCCATCTTATCCGTGGTCTTGAAGAGCTCTCCCGCAGCCTCCGCACCAGCGCCCGTTCTCGCTTTCGAGGCCGTCGTCATGTCTTCCCCGGTCGTTTCGGCCGCCGCGCCGGGAGTCATGGACTGCCCTACCGCGTTCGCAATCCGGTTAAGGTCTGACTCGGGAATGTGGAACGCGGGGACCGGCGCAATGCCGGCGCCACCTATGACCGTGCCGTATCCGCCTTGCGTGATATCCACGCCGACCGTTTTGCCATTCACCGTATTGCTCACGTAGATCTGCCCGGCCGCCTGCTCGGGGCCCAGAAGCGCGACCATCGACCGCAAACCTTCAATGATGCCGCCGACGATCGTGCCACGAAAGCCAATGACCCCGGCCGGGAGCGCGACCTCCATGTTCTCCGGTTTTTTGTGCGCCACACTTCCGGTGACGATACGGAAGATCCCCTTCAGCATACTGGCCCGCACCTTGCCGTCATCGGTTGCCGGATCGTAAACGAATTCATCCACGACCGTCGCGCTCGAAGGCCCAAGCGTGAAAACGGTCTCATCGAGCAAAAGGACCTGCATCTGGCCATCCTTGCCCGTTTCGATCCGGTCACCCATAAAAATCTTGTCACCGCTTTTAAGAGGCCGCTCCGCCGCGCTTTCCGGCGCCGCCTTTACCTCTCCCCTCACGGCGCCCGCCACCCCCGCCTGCGCCGGCCCCGCGGGCTGCGCGGACAGAACACCCCACGCCCCGATCAGTGCAACGATCAAAGTAACGGAAATCCAGAGAATATTTTTTTTCATGAGAATTTTCCTTAAAGGTAAAGGGGACAGGCATTCATTGATTGCCTGTCCCCTTTTCTTTGATTCCGTTTCAGAATGGAAATGTCCCGTTCAGGGGGCGGACCCCGCATAACGGTCTCCGGTGGCGCTACCGCTACCACTAATCGGACCCGTACCGCCCTGTGAGTAGCTATAATCTACCGTTGCATGATGGGCGACCTCTCCGCCGACATTGGAAAGCGTAACCTGAAGTGTCGTAAAAGTGCCGCCGTTGTCGCCGGGTGTGCCGCTCCAATCGTAAACCGCGTTAGGCCCCCCGCCAACCGCCTGGTCAAAAGACTTTGCGCCGCCGCTGAAGCTCGATGTCTCGTCCCAGTTGGTGCCGTCGGTGACGTAAAGATTGGAATTTCCGCTGCCAATCGTTCTTGTGCCAAAATTAATTTCCAATTGTCCGGATGCGTAGCCTCCAACGCCCGGATATGATCCATAGGCGGAGTAATAGAAAATCCCTGTCGTGATGCGCGCCAGATCCACTATTTTTGAAATACCGTCCGCGACGCTGGTGGCGCCCGAGGCCGTGTCTTGGGCGCCCTTTGTTGAATCATCGCCGAGGCTGTTGGAAATCTCAGTAACGCCTCCGGAAATATTCGAATTTTCTTCCGTGATCACCCCCCCTTCGCCCGAAAGATTGGTCGCGGAATCCCCGCCGCCCAGCCCGGAGTCCTCGGTCGATCCTTGCGCCGGGGCCAGAACTGAAGTCAACCGGCTCACGTCAGCATCGGGAACTTTGTACGTGGCGGAAAGCGTTCCGGTCTGGTCCACCTGAACGCCGAAGCCCGTCCGGTTGACAGTTCGCTCCACCCCTGCATGAGCCCCTTCGCCCTGGACGACAAAACTTCCTACTGTGGCCCTGGCGTCGTTATTTTCGCCTGGGCCCATAAGTATCGCAAGGGAGGTAAGCGCCGCCACTTGCCCCACGACGATCGTTCCTCGGATACCAATCATGGCCGAAGGGAGTTTGATCGCGACATTATTGGGTTTTTTGGCCGCGATCCTCCCGGAAACATAACGGAAAACACCCTTGGTAACGCTTGCCCTTACTTTCCCCTCATCGGTCGCGGGGTCATAAACAAAATCATCGATCACGATCGCGCTATCGGGTCCAACGGTAAAAACCGTCTCGTCAAGAAGCAGGATCTGCAAACGCCCCTTCGCATCGGTCTTTACTTCATCGCCCATGAAGACTGGCTTCCCGCTTTCGGCGACGCGGCCGACTTGGCCGGGCGTTTTAAGCTCGACCTTGCCGAAGGCGGCGGCCACGACCCCGACCTGCTCAAGACCCGCCTGCGCCGGAACGGCTCCCGACCCCGCAAGCGGGACTTGGGCAGAAACGGACGCGTTGAAAACAAGCATCAAAAAAATACCAAAGAACGATGGTGTTTTTTTCATGGCTAGCACTGTTCTCCATTTAATTTTAGCAGGGTAAACAGTACTCTACCGTGTACCCTTAATTTCAAAATTGACACGGTCTAGTACTCCCATCGGAAGTTGAGAAGCGCCTGGAGTTTGCTGTCGTTATACGAGTAATTCGTGATATTCGAAAGAGACCTGTAATATTCGTAGGAAAAAGTAAAGACCGTGTCCTTGAGCGGCCCGGGCAGGATCTTTCCGATCAAAAGCGTCGTGAGCGGCACGCCGTACGTCACCCGGTACCTCATGATCTTGTCATGGCGGTTGCGGGGGGAGACGGCAAAGTCCGGCGCGTCGTAATTATCGAAATAGGCATTGATCGCATTGATCAAAAACTGCCCCTTCGGCAAGATCCACGTGTGGCTGTTATTCAGAGTAACGTGGTCGTAAGCGTAGTAGTCCTGTTTGGCGAATTTATGGGAATAACCGACGCTCGTGGTCCATCGCATCGTCGGGAGCAGCATATAGTTGATCCCCAAAAAATTATCAATCTGGGGCCCTTTGCGGTTGTAGGCATTGTTGTCCTCGAAAATGTTCGTGTAATCCTGGCGTTCGATTCCGAAACTATAGAACGCGCCCAGCCTTTTCGTGACGTTACGCTCGAAAAGGAATTTCCCCCCTTGGGTCCTTAAAAAACCTTCCCTGGAAAGGAGAACGTTGCTGGCATAAAAAGACGGCGTAAAATCGACGTGTTTGTTCTTGAAGGTCCCGCCAAATTCATACTGAAAAGAACTAAGATCCAGAGAATTCACGTTGGTTTGTTCCTGCAGGAAATAAGTAAAAGACCCGAAAACGGAGTGACCGGCCTGGAACCCCAGATTATGGCTCACGTCCACGGTCGTAACGTTCAGGAAATTCGTGTCGGGCCGCCTGACGTTGTTGCCGGTAGTGGCGAGCGGGACCTCGTTAAACCACTGAAACTTTGAAGAGGGCGACGCGTTACGGTTCGTGTCATAGCCCCATCCCAGGGACTCCCGGACGGAAACGTGGGTGCTCCTTTTTCGCGACTGGATCTTCTTTAGGTAAAGGCTGACGTCCTGTTTGATCCTGGCCGGCAGGGGCACGGCCTTGAGGGCGTCCAGCTCCCTCTGAGCCTCATTCAAATTGTCCAGCCGGTAAAGCACGACTCCGTAAAGGAGCCGCACATCCGCAAGGTTCGGATTGACAAGAAGAATACGCTCCAAAGTCGCCGCGGCGCCTAGAAGTCTGCCCTTGACGATCTGCTCCTGCGCGTAACGGAAATTGAGGTCGATATTGTCGGGTTCCTTCAGGACGTCCGCATAGGTGATCCCCGTCTTGTATTTGTCCGTCCGCTCTTTTTCTTCCGACTTGGCGGCGGTTTTGGATATCTTTTCTGTAAGCCGGCTTTCACTGTGGACAGTCCCGATTTCGTTCTTGAGATCTTCCTGGGCGGAAGCGTCTTTTCCGCAAAAAAGAAGAAGAAAAAAAAGAGTGGAAATGAGAGAAAGCCTCCGACAAACTTTAGTCATCATGATGTCCCCTTCCGGCCTGTTGAAACGAACATTGGCGATCAAAAAGGCTGTCACGAAATCCAAGCGAGCTCTTTGGGCGATCTGGGCTTCCGGACCGTCGCGCCTCACTTTTTCAAAACGGAAGAAACTATTTCTTGAGAGAAAATAAGGCGGCTCCTTACTTCTCTCTTTTTGAACCTGCTAAAGCGCATGCCCGTGCCCAAAATCCCAAACCTCGGGGGCATTCTCCCGCAAAGGACAAAAAACGTCAACGGCTATCGTATTGAAAAAAAACGCACGTTCCTTAGCGCCCGTCAATGTCCCAAAAGATCGCGAGATTATCCGGAAGAGCTGTTTCAGACCCGATGCAAAGCCAAAGACAATTCGGCGAGACCTGCGATTTCCTGTGATGTCAGGCGAGCGCTTTGCAAAAAACTCCCTGGGGAAAGATGAACGCGGGAGAGCATCTCCCCATCTTGGGCCAGGCTGAGGGCAGGCATGGAAGAGGGAATCCATTTGCATATTCGGGCACCAACTTTTTCCCGATCTGCACTCAAAAGCCCGCCGTACTCAAAAAAGCTCAAGCGATCACTGAAGCCGTTCATCTTGAAGATCTGTTGCCGGTCCAATTCTGGATAGAAAAGATAGAGTATCGCATCGTTAGGCATCAGCACCCAAAGCTTTTTGATTTCCTGCTGTAATTCTTCCACGGAATAATCCCGCATCGACCGGTAAAAAATACGCGCCCAAACTTGTGCATCCTTGCTCTTAAAAAGAAACGGGGTGCCATTCATATCCTCGAGGATTATTTTGTCCGCGTGAAGTTCCTGGATCGAAAGGCGGATCAGCTGGAAGATCTCCTGCCGGGTAACGCGCTCTTGGATCGTGATCATCATTGCACCTCGGCCGGAGCACAAACCTGCGTTTTTCTTTCCAAAGATTCGATCCAATCAGCCAGCAGGTACTTCTGGAGGCTGGGCTTTGCATTCCAATGCTGATATTTCAACGGCTCCGTGTGAAGAGCCGCAGAAAAATGTCGCGCAGGATCCGCAAGATCCATCCACCCTAACCATCCAAGATGAGCATCAAGATGTGTGAACACAAAGCTTGAAAACTGATCGAAGACTACCACCCCTTTAGCCTCCTCCGCGCTTCCGGACAAGGTGACGTAAAATTCGAGTTGCGGGTTAAGTGCAAGCCCCACTTTCATCATTTTGTAACCTTCCGTCAAGGATTCAGCCGTGGGTCTCAACAAAAGAACCCATTTATCTAGCAAAGAAATCACCTTCTCAAACTGAAGTAGGTGACGATACTCGAAATCCAGGAAAATATCCCGGCTCCGGAGCACTCTCTCGGATCGAGGCAAAGAAGGACCGCTAACAAGATCATGAAGCTCATCCCAATAAAGACAATACCGCACGAGATGGTCCCCAAACGATTCTGACAGACTATCCCCGGACCCCGAAGGAACCCTGGCCTTGCGCGATAGAATGCTGAGAAGAGAACAGGCTCTCTCCGGGGATGCGATCTGCAATGCAAAGAATGTGTTCAGGAGAAGCGAATCGCCATCGCAGTCGGGGCTCGAAACACCCAGCACCTGAACTTCGGGAGAACGACGGACCGGGACGTCTTCGGAAACCGCGCCAAAGAGAGGCGAAATGTCTTTCAATCCACGAACGAGCTTTTTGGGATCATCCATGATCAGGCAAATTCCATATAAGAATCGATGCCGCCATAGGCATTTTCTTTCTGCGCGGGCTGATGGGGATCCACCTGCCACTCTCCGTCCACAATGAACTTGTAGCGAAACGTCTTGAGCTCCACCGAAATAACCTTCTGCCAAAGTCCGTCCTGATCACGGCGAATGAGCGGCTCAGGAATCCAACGATTAAAATCTCCGGCGATTTCTACCGAGGATGCTGTTTTACTCGAGAACTGAAAAAGGATCCCATCCGAGATCAAACGTGGCCCGAAATGATTTTTAAAAACCTGCTCCCATCCGAGTTCTTTCTCTGGAAGCCTCCGGTTCCAATCCCGCTCCAAATATTCGACTGCAAGATTCAAATAATCCTGAAAAGCCGTCGATTGGGGCGCATATTGGACAATACTTTGTCCCGCAGCCGCCGCTTCCTTCAGACTTACATGTTCATGGATAATCGTCGTAAAAAGTCGGTCCTGAAAATGAGCTTTCACTTCATCATAGATCTCATGAGAAAAATTCACTTGGGAATTGAAAAGCGTCAAAAGCGCATGAACGGCAAGGGGCGTTTCCCGGCTCCGATTCACAACTTGGAAAGTTTCCGAAATTTTCGCAAGCCCGTGAAGTGAAAAAAATGACGGCTCAACCGGAACCACGACTTCATCAACCGCACTGAGGGCATTCCAGGTGAGAACCCCGAGATTCGGGGGGCAATCCAGAACCACAAAGTCATAATGACGCTGGTCTTCGCCGATCCGGGTCAGAAGATCCCGGAGTTTGAGATGATAATTAGGCACAAACCCGAATTCTTCCTCAAGGGCATTCAGGCTGGCATTGCAGGGAATGAGATCAAAATCCTGATTCAAGCTCCGTATGACTTGCGAGAGAGGAGGCGCCACGTGTTGAAGCGGACTTAGTAGATCATAAAGGGTCCGTATTCCCTTCTGCGTCTTGACCCCCAACCCGATCGTGGAATGCCCCTGCGGGTCCAAATCGATCACGAGAACTTTTTTTTGAAGAAAATTCAGACACGCCGAAAAATTGATGCTGGTTGTGGTCTTTCCACACCCGCCTTTTTGGTTCGCGATAGCAATAATTCTCAAAAAGTCTGCCTCCTCGAGTTAAATCTTCCGATATCAATGTAACGGCCTCACTTAGTAAAGCTTTATAGTAATGGCGTCGCACTAGAAGAGATCAAAATGCTCCGGAGAAAAACGGTAGGAAGAGCAAAAAAAACAGGAACTGTTTTATTAGAATCTATTGGAATGAAGAGTTTATCGGACGGAGAAAATCGCGCGTCGTTCAGTGCTTCTCGAACATAAGAAGCCGCTCGATCGGGACAACCCCTTTAATGTCCCCGGCTCGATCAGTCACAACGGCATAGGATTGGCGTTTTTTCTGGAGTGTCAGGAAAGCTTTCTCCAAGGAAGTGTCCTCTGAGATAAAAATGGGGGCCCTGAGAAAATCATGGAGCCCCTGAGCGTTCTCTTCCTCCCATAGGATATCGAAGACATAGACCATCCCCATCACAATGGACGGTATTTCCTCGTAAACGAGCATCATGCGAGCGTGGGTCTCACGTGCGATTTGTTTGACATCCTCGATCTTGCTGTGAATATCCACCATCGGCACTTTCCCCGCTGGAATCATCACCGAGGAGACCTGGATCCGTTCAAAGTCGAGGATGGTGTGGATCAGTTTCTCTTCCTGCGGACCTACAATGCCTCTCTGGGTACTTTCATCGATGAGTGAGCGAAATTCCTCCTCATTCACAAAGATATCCCGGACAACACCCTGTTGAAAAGAGGGCCAGAAAAAATTCAGCATCTTGAAGAACAGGATGATCGGTCCGTACAGGACCGCCTTGAGGCCCTTAAGCCAAAAGATCTTCCCCTGCAAAAAAGAAATCGCATTTAAGCGACCGTAATCCTTGGGAACCATTTCCGTAAAAATGATCAATACTGGTGCGATCACCAGCATCACGGCCCATTCGCTGTTCCATCCTAAATATTCCTTGAAAATGCACGTCGCGATCGAGATCGCCGTAACGTTTGCCGCATTATTCCCTATGAGAATGGCGGTCAGGAAATAATTGGGATGCTGCTGGAGATGCATAATGAACCTGGCTTTTTTATCTCCGGCATCCGCTATTTCGTGAAGCTTCAGCTTGTTCGCCGAAACAAAAGCCATCTCAGCCCCTGAAAAAAACGCCGAAGCCACCAGAGATAGAAAAAACAGGGTCAGGAGACCTATCATGGCTTCCTCCTGACCATGACCTGGTGGATACGCTGGCGGATCATATCCTGGATCACAAAATCGAATTGTTCTGTATTAAAAACTGCACCTTTGACAGGAACCACTCCCATTTTTTCGAAAAGATAACCCCCGAGCGTCGTCGCCTCTTCTGCGATCAGATGCGAGGAAAGAACATCGTTGAACTCCACAAGGCTGACTTTTCCATCCACCAGGTAAAGATCCTCGCCTAAACGCCTGATAGGATGCTCGATCTTGGCATATTCATCGTAAAACTCCCCGAAAATCTCCTCAAGAATATCCTCCTGTGTCACCACCCCGGCCGTCCCGCCAAACTCATCCACGCAGACCGCAAAACGTTCATTCTTACTTCGGAATGTTTCCAGAAGATCATCGATCCGTTTGCTTTCCGGAACAAAAAGCGGCTCCTGCATCACTTGCTTCACATCGGGAAGCGGTTCTTGCAAAAGATAGTTCTGCGATTCAACAACTCCAAGAATATGATCGATCGAGCCTTGAAAAACAGGCAAACGCGTGAAGTGAAATTTTCGAATAAGTTCCTCATGCTTCTCCGAAGGCTCCTCGATATCCAAACCAATAAGATCCGTTCGCGGCGTCATGATATCCTTGACCGGTCGTTCCCCGAGCTCTAAAAGCTTTTGGATCATATGCCGCTCCTGTCCTCCCAAAACCCCTTCTTCCTCTCCAATCTTCACAAGCACCTTGAGTTCTTTTTCAGAGATCATGTCTGACTGATCGATTTTTTCGTGAACAAGAAAGGAGAGAATACGATCCGTTATAAAACGCATCAAGAGCCTAAAGGGAGCGAACAACATCGCAAAAAACTTAAGCGGCAGAGATACGAATAAGGCCATTTTGACACGCGACCGGACCGCCAGAATCTTGGGAAGCATCTCACAAAAAACGATCAGGAAAACAGTCAATGCTGCCAAAACTATGCCGAGCCGCGCATTCCCAAAAAGATTGAGAGCTACAAGCGTGACTGTCGATGTTGCCAATGTGTTCACCGCCAAATTGCCGATCAGAACCGTGCCGAGCGTCTTGCGTGGTGTTTGTAATTGTTCAAAGATCCATTTTGAAAGATGTGGGTATTGCTCTTTAAGCTTGCGTTTATCGAGCTTAGAAAGTGAAAAAAGAGCTGTTTCGGACGCGGAAAAGAAAAAGGAAACTATGAAGAGCACTCCCAAAATAGCCCAAGGTAAAGTTGTGTTCATGTTCTAGTTTTTCCGGTAAAGCGCACGTGCGTGAATCAATTGAAGAACTTTCGGAGGCACATGATCGTCCACATTCCTTCCCTGTTGGATAGCCTCACGGATCCCGGAGGCAGAGATCGGACATAAAGGCATTTGGATTCGTTCGATACGGGCGCCTTCGGGCGCAGAAATTTCACCAGTACCCCGTTCCGCCACCAGGAAACGGACCTTTTTCTTAAGTTCAGCAGCACGATACCAGGCATCGATCCCTTCGAATGTGTCTTTCCCGAGGATCAAAAAAAATGTGCTGTTAGGATATTTTTTTTCAAATTCATCGAGGGTGTCACAGGTATAAGAAATGCCCTTTCTCACGAGTTCGCAATCTGAAGATTCAAGGAAAGGCTCGCCTTCGAGGGCCAAACGGACCATTTCGTAACGGTCTGCAGCAGGTGTGCGAGAAAGAAATTCCAGTTTATGGGGAGGCTGATAGGCTGGAACGAAAATGACTTTATCGAGCGAGAATTGGGCCTGGGCATTTTGAGCAAGCTGCAAATGCCCGAGGTGGATAGGATCGAAAGTCCCTCCCAAAATACCAATCTTCATGCGGAAAGACCGCTTTTAAGCGCGTATATGGCCATTCCCTTCCACGATATACTTGTACGACGTGAGCCCCTCCAGTCCCATCGGACCGCGAGCATGGATCTTGTCGGTCGAAATGCCGATCTCCGCGCCAAACCCATACTCGAATCCGTCGGAAAAACGAGTCGAGGCATTGACCATCACAGACGAAGAGTCCACTTTTGCTTGAAAGGTTTTGGCCGCATTTTTGTCTTGGGTCACGATCGCATCCGTATGATGGGAACCATAGGTTTCAATATGCCGAATCGCTTCCTCCAAATCCTTGACAACACGCACCGCAAGGATCTTCTCCAGAAATTCATGACCGAAGTCGGCCGCCTTCGCACACTTCGCCCAAGGAATAAGGCGACAGGCCATGCGATCACCACGGACCTCACACCCTCCTTTTCTTAGAAAATTGCCGACGATCGGCAAAAATTTCCCGGCGATGCTTTGATGAACCAAAAGCGTTTCCATCGCATTACAAACTCCCGGACGCTGCAGTTTGGCATTCAGCGTGATCGCAACGGCTTTCTCGAGATCCGCCTTTTTGTCGACATAAACATGGCAGATTCCTTGATAGTGTTTGATCACGGGAATACGCGACTTTTCCACGACTCGCCGGATCAGTTTTTCCCCACCGCGCGGGATCACAAGGTCAATCCGTCCCTCTTTCTCCAAAAGAAAATCGAGTGCGGCATATTCTGTCGTCGTCACAAGATTCACGTGGAAAGATGAGAGACCGTATCGTTTGAGAGACTCTTTGAAGATCGACACAAGCGCATGGTTAGAAGCCATCGCCTCACGCCCCCCGCGAAGGATCGCCACATTCGAACTCTTAAGACAAAGCGCCGCACATTCCACGGTCACATTGGGACGGGACTCATAGATCATCAGGATAACGCCGATCGGAACAGTCACTTTTTGGAGTCTGAGGCCGTTCGGTCTCATCCACCGTGCCTGCACGCGACCGATCAGGTCTTTGAGACGAGCCACAGCACGAACGCCTGCCGCCATGGCTCTGACACGCCCTTCACTAAGCGTCAACCGATCGATCATAGCGGAAGAAAATCCGCTCCCCTTGGCTTTCCTAAGATCTTTGTGGTTCTCGGCAACAAGCCACTTCGCCTTTTTCTCGATTCGAGAAGCAATATCAAAAAGAAGCCTTTTCTTAAAAACCGCGGACTCTTGCCCGGCATGAGATGCCGCCTGCCGGGCACCCACCAGCACTCCTTCCAATTCACGTTTCCAATTCATCGTTCGCTCCAGATCACAAGATCGTTACGATGGATCACCTCATCACATGATTTTTTGCCCAAGATCGCCTGAATTTCTCCGGTCCGTTTGCCCGCAATACGGCTAAGATCACGGCTATTGTAGCGCACTACTCCGCGACCAAAGATCTTTCCGTCCGGCGTCTCGAGCTCCACGACCCGCCCCGCTTCGAAACTCCCCTGGACCTTCACGATTCCTCCCGGCAGCAAACTCTTTTTCGCAAGTAACGCCTGATAAGCTCCGCCATCGACTATGATACTGCCGCTCCGGGTCGCTGAGAATGCGATCCATTTGCGCCTCATGTTCTTTTTGACGCCGGAGGTGATAAATAAAGTCCCGACATCTTTCCCGCCCAGGATCTCCTGTAGAATATTCGGCCGGTGGCCATTCACGATCAGAAAGGGGATCCCGAGACGCATCGCCACCTGCGCAGCTTTAAGCTTTGCACGCATCCCGCCGACAGTCTCTTCTCTTTTTTGATCTGTCAGATGCAACACGAGTTTGTTGTCGATCTCATCTTCGGAAGTGACTTCCCGCACACGCGTTCCATCCTTCAGGAGAAACCCTTCCGCATCCGACAGATTGATCAGAAGATCCGCGCCTACAAGATGCGCCACGTGAACAGAAAGAATGTCATTGTCCCCAAAAGCGATCTCCTCGACCGCTATGGTATCGTTTTCATTAACAATCGGAAGGATGTTGCGTTTTAAAAGTGTCTCGAGGGTATTACGAGCACAAAGGAACCTCTTGCGATCTTCAAGCCCGTCGCGGGTTAAAAGCAATTGGGCGGTGTGCACCTTTTTCTTAGCAAAAAAGCTCTCATAGGCATGCATGAGCTTCCCCTGCCCGATGGCGGCACAAGCCTGAAGCTCAGCCATTTCTTTTGGCCGCTTTTTAAAACCGCAACTTTTCATCCCGAGAGCGATTGCGCCGGAACTCACCAAGACCGGTTGCCGACCTTTCTTGATGAGAGCGTAGATTTCTTGGCAGACACGGGTATGCTCCTTATAGGAAAAACTTTCCCCACGGATTTTGAGGATGCTCGTGCCGATCTTGATAACAATCTTTTGAGCACGCTGGAGGCGATCAGACATGGTCTTCGTTCTCGATTCTCTCATGGATAAACTTCATGAGAGATTCTACCCCTTCTCCGGTTTTCACTGAAATCAAAAAATAGATCTGTCCCGAGCTCTGGAACTCCTCCTGAATTTTCCCAATATCGTGTCCCAGATCAATCTTATTGACCACGACCACGCTCGGAATCTGCCGGTAGGCTGCATCATGCTCATAAACGATCCTTTGTAGGACACTCAATCCTTCGATGGCAGTATGGGAGAACTTCAAGGTCGCATCGATCATGAACACGATCAGCTTGGCACGAGCCAAGTGTCTTAAAAAATCGGTCCCCAATCCCCTCCCGTTTGTAGAACCTTCAAAAAGGGACGGCAGTTCGCAGAAATTGATCTGTTTATAGTCGTCGTAGGGATGAACGCCCAATACTGGACTGCGTGTCGCAAAAGGATAATTTTTACCTTCCACAGGGGCACGCGTCAAATGGTGAAGTAAGGAGGATTTCCCGGAGCTTGGGAGCCCCACGAGAAAGACATCCGCCATGATGCGAAATTCCACATCGATCTCGAGTTTTTCGCCTTCTTCACCGGAAGTTGCCGTTTTGTCGCCGATATTCCCGGACCCACCTCGGCCACCCCGAGCGACGATCACTTCCTCGCCCTCCAGAAAAAGATCCCGGATCGCAAGATGATTTTCACGGCGATAAATCGAAGTCCCAATGGGAACCAACACGATCAAGTCCGCCCCTTTACTTCCACGTTTGTTATCACTACTGCCATGTTGGCCGGACTCCGCGTCCAAATGCTGCTTCAACCTGAGACGATCGAGACCCGGGGCGTTATGCGAAGCGCGGAAGATTACACTCCCTCCGTCGCCGCCGTCGGCGCCGTTAGGGACTCTCTTGTGATCCTTGCGGTGATTATAACTTTCACAGCCTTTGCCACCATGCCCGCCCTGGATTTTCAGATGAATTTTATCAACTAGCATAAAAGTCCTTAAAAATAGAAAAGGCCAAAAAGCTTAGGATCGCTTTTTAGCCTTTTCGAACTTGATTGGAACTGGATTAACCCGGAATGATATGGACAGATCGATTCGCCCAGAACTCCACGATCCCAGCTCGCTTCGCGAAAAGAGTGTAGTCGGTGCCGATCCCAACAAAATTCCCAGGATGGTACCGGGTCCCACGCTGACGGACAATAATGCTGCCTGCGGTGACCTTCTGCCCACCATAGGCTTTTACGCCCAAGCGTTTGGAATTGGAGTCTCTTCCGTTGGTTGTGCTACCCTGACTTTTTGTATGTGCCATGTTTTCCTCTGAAAAATATGATTAGCCAACTTTAATCTCTCTGACAAGCAACTTGAGCAGATCCTGCCGATGTCCTTGTTTACGTCGGGATGATTTACGCTTGCGCATCCGGTAATGAACCAACTTAGGGCCCCTAAACTCCCCGAGATTTTCGCAAACGACCTTGGCCCCCGCGATCACCGGAGTCCCGACCTTCACCTGGCCTCCATCCTGAACGAGCATCACCTGATCCAAAATAACCTCTTTTTGGCCCTCAGCCACATCCAACAACTCGACTTCGATCACCTGCTGGGGTGCTACCCAATACTGCTTGGAACCCGTCTCAACAATTGCATACTTTTCCATGAAATGACTCCTTTGACTGTAAGAGAGCGCATATCTTATGAGAATTCACTAGGACTGTCAATGCTTTTAAAAAAAACGTAACATATTGATGCGAAAGGAGTTAAATACTTTTGAACGAGTGCTTAAAAAATCCTGGACCGATCTAAGTAACCTCTTTTTTGAAATCGTTCAGTGACCAATCGAAGGAGGGATATTCAATCTTGTAGTTGGCTTCCTGCAGATACTCTCCTTTAGCTTCATCTTCAAGATAATACGCCAAAAAAGAAAGTATGGCGTTATCGTCCTCTGAGAACTTACCGCGAGGTTCCGGGGTCCCAAAATCCAACCTAAAATCCTTTCCATACCACTTGAAGATCTTCGAGATCCGGATCGCTTTCCGACCAGGGGTAACATCCACATAAGCCGGATCTGTCACGAATTTCCTCGTCAAAAGAAAAAGCTGCCCTTCCACCTTGGGACCCGTGAAGGCTTCCTGCATCAATTTGGGACCTCCTCTAGCCGCTATCGAAAGCGCCAGATGGATCTTCTCGTCACGATAGACCCGGATCAGATTTACCGCTCGGATATCGTTCAAACTGTACCTCCCTTGACGCGGTTTCTCTCCGAGATGGAACGACGAAATATCCCAAAAACTTGGGATTTTTTGAACGGAGGCTATGGGATAATTTTCAACCACCTGTTTGATCAGCGCTGCGTGATAGGCGTTCAGCCAAAACGCCAATGTTTCTTCCCGCGGCCACGTCCGCATTGCCAGCCCATCAACGGATTCTAAACTCGCCAGAGAATCGTTCAGTTCCTTCGGATCCTTCTTGATTGATTGATAATCCACCTCGCCATTTTCGTTCACATTTTTTTTGAGGAAAGCATCCCATGCCGAATAATCAAAAGCGGTCGACGCGTGAAGTCCTGCGGGACAGAAGCACAGAAGGAAAATCCAGAGAGAGAGAAATTTTTGAAGCGTCATGAGTCGATAGCCCTAAAAACGGATGCCATGCCGCTTAAGGAAAACCTGGTCATCATCGTTGAGCTCGCATTTAAGCTCTCCCGACCTGAGATATTCGCCCATCACACCTTCTTCGAACATTCCCTCGATCTCATCGAGTTCTTCCGGAGAAAGCGGCGACATGTTCAGAAAAAAAATATTCACGTCCGAGCTCTTGTCTTTCATATCTTTAAAGAATTTCATCATCTCCGCAGGATTTTTCCCCTCCATTGGATATTGACTCATGATCTTTTTTAGAAGATGCATTAGTTGTTTCATGTTTTGCTCAAATTCTTTGTCAAAACTCATGGACACTCCCTTCAGATAAAATGATAAAAACGTCCGATTTAACTATGGTTGGTTAAAAAATCTTGAGCCGCTAAAGCTGCGGCGCAGCCCTCGCCGCAAGCTGACACCAATTGGCGCACAGCCCCCTTGCGCACTTCCCCCGCCGCAAAAACCCCGGGCACGGAAGTTGCGAGTGAGTCATCGGTCACAATGTACCCTTTTTCATCCAGGGTCACAAAATCTTTTAGAAAACCGCTATTGGGATCATGTCCGATAAAAACAAAAACACCGTCTACCGATATCTTCTGCCTCTCATCTGTTTTCACATTTTTCAAAAGAACAGCTTCTACTTTCCTGTCGCCTTCGATTTTATCAACAACGGTATCCCAAATAAAGCTTATCTTAGAATTCGTTTTAGCGCGTTCCTGAAGAATTGGACTCGCACGCAATTTATCGCGGCGGTGAACGATGATCACCCGCTCGGCAAACCGCGTCAAAAAGATCCCCTCCTGAAGTGCGGAATCTCCGCCGCCAATCGCAACGACCTTTTTGCCCTTAAAGAACGCCCCATCACAGGTTGCGCAATAAGAAACACCCTTGCCCGTGAGCTCCTTTTCGTTGGGAACCCCTATCATGCGAAACGAGGCCCCCATCGCAAGAATGACAGCTCGAGCGGCATAGCTCGTTTCAACGCTTGCAGCCTCAAAAATATCCTCTTTCCGCGAAAGACCTTTCACTTCCTCATAAATAATTTGGGTGCCATAGCGGACAGCCTGAGCTTCCATTCTCCGGGCAATCTCAGATCCCAGAATGCCTTCCGTAAATCCTGGATAATTTTCCACCAAATCGGTGGCGGCAATTTGTCCTCCCGAAACAAGTTTTTCAAAAAGTATTGTGGAAAGATTTGCGCGTGAGGCATAGAGGGCGGCGGTCAGCCCTGCTCCACCGCCACCGACGATCATCACATCATGGATCTTTTTTTCCATACCCTAGACCTCGTAAACGCTCGCCGTCTTCAATATCTCGTCGTCAGCAAAAACAGGCACCTGTGCCCGTAACGCGATCGCCACGCTATCGGAAGGCCGGGAATCGATCACCACCTCTTGCCCATTTTCCTTGAGGATATACAACTTGGCGTGAAACGTATTGTTCTCGAGCTTGTCGATCACGACCCTCTGAAGTTTACCGCCAAGCTCTTGGACGATTTTGAGCATCAGATCATGGGTCATCGGCCGCGGCGGCTTGACGTTGCCCAGCTTCAATTTGATGGCATGGATCTCCGGCAACCCGATCACCACGGGAAGAAACCGGTTCCCGTCTTTTTCCCGGAAAACCACGAGTTGCTCATGCCGATTCTCATCGACCTTGATCTTACTCAAAACCATTTCAATCATCAATAGCCTCGGGATGAGCTTGGGAGGTGTGAAATACAGAGGCGTCTGGAGAACTTTCGTGCTTGCGTTGTTCCAAAACAGGACCCTCACGTTTTGTTTTCTCGGCCAAATGCCGATGGGCCTGCTTCGTTTCAATCATTTCATGTTCGATCGTTTCCTGTTCTGCCAAGAGTTTCCTCATATCCTCCTCACGGTCACGGATCTCGGATTCGATCTTCTCCTGCTGTTTGACCACCTGCTTCAAGCGCGCCTCTTTGGACATGAGTTGCTCATGGAACTGGGCCTTTTTCTGCACAGTCTCACGCTGATCCAGCTCGGCATAAAGCTGACGGATCTGCTTGCGAGCATTTTCCAAATCCATCTCCCGGGCCTCAAGCTGTGCTAGACGCACTTGCCAGGACTTCTGCTGGTCTTCGAAAGATGCCCGGATCTGCCGAATCTCTTTTTCGAACTCGGAAGATTTCTGCTCCCACCGTTTGGCCTGTTGGGTCTGGAGTTCTAATTCCTGAATCAGGCGAGTTTCACTCGACTGGACGATCCTCTTGCCTTCTTCGAGATTTTTAATCTTCGCGTGGAGACCCTCCACCAGGGTTTTTTGATTCTCGAGTTCTCTCCGGAACTGAGCGGTCTGGCTTTCCCATTCGCGACGCGCCTGTTCCTGCTCATCCTTCGCACGCTGGAGATCATTCTTTACAGCATGAAAACTTTTGAGGAGCATCTGCTTCTCTTGCAGCAGCTCTTTATGGGTCAGATCGCGCTCTTCGATCTGCTTCAATAACTCTTCAGCCTTATGATCTTCGGAACCCAGCTTTTCTTCAAAATACTGGCGTGTCTGGCGGAACTCCTCACGGAGAAGCTCATATTTCTCCTCAGCGTGATTCACCAAAGTCTGCAATTCCTGGGCCTCTTTTTCTTTCTGTTTTGTTGCAGCCTCGCCAACCTTTACAATCCTTTCTTTTTCTGAAACTTCCGCCTGTGCCTTTTCAAGCGCCTTGCGAAGCTGGCTCACGCTCTCTCTTAGCCCCACGCTCTCTTTTAAAAGTTTTTCACGCTCTTCCTCAAGAATGCTCCGAAAATGACGGCCGTTTTGATGGGCCATACCATTCCCCAAAGGGGCCCGATCGCCACGCTCCGAAGAAACCCCCTCGGCCTGAACCCAGGATCGGATCTCCTGGATCGCTTCGCTGTGATCAAGCTTTTCAGTCTCATTTTTTTTGGATGAAGCCGCCGAAGACTCTGCCTGATGAAGGAATGCGAGATTGGGCGGTGTAGGCCATACGGTTCGATAACATCGTCGCTTCAAAAAACCATCATTACTAATCACGATATCCGTTTGAGCGTTTCGAAAATATTGCTTTACCTGAAGCGCGGTCGCATACAAAAGATTGTCTACCAGGATGATGGGGGTGTTCTGCACGAGATCGAGAGCCTCGTCCACGGGAAGACGAAAAGCCTTGGCGATCTCACGGGCGATTTTGTTGCGTTCCAACTCGCTCTGGAGGGGATTGAGGACCACGAACCAGTCCTGCCCGCCTTGCTGAACTTTTTTAGTGCCTGTAAGCATACCAACCCTTGGAAATTTTCAATTTTAAAGAAAAGGATGTTGTGTAATGAGGCTTAAATTCCTGTTCGCTTCAGAACGTGATCCGTTCGGCGATCTCGTGGATCACCGGAATCTCCCACCGCTCTCCCATCAGCACCTTCACGATCCCGATGAGCGAAAGAATCCCGAACACTACGAACGACAAAGTAAATACCAGATCTCCGAACACGGGAACAACCTTCAGGATCGCCGCAGCCAATTCAAGGATAAAAAGCACCAGGGCTTGTTTCCCGTGGAAAAGCGCGAACTTGTTCTCCTTTTTGAGTGCAAGCGGCACAAAACAAAGAAAACTCAAATAGCCGATCGCCGCAAAAAACTGCGCATCCTGTGCCTCCGGGTCTTTGGACGCAACAACTTTTTCATTCTTAGTCATCGTTTCTCCTTCGTTTAGCCGAACGCAGCATTATAGAAAGACCCGCGCACAGTCGTCAAGGCGCAATCCTAAAAATTGTGAGAACGATACCATGAATCGTTCGCTCGATCCCAAAAATTGATGCGGACAACCGCACCCACTCACACACCCAACCGCTTCACACAACCGCGGGTTCCGCTTCGTGACAAACCCTGGGGATCGTCCGTTCCATCGGAATAAAAAAACTTCCCACTTCGCATACTCCGATAAACATCCGGCGCAACATGTAAACAGTCCCCATACCCAACCCCGGGAAAAATCCGGAACCGCCTTGATCTTTCATATCCGCATGGATCGTGCACGGAATTTCGGCAGGGCTGGTCACAACGTTCTCGAGCCCGCGACCAAACTTAGTCCCGATCCCATACATATAATCACCGAATGTTTCCTCGGCCAGCACAAAAGGCGCCAAAAGCACTGTCAGCGCGAGCAACAGGATTGATATTCTTAGACGCATAAAAGATCCTTTCATTAACCTTTGCGGATTAAACGCCACGGATGCAATTTCAGTTCTGCGGTCATGTCTCGAAGATTCGCCGACACCTCATGAAGATTACCGATGCTCTTGGAGATCTCCTCTTTATTCCCGCCCACCACATCGTTGACGGTCTTCAGCAAGGGATTGAGGTCTTCGGTCATCTCAGACACTTCGTCTGCTAAAAGATTCATCTTGCGGATCAGAACGTGCATCGGGATCGGGTCCACGCCTTCGATCACCTTACCGACTTCCATAGGTGGAGCATTTTCCGAACCCACGGAGATCTCAATGAATTTCTCCCCCATCATCCCGAGGGTGTCAATATAAGCAACGCTATCGGTGCGAACATAGGCATCCTTGGAAACTTTGACCGTCACCAGCACGGGTCGTGCGCTCCCTGGAACGATCTGGATACCATCCACCTTGCCGACCTCGCGGCCTGCGTAATAAACGGGGGCACTATCGCTTAAGCCGCTCAAGTACCCAAACTGCACTTTCCATTCGTTGGCTCCCTTCTTAAAGTAGCCTCCGACCACGAACGTCATTATCAGAAGCAGCACGAGCGCGACCAGCACAAAAAATCCGGATTTGATCTCGGATGCCGAATAAGTATTTGCCGAATCCATCTTTTCCTCCTCTGGAAACTATTCTTAAGTGGAAAGAAGCCCTTTTAAATAAGCTTCGCTCGTTTGCTTGAACGGGATGACACCTTCAGACTCTCCGTGAATGAACTGCTGAACATAGGAATCCTTTGAATTCTTGATCTCATCAGCCGTGCCGATTTGTAGCACTTTGCCTTTATGAAGAACAATGATCTGGTCGGCAATTCGGAACGCACTTTTCATTTCATGCGACACCACCACCGACGTGATATTGAGCTTTTTGCTAAGATCCAGGATCAGACGGTCGATCATGCTCGCCGTGATCGGATCCAGGCCCGCGCCCGGTTCGTCATAGAAAACAATTTTTGGATCCAATGCGATCGCACGCGCAAGCGCCACGCGTTTTTTCATGCCACCCGAGATCTGGTGGGGCATGAAGTCTTCAAAACCCGTTAGTCCCACAAGTTCTAATTTCACGCGGACAATGATGCGGATAATCTCAGGCGAAAGATCCGTGTGTTCCTTGAGCGGCACGGCAACGTTCTCGCCAACGGTCATTGAATTAAAAAGGGCCGATCCTTGAAAAAGCATGCCGAACTTCCGTCTCACATTATTCATCTCTTTTTCGTTGAGGCCCACAATATTGGTTCCGTCCACCAGGATCTCGCCAGAAGTCGGCTGATGCAAGGCTATGAGATGTCTCAAGAAGGTCGTTTTGCCACATCCCGAGCCACCCATAATGACCGTGATCTTGCCGCGAGGGATCTTAACGTTGATCCCGTTCAGCACCGTAAGGTCCCCGAAACGCTTAATGAGATTCCTAACTTCAATAACGTGCGATTCAGATTCGCTCATAAGTTCCTCAAGTGGGCAAGGCGTAATAAATGACTGCCGTCGCCAAACAGTCCACGACAATGATCAGTACGATCGAGATTACGACCGCTTGCGTCGTGGCCTTCCCTACTGCATCTGCGCCACCTGAAACGGAAAGCCCTTGGTGACAACTCACCAGTGCGATCAAAATACTGAAGATAAAACTCTTAAGCAGCCCCGTATAGATGTCTTTGAGACAAAGGGCCTCAATGCTCTTGGCGATATAAAGGGTGGAATTGATCCCAAGCCCTGTCGTCCCGATCGCCCAACCACCGATCATCCCCACGATATCCACGATAACAGTTAAACACGGAAGCATTAAGGCAAGCGCGAGAACGCGCGGCACGACGAGATACCGTATCGGATTAATACCCATCGTGGTAAGGGCATCCACTTCTTCTTGAACCATCATGGTCCCGATCTCTGCGGCCATGCGTGCTCCGATCCGGCCGGAGATCACGATCGACGCGATCAAAGGCCCCAATTCGCGGGCCATCGCGACGCAAACAAGACTTCCCGTGTACATAAGGGCTCCAAAGGTTTTCAGGGAATACGCCGCCTGTAAGGCCAGAACGGTCCCGACTGAAGCCCCTACGAGAGAAACGATCGCCGTAGAATCAATACCGATCAAAACCATCTGGCGAAAAAGAGCTTCCTTGGGAATGACCTTCTTCTTAAAAAAAGCTGAAAGTGTATAACCGGCGACCGCTGATCCGAGATTCCACAAATGGGCGACACCCGATAAAATAAAAAATACCGACTGTCCGGTCTTTCCTGCAAATTCCTTCATACGAATATTTTCCCTTAATTTACGTTCAGGTTTTGACGCCCAAAGACTTCTCGGCTTCCGCGATAGTTGAGGCGATTTCAAAAATACTATCGAGTTTGGCAATTTCAAAAACGCCACGAACCGTGGGCGTAAGCGCCGCGAGAATAAGACGGCCCTGATAGCGTTTAGCCTTTTGGAAAGCTTCGACAAAGGTCGCGATGCCGGAACTGTCCATGTAATCCACACCACCCAGATTCACGAGGATCTTGGGAGCCTGTTTCGCGGTCAATTCTGTTAATTTTTCGCGAAGCTCGGGTGAAGAATGATAATCCAATTCCCCTGATAGCTCCAACACATGAATGTCCCCTTGATTCGTCGATTGTATTTTCATAGTTCACCTTTCTCTTTCAAATTTTAGTCTTGTGCTTGATCAAACGAAGTCGATTTCCACCCCGATTCTGGTTATCATAAATCACTTGGTCCATGATCGTCTTGATAAAATGAACTCCCAAACCACCCGGTTTAAGACGCGGAAGTTCCGGTGGCGGCAGTTGGGTCGGATCGAATTTCTTGCCTCGATCCTCCAGCACGATCTCGATTCTGTCATCGGCTACCATAACGGAGACCGTCATTTTACCTGTTCCGCCTTGATAAGCATGCCGGATAATATTTGTCAAAGCCTCATCGACCGCCAAAAGGATCTCCTCGGTGGTCTTCTTTTCCCACCCCGCATGGATCAGGATCTGGCGGAGTTCTTTCCGAAAAGGCGAAAGAACCTCGGAGGATGCATTCAGTTCAAATCTTTTTTCCACTCAACCCCCCGCTGGAGGAGCTCCCGGAGAATGGTGCGAGACGAAAAAGTCCTTCGTGATCTTTCTTTTGCGAAACACATCTGAAGGTAACGTGCGACAATATCGACCTCCAGATTGACTTCGGAGCCCACTCGCTTGATACCAAGGGTCGTGACCTGGAGGGTATGCGGGATCACGGCTATTTGAAATACTTTTCCGCGAACCTTCTGCACTGTCAAACTGATTCCATCACAAGCGACCGACCCCTTGTCCGCAAGTAGTGCGATTATATCCTTCGAGGCTGTCAGGAACAAGGTTGTATTCCTCTTTCGCTTTTCGATCTTCACGATCGTACCCCGACCATCAATGTGCCCGGTCACGAAATGACCCCCAAGCCCATCCCCGAGCTTCAGGGACCTCTCAAGATTCACGCAACCTCTTTTTTCCAACATTCCTAACGTAGTCGCTTCCAAGGTTTGACGCACTACATCCACTTCAAAATCGTCCGGAGTAACACGAACCGCGGTCAGACACACTCCGGATACAGCAATGCTATCCCCAATCTTCAGACCTCTTTCTTTTTTCTGAAACCGGAACCCGAACCGGACCTGGCCGCCACGCTCTTCTTTCTTTACAACCATGCCCTGATTTTCAACAATGCCTGTAAACATAATCTTTTCGCCCTATTTTTTGTGAAATGTTCCTTCAAAAATCCAATCACCGCCTGAACGCGTTATTTTAGCCGTTTTGAACAAAAACGCCTGATCCGGGGTCCTCACGCCAAGGCCTTCCACGGAGGTCTTGGCGTGAATACCACCAAAAATCTTCGGCGCGACGATCCAAAAAGCGCGGTCCACGCATCCCGTCTCCAGAAAGGACCAGGCCAATTCCCCTCCGCCTTCAACCAGAAGTTTGGTCACACCTAGTAACGCGAGTTTTCTAAGAAGCTCGCGGACCTCGATCCTGCCGTGTTTTCCTTTAACGGGCAAGAGCATCCGTGTTTCTTTTTGGGTCTCCGCTTTTTTAACGATTGCCTTTAGATCTCTCTCCGGAAATACAAGGATCGTAAGCCGACCGTCTTCAAAGATACGCGCTCTCGGCGACCAACCTCGTGCGGAGATCATCACAATCTTCCATGGTTTTCCGACGGCGAGCGAATGAGAACCTTTCGGGACCGTGAGCCGGGGATCATCTTGATAGAACGTATTCTTTCCCACTAAAACTGCCTCATGGCTTGCCCGGAGTTTGTGAACAAATTCACGTGAAGGGGGCGAGGAAATCCAACGGGAAAAACCTTTTCGTGTGGCGATCTTGCCGTCTAGGGTCTGCGCCATCTTAAACGTCACGAACGGCCTTTTTTCGGCTATGTATTTAAAAAATCCCTCATTCTGCTTGCAAACTTCATCTTCCAAGATACCGATATTGACGTCAATTCCCTGCTCGCGAAGAAAGCGAACACCCTTGCCACGATTCAAGGGATTGGGATCAAGACAACCGATTACAACCTTCTTGATCCCTCTTTCTTTGATATACGGAGCACAGGGCGGAGTTTTCTGCCAAGTGGCACAAGGTTCCATGGTCACGTAAAGTGTGGCGCCCCGAGCCTTTTTGCCGGCCCTGGCCAAAGCATTCGACTCAGCGTGTGGCCCGCCGAATTTCTCATGGAAACCGGAACCCACGAGCTTCCCGCTGGAAACAACACAGGCCCCAACCATGGGATTGGGGCTAACACTGAAACGTCCCCTCTCCGCCAAAGCAAGAGCTCGTTTCATCCAAACTTCATGCGGCGGAAGGGTCATGATCCTTGGGGCTTTTGGGCTTTTCGGTGTGGTTGATCTTATCGAGGATACCGTTAACAAATTTCCCGGATTCTTCTTGTGAAAATTTCTTTGCCAGGTTCACAGCTTCATTAAGGGTCACTTTAGGTGGAACATCGGCCAGATAAAGTAGTTCGTAGGTCGCAAATCGCATGATGTTACGATCGATCATGGCCATCCGGGATAGTTCCCAGTTGTCCGTATATCGCTCAACGACCTTGTCGATCTCTGCTTGATGTTCAACCGTCCCGAGGGCGAGCTTCTCCGCAAAAACGCGAACATCCTCGGAAAAAGCCTCATCCTGCTGAGACCAGAATTTTTTCAGGATCTCCGGCATAGGCTCCGGGTTCATCTCGTACTGATAGAGGATCTGAAGCGCACACTCTCGCGCCTGGGTTCTTTTGCGAAGCATTTTTTGCCTTTGGTTTATCCTAAGATAAAAATTCTATTTCTTTCTTTTTCGAGCCCCCGCGCTTTTTGCCTTTATGGATAACCGTTCGTTGAGACCCGCTATCTCAAGCGCCGCCAAGGCTGCCTGCTCGCCTTTATTGCCGTGCTTCAATCCCGCCCGATCGATCGCTTGTTCCAGATTATCTACCGTGATCACTCCGGTCGCGATCGGTATCCCCGTTTCAAGCGCCACTTGATCGATCCCGCGTGTCAGTTCGTTCGACACGCACTCGAAATGATAAGTCCCTCCGCGAATCACACAGCTGAGAGCGATCACGACATCACAATGCTTCCGGGCCTTCAACTGTTTGCAAAAAAACGGGACTTCCAGTCCTCCCGGCACCCAGACGATCTTAATATTTCTTTCCGGAACCCCGGCTTTGCGCAAGGTCGTCACAGCTCCCTCCAGCAAACGATCGGTGATGTACTTATTGAACCGGGAAACAACGATCCCGAATTTTTTATTTCCAGCAATGATCTTTCCGTGGTAAGTCATCATGAATTCGGTCCCGCGTCAAAAAGGTGCCCGAGTTTATCTTTTTTAGTTTGCATGTACCTCGCGCTCACAGGATTCGGGGGCATGATGATCGGAAGGCGCTCCACGACCTGCAGTCCATAGCCCTCCAATCCCACGATCTTGCGAGGATTGTTGGTCATAAGACGAAGTTTTGAAAGTCCGAGATCATGCAGGATCTGAGCCCCAATCCCGTAATCCCGGAGATCCGGCTTAAACCCGAGTGCTTCATTCGCTTGAACCGTATCAAGCCCGTGCTTATCCTGAAGCTCGTAAGCCTTAATTTTATTGGCCAACCCGATCCCACGACCTTCCTGACGCATGTAAAGGATCACACCAGCACCTTCCTGTTGGATCATTTTCATGGCCGCAACAAGCTGTTCCTGGCAATCACAGCGTAAAGAGCTCAGGACTTCCCCCGTAAAACATTCCGAGTGCACACGCACCAGTACCGGCTTATCGTCGATCTGTCCCTGAATAAGCGCGACGTGTTGAGCTCCGTCAAGAAGTGATTCATAGATCTGGATGGTCCAGGTCCCGAACTTTGTCGGGAGCTCGGCCTCGCTCACTTTTTTGACCAGCTTGTCTTTTTGGGTTCGATGGGCAATAAGATCACGGATAGTCCCGATCTTGAGTCCATGAGCTTTGGCAAATTCCAGAAGATCGGAAAGCCGCGCCATTTTGCCGTCATCATTCACGATCTCGCAGATCACCGCGGCAGGAGGAAGGCCGGCGGCCTGCACCAGATCCACCGCCGCCTCAGTATGACCGGCACGACGCAACACGCCTCCCTGTTTTGCTTTCAACGGAAAGATATGCCCGGGGATCACAAAATCCTCGCGTTGCATTTTAGGATCCGCCAAAAGTTCGATTGTGCGGTTGCGATCATAAGCCGAGATCCCCGTCGTGATGCCGGTTTTCGCATCTACTGATACGGTAAACGCCGTTTTCATAGGATCTTCGGGATTGGGATTCATCTGGTCAAGCCCGAGGGCCTGAATGCGATCGGCCGTCATGGGAACACAGATGAGCCCCCGCGCGAACTTCATCATAAAATTGACCAACTCAGGGGTCGTCTTGGACGCTGCAAAAATGATATCCCCCTCGTTCTCGCGGGTCTCATCATCGGTCATGATGACCATGCGGCCCTCACGGATATCCCGGATGATCTCTTCGGTTGTATTCAGTGGTTTCATAGTATCTCTGGTTCACAAAAAGAAAAATGTGGAGGTATGCTAACAACAACCCCTTTTTTTGTCAAAACTTGTTTTCCTAAGTCATTCAATGCATTAAAGTTACGCGCCTTGACAGAAGATGCCCATGGGGTTATCTTTGGATTGCAGGGCATTATAGCTAGTTTCTTTGACAATGAGGAGTGGCAAAGGAGCAAACCAGGTTCCGTAGCCATTTCTTACAAAAGCCCCAGCGTGAGCAAAACAGCCACGGCCTAGAGGGTTTCGCCTGACGAGCAATAAGCTTTTTATTTTATTCTGTTGCTAGAGAAAGCGGAATTCTCGAACTCACAGTTGGGGCTTTTTTTTGTCCAAAACACCCCTATGCCGTTTTGTTGATCTTGGTCTTCAGGAACGTGCTGGTCTGATCCAATATGTCCATGATATTGATAGGGACGGCCAGAACGACTGTATTCGATGCCGTAGGTCCCAATCCGTCGACCGTCTGAAGAGTCCTGAGCTGCATGGCTCCCGGGCTTTCCGCCATGGTCCTGGCCGCAAGAGCAAGATTTGCTGCGGCATCGCGGTCGCCCTCGGCCTTGGTGATCGTCGCACGTTTTTCCCGTTCAGCCGAGGCCTGACGAGACATCATTTTCTTAAGATCTTCGGGCATGTCGATATCCTGGATCCGGATACCGGTCACTTCAAGCCCCCAATCTTTTGTATCCTTTTCCACATTCTCTTCGATCTTTTTACCGATATCTTCGCGCTCGGTCAAAAGCTGGTCCAGGGTTATTTGCCCGATCACGTCCCGAAGTGATGTTTGCGAATATTGGGAGATTGCATACCGGTAGTCCTGAACTTTGATGATTGCGTTCGCCGGCTCATCGACCTTAAAGAAGATCACGCCATTGATCTTTACCGGAACATTGTCTTTAGTAATAACCTGTTGTGAAGGAATATCCATCGTCAGAACGCGCATATCGATCTTCCGGACTTCTTCAATGACCGGGATAATAAAAAAAAGACCCGGCCCCGCAATCCGGTGGAATTTTCCAAGCTGGAACACGACGCCCTTTTCCCATTGCGCCGCCATCTGGACCCCCGAGGCAATGACCATGGAACAAAAGAACCAAGCCATGCCGAGAAAGGCCCCAAGGCCTTGGTTCGCCATAAAAACAGGCGCCCCCACAAAAAAACCGACAATGAGCAAGGCGAAAAAAATAAGTCCTGAGATCGGATTATTCATGGAAGACCTCCGTGTTGGGGTTGCAAAGTCCCGAGAGCCCGCGGAACGGGGCGATGATTGAATGCTCTTCAGGGATTCGACCAGATCGTTAAAACCAGGTTCTTGCTCCATAAAACAGCGCCCTATGTTCGGGAACGAACAATTGGGCAGATTCTAACCTCGGACCGAGATTATTGCAAGCCGCCGATTTCTAACTGCAGATCGCCTACCGTGCCGCTTGTGACGGAATACTGATCCACACCGAATTTAATGGACTTGACATGGCTAAGATCGACCCGTCCGGCCGCCAAGGACGTCAAGAACTTGTAATATCCCGATGCCACGATATCCGTGTTCGATGTGGTGTAGGTATTCCCGTGAACATCTTCAATCTCGATCTTCACATTCTTAGCAACGCCGGAGGCCGCATTGATCCCAAAGATCAGATCCGGGACAGCAGAAAGATCAGTGCTACTGCCGTTGTCGCTGGGATCAAAGTTCAGAACAATCCCTGCAAAGGCATTAGCGGATATTAGATCGAAATGGAGCAGAAAGAAATTCGTGCCCAGTATATGTTGTAGCGTGCTGTTTGAGGAGGAACTCACAAGCTGCGCCACCCCGCTAACTGATGTGCTATTTGCAGGCAAAACAGTGACAGCGGGCAAACCTGGCTCCGGTGTAAAAGTAGCCGCGGGTGCGGACGGCACATGCTGGAAGTTGATCGCATGGATCGTGAAATCTCCCGTCGCATCTCCTCCCTCCTGAGGGTCAACCACAAGATCGATCTCTTGAACATTGGCGAGAGTAGCTTGATTCGGAAGATCGATCACAAGACGCGCGAATTTCGCTCCTTGCTGAAGCGCTACCGTCGTCTGATAAAGCAGTAGACCGGCACCATCCTTGAGTTCAATACGCACGAACTGCGGAGAATCTACGGCTGAATAGTTCAGGATGAACTGATTCGCTTGAGCGTTATAGGCCTGGTTCAATTTCCAGAAATGCCCGCCGTCCACCCCTTGCAAATCCGTATAAACAAGACGAACTCCATAAAGCGGTGTGGTCGCCGCTTGGAAGAAATTAATCTCCCCTTCCGACCCGATATGGCTGAAAACCGCCAGGGAACGATCCGGAAACTCAGGAGCATTAGGCAATCCAGAGTCAGTCCGATGAATAATCATTTGCTGGCTTGTCTGATCATAGAGTTGATTATAATGATCTTCCATTCCGCGATTTCGAAGATAGGTCGTAAAATCATCCGGGCCGCTCCCCGCAAGCCCCAAGACCATGGACGCCACATCGATCCCGAGGAAGCGATCGCTGATCTCGGAGCCGGATCTGGCGGAATCATAGAACCCATAATCGCCCATCATCCCAAAGAGATTATTGATGGAATTCAGCCAACCGAGAACGGCATTTCTATCGATCCCCATCGCCGCTGCCAAAGCGTAGGTAGAACCAATATCTCCCACGATAGTGTTCGTGGCATTCGGAACCATGTTGGCTTCTGCCATCTGCGGAATGCCGGTGCCGGCATAGCTTCCTTCAGGGGTCATGCTTGTGGAAAGAATGCCGGGAATACGGTTTTGATAGGCATAATCCAGTTGGGTCGCGAGCATATTGTAAAGTGCATTCCGAAACCCGATGTAGCTGCTTTCTTCGTTACGAAGCTCTGGCCAAAAGATCTGAAAAGCTGCCCCGTCCCACGGAGCAAGATTTTCGACCACTTGCCCGTTCCTGTCGATATAACTGTCGTTAGTGCTGATCGTTAAATTATTCCAAACAGAATCAGGAACTCCCGCATAGTAAACCGCAAGAAATGCAACCGGACCTCGGAATTCATTTCCAAGACGATCGATATAGCCCGAGAAAGTTCCATCCGAAATATCATACGCGGCACGAAAAATACCGAAAGTGCCATCCACGAACGCTGCGTACTCCGCAGCCTGATTATTAAGATATTGATCAGCCTGGGTCGAGATCAACTGTGCGGCAGTAAGATCTGCGCCAGTCAACCCCGCCGACTCAAGAGCACCCACCGTAACCGCGATGCTTTGAGACAAATTTGCGTTGTCCCCTAAAGCGATGGTGTCACTGCTCGCGGCCAAAGGATTCAAATTAAGCCACGGGATGAGACCATTCCAGCTATAGGGTGCGGATTGGACACTAAGCAGATTCGTCATGACCGTGTTGATTTCGGTAAGCGCCTGGCTCCGGGTCATACCATTATCAATCTTGCCAAGAACCACATCACCCAAGATCTGGAGGTAGAAACCGATGAGCGTAGGCTGAGTGTAATGACCCACATTAGCTCCCGCATCGCCTATATTGTCGTAAGGGAAATGGGTCACAGTGTCCACACCAACCCCGACATCAAAATAATTCACGCCGTTCTGAACCAGTGTCGCCCGGTTCGCTTCAAAAACAACATTAGGCAATGGAGCGGTATAAGCCATTCCTGTCGCCTGAATTTTCACATAATCGTTTGAAAGAGCTGATCCGATGGCAGAATCCTGGACGAAAATAATATCCGCCACCCTTGACCAATCGAACCATGCGGGAACATTCCCCGAAGCTGCATTCAACGTGAAATTCTGAAGATACGGCTCCAAGTCTAAAAGAAAGGACGCTTCCACCTGATCCGCATCATGCAATTTGACCTGCACACGACCGCTCGCACTGCCTTGAGCGGCGATCACGAGCTGAGAAGGCAGTGTCATGAGAGTTCCCTGGAAAACTCCCCCCACGAAGTTACCGCCAGCCATTCTCACAAAGGTGAACGACGTTCCGCTCGATCCAAGATCATAATCATATTCAAACTCATTCGTTGAATTTTGAGTCATCCTCATGATCGCAGCAGGTTGTCCGGAAACCGTATTGCCAGAACCCGCAGCCAAAGCCGGGCTGAAAGCCGCTAAGGAAGTCAGCAGCGATTGATTGTAAGCAGCGCCTGCGATTGCCGGGGTATAAGCAAGACCCATGGTCGTGATCGTCAAGGTTCCCGTCGTGGCATTCGGATCATCCACCACGATCGCGAGGAACTTGATCTGGTCGGCGTTAAAGCCCACAACACCCGCCGCTTGAACAAGCGCATTCGTCACTTCAATGCGGCCGTCAACATTCACGCGGACCGTCACTTTATCGCCCTGAGCGTCAATGAGCTCCAACTTGTAATAAGAAGAACCCGCGTCGCTTCCAGCAATGACGAGGTTCTGCGTCGTGAGATTGAAATTACTCACGAAACTGATCAAACTCCCGGCCCAACGGTTATTCCCCGTCCCGTTCGCGAGGTTGTATGTAAAACTCGCAGCACTGGTACTGGTCTGTGAAAAAGCGGTCACCGTGTTCACACCCAAAGGTTCCATTTCAGAGATCGTGGCACCACCCAAGTTCGTTAAGGCGTTGGTTGTGGTCGTTGTAATCCCCGGAGTAAAGGCGAGACCTGCCGTCGTGATCGTCAAGGTTCCCGTCGTGGCATTCGGATCATCCACCACGATCGCGAGGAACTTGATCTGGTCGGCGTTAAAGCCCACAACACCCGCCGCTTGAACAAGCGCATTCGTCACTTCAATGCGACCGTCCACATTGACGAAAAGCGTGACTTTATCATTCTGCGCGTCAATGAGCTCCAACTTGTAATAAGAAGAACTCGCGTCGCTTGCCGCGATCACAAGATTCTGCGTTGTGAGATTAAAATTACTCACAAAACTAATAAGACTCCCCGCCCAGCGGTTATTCCCGGTCCCATTGGCCAGGTTATACGTGAAACTTGCGGCATCGGGGCCCGTCTGCGAGAATGCTGTCACCGTATTATTCCCAGAAGGCTCCATCTCAGAGATCGAAGCGCCGCCCAGATTCGTTAAGGGGTTCGTCGTGGTCGTTGTGATCCCCGAAGTATAAAAAAGACCGTTCACCGCGATCGTGAGCGCACCGCTCGCCGTCGGAGAACCGCTCAACTGATCGTCCACCACCACCGCAATGTGCTTGATCGCCGTCCCGTCAAATCCCGTTACCCCTGCCGCATCCGCCATCGCCTGCGTGATCCGGTAAAACTGGCTCGATCCCGTGAGCCCCTGCAGCACGATCACCACTTTCTTCTCATTCACTCCCGTCCCGCTGATCAGCTCCACCTTGATCTTCGAGGTCCCCGTCCCGCTGACCCCTAACACAAGGTCCTGGCCGCTCAGATCCAAACTCCCGGTCCCGAACCCGATCAAACTCCCGGCCCACTTCGAAAAATCCCCCACGATCCCGTTCGCCAGGTTGTAATTGAACGAGTACTGGTTCGGTGATGTCTGCGTGAAACTCGTCACCGTATCATGTCCCGCAGGCTCCATCCCTGACGCCGTCGGTTTCGGACTCATCCCGCTGAAATCACTCACCGGACCCGTCCCGGGATCCACGGCAGGCGTATAAGCTAACCCCGCGGTCGTGATCGTCAATGTCCCCGTCGTGGCCAAGGGATCATCCACCACGATGGACAGGAACGCGATCTGATCGGCGTTAAAGGCCGCGACTCCGGCGGACTGCACAAGCGCGTTTGTGACTTCCACCCGGCCGTCCACATTCACGCGGACCGTCACTTTATCGCCCTGAGCGTCCTCTAAGACCAG
>JBDRCT010000028.1:0-7156 GCA_043821445.1 Candidatus Omnitrophota bacterium | reverse complement strand
CCCCGCATGATTTTAGCGCGGAATTAAACGGATTTTTGTACCGCTACAATTACGAGAGAAGACATTCGGGATTGGGACATACAACACCGTTAGAAAAACTAAAATCTGTTACCGAAATGCTGAAGTGAAACACGGCGTCCCTTTTATGGAGCGGCGCTTTAAAACTGGAATTTCTCGACGAATTTTTCGGCCCTGCTCCCTTCCCGGACAAGTTCGTTTAAGATCCGTTTATAAACGCCACCAATTCTTTTCGAACCGGCCTGCGAGCCGTTATTTGCCGGCCAAATTCCGTTCGATCTCCCGGACCAAAGCATCCGGAAAACCTTTAATGATCAGATGCTGATTCACCGGAAGAAATTGCTTCAACTCACGCTTAAAACCATGCCCTTCCTTCATAACAGCGCCTATTAATTCCGCCTTCAAAGTCTTGTTCTGGGCAAAAATCTCCTGAAAAGCCATCCGGCCGCGTAAAATGAAATAGAGATCATAAAAATCCCGGGCCTTGCCTCGCGTAAGACACGCCTGGATCTTTTCTCCCACCAGCCTTGCCTCATCAAGATGGATCAGCATGTAGGCCGGAACAAGCTCGGACTGAATTAATGAGGCGCTCCCACCAATCATCTTTTCTTTACGCAGGGACACCTCGACCTGAATACGACTGCGGTATTCTCCCGTGCGAAGATCAAAGATCGCAAGATACCCGCCTGATGTTGCCTTTGATTCATCGATCCCTGTCTCAATGCCCGACTGCTCGATCTTCCCAAGAGCATCTTGCATAGTGGTTTCGATATCACGGATGCTCACATTCATCCCGGTAAAATCCAGATCCTCTGAAAAACGCGGGCTCTGCCAAACGATCCGAAGAGCCGTTCCCCCTTTAAAGAGAAGTCTTTCTGAACCTTTCTCTTGATAAAGCCGGGCAAGAAACAAATGCTGGAAATACTCGCGAACAACATTGTCAACCGTGGTTTGATACCGGTCGGTAAGCTGTTGGATCAGCCTTTTCTCGATCATAAAACCTCTTTGACAAGCTTAAGAAGGTGGGGCCGGTTGAACAACGCGGCATACCCGATCGTGATCTTTTTGTTCAAAGAACGCGTATTCAAGCGATCATTGTGACGCCTTAATTTAAGATCGACAAAATAATAATAATCCACGAACGCCTTTTCAGGCTCAGCCATAAGAACGGTCGTCCCGTCGATCTTTTCCGCTCTGTATCCGCGATAAGCCTGTTTTTTGATGCGGGCGTATTCGAAGCTTTTGTTATTCACGATAAATCCCCGGGTGATCCGCGTCGTCGCCGATGTCACCGCATAGACAGACTCCGGCATGAGACCGTAACGGGCCATGGCGTATTCAAAAGAAATGTAACTGGGAGCATAAAGCCGGTTGGCGATCACCCCCTCGGACGGCAGATCGATACGCAAAGCGTACAACCCGTTGCGCATTTTCAAAAAAAGATCATGAGAATGATCTTTAATGAACTCCTGGGCGGCCCTGAGCGAGACAGAGAAAGACCTCTGGAATTCGACCGGAGAAAAAAGCCGCATTCCTTTTTCTTTTAAGACTTGCTGAACGATTATTGGTTTAAGTTTTCGCTCCATATAGCGCTATAAGTGAAATCGTCGTTTAAGAGAGTATACCGATCAATGCTATAAATTCAAGGGTTTTCATCGCCCGCAAAAGCGGCCCCCTGCATGAAAGAAACCGGGCCCCGGGAGGTCCGCTTGATCTCAAAGTGGACGCATGGAAATCTCCCGGCACTTCGTCATCCTGAGGCCTGAAGAGGCCGAAGGATCTCGCTAGAGATGCTTCGCTACGCTCAGCATGACGGAACTCGAGGAATTACTGAAACCCGGTCATGCTTACCCGGAAATACGGACCAACCGGTCCTAAAACTGGAACTTCTCGACGAATTTTTCGGCCCCGCTTCCTTCCCGGACGAGCTCGTTTAAGATCTTCATGATCCCCTTTTCATCCATCAACTGCGCCATCCGGTGCATTTCCCTGAGGCTCCGATTCAGTTTCTTCTTCGCGAACAGCATGCCGTTGGCGCTGATAAAGATCTTATTGTGCCGGGTCATCGCATCCTTCTCTTTATCCAGCAACAACTCCTCTTCAAGTTTTTCCCCGGGACGAAGCCCCGTGAACTTGATCTCAATGTCCTTGCCCAAGGTAAGACCCGAAAAGGCGATCAGGTTCTTGGCGATCTCCATGATTTTGATCTGATCCCCCATATCCAGGATAAAAAGCTCGCCCCCCTTGCCTATGGCCCCGGCCTGAAGCACCAGCATGACCGCCTCACGGATGCTCATGAAATAGCGTTTCACGTCCGGATGCGTTACGGTCACGGGACCGCCGTCTTCGATCTGCTGTTTAAAAAGCGGCACGACCGAACCCGCGGAGCCCAGGACATTCCCGAAACGCACAGCCATGAACCGCGTCTTACTCTTTGTGGCTTTGGCCTGAAGGACCATTTCCGCCACGCGCTTGGACATTCCCATCACGTTGACCGGATTCACCGCTTTGTCGGTCGATATCTGGACGAACCGCTCCACGCCATAATGGGCGCTGGCATAGATCATATTACGCGTGCCGTAGACATTGTTCTTCACGGCCGCCACCGGGCTGTCCTCCATGAGCGGCACATGCTTGTGCGCGGCGGCATGGAACACGACTTGCGGCCGGCTTTTTGAGAACATATGCTTCAGGAGCCCGACATCGCGGATATCCCCGATCACCGTGCGGACCTTGAGGTCGGGATATTTATTTTTAAACTCGACCGAAAGAAAATAGACCAAGTTCTCGTGATGATCAAAAAGGATGATCTCTTTGGGGGAAAAGGCCGCAACCTGGCGGCAGATCTCGGAACCGATGGAACCCCCCGCGCCGGTCACAAGGACCACCTTGCCCTTGATGTAACTGCGAACTTCCGCCTGGTCGATCTCGACCGTCTCGCGCCCCAAAAGGTCGTCAGGCCGGACCTCCCGCGCCCGGACCTCCATCTCCCCGCTGATGATCTTATTCAGCCCCGGGACCACCCGGATTCTGGCCTTGGTTTTTTCGCAATATTTCAGGACATTGCGCACCGTTTCGCCGTCCGCCGAAGGGATCGCGAGAATGATCTCGTCCACGCTCTGCTCTTCGGCGATCCTGGGGATATCCTGACGAACGCCAAGGACTTTGACGCCGCGAAGATTTGTTTTTTGTTTGAACCGGTCGTCATCCACGAACCCGACCACTGTCCCAATGTTTGGATTTCTACGATACTCGCTAAGAAGCACTTGCCCGGTATCGCCCGCCCCGACGATAAGGATTTTTTTCCCGGAACGGTCTGCAACATTTCTGGCCAGGAAATATTCTCTGATAAGACGCGTGGCGATGCGGGCCCCCGACATCATGCAAATGCTTAGCATTCCGTCCAGGATCAGCACTGTTCTCGGGAAATCCTGAAAATGGAAAAAGATCCCTTCGATCGCCGCGAAAATAAGCAGGGCCGTAAAATTCGCCTTCACAATATTCCAGATGTCCCGGGAATTCACATATCGCCACATCCCCGAGTAGAGGGCAAAAGCCCAGAACGCGCCCATCTTGATGAACCAAAGGATCGGAAGCCGGAAATAAAAAGTGAACTCATATTTGGCCGGGATCTTGAAATCGAAACGCAATAAGAACGAGGCATAAAAAGACAGCCAAACAAGCGCCGTATAGAAGCAGAACACAAAAACCCTGCGGTATTTCAGGAAAATACTCGTAACCGCTTTTTTCATTTTACCGTCCTGACTTTTATTTTCTTTCGATTGATGGCAGTCGGGACGGCCCCAATTTCTGGTGAAATTGATCGGTATTGGGGTCGAACCGCCTTCTTTAAAACGGTCCGCATCGAATCGATCACATACTCCATACACTCTTTTTTCAAGGTCGGATGGACGAGGAACATGAGCGACGTCTCGCCCCATTTCTTTGCCTCCGGCAGACGCTCTTGAGGCGGATAAGATAACTTCTTCCTAAAAGTCTGAAAAGCCTTCTCCCTGTAGATCTCAGGACAAGAGCCGATACCGCAAGGGATCCCGCGCGACGAAAGCTCCTTCAAGATCCAATCTCTCGTCCGGCCGGGCTTTAAGGCCTCAGGATCCACCCGGACATGGTATTTGTAGTAAGCATGATAGCAGTCCTTCGACGGCACCGTAACCTTCAAACCCGGCATGTCCTTGAAAGCACGGTCCAGCGTCCGGGCACGATCCCGCCGGGCACGCACCATGCCATCTAGTCGTTTTAACATGATGCGTCCGATCACCGCCTGCATCTCGGTCATACGATAATTCGTCCCGAAAGAGTTCACCATCCACTTGAATCCTGTCCCGTTTTGCCGCCCAAAAACGGCATCAAAATCACGGCCGTGGTCTTTAAAGCTCCAGGCTTTCTTCCAAAGTGCGGCATCATTCGTTACAAGAAGCCCGCCCTCGCCTCCGGTCGTAAAGATCTTATCCTGGCAAAAAGAGAATGACCCGAGATCACCGAACGAGCCCACCGGTCTTCCCTTGTAGCGCGCGCCATGGGCTTGGGCGCAATCTTCGATCAGAAAGATCTTCTTCGACCGGCATAAAGACACGATCGGATCCATATCGCACGGCCATCCGGCTAGGTGGACCACGATCACGGCCTTTGTTTTCCGGGTCAGCACCGCCCGGATCGTCTCTGCCGTAACGTTGCCGCTTACCGGGTCCACATCCGTAAAAACCGGGATCGCTCCGGACAGAGGCACACAGCTGGCCGAAGCCACGAACGAACGGCTCGCCACCACCACTTCATCCCCGGCCCTAACTCCAATCCCCAGCACGCGAAGCGCCACATCGAGTGTCACGGAGCCATTCGCCATGGCAATGGCATGCTTCACGCCCAAATAATCCGCATATTCCTTCTCAAATGCGTAAACATGGGGACCCGTCCATTGGCTCACTTTCCCGAAAATAATCACACCCCTCACCGCATCCATGATCTCATGGTCAAATGACGGCCATGGGGCAAACAAAGGCTTTTTCATAACGAATACTTCTCCCTGAATTGTCTCACAGTCTCCGGCTCCTTAATGGGCCATATTTTCCCCAACGGTGTTAAAACCAAAATCGTCTGCAACAGGATGGAAAGATCAAACCAAAACGAGTTCCGCCGGACATGCTCCATCGCAAGCTCGACTTTAAGCGGTACCACCACCTCATCATAAAAACGGTCAGGGTCCGGCACCCGAGAAAGGATAGCTTCCTCTTGCCGGAAATGCAAGGTGGCCACACTTGTGATCCCCGGACGCACCAAGAATATTTTTTTCATCTCTGGCGTGTATTTTGCAATAATCTCCGGCACATCCGGCCTGGGCCCGACAAAGCTCATATCGCCTTTCAGGACATTAAAGAGCTGCGGCAGTTCATCCAGCTTTGTCTTGCGCAAGAAGCGGCCTACCGGAGTGATGCGCGGGTCTATGCCCGTTGTGACCGAGGTGCCTAAGGTGTCAGCTTTATCAACCATGGTCCGGAATTTGTAGACGCGAAATATCTTCTCATGCAGCCCGACCCGCGCCTGCGTGTAAAACACCGGGGCCCAGGAGGTCAGCTTGATCACAAGAGCGATGATCAGCATGAACGGAGCAAATACCAGGATCCCCACGAGCGAACAAAGAACATCAAAAAATATTTTCATTTCTTCTCCGAATTCACTTATTGCCGTTTCTTGAAGGATAACATTATTGATTGCGATTTATCTCTTCAAGTTTGTAAAGCGCTGCAAGCGGTTGGCTCAACTTTCCCAATAATCGCCGGAAGGGATATGTTGCAGACATACATTTGCCAATGAAT
The DNA here is from genome assembly GCA_043821445.1 of Candidatus Omnitrophota bacterium. GTDB lineage: Bacteria > Omnitrophota > Omnitrophia > Omnitrophales > Aquincolibacteriaceae > Aquincolibacterium. The sequence goes on along the minus strand of JBDRCT010000028.1, from coordinate 1,307 downwards.
GGGCGATAATGAATTTTTAATCCGATGGGTTTCTTTTTGAAATGCATCTTATGAATAAGAAAATCCTGGATATTTGTCTCATGCAAGAGGCAACGAAAACCGTCATTCACATACGCAAACTTCTCCTCGTTTAAATAATACCTGTTCATCTCATAAAAAAGAGCATAACTCGGATAGAGGCCAAGGAAATCAGGATCAAATCTTATGGTCCAATAATAAACTTCCGTTTTTTCATAAATATAATTTTGCGCGTAAGCAATTAAGCGGCCCGTTCGCTTTTCAAAAACACCCCAGTGGTGAATAATATCTTCGAATTCGACTGTATTCATGATGTCCCGTTTGAACTGATTCTCTGTTTCCATAGACTCAGGATTCCTATATCTCTTAAAAGCAGCGGAATAGACAGACCAGGCTTCTTTCTCCATGACATTCATGTCGATTCTCCGAACCATACAATTCTGAAGCCCCTGACGCACCTTACTTCGGCCCTCTTTACTGATCATTTTTTCTATAGGAATATGTGTATCATTAAAAATACAGTACCAAGCATCCGGCACCACAACAAAACCACTTCCTGCCCGGATCAATATGCATTTTTTAAAAAAATGGAACAAATCATCCCGAGATTTGCCTAACGGCATCACGTAATCACAAGAAACAGGGCCTACTGGAACGATCATTCTCTGATAATCTGTCCACAAAACACCATCGATCAATATTGATTTCTGTCCTGCCCGCTGTAGGAAAGCTGAATATCTGCGAATCCAATCAGGTTTTCCTGTCCAACAAATTCCACGACCCGTAGAATCAAAAAGATATACCGTCGAAGCTTCCCCCTTGTGAATTTCCGCATTTGCATATTTCTGGGCGCCGATTTTCTCATAAAATTGTTTCGCCGGAATAAGTGCATTCCCAACAACAATTTTAAATCTCCAAATTCCTTTGGCCAGAAATGCAGCGCCCAGTTGATCGAAAAGTGCTTTGGCGATATCTGTTCTTTGGTATTTTTCATCAACTACAAGACTTAGAAGCTCGGCGGAGGGACTATCCTCTCTCTTCCCTCCCGATCGAAAAAAATACGCGCCAAGATCGATGATTTTTCTTAGTTTTCCTTTGGAGAAAATTTTTGGCAGAAGGACCCGAAAAAGAAGAAACCAGTTATTTTTTATCAGTGATTTATAAACCGGTTTTATGGATATAGCACCGCTTATAAATCCGGCCACTTTCTGATCCTGCAAAGCTACAATGAGAATGCCCGCGTCGTTCTTCGAAAGAACATCGTAAAGCGCTCGTAAAAAATCCAACCC
>JBDRCT010000027.1:0-12491 GCA_043821445.1 Candidatus Omnitrophota bacterium | reverse complement strand
TCTCCCAAAATAGAAAAGCATTTAAAGCACCGAATTTTTCAACGCAAACTTTCTCCAATTCTGTCTTAATGGCCGGAAGATCTCCGACGTATTTCTTATCTATGCTTAATATCAGCAGCGGGTTGTAATCTCTCAATTGATCAGCGAATAGTTTCTCGAATGCATCCTTATATTCTATCTCTTTGTTGCTCCAATAAATTAGTACATACGGACCATTATTTCTGTTGAGAATCTTCCTTAATCTGACAGCAATAGGCCCTATCACCTTGCTCACCGGCTGGCCTTTAGTTTCATCAATCAACAATAAATCAAGAAATATAAGGCGAACATTTTCAAGAGGCACGAGGGGCAAATCAGTACAATCCTCTTTCTGATAATAAACAAAGGGCACTTTCTCTGCAGACAACGCCCCCATCAATTCTTTAACCGCTGATATGTCATCATCAATAATTACAACTTTTCCATTATCCGGAAGTATCATTGCTTTTCCTTCGGAAAAACCAACACAACTGTGGCCCCATTTTTGAATTCTCTTGGAATATCGTATTCTCCCCATTCAGGGAATTCGATCCGGCCGTGATGTGCTTTCATAATCTCAGTAGTAAGATGTAAACCAAGCCCCATTCCATCTTCTTTCTCGCTCATAAAAGGCCGGCCCAGACGATTTTTGGGAATGGTAAACCCTTTCGCATTATCCGCAATCAAGAACTTAATAAACCCAAGCTCATCATCAATAATATCAAAATATAATTTTTTGCTGAATTTTTCAACTTTCTGAAGCTGCTTTTGTTTTTGCGCAAGCCAATAAATAGAATTGTCCATGAGATTCATTATCGCTATTAGAACAAGTCTTTTTGCACATTTAATTTCAGAATCTCCCGAGTATTCGGCAGCATTATTATTAATATCTATTTTATGGTTTTCAAATCGGAACTCGTTATTAAAAATAGCTCCTTTTAGCAAATCCGTTAATTTTTCTCTGGATTGTTTGGATTGTCTAATAATATTAGTATATCCGTCTACCAGATCAGACAGATGCTTACTAAGATCCAATACTTTCTGCGAGGCATCTTCTTTCTGTAAGGCGAGGCTCAATCGGGCAAGCCCTTTTTCAATCTCATGAACAAAAATACTGAGATTTAAGCCAGCACCTGCGGCAGTTAGCATAATTTCGCTTATCTCTCTGTAATCCTTTTCGACTTTCTTTATATTTTCGCTAATTTCGTCTCTGATTTTTTGATCTTCGACCTTCTTTTCTACAACCACCCTCAAATCATTAAGGCTGTCAATAACAGGCTCTGCCACCTGCGAGGTATTGTATTTTTCCCTTATCAGCGACTTATCAATATTCCTCAATGTTTCAACAAGCCCTAAAGCATATCTAACAGCAAGTGAAAATTCCCTGAAGGCATCGTTTTCAATAAACCCTTCACGGTTTGTCTTCTCGATAAGATCAGTACTGTCATTTCTTTCTAAGTCTATTGCCGCCAAAATGAGATTATTGCTTATTTTTTTACCTGGAATGTTAACCCGCTCGATATCCAGACCTAACCAGTCATTGCCGGGTTCCCCGTATTCATTTACACGCATTTTATCACGGTAAATTCTAACGCCACCATTTTCATCCAAATAATTTCGCAAATCATCTTTTCCGGCGTTCAAACACAAATCTAATACGATTGGATCTCTGTCAAAAATATATCCTTTCATAGAAACCTTGCCGATTTTATATTTTCCCAAATCTATGGCTTGTTGATCTTTTTTCTTTTTCTTAGTCTCCTCATCTACGGTCTCTACAGCTACTAACATTTTTCTATGTTCTTCTATATAACTATCGCCCTCTTTAATTGTCCTTGGTTTCAAAGCTGTCATATTTTCCCAAGGTATAAATTCATATGTGAATTTTTCGACAACTTGTCCATCGAGTACACAATTAAAATAATATAATGCGGCTTTTTTTATATTTTCAAATTTAAGCAAGCCTTCGAGCCATTCCCGTTTATCAACATCAAATTCTATTTTGATAGCATCTTTCGATTTGAACGGGGAGTTAATAGCCAGAATATCCTTATAAACTTTCCGAACCATTGATCTTTTCCACGGATTTCGAAGATCCGTTATTTTAATCCGTGTTCCCGTCTTAACTCCTTGAAAAATCTCGGGTTCACGCTCAATAATTTCAACGGGGGCATCCTTTAAGTATTTTGTTTTTTCGAAATCAGCCCAATTAACCGACACAACATATTCTTTCTTTCTTCTCATTCTGGTTACAACTTCTATTTTTTTCCCAAGCTTATGAGCTCCAAACCGACCAATCCCTTTTTCTCCAAGGGGGGTTCTATGAAATTTGGTTGTTCGGTATTTGTGCTTAAATAATTTTGCTTTATAATCGCTGCCGGGTTCCAGCCATACTTCGTCTATGATTTTCCTATCCATGCCCGAACCATCATCTTCGATTAAAATTATTCCCTTTTCCGCCTCATCAATATTTTCCATTTTGACTTCCACCCTGGAAGCGTCGGCATCGTAGGAATTCTTAACCAGTTCAAGCAAGGCAATGCTCTCGTTTTTTATTAACTGGTCGCCCAGCTGTAACAACAATCTTGCCCGAGGCTCAAACTTTCGCTTCAATTTGGCTGTCATTTATCATCTTCCTTATCTTTTTTGCAATAACCCTGGCCATCAATGGTGGAACTGCGTTGCCTATCTGATTAAATGCCGAAGTCCTCGATCCTTCGAAATAATAATCATCCGGAAAGGACTGTATCCTCGCCGCTTCTCTTACTGATATTGATCTGAGCTGTCTGGAATCAGGATGGATATAGTGATGCCCGTCTTTAGCGATATGGGCGATCATGGTATGTGATAATCTGTTTCCGGCCACGACTTTGAATCTGTCTAAGAATGAAGTGACATTCTTCTGGGTTCGCATTTCATCGGGAATATTGTCATTTTTGATTCTTTCCCCCTCTTTTTTCCATAAATCGATCGCGAGCTTATAGATATTCAGATCATCACTATTATGGGGTCTGCTAATGTGCTGGGTCACAAAGGAATAGCCATTACGAATATGAAATCTCTTCAGATAATCATTGCGTAACTTTCTGTACTTAAAAACAGATTTATTATCACCCGCCTTAATAGCGGGAAGATCATGAAATAAGGCGCTCACCCTGGCATTCAATTTCACCTTCCGGAATTGCGGACTCCGAACCTTCATATCCTTGCGCCAACCGATTATTATTATTCTCTTCCGTCGCTGCATTACGCCGAAATCAGCCGCGTCCAGCAACTGTTCCTGGATTAAATACCCCAGTCTTTTAAAATATTTCTTAAGGTTCTTATAATAGAGACCTTTTTGCGCCGATAATAGTCCGGGGACATTCTCAAAAACGAACATTTTTGGGTAAAATCGCTTTAAAAATCTTCCGTAAAGTCTATAAAGATAATTCCGTGGATCCTTTTTTTTTCTTTCCTCATTAGCGGATCTGCTTGCGCGGGAGTATGCCTGGCAGGGCGGACCTCCTACAATTAAATCAACTTCGGTTCGCTTGAACGCCTGCAATGACTGATCAATCAGTTTAAAGATTCCGATCAGGGCCTTCTTGTTAATTTCATCATTTATAACCGTATTTTGTATCTTAGCCGGAATATCCTTTAAGAATTCCTTCCGCTTAATGTCTCCCTTAATATAATCGTAATATCGCTGTATTTTACGGCTTTCCTTCAGGTGATAGTATGCCAACCTTGTTTTGATTGTCATGCAGGCTGCCGGGTCTTTTTCGATATGTGCGATGGGTAGAAAATTGCCGCTTAAAAAACCTTCGGATAGGCCGCCGGCTCCCGCAAAAAGGTCAATATAGGAAAAAAATTTTTTATCCATCATTTAATTTTTTCAGGATTTTCCCTGTAACCGAAGCCATTTTTTTAAGATCATGTTCCCAAAATCGAAGGACAATCCACCCCCTTTTTTTAAGCTCATGATTTACCACTCTATCCCTTACGACATTTGATGCTAATTTCTTTATCCAAAAGGACTTGCGTGTTTTGGACGGCTTAAAACATTTGGGACATTTATGCCAGAAACAACCGTCCACAAAAATAACTACCTTGCGGGATGGGAAGACAATATCCGGTTTCCCCGTAAGTTGGTAATGAAGCCGATACCCTCTTATGCCGGAACAACCAAGCGCTTTTCTCAGAATTATTTCCGGACGGGTATTTTTTGCCCGTATCCGAGACATGCAGAAACTTCTTTGCTTTTTTGTGAGGACATCTACCATACAGGAACAAAGTATAACACGATTTCCACCAGACTGAACTGCCCAAAAAATGGCGCGAAATCTACTTCACAACGTGATTTTAAAACGATTTTTCCCAATATGTTCCATGTTCAACTTCGGGGGGTGCCCCGGTTCCCATGGGATCTTGCCGTTTTTAATTAACCACTTCCCTATTTTTTTATGACGAAGCTCAGGACATGATTTTAAAAAGGATTTTGAGATCCTGACTGTAATCCATTGCTTTTTACCCTTACTTTGTAACTGTAAAAAAATTTGTTTGTACCTTTTAAAAAAATTGCGATCTCCCCTGCGTATTCGAAGGCCATAACCCGAACCAGACTTATGGTGTGGACCATTATTCCATGCAGTAGCAATCATTTCTTCTAATCTTTCATTCGTCATAAAGCACAACAAAAACAAACGGTTTCCTTGAAAAGAAACCACCGCAACAATGCAAAATACCAGACGATATCACCCTTCAAGGGTGCTTGGTATAGCACAAGTATAGACCTCATTTTTGATGCATTCCAGAGAAAGGTAAGTTAAATCTGACACGGAATCAGATGCTCTTTCCATCATCAGTGACGTTACTATAGCGAAATCAATAGAAGGGGTGAATCTCGCCTTCTGGGCTAAAAGCGACAAGACCCCCTTCTCGGAGGGGCGTTAGATAAACTTCAGCAGAGAGCCCATCTTATACTTCATGATAAGAGGGCGTAAGGCGGGATCTTTGGCATATTGGCGGAGAACATCGCTCGTAACAACTTGAAGTGCCTTTTCGATGTTGGGAGGTTGGTTTTGAGGCAAATCGGCCCCAGAGACGCCTGTGATGCTTCTTGTGTAAATTTTTCCGCCTGAGCTATCAAACACTCTTAAAACAAGCGTCAGCCGCATTCCTGCGCCTGAATTATCGATATCAAGCTCCTTGATGCAGATCACAAGTAATCCGCCCGACTTCTCAGGAGCTGCAAAAACATACGGCAATTCCCCTTCTTCCGCAATCACTCCGGCGATCTTGAGTCCAGCATTTTCTTCAAGGTTTGAAGCAACACACTTTAACACGATCTTCAGAGGTTCGGGAGGCGACAGCGTAACGGAATTGATATCCGCACTCCGCTCAGCAGAGGAAACTAACTCTGTTGCTGTCGGCACCGGCAGCGTTCCGCATCCTGCCAGCATACTGAGCCCCAAAAGCATGATCGTCCTGGAAAGACCCGCCCCAAACCCGGCAGCAAAAATGACCGACTTCATAAGACGCAATGATCCTCCTCGTGTGCGGATGTAACGGAAAAATGCCCGTTCATCCTGCATTAAGTGTTATGGAGCCACTCTTTGGGATCGTGAATCTTCCGTCCACCGCTGAACTTGCGGAGGAGTGCCAAAAGCTCTTCTGAATAATCCCGCTCCCATGCCGCGAATGAATGTTCCGCCCCGGAAAATTTCTTTTTTATCCGCCCTTTCTTTTCCCGCCGGAGATGTCTCCCTGTGCGCTCACGAAGCCCTTTCCGGCTGTTTTTTCGAGTAACCGGCCGTGAGCGCACAGGGATCTTTCTTTAGGCCTTCTTGCCGTAACTTTCCAGTTTAGCGGCGAGTTCCGTGACGCCTTCCTGGAAAGCCTTGAAATGCGCGGGAAGCACTGCGATCCCGCGCCGGGCGGCAAGCATCCCCTTGCGTTCCTTGATCTTCACGAAGAAACGGATGTCTCCCCGGATCTCTCCGTCTACCTCAACTACGGCAAAATGAAGCTCTTCGCCCTTTCGCGTGGGGATCACGCGCACCTTTTCCTTTTCCACAAACCCCGTCTCTTTGTTTTCGTCATCCATTGCCTTTCCTCCTTTTTGGTTTTGTTTTAAATCGCTTCAAGCAAAAAAACAAAAACCGGTTTCCCGCCTTCCACGGTCACGGATTTATCGATTTTCACGCTCCGAAGGCTTCTTTGCGCGTCATCCGAGAGATTCTGCGCAACATTCAAACGCAACTGGTCCTCAAGACTGAATGCATCCTGCGAGGATCCTCTCCCCAAGAAAAGCGATCCCACGGAAAGCACAGACTCCCCGATCGCCTTGAGAACCTTCATATCCGTATACTTCTGCGTTTTTCCTTTGATGCCCGCAGCGCCATCCTCGGAAAGCGCCATGGCATTCACCCGGATCTCGCGCCCGTCCGGCAGGACAAGGAGATGGAACCGCACATTGATCCGATCAAGAGACTTGAGAACATTCGCTTCTCCCACGAATTTCGAATCTTTGGGGATCACGACTTTCTCCTGGACCGTGAAATCTTTCGCGACCACCGCAAGAACGGGCGCCTCCACATTGAAACTGAACACCCGGTCCTCTAAAAATGCGGGAATTTTGGTGCCGGAAGGGATCTTGAGCTTCAGTTTTTCCGTGCGTTCTCTCCGCGAAGCGGGCTGGGAATCCGCCCTGGGTTCACGGATAAAGACCGCTATTTTGCTGTCGAGTTTCCTCTTCGACCGCATCTGGATCTTAAGCGGCCTCTCCGGCTCCTCGACCCGCACGGGTTTGGACGCGGTTTCAATAGCCTGTCCCATGGACATCGCGGTCATGGTCAGCCGTTTTTCATCCGGATTTACGGGACCCGCAAGTTTTTTGTGTCTGGAGCTATGCGGCATCAGAATAAGGATCGCGAGAAAAACCAGAAGGAGCGAACCGCCCCACGTTACCCACCGGACCTCAAGCAGGTTCTTGACCCGGGACCGGAATTTTTCAAAACCTTCCGGCGGATCCAGAAATCCCGGCTCCGGCGGAACAGGTTGAGCGGTCTTTTTCTTAAACCGCTCGAAAAACCTGATCATTTGAACCACCGGAACCCTTTGATCTCAATATCCCGGCCCGAGCCCGATACGGGGGTATCCTCATAGATCCGGAAAACGGGTTTCTGCGCTTTCGCAAGCAGCCGGTAATCAAATACGGCTACCCCGAAGACTCGGGCGTCGGGACGAATGAGCGGGTAAAGCACTAATTCCGACGGGAATTCGACGCTCCCGGACTCCCGTTTGATGAAAAACCTGCGCTCATAATCAAGAGCGCCTACCGACGTTTTAAGCACCCTGTAGGGAGTATCAGAATGGTTCAGGACCGAGAACCGTAAATAGGCCTTGCCCTCCACACGCGAGAGAGAAAGAAGGCTTACTTCCACGCCTCCTTTGGATTTCGATCCTTTAAGCGAAAGCATCTGAACGCCGGAAGCGACTTTCTCTTTCAGTTTGTGTTCCGAAAGTTTCTCCGCCTTCTCATCAAGCTTCGTTTCCTTTTCACGGTAGTTTTCTTCCATAACCGTCACTTTCTCGTTCACTTTTTTGTCGAACGCGTTTTGGACAAGGGTTTCGTCCTCCTGAGGAAGCCGGAAATCGAGTACGAAATCCGCGGATTCCGGAGGCCCCACGGACACGTCAAACGCGAGACGCCCCGATGCCGTCACGATAACGAGATTCATCCGGGGGGCCGCGTCATCGGTGATGGGTTTCACGAGAACCTGATTTTCATAGACCTCCACTTTGAAAAGGTCCTGGTCCCCGGCAAACACCTTGAGGGCGGGCTCCGGGAGATCGATCGTGGAGATAAACCCAAGCGCAGTCTGAAGCCGGTAGGCCACGGTCGAACGCATGGACGTTTTGTAGATATTGTTCGTGGTGCGTCGGAGCTTGTTGAATAATTGCCGCTCCTTCAGGGCCGAGTCCGCCGTTTCGGGCGGTTTCGCGTCTTCGCCAAAAGCGAAGGCCAGCGGGAAAAGCATGAGAAGCAGCACTGCGAAAGAAATTATCCGTTTCATCGTTTTAGATCCTCCAGTCGGTTTAAAAGAATTTCCCTGTATTCGTCCACCAAAAGCCCCGAGGGTGTCCCGGGACTCCTCGGGACTTTCCTGAGCACAAGATCGGATTTCAAAAGAGAAGAATCGAGATAAGCGGGATCCTTGTAGCTTTTGAGCGTGCGGACCCAGACAAGCGAAATGAGCGCATGATCCGGCGTCTCGCGTTCTACTTTTGAGTCTTTAAACTCGATAGTCGCGTTCAACTTCGCTTCCTGGATCCTCGCGAGAACGCCGGACTCGATCAAGTCGCGCTTGACGGCGCTCTGACAGCGGCCGCCCATCATGTTCCAGGCTTCCGTCATGTCCCGGCTCACGGTGTAGGCGTTATACTCCGCGTACCTTTTGACGAAGGTCTTCGCGAAATAGAGGATCTCGAGCTCGGAAGGAGCGTTGTGGCTCGCGAGGTCTGCGATCGCTTCCGCTTTTCCCACTTCCTCCACACGGATCACGACAGGCGGCCGTTTGGCGAGGACATAGGCCCCGAACATCGCCAGAAAAAGAAGCCCGAGCAGAACCAGGCTCACGAGTTTCAGGAACTCCGTCTGCGCCTCAAGATCCCCGAAAACTTCGTAATAACGCCGTCCCATGCTTTCAAGTTTTTCCTGAAATCGCGTTTTCATTTGTAATTCGTCCCTCCTCCCGTGGCCGCGGGTTTGTTTTTCGGGAGCTGAGCGGGCGTCGTGATGTACCTCGCGATAAAGGCGGTTCCGACCCCCACCACCGCGGAACCGATCCCGCTCATGCTCCCGCCTGAAGTGATCTGGTGCGAAATGAGCGGGACCGAAATGAATAGAAGAATGAAAAGGACGTTCGCCGCGATCACGGCCGCGGCGTTCGTCTCCTCGGGAAGATAGACCGCCGTTACGTTCATGACCGAGATCACTTTCATGAGGATGGAGAGAACGACGGTCCAAAGCGATACGGCAACGAGGCTTTTCAGCCAAAACACAAGCCCCTGACTCGTCGCTTTGTAAACGCCAAAAGCGATCAGGACCGGACCGAACACGTAAAGGAGCGAGAGGAACACGAACCGGAGCCAGTTGAGAACCCCGAGCGCCACGAGCGCGATGATATAGGTCAGGTAATTCAAGATCGTTAGAATGATCCTCGTGTCGAATCCTCCGAGGTCTTTTTTCTCCGTGATCTCCCGGAAAACGGTCTTGATCACTTCCTGAAATTCCTCGTGCGGAAGGATCGCTTTGGCAAGCAGGTCCATTCCGTAAACGACCCACACGAAGAAACGCTCATAAAGGATCATGAGCCCCACGACAAGGATCGTCCGGATGAAAAGTCCCGCATAATCCGAGCGGTCTTTCATCGCCTGAAAATTCTCGTGAAGCACCGCCGCGATGAACATGAGCGGAAAAAGCACGGCCGCGGCGGAGGCCGTGACGCCGTAAGCGGAAGAAAAAAGATCCGGGATCTGGAGAACGTTCGTGAAAAGAAATCCCTGGTTATTCATGGGAGAACCCCGCGGAGGGATCCAAAATGCCGTCCAGGTATGCGTTGCTATCCTTGATAAACCTGAGGCGCGCCCGTTCGGCGTCTTTCTCGCGCCGCGAGACCTGCTCGATCTGAGTGGCCTGAAGCTCAAGCATCTTCGCGATCGATTCCTGGCTTTGCTGGGTGAGAACCATGAGTTCGGAAATCCCCTGCGCCTGAAGTCTTCCCGCTCCCTTGGGGCTCGCGTCCTGCGCCTGCTCCGAAATCTGGCGGGCGGCGTCCCGAAGGTCCTTGCCACCCTTCCGGATCTGACTCGCCAGATCGAAAGCTTCAATCACCTGCATTTCTTCGAAAGGAATGTAGGGCCGTTCGTTTCCTTCCGGGATATTTCCCGTGATCGTTTCAAGCGAAGCGCGAAGGTCTTCGGGCGTTCCTCCCGTCTGAAGGATCTCGATCGAGGGCGCCGCGGAAAAGGAACCGGAAAAAACATTCCGGACCCTGGTACGGACGGTATCAATAAACTCCCGGACGGGATCCCCTCTTACGATGCGAAAGATCTCATCAAGCCCAGCATGGACCCGGAAAAGTTCGAGAGTCTGGGTCTTCAGTTCATTCAGCCGTTCCACCGCAAGCATGATGTCCTGGGCAAAGCTGCTGTTCAGGATCGAGTTCTGAATTTCCTGCAAGGCCGCGTTGATGGCGTCAAAAGTCGGCATCGTGGCGTGCGCGTTAGGTGCCGCCGCCAGAACGAGAACGAGGAAAAAATAGAGGCTCCGTTTACGCATGGGAGTCCTCGCGGGGTTTTGCCGCGCCTCCGGGGAACTGCCGGGCCAGTGTCTCAAATATCTCAAAATCCGTTTTGCGGGGTTCTTTAACCCGCAGTTTCGTTTCCTCGGCCAGGTCCGCGGGGTCGGTCGTGGCGATCCAGTATTCGATCGGGTTCGGTTCCACTTTCGCGATCACCCCGTGATCGTCGAACTTGATGAAGACCTCCGAGTAATGCCCGGGCCGGACCTCGAGCTCCCGCGCGGCAAGGATCTCGTTCTCGTTAAGACCGAAGGCGGCGAGCTTTTCATGGCCCTTTTTCAAGCGCAGGATGTATTTGACCGGAGAGTTATTGACCATCACGCCCGAGATCTTCGATTCCAGAAAATCCTCGGGGTTCTGGCTGATGGAAAGAACACCCGCGTTCAGTTTCCGTGCCGTCCGGTAGAACACTTCGACAAGCTCCGTCCCCTGGGATTCCTTCAAGAGCTGCCAGCATTCATCGAGCACGAGGATCTTTTTGATGCCAAGGTTCTCAAATTTCCGCTTCAGGGCGAAAGGAATGATAAAAAGCAGGATCTCCTGAAGCTCGGGATACCGGGCGATTTTCCGGAGATCAAAGACCGTGAACCGGGCGTCAAAATCGAATGTGCCGCGGCGGTTCAGGATCTTCCCGTACTCTCCCTGGGTAAAAAGAGATATCTCCTTGGCGAACTGGTAGGCCTTCCGTTTGTCTTCTTCATCGCCTCCGGAAAATTCTCGGAGGCCTTTTTCGATATCTCCCAAAAGCGGCGCTTCATCTCCGTCAAGGGCGAGGTAAACGTCCCTGATCGCCCGTTCCAGGATCATTTTTTCGCTTGCCGTCCAGGACTTAGCCGGTGCGATCATTCTCTGGAGAAGTTCCTTCAAGAACTGCAGGAACGTGGAATCGGCGTCCCCTTCCCGTGGAAAAAGCGAGGACTTCGAAGGGAACGGGTTGAGGGCGTAATTTTCCGAACACTCCACCTCAAAATACGCGCCTCCGAGCGTCTGGGAAAGCTTCCGGTAGCTCCCTCCCAGATCGATCACGATCACCTCGTGATCTTTGGCAGCCATGAGAAAATGGAGCAGGAGATAGGACGTGAAAAAAGATTTTCCGGCGCCGGTAGCGCCCAGCATGACGGAATGTTTCGCGGTGAGCTTCGGATCGAAAAGATCGAGATTGAGAGGCTCGTCCCGCCAGGTTTTGAGTAAAATGCCCTGCCCCTCTGTTCCCTTCCAGCTGCCCTGGACCGGCAAGAGATGGACCGCGGCGTTTGACGGTACCGGAAAAGCGAGGGGGTTCTCATCCCCCTGAAGCGGAAGAAACGTCAGAAAAAGACGGTCGTGGTTCATGTGGTCGACCAATCCTTCCGCGCCGCCGAGCCTCCGGAAGGCGCGCAAAACATTCCCGGATCTTTCGCGGACCGCTTCGCGGGTCTTCCCTTTGATAAGGACCGCAAGCGACGCGTAGAGGACCTTGTCCCACGAAACGGCGATCTCGCTTAAAAATTCGTCGGCCTCTCCGGCTTTCGCGACCGCCTCATGGTCCCGGCTGCGCGAGAAGAAGTTCTTCGCCCGCGCGTAATTCCCTTCCCGTTTGATCAGCGCCTTTTCCTTGTCCTGGTCCGGAACTTCGAGCGTAAAAGTCAGCAAATAATCCCGGCCAAGTTCCTTTTCAAAATCCCGCATGGATTTGAGGGTCGTTTCCTCCGGAAGAGCGCAAAGATTGATCCCCTGATGGAAATATCCGTTCAGATGAAAATCGCCGTACTCGGAGACCGGAAGGTTTAAAAGAAGACGCGACCGGAGGCTTGCGCGCTCCCCGCCGTACGGCCAGGCCTTCAGGAGTTTTTCGTGCGACAAGCGCTGCGCGCCGTAAGAGGGATTAAGAAGCTCGTAAAGATAGCCCGCGGTTTCGCGGTCAAGCATGGGCCGCACATTGAACCCGAGAGCCTTCAGGCCTTCCGACACCTCTCCGGATACGCCACAGAGCGCATTCCTCGTTTTCTCAAATTCGGCTTCAGAGGCGCGGTGCGCTTTCTTTCCGAACGCGAGCGATATATCGGGCAACCAAGAACGATTAGGTTTTCTTGTAAGCGGAGAGATTGAGACAAATAAAAAAAGCTCTTTTTTGAAGAACGGATG
>JBDRCT010000026.1:0-17336 GCA_043821445.1 Candidatus Omnitrophota bacterium | reverse complement strand
TTAAGATCTTCGATATCCGGCATGTTTACACAAGACCTTATCGCCCTCAGACCAACGGAAAGATCGAAAGGTTTTGGGGTATTTTCAAACACGAGTGTTTACGGCATCAGATCGAAGCAACGACCCCGCATGATTTTAGCGCGGAATTAAACGGATTTTTGTACCGCTACAATTACGAGAGAAGACATTCGGGATTGGGACATACAACACCGTTAGAAAAACTAAAATCTGTTACCGAAATGCTGAAGTGAAACACGCCGTCCGCCAAGGAGGGGTAAGGCGTTCCAATACTTTCCTTTGGGACGCCGTTCGGTGAACGGTGAGCATGTACCTAGCGCCTTTTCACCACAATATTACAAGATATTACGAGACTTGAGGGAACGATCCATGGCATGACTCCCCATTCGAGAAGCATTATGGGTTGTCTGGTGTGAGAAATAGGATTATCATTAGCGCATGATGAATATAAAAAATCTTAAAAATTTAGCTTTAACAATCATAGGCACAGCCGTTCTAGGGTTCATAAACTGGCGCATAGGATATGAAATTTCTTTCTCGATATTCTATTTTCTCCCTATTCTGTTCATGACATGGTCTGGGCCGTCTTTTTTCGGGGTGATCGTATCGGTTTTAAGCGCTGTGGCGTGGGGTGTGGCAGATTTGTCTTCCGGGCGCCATTACTCTAATTCTCTTATTCCTATCTGGAATACGGCGATGAGACTCATGATCTTTCTATGCACGGTCTATCTTACCAGCCGGCTTAAAAAAGCACTAAGCGATCGCGGGGAATTACCTAAACGCAAGTTTGATTTTATTGGGGATATTTTTCATGAGCGAAAAATAGAAAAAGAGGATTTCCAAAATTTAGTTTTAGCAATCATGCTCGTAGCGATGCTTGGGCTTACGGACTATCTTGCGGGATATGAGATTTCTTTCTCGATATTCTATTTTCTTCCTATTCTGTTCATGACATGGTTTGGGCCGTCTTTTTTCGGGGTGATCGTATCGGTTTTAAGCGCTGTGGCGTGGGGTGTGGCAGATTTGTCTTCCGGGCACCATTATTCTAATTCTCTTATTCCTATCTGGAATACGGCGATGAGACTCATGATCTTTCTATGCACGGTCTATCTTGCCAGCCGGCTTAAAAAAGCATTAAGTATTGAGAAAGAATTATCCACACGTAAATCCGCATTTGTTGCGAATGTTTCCCATGAATTAAAAAACCCGCTTGCTGTGATCAGTGAATCCATAGCGCTGATCCTTGATAAAATTGTCGGCGAAGTAAACGAACAGCAAAAAGAAATCCTTGAAATCGGGAAGCAGAGCGCAGACCGGCTTATACGCTTAGTGAGCGATCTTTTAGATCTCTCGCAAATAGAAGCCGGCAAGATGAAATTGAAGAGAGAAGAGGTTAATCTAAAAGTTTTGGTCGATGGAGTGCTTAAGAACTATGAAAGAGAGATCTCAAAAAAGCGACTCACCCTCAAAAAAGAAATCCAGCAAAACATAGAGTTGTTATGGGGCGACGGCGACAAACTAACAGAAGTGATCATCAATCTTTTAAACAATGCGATAAAGTATACACCGGCGGGGAGCATTACGGTCAAACTGACAGGGAACGAAAGGGAAGTTCGTTTTGAGATCGCCGATACCGGATCCGGTATACCCGAAGAATATTCCGAGAAGATATTTGATAAATTTGAGCGAATCATGACTGAAAAACAGGAAGGCACCGGCCTGGGTCTTCCTATCGCCAAGGATATCATCGAACTTCATCGGGGAAAACTCTGGGTCGAGAGCGAACCCGGCAAAGGCAGCCGCTTCATTTTTACCATCCCCCGAGATTTTAGGGCGTAGAAGCCCCATTTTAAACGGTAGCAACCGGCGGTTCTTTCATCCATCACGTAGAAAAAATAGGCGTCCTGCGGATGGACAACCTGCCTAGAGGGCATCAGAAGCAGTCGTTCTTTTGCGCCCGGTACTTTTCTACAATTCGCGCGGACTCATCCAATTTTTCAGTATGCCGAAAAATTGCCCTAGGGTAATCAAGAAATCCTTCCTGGAACGATATCTGGGACCGGGGTTTACTTGTTCTGGCATCTATCCTGACTTTTATTTTCTCTTCCATTATGGGAGTCAGGATTGCCCCAATTTCCACAGTGTGGAAATTGAACAGCATTGGGACTATTTTCTTCTGACTGATGGTTGCCAGGACTAGCCCCATTAACCGGTGAATTTTCTGATGGAGAATTGGACTTGTCTTCGGAAATCGTCCATAATGACCGCGTCTTATTACTCTTATAACGGCTCTCGAGGGATCCAGGCCATGTACAAAGTCGCAAAGATGATCTATTTTAATTATGGGCACCGGCTTTTGGGCGGACACGACAAATGCTCTCATCTTCACGGCCACAGTGCGCGTGTGGAGATCGAAATGGCGAAGGCGAAGCTCGACCCCAAGGGGATGGTCGTGGATTTTTTCGACATCAAACGGACGATCGGGGAATGGATCGAACGGCATCTTGATCACAAAATGATCCTCTGGACGAAAGACCCCCTCGCGAAGCTTCTCAAAAAATCCGGCGAGCCCGTGGTGCTTGTGGATGAAAATCCGACCGCAGAAATGCTCGCCCGGAGGATCTTTCAAGAGGCCCGCCGCATGAAACTTCCGGTCTCCAAGGTCACGCTTTGGGAGAATCAGGACAGCTGCGCGGTCTTCAAAGCCTAAACGCTCATGTCCAAGATCCTTCTCGTTGGCCCGGCAGGTTGCGGGAAGACGCACAAGCTTCTGGATTCTTTCGGAAAGGCGCTTTCGAGCACAGTCGATCCCCTTGCCGCCGATTTTTTCTTCGTTGTTCCTTCCGCCGAGCACACCGAACGTGTGGTCTCGCTTTTGATCCAGCGAGGGCTCAAGGGATTTTTCTACCAGCGCGTGACCACGCTCTCCCGGCTTGTGGGGGATATTTTTCGCGTGACCGATATCCCCGTGGCTTCCAGCTTGACGCGTACCCTGATCATTCGTGACCTTATCCGCGAAAATACATGGGATTATTTCGAGGGAGTGTGCGAGCAACCGGGGTTTCTGGGGCTGATGGCGCAGTTTATGACCGAACTCAAAGAGTCCTGCGTTTCACCTGAGGTTTTCCGTGACCGTATGAATGCGCTCAAGGGTTTTGAACCGGCCTATGCCGCGAAGTACGAAGCGCTTGCCGATTTCTATGAGCAATATGAGGTGCGTCTCAAAGAGCAAGGGCTCCGGGACAGCCAGGACGCTCTCCGTATCTTCCGGGAGAGGAAAAAGAAGGCGGATCTTTCAGGCATGCGATTCAAGGGAATCTGGGTCGACGGTTTTTTTGATTTCTCGAATTTACAATTGGAATATCTCCGGGAGCTTTCTGCCATTACCGAGAACATCACAATTGCGCTGACAAAGGAAGAAGGTCAAGGATCCGAAGATGCGTTTGAGGCTGTGAACCAGACAGAGCGGGACCTCGAAAAGCTCGGATTCGAAACGCAGACGATGAAATCGCGCTCTCATCGCACCGAAAGACCCTCGCTTCTTTTTCTTCAAAAAAATATTTTTTCTCAAAAAGCTTCCGGACCGGCACCGGAACCGGGACAGGATATCGTCATACTTGACGCCATCGGGACCGAAGGTGAGATCGAGTTGATCGCGCGCCAGATCCATAAGCTCTATGCGACCGGGGATTACCGCTACAGCGATTTTGCGGTCCTGTTCCGTCAGATCCGGCATTACGCGCCCATCATCGCTTCGGTCTTTTCGCGTTACGGGATCCCCGCCGAGATCCATGAACGCGAGCGTTTGAAATTCTCATCCTGGATCGCTACGGTCGCGTCGCTTCTTTCGGTTTTCCGTAATGATTGGCAGCGGGAGGACATTTTCGCCTTTCTAAAATCCGGCTACACACGTCGTTTTGGAAAAGAAATCGTAAAAGACAAAGAGTGGCTCGCGGAGTTCGAGCAGCGATCGTTCCGGGAAGGTGTGACGCTTACGCGCGAGGCCTGGGTTGCAGACTGGAGTCAGGGGGAGTCCGGGAGTTTGCCCTGGTTCAATCAAAAAAAGACGCAAACGCTCAAGACTCTCATGGAACTCGAGGACTGGTTCCGGGCGGCGAAGACCACGGAAGATCATATCCGGATCTTCAAACGGGCGGTGTATGACACTTTCGGGATCCTCGAAATAAGCGATCGCTACACGCCGTTCACACGCCGGAACGCAGCTTGCGTCAAAAGATTCGAAGCTCTTCTGGATGAGATCCAAGGCCACTTCTTGAAAAACAGGCCCAATTCTCCATCAAAAAATTCAAAGGTTAATTGGGCCAGCCCTGGCAACCCTCAGTCAGGAAAAAATAGTCCCAATGCTGTTCAATTTCCACATGGTGGAAATTGGGGCAATCCCGACTCCCATAATGGAAGAGAAAATAAAAGTCAGGATAGATGCCAGGACAGGGCTCTGGGGATCTCTTTTGAAAGTTTTGCCGATCATTTTCTCGGTCTTGTGGAACTTGACGTTTATTCACTTCACGAACGTGACAAAAACCGTGTGCAGGTCTACGACGTTTCGCTCGCCCGGCAGAAAGAATACAGGGTCGTGTTCGTGGCGGGCCTCCTGGAAAAAGTTTTTCCCATGCAGATCCGGGAAGATCCGTTACTTTCAGATTGGGAACGGAAATTGATGAACGGTGGCATGGAGCATCCTCTCGCGGAGTGTTTACCCCGTCAGAATATCGAGAGGTTTTTTTTCTATGTCGCCGTGACACGCGCGAAGGAGAAACTTTTTTTAAGCTACCCGCATCTCGATTTTGAGGGGAAAGAATCCCTGCCATCCTTCTATCTTGAAGAAGTCAAAGAACTTTTTGGGGGCCGAACGCCCGTGATAGGTCAGGACCTTTCGCGGCCTCTCCCCACGGTTGGCGAGGCGATCACGCATCGCGAGTTAGAAGCCTCAGTGGCCGACGCTCTTCGCAACACAGAGGGCCGGGAAGCCGGTCTCCAGGAGGCTTTAGCCCGACTTTCCGGAGATCCTCAAAGTCGCGAACGACTTCTTTCCGCCTTGAGGCCCGTCGAAGCGAAGATCCTGGATAAGAAGATCTTGGAAGGAAAATATTTCGAGATCCCGGAAACGAGCCCCACGAGGCTTGAGACTTATGCCAAGTGTCCTTTCCGTTATTTTTCCGACAAGATCCTCAAGTTGCAAGATACGGGCGAGGATATCCGTGTAATGCAAAAAGGAAACGTCCTCCATCATGTTCTCCAGCGGTATTTTGATCCCTGCGGGAAAAAAGATCCGAAAGAGACGCTTGAAGAATTCGTCCAACGTGAGATAGAAGAAGGCCTCAAGCGGCATCCGATGTTGTGGGCGGAACCCTACGAGGAAGCTCTCGATCGCCGCGAACTCTTCGAAATGCTCGTGGATTTTATAAATTATGAGGGGGAGCGGCTGAAGAGCGCGTCCTTCAAGCCGTATCGCGTGGAATATTCTTTCGGCAATCCCAATACCGATCCAATCGCAGCAGAGCGGAGATTGGGGCCGTCCGAACTACCATTTGGAAAAGAAATGAAAAATTTGGACGGTTTCGGGGAAAATGATCATCCGGCCCTCGAGATCGAGGGCGAGAGAAAGAAAATCAAACTTCGTGGGCGGGTAGACCGGATCGATACGGATGACGGCAAGAAGTTCGCGGTCGTGATCGACTACAAACGTTCCGCGAAATTCAAGGCCGCGAACCTCGAACTCGGGACCGCGCTCCAATTGCCGCTTTATCTTTTGGCCGCGCAAAAGCATCTGGGCCTTACGCCTCTCGGCGCCGAGATCTATTCCGTTCGTGATCACAAGCGGAGCGGGTTTTATGGCGAAGGGAGCGCCCAATTATTTGAAAAAGAATTTGCCCCCCGGTCGCAGCTTCCGGATGAAGTGTTCCAGAAGACTTTGGACCGGGCGGTGGCGTTCGTCCGGAAATTCACAAAAGAGATCGAACTTGCCGAGATCCCTGTGCGACCCCGGGATTGTGAGAGTTTCTGCCCTTACGACACCGTATGCCGTATTGAGAAATGGAAGTTACCGATCATTCTTGAGAAGATCCGCCAAGAGGATGAAAAAGCAGGACTCAAGGAGAAACAAGGGTTGGGAGAATAGACGGAACGCCTTTAAGGGCTTCTTGAAGAAAAAAAACGTCAGATCCGCAGTTGCTTTTCCGCGTCTACCACGTCCCGGTCGATCATGGTCCGCGCACGCCTTGCCTTCGCCTTGAGGCCTTCGGAGGCGTGCGGTGCGTTGGCGATCTCCCGCAAGAGCTGGATCACCATCCGGATGTAGCGCACGAGGCTTCCCTCGTCTTCCGAGGTCAGCTGGCAGATCTTCTCGAAGTCCTTACCTTGCGTCCACGCCTCGATGGGGCGGGCGAGATGGAAATAAGGAGGCTTGGTGTGGGGCGTGACGCGGAAATTAGATTCCCATTTGAAGACCATCCGGTGATAATGCTGGGTCATTTTCAATAACTCGCCATGGTCCTTGCCGAGCCGCGGGGCCTCGTCGTTCTTTCTCGGCTCAAAGATCAATCCTGCCAAAAAGACGTTCAACTTGGCCTCATCCAGTTGCTCCAACGCGCCATCGGTGTACATTTCCGTAAGAAGCAGCTCAAAACCGAAGATCGAAGCCGCGAATTCTCCTTTAACCGTGAGCATACCCTGTGTTTCAGGCGTTCCTTGGTCGGTGATGTAACCCATTTCGTGCAGGAGCGCGAGCTTGTTCTTCAGAAGATCGAGTCCTTCGTCGCGTTTCCGTTTGGAGGACTGGAAAAAATGGAAGGACCGCGGATAGATCTCGAGGAGCCTGTGCCCGAGCGTTCTGTAAAGATTCAGGAGCGTTGCGTACGTGGCGTTCAGCTGACTGCGCACGGGCTCCGGTTTCCCGTAAAGAATGCGTTCCACTTCCGGGAAGGGGATGTCATTGGGATGAATACGGCAGTAAACGAAACCCTCCGGGTCCATGCCGCGGCGGCCCGCACGTCCGGCCATCTGAAAAAAATCACGCGTCGTGAGTGGTTTGAACCCCGTGCCGTAGAATTTTTCAAGTTCATCGAAGACTACGGTGCGCGCCGGCATATTGATCCCCAACGCGAAGGTTTCGGTGGTGAAGATAAGCTTGATCAGGCGGCTCGTGAAAAGTCTTTCAATGACCTCTTTGAGCGTCGGAAGCATGCCCGCGTGATGGTAGGCGATGCCTTGCTCGATGAGCGGACGGATCTCCTCGGCGGTCTTATCACCGGCCAGGTCGTAGCGCGCCAGGAGTTCGTCATAAAGCGTCCGGATCTCGCGACGTTCCGCCTCCCTCAAAAGATCGAAGTGCGCCACCTCCCATGCAAGTATGGCTGTGCGTTTCCGTCCAAATGCGAAGTAGATGGCGGGGAGTTGATCTCCACTGATGAGATGCTTCAGGATGTCGTGGAGGCGATTTGGCCGTGCGCGGGGAGGTTGGAATCCCCGGCGTCTTTCCCGCATGGAAAGCTGCCAATTGTCGCGCTGAAGGTAGCCTTCTTTCCGGAGCGATTTTGTATTCGTGAGGATCTTGCCCTGGCATTGGAACAGGAAATGGAGCGGAACCGGGCGATGCGTCTCTTCGATTACGGCGATAGGGCGCTGGTGGATCTGACGGATCCAGTCTGCGAGTTCTTGGACGTTCGGGATCGTGGCACTCAGTGCGAGGATGCGGATCTCCGGGGGCGTGAAAAGGAGAGCTTCCTCCCAGACCGTACCGCGTTGGGCGTCATCCAGATAATGGACTTCGTCAAAAATGACCCAGCCGATCTTTTGGATGCGTTCCGAATCCTCAAAAAGAGAATTCCGGTAGATCTCGGTCGTCATAATGAGAAGCGGGGCTTCCCGGTTGATGGAAACGTCTCCGGTGAGGATCCCGACCGTTTCTTTGCCAAAATGCTCCTGGAAATCCCTGAATTTCTGATTACTTAGGGCCTTGATCGGGGCGGTGTAAATGACCTGCTCGCCGCGTGAGAGAGCTTTTTCGACGGCTTTTTCGGCGATGAGCGTCTTACCGGAGCCTGTGGGCGCGGAAACGAGAAGGGAATGCTCCTTTTCGATCCATTCGATGGCCAGCAGTTGAAACGGGTCCAATTGAAATGGCATGGCGGTAGTATAGCTTGGAAATCCTTAAATGCGAGAGGGGACTCGTTCCTCGTACCTCGGGACTTGTCCGCTACAAGGTACTGGACGGATCCGTCCTTTGGTGGAAAAGAACGAAAGATTGGAGCGAGCCCCTAGTCCCTGGTCCCTGCATTTTGTAATTTGCTTTTTTACTTTGCTAAAGGTACACTACCGCGAGCCAAAAATTAAAGGGGCCGGTGTTCCGTTTTCCTGCGGGGAAATCTCCCGGGGTCTTTCTACTGAAAAATGAAAGGAAGATGATGTTCTCAAGATTCACTTTGAAGTTCCTTATCGTTCTCGCATTCTTTCTGCTCGCGTCCTGCCCGACCTCCTTTGCCGAAGATGTCACCAATGAAATGCAAACCGTGCGTCGGGAGACGTATCGCGCCCAACAGACCGAACGAGTTGCGGAAAAGTCGAAGGAAAAGGCAGCGGACGATAAATATAAGACCGGGGTCACATACGAAGATATCCTTAAGGACCCGGACAATATCGAGTTGAATGCCCGCTATGCCCAGGAGCAGATCGCCCGCGGGGAGCTTCTGAGCGCGGCGGCGACCTTGGAACGCATCCTGATGGTCAACCCCAATCTCGCGGATGTCCGGCTTCTTTATGCCGTGGTTCTATACCGCTTGGACAGTCTAAATGAAGCCGGGAAGGAATTGGAGTCTTTGAAGGCTGTGACGCTTCCGCCCGCGATCCGGGAGCAGGTGACCGCTTACGAAAAGAAGATCAAACAAAGAAAACGCCGGACCCACATTGGATTGCGTCAAAGCAACGGTTGGGGCTATGACACGAACCGCAATGCCGCGCCCTCCTCGAAGATCCAGATCGTGAATAATGTGACGCAGGACCTCCTCGGGTCGAACAACCGGCGCGCGGATACGAATTTTTTAAATATCTCCGGCGTGGATGTCTCGCACGATCTCGGGTTCCAGGCAGGGCATTCGGTGTTCGGGAATTTCACGTATTATCTCCAGGAACAAACGAACGTGCATTCGCTGGACCTCGGTTCTTTCCAATACGAGTTCGGCGGGACCTACAAAAGCAAGTTTTTTAATGTCACCCCTTCGTTCGTCGCGAGCGATATTTTTCTTTCCAGCGAGAATTTCTTACGAACGCAGGGAGGGAACTTTCTTTTTGAGCGTGACCTGACCAAGAAACTCCATGGGTTCTATAACTTCAGGATCGAGCGGCAGGATTACATGAACGTTTCGGAGAATACGAACTCCGTTGAAAACAAGGGACCCGAGTTCAGCAACGTTTGGGGCGCCAGTTATGTGATCATCCCGACCATGAAGTGGACGACCAGTATTGGATATTCGGATAAAAAAGCGAAACAGGACTATAACGCCTATCAACGCCTGAGCCTGAATAATACGCATACCTGGGTCCTGCCCCGGGGCCAGTTTCTGATCAACTCCCTCAACGTGAACTTTGACAGATATGAGACGCCGGAGTTCTCTGTTGCGAGCATCATCCGGTATGACAGATCCCTGCGGTATCGCGTGACCTACGGGGCACCTCTTAATACGATCTTTTTCGGTAAGCTTCTTCCCAAGCAAATGAAGGATATTGTTTTTACAGGTTCCTACGAATTTTACCGCGCCCTCTCCAACATCACCAATTACAGCTACACCAACAACAAATTCCAGCTGTTACTCACCAAACGCCTGGAGTTTTAGCATCTCGAATTGAGTAGCCCTAGTCCTCAATGCGCTTAGAAAAACATGAAGGTTTTCTGCTCCATAAAGTTATCATAGAAGTATATATAGAGCTTAAAAGATAATTAATGCTATAAAATACTATAAAAAATACATTGCTTTAAGGTATATAGCCGTGTACGATTTTTCTATGAAGAAACAAGCGAGAATGAGCATGGTGTCTCATAGAAAGGATACTCCTTTGAAAAAGATCCTCACGTCACTTTTTATTTTCATCTTTATTTTTTCCAATGCTGTTGTTTTTGCCCAGATGCCGGTTGCGGCACCCGGAGCAGTGTCTTCCTTAGAAGGTCTTTCCAGGATCGGTGTTGTGGCGGCGATCCAGGGCAAGGTTGAAGTGATGACCCCTGGTGCGGCCGGGCGTGTCGTCCAGAGCGGTGAAGAGATCTTTATCAGCGATGAGGTGAAGACCGACACGCTGGGTCATCTGCAGATCCTGCTTCTGGACGAGACCGTGTTCACCATTGGGCCGAATAGCGCCATTACCATCGATAAGTTCGTTTATGATCCCAAGACCCGCGTAGGAAATATGGAGGCCAGCATCACCAAAGGAGTTTTCCGGTATGTCTCGGGAAAGATCGCGGCCAACAAACCTGAAAATGTGACGATCAATCTACCGACCGCGACGATCGGGATCCGTGGGACGATCGTGGCGGGTGAGGTTTCCGCGACGGGGTCGATAGCGATGCTTTTGGGCCCCGGCTCTAAAAATGAAACGGGCGCGACCATCGGAAGCTTTGTTATTAACGGCACCGGCGAAAATTCCGGGCAGCGGGAACACATCAACCGCACCGGGTTTGGCGTGAGCGTCGATCAGACCGGAAGTCTTTCGGGCGTGTTCATGGTGCCGGAGGTCCAGGTCCAGCATTTGGGTGAAGCGCTTTTACCAGCGCAGGGACGAGGTCCGATGCCCGCCGGCGGAGAGAATGCTCAAGGTACGTTGCCGACCGGTAAAACTGCGGACCAGGGCCCTTCCGGAGCGCGGCTGCCAAACGCTCCTGTTCCAGGGACCATGTCTGGAGCGCCCGCAACCGGTTCAGGTCCTGCGTTACCAGCTCCGATCAAGCCACCCATGATGACCACCGGTGTTTTCGGTGCTGGTTTCAACGCGGGACTGGTGTCCGGCGCACAAACATTCTCGAGTTTCCAGATGATGAATCAGTTCAATATGATGGGGATGCTCCAGACCGGTCTTATGCAGGATTCCACACTTGCCGCCCAAGATGCTATGAAGGATTCTGCAACGAAGACTTCTACTCAAACCGTTAGAGACACCCTAAAGAGCGATATGCTCAATCGTATCGGACCGTCCGCGACTTATGAACACTACGGCGCGCCTATTATGTTTGGCGGTTCGCAGGCTTTTTTAAATGCAAAAATCATATTTGATTTTACATCGCATACATTGTTGGGCGGTCCCTCGGAAACTGTTGTTGAGATTTGGCAGGGAGGCATGGTTGTTGACAAGGTTGAGTTGACGGCAAACCAAAGTTCTGGCGCTATGGACCCCAACTTTGCGAAATTTGTGCTGACCGGAACTGCCCTTCAGCAATTTGGCCCGTCTTCTTATAGCCCGGATAATTTTAATAGTGTTACGCTCCAGTTTCAGGATGTGGTGACACAACCAGCCGATGCGGCATTGCCTCCCCACGTGGATATAGCTGATCAGGTGAAGGTTATTGTCGATTACGGAAGCCCGAGTGAGATGGGTATGATGATTGTCCCTGAAAATGTTCCCGACTGATTCCGCCAATAAGGCGGCGGTTTAGAGAAATATACGCCGTTTTTAAAGTTTCAGAAGTTCGCATTTTCTTATCAACAAATCAAACCGAGCGCGTGGCGTCGTCTGGCCTTAAAAAGAACCTGTCCCGGCGTAAGCCCCATTTTTTATATCTCTCCAAGAAAGTTGCGATATAATAACGCCGTCTGATAGACTCCAACCTTCAAGGGATCAGTATATGAAAAAAGTTTTCGCTTTCTTCGTTGCATTATTTCTCGCATTTTCGGTGCCTACGGTTCCTGTTGTTCCTGCCCAAATGTCTGTGTCCGTGTTCGCTCCCGTGTCCGCTCCAGCACCTGCTCCCTCGCCTGTGGCGATGGTTTCTCCTTCCACTAACCGAGTCGGAGTTGTTGCTGCAGTTGGGGGGAAAGTGGAGCTTACGACCTTCGGTCAGACGGTGCGCATTGCGCAAAGCGGCCAGGCGATCTTCATGGGAGACGAGGTGAAGACCGACGCACAGGGGCGTCTCCAGGTTCTTCTTTTGGACGAAACTGTTTTTACGATCGGGCCGAATAGCGTGATCATTATCGATAAATTCGTTTATGATCCGAAAAGCCAAAAAGGCGAGATCAGGGCGAGCATCACACAAGGTGTTTTTCGCTATGTGTCCGGCAAGATCGCGGCCAAAAATCCGGATAGCGTAAAGGTAAAACTTCCTGCGGCAACCCTCGGATTCCGCGGGACGATCGTGGGCGGTTCCGTGGGCGCAAACGGCCAGGGACTTGCGGCACTTTTAGGTCCTGGAAATAACAACGACACCGGTGCACAAACCGGAAGTTTTACGATCGACGGAGATGGCGGGGATCATCAAAATGTGAATCGCACGGGGTTTGGCGTCGAGGTCGGTGCAGATGGCGGGGTCTCAGATGTATTCCAACTTTCCGATGAACAGATCAACGGCCTGACCCAGGGGCTTGGCGGCGGCCAAGGCGGCGGGGGCCAGCAGGGCGGTGGCGGAGACGGCGAAGGCGGTCTTGGAGGCAACACGGACATGGGTGCTCTTTCGGGAGAGAACAACGTGCTTGCCGGCGACAACGTCACGCTTGCCAGCGGTCTCAACAACATTAACAACAATATGGATGTTGTTAGCATCCTTGGAGCTCAGGATGCCCTGAACGCCAGCGGCTTAGAAAATTTCGTAGATGAAACCTGCAGTTCTACGGATACCACAACGTATGAGCAGTTGCTGGCCGCGTCAGGAAGTGGTTTTTATAATGCTGTCGGGGGGACGTTTGGCGGGGAATCGGGTGATTTGAATGCCTATTGCGAAATTACTTTTGGTGCATTAGGAAGTATTGGCGGTGGAGGTTCTTGGGTTTCTGTCAGTGACGGCACCTGGGGTGATAGTACTTCGATTGGAAGTGGGGGGGATATACCCTTTGCCGGTGGAAGTGGTCCCGCGATATTTACTTGGAACGAAACCGGTGTATTGGGTGGGGTTTTTGATATTACGGTTACGTTATCAAATAGCGGTGGGGTGACCGCCGAGAATGCGGTGATAAGCGTGAATTATGAGAAGGGCATTGATCCCGATACCCCATCTTCGGGCAGTGGAACTGCCACAGGAACGTTTGAAACACCCCCTACTTAATCAAAAGAAAAAATTGAAGTTATTTTGTACCAAAGGGATGTTTTTTAAGAATTCAGAGGGACCTCCCTCTTTCGACCCAAGGAAAATCCTATGAAAAAAAATATTCTACTGATTTCAATGGTTCTCGCTGTTCTCATAATATGGACATGGGGTAGTGTGTTCGCTGGGACTGAAACGC
The DNA here is from genome assembly GCA_043821445.1 of Candidatus Omnitrophota bacterium. Classification (GTDB taxonomy): domain Bacteria; phylum Omnitrophota; class Omnitrophia; order Omnitrophales; family Aquincolibacteriaceae; genus Aquincolibacterium. Next base: position 3,882 of record JBDRCT010000026.1, on the reverse strand, counting down.
CGAGACAGGCAGGTGTTGCGGCGGCGGTGAAAGGAGAAGTCCAGGCCACCACACCTCCGGGACAGACCGCTCATCTGCTCAAGAGCGGAGATCAAGTATTTATTGGTGACAAGATCGAAACGGGGGCGGACGGGCAGCTTCAGATCCTTCTTTTGGACCAAACGGTTTTTACGCTCGGTCCCTCAGCCGGGATCGTGGTGGACGAGTTCATGTATGATCCCGCCAATGATAACGGTAAGGTAAAGGCGAGCATGATAAAAGGGATCTTCAGGGTTGTGTCCGGGAAAGTGGCGCATAAAAAACCGGAGAACATGTCGGTCGATCTTCCTGCCGGATCCATCGGTTTCCGGGGCACGAATGTGGCCGGGATCATTGATGGGCAGAGATCCATGATCGTCCTGCTCGGCCCCGTGGGCGCGGGGCGTATTTATGTGACCAATATCGTGAATGGCGAGGTTGTGGGCGTCGATATCGATCAGGCCGGGAATGCCACCCTCGTGGAAGGAACGAACAGCGCTCCCACGGCGGTATTCCAAGTTTCGGAAGCGGATCTTAACCGGATCGCCGCAGCGTTAACCCAGCAGGCCACCGGCACCGGAACCGATACTTCCGGAGTCGATACGGGCGCTACCTCGTTGCCGCAGGGACAAGTGGACGCGCAGGAGCTGATGGACCTTCTCAATAATGTGGATAATTTGAATCAAACAAGCGTGCTCGGAGCTCAGAATGCGGCGCAGGAATCCGCGAGAGATAATACCCATGATACAAGCTCCCAGGATCAGGGCGGTTACAAGAGCGTTGGCTGATATCGTTTCGGACTCAAATTTTTTATAAAAGAGCGGAAGTTCTACCCATGAAAAAATCCCTTTGGATCTCGGGCGTTGCTCTCTTTGTCATTTCAGTTGGCGGGCATGGGAATTTATTTGCCGAGGTTACGGAGACAGGCGAGCCTCGTCTTGAAGTACAGGCGGGAGTCGCGGCAATCGTGAAAGGCGAGGTCAAGGCGACGACGCCTCCGGAGAAAACCACGCATTTACTGAAAGACGGGGATAAGATCTTCATGGGGGACAAGATCGAAACGGGAGCAGAGGGACAGCTTCAGATTCAACTCCTTGACCAGACTTTTTTTACGCTGGGGCCCTTAAGCTCGATCATGGTCGATGAATTCATATACGATCCCAGGAATGCCGGGGCCAAGGCCAGCGTGGTGAAGGGGATCTTCCGGGCCGTATCCGATAAGGCGGCGCAAAAAGGTTCTGAAGACGCACCGGACAGGAGCGATCCGGCGTCGGCTGGGCTTCGGATGTAAAAAGGGGGCAGGCACTTTTTTAAAAAGCGCTTGCCCCTTTTATTTTGAAGCGGCAGTGGTGACGCCGTCCCAGTTGAGGCCTGGAGGATTGATCTTGTAGGCAAGAATACGTGAGACATAAAGCTCGTAAAGCACGCCAAGGTCAATGCCCTCCAAAGTGCTGCGACGGCAATTCTCGAGCGCTTTTTCGGCCTCTTCCCATCGCTGGCCCCGGTAGAATGCGAGCATCTTTTCGAAATGCCCACGCACTTCTCTGAAAAGCGGCTGGCTTTCCAATCCCACATCTCCCAAAAGAGCGAAGATCTTGACGGGCTTTGTCTTTCCTTTGACGCGAATAAGGTCGATCTCAAGTGAAGCGAATCCCGGAGCCGCGGCGACGGTATTTTGGCCCACAACGGTTGTGACGCCATAATTCTTGGAAAGCCCTTCGATCCGCGAAGCCAGATTTACTTCATCACCGAGGGCCGTGTAATCAAAACGTTGCTCAGAGCCCATGTTGCCGACGCAGGCATTCCCGGTATTGATGCCGATCCCGACGCGGACCTTCTCAAAGCCCGGTGTGGCCCGGAGAAATTCCTGCATCACAAGGGCCGATTGGCACGCGTGGAGCGCGTGGTCCGTATCTTCGAACGGGGCGTTCCAGAAAGCCATGATGCAATCGCCCATATATTTGTCGATCGTGCCGCCGTGTTGAAGAACGATATCGGTCATCGGTGTGAGAAAGCTGTTCATGAATTGCGTGAGTTCTTCCGGCGTGAAATCCTCGGCGATCCCCGTGAAATTGCGGATATCCATGAAAAGGAATGTCATGGGACGTATCTCGCCGCCGAGCTTGAGCTGTCCGGGGTTCTTCGCAAGCCTTTCCACGAGCGCGGGGGAGAGGTACCGGCCGAAAGCGCCGCGGATCTGACCGCGTTCCCGTTCGGTGCCGAGAAAGTTGAGGAACGACGACGCCAGATAGATCCCAAAGACGGCGAACGACGGAAAGACCGGGTCGATCAATAAATGCCAGCGGACGAATGCATACCAGCAAACCCCGAACGCCGAGGCGATGGCTAAAAAAGCAATAACGGCGCAGCGTATGGCGCCGGCCTTGGGCAGGATCAAAATCAGCAGGATCCCCAGCAAAGTCAGATAGGTGAACTCGAGCCCTGCGGCCCAGTCCGGCCGTTCCAGAAAATCCCCGAGGAACATTTGCTCCACGATCTGGGCATGGACCTCGACTCCGGAGGTGCGGGGGTTGAGAGGCGTGGCCCGGAGGTCCTTCATGGCCATAGCGCTTGCGCCGATGAAAAGGACCTTTTCCTGCATTTCCTTCAGAAGCTTGTCATCCTCAAGGACTTTCCAGGCGGGAATGAGACGTTCTCTTTTGTAGCCGGTGTCATAAAGCCAGATCCTGCCCATGGCGTCGGTGGGGATTTCCAGCAGGCCGGTTTTAATGCTTACGAGGCCTGTCTTTTCCCCGAAGGAAGTTTCGCCCGTCGCGCCGGCAAGCGTGATCTTATAAGCGGAAGCGCCTTGGAAGATGCGCATGGTTTCAAGGATGAGGGCCGGATAGAGGGCGTTGTTCAGGCGGAAGATCGACGGGACGCGCCTGACAATATTGTCCCATTCTACGCCCATATTAAAACAGCCATTCCCTTTCGCGGCTTTTTCCAAAATAGGAAGATTGACCACTGCGCCTTTGAAGACGGGCCCAATATGATCGATGGCCTGGTCCTTGCTCGTGCCGTGCTCCAGAAACCCCGTTTTGAGCGCGGGCAGTTTTGAATGAGGCTCGTTCGTGAGACCGAAGGCGAGGACCACGGGAGCTTGGGCGATGGCTTCCGCGAATATCGTGTCATGGTCCGGGATCATTTCAAGATGAGCGCGCAAAAATTCACTGGTTGCGCCTTTCGTCCAGATCGAGAGCATATTCTGAGGAGAAGTGCGGTCGGGTTCCGGAAAGACCCCGTCAAAAGAGATCACGGTGGCGCCGCCCGCGGCGAGGCGCGAGACAAGTTTTGCCAGGATCGTTCGCGGCCAGGGCCATTGCCCGATCTTCTCAAGGCTCTCGTCATCGATATCAATGATGCGTACCGGCGTGTCTTGAAAGACGCGCGGTTTGATCATTTGAAAAATGTCAAAGACCTTGGCCCGGAACGATTCGATCTGGGAGGGGAAACTGTACTGGAGCGCGAGCACGCCGAAGAGGATCAACGCGGGAATGACATAAGAAAGTATTTTTCGCATGGGGGATTATAGGAAGAATCAGCGCCCTCGACAAACCTTTTTATGCCGCGAAACGCATTCCACTTCCGGCGATAGCTATTTTTTCTTCAAATAAGAACTCCGGCGGGAAGTGTGTTTCGCCAACGTTCGCCATACCCCGCCGAGGCATGGCTTTCCGCCAAACTGCGCGGACGGATCCGCCCACGATTTGTGGCGGACACTCGCGAGCGTCGGCCTCGATTTAAAACCGTGGCTCTCGGCCTCCTTAGATGATATGTTAAAGCGTCAGACAGCGTGATAGAGTTTTTTAAAAAAGGAGACTCCAAAATGCTGCTGACGATCCGGCCTTCAGAGTACGACAT
>JBDRCT010000025.1:0-51635 GCA_043821445.1 Candidatus Omnitrophota bacterium | reverse complement strand
ATAATTACATTGGGCTTCCAATCAATCTGTTGCGAAATGGTCTTCAAGTGGCCCATGCGAAATATATCGCCGCGGACAAATTTAAGATTCTTTACGTTTTCTTTCCCTGCCAGGGAACGTCCCAGATTGACGCACCGCATGTTTTTATCGATACACAAAGATTCAATATCGCCATTTTCATGCTCTGCTTTTAGTTCGCGAAGATAACGCGCTCCACCAGATGCAAGATCTAATACCCGCGTCTTACGACCCGAGGATCGGTTGTGGGATATTTCATTCCGTAAAATCTTTTTGATCTCTTCTTTTCTTGCACGCGTTGCGCGAACAGACGGGAGATTGAGAAGGATTTTGTCTATAAGCGTTCCTATTAAGAAAACACCTTGTGGTTTGTTATTGTAAATGTGTTCGAAATTCTCCCCAGATTCAGCGCCTTCGACAACACACCCATGACCAAGCTTGGATAACTTTAGGAGACTTCTCAAAATCACTCGGTAAAAAAAATCGTCACTCCTTGCTATTAGACGTTTGAGCATTGGAGTTGTTTCTTGACGCTAGTGAGGAAGTGTTTAATGTCGAGCGGTTTATAGAGATAGTCCACATATCCGATCTGTTTTGCCCTCTCAACATTAGCGTCTCCTTCATAGCCAGTAATAAAGATTACGGGGCTTTCCTTGCCATGGGCATTACTTATAAAATCCTTTGCTCGCTTTATTGTTTCAATGCCGTCAATGCCCGGCATTCTGATATCCGATATAATTAAATCAAAAGATCGGCTCTTTGTGGACCTTAACTCTTTGACCATCTGTAAGGCCTTGTCTCCGTTCTCGGCTATCCAAACATTGCTGATACCGTCCTGTACAAGCAGCTTTTTAAGAGACCTCGTCACCAGAGGTTCATCATCAACGAGCAAGACATGCTTGTCCGAAAAATTAATCGCCTTTTTCCGATAGTCACAAAACACATCGAAGAATTTTAATGTTTCAGCCTGAATTAACTCCCATCGATCATTATGAAAATGGTTTTTAGAGTCGGTGATATAAAGACGTGTAGGAATTCTTTGGTTGAGCTTTTCGTATAGCTCATTCGTTTTTTGAACATCCATAACTTCATCATCTTCCCCTCGGAATAGAAGCAGGGGTATTTCGATCTGCTCTATGTGCTTTAAAATATCATCTGAATACGCAATCTCATGAAAGAAGGAGCCTAAATTGCCAGACTTTAAAAGTCCGTAGCGATGGCCTATGTTCAGCTCCGCGGGGTCCAACTTTCCGTCACGATACTGGTTCAACATGGTAGAGTCCAGACGAAATCTATCGATGATCTCGGGTATTTTTCCTTTTGACTTGAAATACTCTCCAACTTCCTTATTGAAGCCGCTTTTAAACCAATGAAGATAGGAATCTGCCAGGCAGGTAACCGTTGTAACAAGGCTTCCAAACTTGATTCGCGAGTCTTTAAGAGAGGCCAGTAAAGTGATCAGTGCGCCCGTGCTGTGTCCCAGAACACATATCCGTTCGTTATTAGAGAATTTATAGTTGTTAATGAGAAAGCTAATGCTCTCGATCAAATCATCGACCGAGTTACTCATGGACCAATCGCCGGGAGTTCCTGCGTGGCCCCGGAGATTATAGGTTAGAAGTAGATAGCCATTTCGAGCGAAGTATTCTCCATCTATCTTATATTGACGAACACAATAGCCTAGCCCGTGCGTGAAAATCACGATCCCCTTGCACTTGGCCAGATCTGCCGGACGACAGACCTTACCAGTCAAGGGAATCCCTTTTGACACAAACTCTATCTTTTCATTGACCGTCTGTGGGTTATCCATTGTCAGCGTCACTTTTAATTCAAATCTGCATTGGGCGGTTCGGTGATTTGTTTTTCCCCTTCGATATCATGTTCCTTGAGCTTGTGCTTAAAGAGCCACCTGAGATTATTCAGACCAGGTGTTTTGATATCCTTCTCTAATTGTTTCCGTCTGGCTTCATACTTGCGAACGACACGGACCACTACGATAGCCAGGATCAAACAGACAACAACATTCACCCAAAAAAATACCGCCCAAAATGGGCTGTTCGGTCCAAGATCCATAGGCACACCCCCACTATTACCTTTTGATTTCACTCATAGATATCGGATGTTTCGGGGATATTCTAGAGATGATTTCTTGGAAAAGCTATGGACGAAGAAGACATAAAACGGGGTGGAATGCGACATGATGGATATGAGACGGGTTGTCTCGCTTAAATCCTGCCACTTTTCTGCCACTTAAACTCCCTTCGAACGGAGATTTACAGCTTGTGTTAACTTGGAATGACTTGGATTGACTTGGAATGCAAAATCCTGAAAACAAATGGGTTACGTCTGGTTTGACGTAACCCTTTGTCCTGTTTGGGAATTGAGAAAAAGAGATGGAGCGGGATACGGGAATCGAACCCGTCTGACCAGCTTGGGAAGCTGGGACATTACCACTATGCTAATCCCGCCTGATCCTCAATAAATTATTCGATAGAAGATCAGTGCTGTCCTTGTCGACCATTTTAAAAAAGAAATGATCGACAAGGGCGCCCGATTTTCTTTGTTCGTCTTAAATTTTACAGATTTTTTTCAAAACTTCCAAGCGTTTATCAAAATGCTCGCGCTTCACTTCCCGAAGGCGCTCGAGCCCGAACTTCTCGACGGTAAAAGACGCCACGATCGTCCCATAAGCGATCGCGGTCTTTATGGTTTTTAAGTTTACCGTGCGCGCCGCAGCAAGATATCCCATCACGCCACCCGCGAAGCTGTCACCCGCCCCCGTAGGGTCATAGACGTTCTCGAGAGGGTATGCCGGATAAATAAAAACACCTGCATGGCTGTAAAGAAGCGCCCCGTGTTCGCCCTTTTTAATGATCACATATTCCGGTCCCATGTTATGGATCATCTGTGCGGCCCGGATAAGATTGACCTCACCTGTAAGCTGGCGCGCCTCGCCATCGTTCATGAAAACCGCGTGAACGCGGCGCAAGACCTTCTCCACGGATGCATGCTTGTTCTGGATCCAAAAATTCATCGTATCAGAGGCGACGAATTTGAGAGAAGAGCCGCGCACTTGATCAAGCACACTGAGTTGCAGATCCGGATCCACGTTCGCCAGGAAAACGAATTCCGGCATCGTAACGTATTTGAGTTTTGGCTTGAAATCCAAGAGGACATTAAGATCCGTTTGAAGCGTAATGGCCGAATTCATATCCGCCTCATACTTGCCCTTCCAATGGAAAGTTTTGCCCGGGAGCGTCACCAAATGGCTCAGATCGATATCTTTTTCTGCAAGCACTTTGCGATACTCGTCCGGAAAATCCTGGCCCACCACCGCCACGACCCCGACCTTGGCGAAAAAACTCGCAGCATACGAAAAATAAGAAGCAGAACCCCCGAAAACCGTTTGCAGAGCGCCGAAGGGCGTCGAAAGCTCGTCAATAGCAACGGTGCCGACTACGATCAAATAAGGGGGTTTTGACATTTCATGTTCCTTCCAAGTTGATGTTTGAGTTCCCGTGCCGCGCTTTCAGGATCCTTCGCCGCAAAGATCGCCCGGACCACCGCAACCCTTGTCGCACCTGCCGCGATCACGTCTCGGATATTTCCGCGATCGATGCCGCCGATGGCGACCCAAGGGATCCGTATCTTCACGGCAGCTTGCTTCACGAATCGCAACCCCACAGATTTCGCGTGCGGCTTGGTGGGTGTCGCGAATACCGGCCCGACTCCGATATAATCAGCCCCTTCATTCACGGCTGCCAATGCCTGCCTCAAATTGTGCGTCGATTTCCCGATCCAAATCTTCACGCCCGCCCGTTTCGCCAGTGTGCGCGCCACAGCGACCGGCATGTCCTCTTGGCCCAGGTGGACACCAGCCGCACCGATCACAAGCGCAAGATCAATGCGATCATTTACGAAAAAAAGTTTTTTGTTTTTTTCGGCGATCTTTTTGATCCTGGACCCTAATCGTATTAACGCAGCGTCAGACAGTACCTTCGAGCGGAGCTGAACAATATCGGTTCCGCCCCGATATGCTGCCGCGATCTCTTGAAGCACGTCGGGGTTTTTGGTCTTCAGATCCGTCACGGCATAAAGGCGGAAACCATTAAAGACTTTTTTCCGCCAATCCATAGTCTCAGTCCCAATACCTATCAATTTCAACGAAGTTGAAATTGGGGCTGTCCTTGTCAACCATTTTGAAAATGAGGTTTCAGACAAGGACTGACCAGTTTCAGGATCTTAATGACCCGCGTCGAAGAACGGCCTTTGATAAGCGGGATACGTTTCACTTTCCCGCCCCAGGAGATCACTTCCCGGGCGCCCACAATATCGTTGATCGCCCAATCCGCACCCTTCACAAGCACATCCGGTTTGATTGCCTCGATCAGCTTCAGCGGCGTCGGATCATTAAAAAGAACGGCATAGTCGACACAGGCGAGGGCCGTAAGGACCTTGATGCGATCCTGCTGGGGATTCACCGGGCGATTCGGATCTTTATAGGTTTTGACCGAACGGTCCGTGTTCACACCGACGATCAGCGCGTCAGCAAACGTCCGGGCCTTTTGAAGATAGGTCACATGGCCAAGGTGGAGAATGTCAAAAGTCCCATTCGTAAAGGCAATGCGTTTGCCCTGCGCCCTAAGTCGCCGGACTACCGCGGACAATTTGTTTTTCGTCAGGATCTTGGAGGCCATGATAAGCGGAAAAACCCCGGATTATCCGAAAAAGATCGTTTCCACGACTTCGCAAATTGCGTGAAGCGCCGCCATATGCGCTTCCTGGACATACGTGGTCTTATGAGATCGGGCTATAAAGCAAATATCCACGGCGTCCTTCAGAATACCGCCGTCTTTGCCTGTAAAACCGAGCGTAAGGATCCCCTGCTGCTTTGCCTGCGTGATCGCTTCAAGAATATTAGGCGAACGTCCGCTCGTGGAAAGCACGACGAGAATATCCCCTTTTTGCCCGAGCCCCTCGATCTGGCGTGAGAACACCTTCTCAAACCCAAAATCGTTACCGATCGCGGTAAGCGCCGCAATATCGGACGTCAGCGCGATAGCCGGCAAACTCATGCGGGTCTTTTCAAACCGACCGACAAATTCAGCAGCGATATGTTGAGAATCCGAGGCCGATCCTCCGTTCCCGCACAAAAGGAGCTTGTGCCCCGCCTTAAGGGCTTGGATGATGGCATGCGCCATCTCATCCAGCACTTCATACTGAGCCGGAACAAATGTTTTCTGGAAAGCCTCTTGATGCCCTTGAATGATCGTTTCGAAGGAAGTTTTCATGGGTTAACCAAAGAAGATCTTGGCCAGTTCGTACATATCTGCCGGCACCGTTTTAAGTTCACCCACCGCTTCCTGGAGTGGCACGGCCACGATATCGCGACCGCAAAGACTGACCATATGGCCGAACTTGCCCTCTTTGACAAGTTGAACGGCCTTGACACCGAACCGGGTCCCGAGCACACGGTCGAACGCCGTCGGCGTTCCGCCGCGCTGAATATGACCGAGCACGGTCGAACGGGCCTCATACCCCGTTTTCTTTTCAATGAGCTTCGCGAGACGCTCGCCCACACCGCCGAGCAAAACGTGCCCGAACGCATCGAGCTCTTGATTCGTTGTGACGAGCTCTTCACCTTTGATCGAAAATCCTTCGGACACGGCGACCACGCTGAAGTGCTTCCCGCGCGCGCGTTGTTTCGTGATGTAACCGCAGATCTCATCGATCGAAAGCGAAACTTCCGGAATAAGGACCACGTCCGCGCCGCCGGCGATCCCGGACTCAAGCGCGATCCAACCGGCATGACGGCCCATGATCTCCACCACCATCACACGCTCATGTGATTCCGCCGTCGTGCGGATGCGGTCAAGACATTCGGTGGCAATATTCAAAGCCGTATCGTAACCGAACGTATAGTCAGTCGCATTCAAGTCGTTATCGATCGTTTTCGGAACGCCGATGATCGGCATCCCGTCCTTGGAAAGCTTGTTGCCGGCACCGAGCGTATCCTCGCCGCCGATCGCGATCACGGCATCCAGTTTGTTCTTCTTGATCGTCTCGCGGACTTTCTCCACATCCCCTTCTTTCTTATAAGGATTTGTGCGGGAGGTCCCAAGGATGGTGCCGCCCCGCGGCAGGATCTCCGCGACCGACTTCTCGTCCAGCTCCACAAAAACATTCTGAATGATGCCCTTCCAGCCTTGCTTGAATCCGATCACGTGCCAACCTTCGGCTTTCGCCGTCTGCACGACCCCGCGGATCACCGCGTTAAGACCAGGACAATCCCCCCCACCCGTAAGCATTCCAATACGCTTCATGATTCACCCCGTTGGAAATCTGTTAATTAAAAAAGTTCTTCTGAGAAATTCACCTTTAAAAAACATCCTCCCCACAATTTCTAATGGGGCAGGCTCTTTACAGGATCGAAAGATCCGGGCTATTTACTTGAAGCCGCAAGGTCCTGAAGACCCGATCCGGAGTCATCGATCCCTTTGACATCACAGATCACGGTCAATTGATTCTCGGGCCCCAACAAACGCTTCACACGCTGCCCGACTTCCTGTTGCAATTCCGATAAGACCGCCGGCACATGCCCGCCCGTCCAAAGCACCAGACGAAGTTTGATCTCGATATTCTTGCCGGTAATAAGAACTTTTGCCTTCACGCTTTTCACGAGCGGAAAACGCTTGACCGCCTTCACCGCCGTGTTCCCGAGCGTGTTGGCCGATACCACCATCGGACCGATCTCACTTTGAAAAAAAACCGCTTCGTTCGGACGCCCCGCCTTTACAAGCATCTTCGCAAAAGCAAGGCCAAGAACGATAAGCACCAGCCCGACCACTCCGACCTGAGCGGAACGCCAGGAACTCTGATAGATCTCCTGAACTTTCAAGATCGCATCGTTGAATGCTAAAAGATGCAAAGAGACAATGATCATCAAACTGCCCAGCGTCAGAAGCGCGAAGATCGCAAAAATCTGGGCAAAGGCGTTGGAAACCTTCATTTCTTTTCTTTGTTCGCTTCCGATTCGTCCGTCTTCCCCGAACCGAAGATCGTCGCTTCGACGAATTTTGTATTCACGGAGCCTTGGCGAAACCGCGGATGGCTCAGGATACGGATGTGAAGCGGCGCGGTTGTCTTGATCGGTTTCACTTCGATCTCGCGAAGCGCCCGGAGCATGACCGTGATCGCGTCCTGGCGGTTCTTGCCATAGGCGATCACTTTCGCGATCATGGAATCGTAGAACGGCGGGATCGAATAGCCCGTATAAACGTGGCTGTCCAGACGCACGCCCGGACCGCCCGGCATACGCCAAACTCCGATCTTCCCGGGAGAAGGCATAAAGTCATTATCGGGATCTTCGGCGTTGATGCGGCATTCGATCGCATGGCCCGTGATCTTGACCTGTTCTTGCGTAAAACCTATTTTTTCTCCGGCAGCGACGCGCAGCTGTTCCTTCACGAGATCGAACCCGGTCACCATTTCCGTGACCGGATGCTCGACTTGAAGACGCGTGTTCATTTCCATGAAATAAAAATCCTCGTTCTTGTCGAGCAGAAATTCGATCGTTCCCGCATTCTCATACTTAAATGCCTTGGCCGCCCGGGTGGCCGTGTCGCCGATCTTCCTGCGAAGCTTGGCGGAAAGACCCGGCGCGGGAGATTCTTCGATGAGTTTCTGGTGGCGACGCTGGACCGAACAGTCGCGTTCGCCAAGGTGCACCACATTGCCGAAACTGTCGGCCATGATCTGCACCTCGATGTGGCGCGGCTCTTCAATGAACTTCTCGATATAAACTTCACCGTTCCCAAAGGCGGCCTCTGCTTCGGTTTGGGCCGTAAGAAACGCGCTGATGAGCTTTCCATCGTTATGCGCGATCTTGATGCCTTTTCCCCCGCCGCCCGCAGAAGCCTTGACGATCACGGGATAGCCCAGCTTTTTCGCAAGGAGCAGAGCTTCCTCCTGGGCCTTAACCGTTCCTTTACTGCCGGGGATGATCGGGATCCCGGCTTTTTTCATTTCAAGTCTCGCGATCGATTTGTCGCCGGCCATGCGGATGGTTTCGGGTTTCGGACCGATGAACTTGATCTGGCACGATTCACAGATCTCCGCAAAATGTGCATTTTCGGCCAGGAACCCGTACCCGGGATGAATGGCCTCCACATCCGCGATCTCGGCCGCGGAAATAAGGGCAGGAATATTAAGATAACTTTCCGAACTTGGGGCCTCACCGATGCAGATGGCGTCATCGGCCAGTTTCACGTGCAGGGATTCCCGGTCCGCCTTAGAAAAAACCGCCACGGTTTGAATACCCATTTCACGGCAGGCGCGAATGATCCGCACTGCGATCTCACCCCGATTTGCTATGAGAATCTTAGAAAACATGATTTTTTCCCGTTATAAAAGGGTTACGATTGGAGAAGAATTCAGATCAGCCTTTTTTGATCTTCAGGATCGGCTGATCGTATTCGACCGTCTGGCCATTCTGCACCAGGATCTCGGTCACTGTACCGCTCAGTTCAGATTTAATCTCGTTCATGAGCTTCATGGCTTCAACAATGCAAAGCACGTCCCCGTCTTTCACCGCTTTACCGACACTCACATAAGCGGGCTGATCCGGAGCCGGAGACGCATAAAACGTTCCGACCATCGGCGAACGAACGATCACCATACCCTCTTCATCGGAGGCCTGCGCGGCAGTTGCGGGAACGCTGGCTGGGGCCGGGGCATGCAGGGCCGTTTGCATCGGCGCCATCATCTGCGGTGTGCTCTGCATCACAACCCCGCCGTCGGCCATCTTCCGAAGTTTGATCTTCGCGTTGTCCTTTTCGATCTCGATCTCGCCGACATTATGCTCGGCCATCAGCTCTAAAAGCTCTTTGATCTCTTTAATATTCATTTTCTTTTCCTCGCGATAAGTGCTTTTTTCATGGTTTTTGGGGAAGAATGAACGGCATTCGCTTGGGAGACGTAAGCCACAAGGCCTCTCAGTCCCAGAAGATAACTGTTTTTGCCAAACCCCGTCACCTGGGCAATGCATGCCGGAGCGGTCATGGAATGCTGCCGGAAATCCTCGCGCTTATAAATGTGGCTTAGATGAACTTCTACGGCCGGAAGACCGCAAGCGGCCAAGGCATCGCGGATCGCAACACTCGTATGGGTGTAAGCAGCCGGGTTGATCAAAACCCCGGAAAATTCACGGTGCGCACTCCCGATACGGTCTACGATCTCGCCTTCGTGGTTGCTCTGGAGTATTTCGAGCGCCACACCAAGAACCCCGGCGTCCTTCTCAAGCGCCGCATTGATCTGTTTCAGCGTAACTTTGCCATAGACCGAGACTTCCCGCTCCCCCAGGAGCTGCAGATTCGGTCCGTGGATCACAAGAATCTTCTTCATAAGAATTTTCTCTCCGCTCTTATTTGAAGCTATCCCTTCGAAGACTGCATGATATCCATTTCATCAAGAGCTTTTGGCTTTAAACCGCCTCGAAACGCGTACCAGATCCCGGCACCGATGCTGAACGTATAGATCACGGCATCCATCAAAAGCGTCAACGCAAGCGCCCGTTCCGGCGAAAGATAACGGCCGAAGAGATAGAGCACGCTGGCTTCCCTCACACCCAGCCCGCCAATCGAAGGTGCCATACTAACGATGGAAATAACGGGTATCAAGATAAAAAACTTCCAAAAGTTGATCTCGGCGCCGATGGCAAGCGAGAGAAAATAATTGCTGCTGATAAAAACAGCCTGCCCTATAAAAGAAAGCAGGATCGCCATCAGAACGGGACCCTGATGATGCCGGTAACCGTAGATCGCGTGATAAATCTCAGCGAGCTGCAGCTTCCATTTTTCTTTTGGGATAAAATGCGCAAGCCCCTTAAAAAGACGGGCAAAACGCCGGCTTGCAAAAAAAGCCGCCGCGAAGACAAGCACTCCGCAACCTCCATAAATGGCGTAATCGATATAAGCGCTCTCGGCTTCTTTAGTGAAACACATGAGCCCGATCCCGGCCATGGTAATGATCGCCACGAAGCCGAGCAGTCGATCCAAAAGAACTGAAGTTGCCGATTCGATCTTTTTCCCCGAATGTTTATAGGCATAAAAGGCCTTCACGACGTCCCCGCCCACGGAAGAAGGCAGCATAAGGTTATAGAACATTCCGACAAAGCCGAGGTGATAACTCTCCCAGAAGGTCATGTGGATGTTCTGAACCCTGAAAACCCACTGAAGACGAATGGCAAGAATGGCGAGGCCGGCGAAATACATCGCGATCGAGGCAGCAAACCAACCCCACACAACTTCATGGCGCAAAATGGCCATGGACTCATGCAGCTTGTCGCGCATGAAAAAGATAATGAGCCCGATCGCCGCAAAACTGATGGCAAAACGAAGGATCTTGCCCCGAATACCGTTTTTCATTTGTTTTTTTTACTTTCAGCAGAAAACGGTGTCGTACCGCGAACCCATAAAACCGATAGTAACGCAGTGCTAGCGCCGCTCATACGCTTTGGGAGAATTTGATCTGAAGCTGGGTGAGAAGTGTCTCGAGCATTTTCTTTTCGTCGTCGCTCAAATTCCCTTGGGTCTTGTCACGAAGCGAGATTAAAAGATCGATCGCTTCTTTGGCCCCTTCGGTATTGAGCTCAGTTTGCTGGGTCATCGGATTGGGGATCTCTCCGAGATTCATGAGAGCTTGATAGCCAAGCGATTGCACAAGGCTCAGGAAAGTCTTTGACGTTTCGACAGGCTTGGATTTGGCGGCAGGCTGAGCGGATGCCGCCTTGGCCTTAACGTTTTCCGCTTGCTCTTTCCAGCTTTCATCGACCTTCTTTTCTGTAAAGCGTATATCTTTGTCCGCTTCCATAAGTCCCTCCAGCATTCCCAGCTTATCCGCCCAAAAGCGTGGCGAAACAACCCTCTCGTAAAAACTACTTTATTTGCCCATCCGCCATACTGCCAGCGGATCACCTCGCCCCGAACAGTACAGGACAGGTAAAAAAAAGAGGTTCGTGACCGAGTGGGGATCTGGTGGCCACGAACCTCTGCAGGTGAGTCGAGACCCGTAAGTCTCGCATGTGAGTATTATACTCCCGAGCCTTTCCCTGTCAATGCCACCCATCATTTTTTTTGACATCCCCAACACTCGATTCCATGGCTAAGGAAAAGACCAGGCACCCATGCCGAAAGGCAGCTTGAATGCGCCAGGAAGTGCCACAAAAGGAAAAAGAAAGGCGGGAAAACCGATGAAAGGTCTCCCGCTATTCATGAAGGGATTTGTTATGCCGCTGCTTGAATCGACTGGAATGCCGCGTAAAGAACTTGGAGGTTTTGGAGCATCAAGATGCTGTCGGCATTGATCATAAATTGACGACCTTTTCCGAATAAACCGAGATCCGCGGCTTGTTTGTCTAATGCCTCTGCATCTACTTGGGCTGCTCTGGAAGTGATATCCATGACAATAGGCATATTAACCGACTTGTCCCAGATCGCCGGCAAGACTTGAATTTGGGGGACATTGCCAAAAGTCAACTCGTCCAGTGCCAGATCGGCTCGCAAAACCACATAGCCCCTGTGCTGGACCCCTTTAAGAAAGCCTGAAAGCTGCTTCTGCTGAGCAGATGGTTTTTTATCTTTTGCAACTTCAATATGCGCTAAACCCTGAAGGTTCAGCCCCTTCTCCCAGCGGTTGATCGATGCCAACAATGCATCGACTTTTACACTTGGATCCCGGACAAAAACATACGGTATAACTCTGGGGTGCAACAGTCGGACGAACTTGATCGCGGTCATGAAAGCCTCAAAATCGCTCAGTCTGTCCAAAATCATCACGACGTTACCTTCTTCAAGAGTTATTGGGATCTTCGTGCCCTCGGGAACGGCCTGTTGCAGAGCTTTGACAACGCCTTTGCGGCCCCTAGCATCGATCAAAGAAGCCATCTGCCCTAGCAGGGGCGCGACCGCTAGAAGGTTTTTTTCGATCGAGACAACGCCATACGTGACCGCTACGGCAACGGCCAGCTCCGGCCGGGCCTTGAAATCCTTGATGTCAAATCCCATGTCCCTCAATACGGCAAAAGACGTCTCTTTTAGGGTGAGAACCTGATCTTCGGGAATAATTTCGCTGATAGTGACCATGGCCCTGTACTCATCCAGTGTGATCTGAGGCCGGTCATTGGGAACCTTGAACGGCAAGACAAACGGTACCGTATCGGTCCGTATTTCCGAACGTGCGGAATCCCAATGAGTTATCGCAAAGTTTGAATTTGTGATCTGAACCTGAACCCCGACAGGATTGGAAACCACGACCACACCATATTGGTTGGGCATCGTAAACTTAAGCGTAGGTCCTTTCGCCTCCACCGTCGGTTTCAACCCCGTCACTTTGGCCAGATCACCCTGAATCCGCCCCACTAAATTCTGAACACCCGCCGCATCTATTACTTCGACCGGCATCCCCCTCACCTCGGAGCGGGCTTGGAAGGGGATGATCGAGACTTCCCCACCTTCCGAGATCGTGATCTCGACGTTCCTGAGCACCAAGGGCCCGTCCCTCTTCAGGCCGAGTTCTTTCCTCAACTCACGGTCTCCGCGGATCTTGGCCCCCAAATCATAAACATCCCCCACTTTCCCCTGCCGTGTGATCTTGACGGTGCCGATAAAAATCGCGTCACGGACTGCGAGATTCCCGTAAATTTCAAGCTTGTCCAAGGCACGGATATCGAACGGAGATTCGAAAACCGTCCTCACAGTGTCTGTCGTCACAAACGTGTTCAGCATGTTCAGAAATTCGCTGTAGTACCCTTTCCCGCTATCCTGAGAGTTCCCCGCAGCGTCCAAGATCACGACTTCAGGCGGCACCAGCGCCCCCTTGGTTTCCACGAGATTAGCGGAATCAAGATCAAGGCGGTGATATTTGCCTGCCATCTGCATCAATGCGTCCCATGGATTTTTCTGCGGTGTGAACTTGGAACGGGACACATTGTAGTAATGGATCACTTCCTTCATGCCGTGCTTGTTAAGAACCGCCAGAATGGCCTCTTCATCCGGGAGCAACCGGACCCCGTTCTTTTGATGGGCCTCGGCGGCCAAATGCTTTCGCATGACGAACTCATTGATGTTATGAAAAACATTCCCGATCGCGCTATCGATCGGATAATACATACGTCCGTCCGATCCCTGCTTCGGATCCTTCCTCATAAAATTGGGCGACACGACCTGAGCCAGATATTCGTCTTCCCCCATGGTGCGTTTAAGGTCCGCCAGAAAAGGTATGAGACGCCCCATATTGATGTAAAAGTTATTCGTATTGAACGGCTGTCTTCCGACAGATGAGGCACCAAAAAGACTCTCTCCGTCCGGCTGACCAGCTTTGTAAAAAGCATCCTCGGCATCGGCACCAAGTTCTTTGGCCGCAGCCAGTTCACGCTGGCCGGGAATCCACTTTCTCATGTTGAAGAATTCGAGTAATTTAAGAATATACTTGCCGCCTTTGCGGTCCACACGGGTGGCCGGAGTCACTTGATTTCCGATCGCGCGGTCATTCGCGATCAAATCCCCGACCATTTCCGGCACAATATTGGATGAAATTTCATTATCTCCGTTTGTAAACACCAATATATCGGATTTACCGTCAGTTCGGGGTATATAAGAGTCCGGATCAGCGATCAAAGCGCCGAACCATCCGTGCCCGCCTTCCTGGCTATATTCTCCCTCAGCCGCTGGCATCATTCGTTTCCGGCCGTCAGCGTCCGGCTCTTCACGGAGACCCGGAACTTTAGGTTGCATCTGGAATTCTTCGATCTCAACACCCACGGATTTCAGAAGTTCCCGGTAATTCATCAGTTTTCCCGATTTAAACTGGATCCCCAACAAATTGTCCCGATCGAGAAGTGTCCTATAAGATCCCTCGGAAGCTCCGTTCACGAGCGGACGAAAACTCAGTTCGCCGAACCTATGTACACGGCCCTGGTGGTAAAGCTGCAAAAGTTTTGCCTCCGAAATGCTTACATAGCGGATCTTGCCGTCATGGGTCCTAACAAGATATCCCATATCAGTTCCTTTGGCGCCCAGCTTCACAACGCGCAGTCCCGCTCTAACCTCCCATTGGACTTCCTCGAAAGACAATAGTCCCCGGCTCAAAAGCCAGGCTTTCCAGTTTGCGCGGCCGAGTTTTTCGCCCAATCCTCCATCTAGACTCAGGACTCTAACAGCTGCTGTTTTGGCGAGTTCGAGAAGTTCCCAATCGTTTTCTATCCTTGGAAAATCCGTCGTCAGTTTTTCCCATTCTTCGTATATTTCCGCGATGTATTTTTCCTCAACCTTCGTAAATTCGAGGTCCTCCGTTCGCGCAAAGTAGAGCATGGCCATTTTGGTATAACGCGCGACCGCAGGACCAAAATTCTCCTTAACGCGGTCAATCGCCGCTTGCTGTTTGGCAGTCAATCCCCTCACCTCGGAGCGGCCGGATGCTATCTTTCGACGCGATTCAATATACTTCTTGAAACCGCTCTCGTCCGTAGACACTAATTCCAAAACCGCCTGTCCTAAAACCCTCCCTCTATAAACGATCCATCCATCCCTAATACTCTGCTCTGCCTCTTTGGAACTAATTGAAAAATCTTTTTCGGGGTCAGTGTCCTCCACGAGTGTCGGCTTAAACTCAGTGCCTTTAAACTGCTTCACAACCGAGAACAAATATGTCGTTCCTAAGATAGAATTCTCTTTTGTAAACCGCTCCATGTTCTCTTTCCGGAGTTCAGGCAAGGACGTCCTCTGCCGCACATTAGTGATATGAGCCGTATAGTCCCCTTGGGGTTGACCTTCTAGATCTAAGCGGCTTTCTCTCCAAACGATCAGCCCTCCTGTCAGGTCCCGCACAGCTTCGTCATAAGTGATTTCCACTATGGCGTCTCTTCCTCGGCTTACAAAAAAAGTTCCTATGCCCGCAGGATGCCGGTCCGCAAACTCCTGTGCAGCAAGTTTGCGAGAGCTATCCACGTATGCCGAAAAGGCCTCCTTTGAAAAGGCCAGCTTTTCAGCACCTGGCGTTAAACGCAGGCTGCCATCTCTCCACTCGATATGCTCTTCTATCAAACCAGGGACAGTGATTAAGTCATTCTTATTAAAACCCTTCAACGCCTTGAGTGCCTCGACAAAATTGATTGTTATAAACGTCTCGCCATCGAGACCTACGACAGGATACATCCCCCCTGTTTGGCTAGGACGTTCATTAATAAACCTATTTATTTGTTCTTGATTTTTGCCCTCCCTCACCTCGGAGCGGGCGGGCGGGAGTTTCGCCAGCTCCGCTTCCACGGCTTTAAGCTCCATTTCTGCGGTTTTAAGCTCACTTTCCAGCAGTTCTAACCGCTGTGAGTTTGTATTATCTTCGTCTACCTCCTCTTTTGTCAGGGGGCGCCTGAGGGTACTCCTCATATCATCAAACTTTCTCTCGATGCCACGAGGAATCATCAATTCCACTTTAATCCGCTCAATTTGTGCATTCAGTTCTTTCCGTCGCACCCTTAGTTCATCGGCTCGTACCTCGTCCGTGGTCCTCAAATCGAGTTTCAACTGTTCCCTTGCCTCGGAGCGTTTTGACGCTGGCACCTCAGCCGGTACAGGAACCCCTCGGGAGGGTCCTCCCTGCTCCTTTCCGATTTTTTGCCCCTCATTAAATAAAGTTTTTTTGAGCTCTCTCACCAGAAGCACTATCCCATACATTAAAGCCACATCAATAAAGGCCGGCCAGACAAATGAGAGTGCTAAAAAATTCATCCCGACAGCGAAGGGCGTAAGGTAACGATCAAGTTTTGACGAATCTTCCAAATAACCGGGTCGCAGGGAAGCTGCTTCCAAAGCCTTGCGCTCCAGCTGCAGTTCCTCACGGGTGAACCTCGCTTCGGAACGCGCGATTGTCACCGGCACAATGTTTGGCATGGCCGCTGATGTGATGGGCCCTGCTTGAATATTAAGACCCCCCACTTTTATATTGGTGGGCATCTCCACCTCTGGGGTACGGAAAACTATGCGGATTTCGGCACGTCCTTTGTCATCCGTTTTCCCGGATTCGACAAGCCGAATCTCACTTCGAACGGCGCACGGAGAGAGATTAAAACTCGCTACAGCCTCCGGAATAGCAAGATTGGCAACATCCATGAAAGCTAAAAATTTAGCTGCAATTCGTTTCGCCCCATCGACACCCATTGCTGCAAGTGCTCTGAGCGATATCTCATTCGAGCCGGGCGGAATATACGAGACGCTGAAAGGATAATCGCGGCTCTGGAGCATCGAGGTTTTATAAAGTTTCTCGTCGCTTTTTTCGCTGAGGCGGGGCGTCACGATACCGTAGCTGGTCTCGTTTTCACGGAAGAGGTCGCTTAAGCCGCTGGTGTGGAAACCGCCGGTGATCACCACCGCTTTGCGGATCTTGCGTTCCGCCATCGCCGTCCGCATCTGTTTATAGAACACCTCTTCACGCTGACACGCAAAGTTGTAAAATTTAAATCCTGTCGCCGTCAGTTCCGTCATCCGCTTGGAATATTCCGGGGACATGACATCGCCTACCGCCTCCACGGTGTTACTCGTACGGCGAGAGGCGTACGGCGTAGTGGATGTGGAGGAATTCTTCACTGTATTTTTTGCACCGTACTCCGTACTCCGTACTCCTTGCTCTGCTCCTTGCACACATTCCTTGAGGCGCGCAACCATAGAATCGATCGCAAGGACGCTCTGCCGTTCCTGGACCTTGCGCCACGCGGCGCGGTTCAGTTCCAAATAAAGCAACTTGCGGAGAAGTTCGCCGTCCCGGTACAGTTCAAGGAGTTTTTTCTGGGAAGCCTCTTGCACCGACGCATCGAGCATTTTTGTGAAAAGGTATTCGACTTCGTCAAAAAGCACTTTGGCGTCCAATTCCCCCTTCAGGACCACATAGCCGGCATAAAGGCTGAAATGCGGGTAATCGCTGAACTTGAACCCTTTGGGGCCTGCCTCGGCGACCAATTGCTCCAAAAGATAGCGTGGCATGACTTCCTTCGGATTTTTTCCCGGAGCCGGACGGCCGACGCTGATGTTCCCTTCCTGGAACCGGGTGATGGAATCGATCAAGGTATTTGAGACTTTTTTATCGCGGAGGAATTTCACGAGAGCGTCACGTTCCGCAAGGGCCTGTGGCTTGTTGAGATCCTTTTCCATCATCTGGATCACTAAAAGACGTGTGATTTGCGGCCAAGCAACCTGCGCAAAAAGGCTTTCAAGGTCTTCTTGAAGGACCGTCTTGGCTTTCTTGACGAGATCCTTGACGTAAGGAAGGAATTCGCGGCGTCCTTTCTCAAAGTTCCGCCAATCGACAATGAGCTCGCGGACTTCGGAAGAAAAAACTTTAGAAGAGACCTGCTCCAGCCTGCTGTCGAATCCTTTGAAGAAACGGTCCGCGTCGCCGGAAGCGCCGAAGAGGGTTTTTAAGGCTTCATAATTCTCTTTATAGAGAGAAGCGTCTTCGATGCCAAGGGCTTCGAAATTTTTTCCTGCCTCCAGTAAATAAAGTTCGGTCCCGCTCAGTTCCCCTTGTTTCGCAAGTGTATCGGCCAGTTTCAGGTTACTCGGTTCGTCTTGGAAGAGCCGGATGTAATCCGCATCCAGCTTTTCAGAGGCTCCTTCCACAAAGACCGTGTTGATCGAGTACTGTTTGTTCAAATAGGCTAAAAGCTGCTTGATCTTGGTCTGGGCCTCGTAATTCGCGTGGGCGTCCTGGATATGGAGGATGAATTGAGGACTGGCCTGGTTCGGCGCTTCATAAAGCTCATCGATCGTTGCCAACTCAACCGGAATATCGAGACTCAAGAACGAAGGCAGTTCCCTCCCGCCTGTCATTTCGATCCCGGCGCCTGGGGATGCTGAGACGCACTGCGTCGTCATGAAGCAGAATAGGGTGAAGGTCGCAACGACCTTTAGCCCAGCTTTCATTCAAAGCCTCCTAGAAAATTTATTTAGTTAATACTTTTTATACGTTGAATAAATCTCGCCAAACTACCGCGTACCTTGAAATATTCAATATATAAAACTCAAAAAACTTGGCTCAATGAAAGATGCAACCCATGATTCCAAATAGGATAAGAATTTTAATGGCTACGAGACGCTGTTTTCCTGAAATTCGATGCCAAAACCGAGTTGTTCCTTCCGTATCTCCTTGCGGCGGATCTTTCCGGCAACATGGTACTCATCAGGAAAATTAGCGCTTGAAAATATATGGATCTCTACGGGAAGATCCTCGATCGGTTCCGCCGTCATGATCTTCGAGGCTGCATCGAGATCCAGATACTCCACAAAAAGGCCCCCCTGACTGATATTCGTGACAATAGCTTTTGTCATGATGATCTCATTGAGAGCGCTCGTGATCCGAAGTTCCACCGGGATGGCCACATGCATACGGTGATTCCTCCGGCCTTCGAGCTGGGAACCGAGCGACTCCTTGGGAGTCTTTGCGCCCCGATCAATATATCGCTTATCGGGATCCTTATCATAAAGGAAAGGCCCAAAGCTCTCTGCCACTTCCTTCTCATCCGCACAGATATCCACCTTCCCCGAGAAGCAATTCTCAACAAGGAATTGCGCCATATCAGGTGAAGCGCCATAGAGAGCGCTATGTTTGGGACGGATACAGACGGTCAGGAGCCGCCTGAGCCCGATCGTGTCCATGGGGCCGACTGCCTTGAAATTCAAGATGATCTGATGGAAGTGATGGCGACGGATGCTCTTCTGGATCTTCCAGGTCACTTCCTGGACCGACTCAAAGGTCGGCTCGCCTTTGAGATCGAAAACCGCAACCCCTCCGATCTCTCGTGTTGAATAATGGAATTTGCTCATAACATTCTCCGTTTTCTCGATCGCCCGGTACGACGAAGCTCCCGATGAAGTTTTGGGGATATATAGCCGGAAAGGATGTCACCTTGATGAATAACACAAAACGTTAGAAATCCGCCCCGACCGTTCACTTTTGCATTTCGAATCCCGTATAGATCATGTGTCATTTTCTTATCTCCTTTGATTCAGTATTTATATCTTTTTGAAAAGCACTTTTAATACTTCCTAACAAAAACATAACTCATTGCATTGCTTTTGTCAATAGTTTCACTCAATATTATTATATATAGCTATTAATAGAGCATTATATAGCAATAACATAATTTGTGAGCCATTTTGGCGCACTTTTTGAGAAAATATTATCGTTCTATTCCTCTTGGATTCAATGATTACGGATGGCGAAACTGAGCGAGAATGCTACGGGGTGTAATACTTGGCTTTTTTAGGCAGGTACTGCTGGTCCAGTTTTTGACCCGGGTGGTCATGGGGGTAGATGTAACCCTTGCCGTGGCCAAGGTCTTTAGCGCCGGCATAAGCGGTGCTCCTCAGATGCTGGGGCACTTGTTCGACCTTCTGATTTTGAACGTCTTCAGTGGCACGCTCGATAGCCATGTAGCTGGCATTGTTCTTGGGTGCTAGTGCGAGATAGGCTACCACCTGGGCGAGAATGATGCGTGCCTCCGGCATTCCGACAAATTCAACGGCCGTGAACCCGCTCGTCGCAAGGATTAAAGCCTGCGGGTCCGCATTCCCGATATCCTCGCTTGCGAAGACCACGAGACGCCGCACAATGAAGCGCGGATCCTCTCCGGCATAAAGCATCTTAGCAAGCCAATAGATAGCGGCATCCACATCCGAGCCGCGCAAGCTTTTGATAAAGGCGCTGATGGTATCGTAATGAAAATCCTCGTCCCAGTCGTACTGGACGATTTTTTTCTGGCACGATTCTTCAGCAACCGATGCCGTAAAATGAATGCGCCCTTTTCCGTCGGGCGGCGTGGTCATCGCTCCGATATCGAGCGCATTCAGGGCCCGGCGTGCGTCACCCGACGCCTGTTTCGCAATGTGTTCCAGACCCGCTCGCTCGATCTCGATCTTGAGATGCCCGAGGCCGCGATCTTTGTCGCTCAAAGCCCGCTCCATGATGCGGATCAAATGGGACTCCTCAAGAGGCTTCAGCTCGCAAACGATCGAGCGGGAAAGAAGCGGTCCGCGGATCGCGAATGATGGGTTCTGTGTCGTGGCACCGACCAGGATGATAACGCCCGATTCTACATCCGGCATCAGGATGTCCTGTTGGGCTTTGTTGAAGCGGTGGATCTCGTCAATAAAGAGGACCGTCTTGCGTCTGGAATGACGCAAAAGCTTTCGGGCTTCTTCTTGAATCTTACGCATCTCCGCGACGTTGCTCAAAACGGCGTTGATCGAAATATAACGCGCCGAGGTCGTGCGGGCGATCACAAGCGCGAGCGTGGTTTTCCCGGTGCCCGGCGGGCCATAAAGGATCAGCGAAGAGAGACGGTCGGATTCGAGTGTCCTGCGAAGAAGCTTTCCGGGTCCGAGGAGGTGCTCCTGGCCGATGATCTCATCGATCGTGACGGGCCGCATCCTGACCGCAAGGGGCGCGTCCGGGGGTATCTGAAGGGAATCCTCTACCTCAGATTGCGCAAACAATTCATCCGATAGATCCATTTTTTTCATGGCCTGGTAGGTATAAGAGCCGATACTTTCATGTAGCGCAAAGGGCAACGCGCTACGCACAACGTAAAAAGCCAAAAACAAATCCGTTGCGCGTTGTGCGTTGAGCGTTGCGCGAACGGATTAGGACTGAAAAGAGGCTTGATATTTCTGAACAAGCGTTTGTGCGATGCTATCGTGGAGCTTCTGGACTTCGTCGGAAACGAGCGTGCGTTCCGCGGACTGATAGATCATTCGGAATGCCAGATTCTTACAACCTTCCGGGACACGTTTGCCCCGGAAAAGATCGAAAAGTTCTACTTCCCGGATAAGCCCCTGCCCCATCCCGCGGATCTCGGAGATCAGGTCGCCGCCTCTCACAGACTCTTTGACCACAAGCGAAAGATCGCGCTCGATCGCGGGGTATTTCGGCCATTCCTTGAACACGCGCATCTTCTGCGATTGTGTGAGAAGCTTCTCAAGCGAAATCTCGGCGTAATAGACCGGTTCTTTCAAGTCCCATATTTTTAGAAGCTCTACGGAAACCTGACCCAAGAAGGCGAGGGGCGTCTGCCATGTCCGGATCTCTTCGCCTGTCCTTTCCGCAAAATAACTTTTGTGAACCTTTGCAATGCAAAGATCCCCACATCCCGCATTTTTCAGGACCGCCTCGACGTAACCCTTGAGATCATAGAATGTCACCGTCCGTGCCGTATCCAACCATGTCTGAGCTGCTTTTTTTCCATAGAGTGCGATCGCACAGGTGCGTTCTTCCACCGGATGCTTCTGCTGATCCGACGTCATGTACGTATTCGCGATCTCGAATACCGGAACAGAATCCGCGCCCGCATTCACATTCTTCTGGATCACGTTCAAAAGACTCGTGACCATCGTCGGCCGCATCCAGTGCAGACCGTGCTGAAGCGGGTTTACGATCTGAACAGCACGTTTGAGATCTGTTGAAGGATCCAGTCCTTCCTCGGAAATAAGACTGAAGGTAACGGCCTCGCAAAGCCCCGCGCCGCTCAAGAGATGCCGGACTTTACGCTCCAGAACGAGACGCGGTGATTCTCCGACGGTAAGCGGCTCCCGCGCGGGCAGGGTTTCGGGAATGTTTTCATAGCCATAGATCCGCGCAATCTCTTCAATGAGATCAATCGGACGCGTAAGGTCCGGCCTGAATGACGGGATCCCGACGGTCCAGCTCCCCGGCATATGCTGCTTCACGTGAAGCCCGAGACGCCCCAAAATGAGCGCTATCTGGCTCGCCTTGATCTCCACCCCCAAGACTGATGTCACTTCATCAGCCCTCAAATGGATCGTCTTCACATCCAACTGCGGCTTCTCTCCGGCCTTGATCACCGCACTGATGTGGCGCGGCTTGGCATATTTCTGGATCAGCGCAATGGCCCGGTTCCGGCCCAGATCCACACCTTCCGGATCCACACGACGCTCGAAGCGGTAGGAGGAATCCGACGAGAGCTGGTGTGTCCGGGAGGTCTTCCGAACGCGTCCGGGATTAAAGAACGCCGATTCGAGAAAAATATTACGTGTTTTCTCGCTGATCTCGGAATTTTTTCCGCCCATCACGCCGGCCAGAGCCACGGCGCGGTCGCTATCCGCGATCACCAGGTCATCCGATTTGAGTCCAATCTCCGCGCCGTTAATAAGCGTGAATTTTTCGCCCTGTTTGGAATTGCGGACGACGATCTCTTTTCCCCGGATCAGGTCCGCATCGAAGGCGTGCAGCGGCTGTCCGACTTCCAGAAGGACATAATTCGTGATATCCACGATGAGATTGACACTCCGGACCCCACAGGCCAAAAGACGGTTCACGATAAAATCAGGCGTCTTATGCTCCGTGATCCCCTCGATCAGAACGCCCGTGTAATACGGGCAACCTCCCGCATCCTTGATCTGGATCTTCCATCCCGGAGGCGGTGTCCGGCCCGTTTCCGGGTCGGTCGCTGGATTTTTCAGCGAAATATTCTCAACGGCGGCAATCTCCCGCGCCACTCCCCAGTGGGAAAGCCAATCCGGGCGGTTGGAGGTGATCTCGATCTCAAGAAGCGTATCCGAAGGATGCGCTAATGACTCGCACTTTTTGACCTCCAAGCCGGCCATCGTGAGCCGCTCCGCGATCCGTGCTACGGGCGGCACAAGCTCCACAAAATCCTTCAACCAATTTGTGCTGATCTTCATCAGAATTGCCTCAAGAACCTAAGATCGTTCTCGTAAAAGTGACGGATATCCTGGATGCCGTGGCGAAGCATCGCAATACGCTCCACCCCCAATCCGAACGCAAAACCCCTCACGACAGTCTTGTCATAGCCCACTTCTTCAAAAACATTCGGGTCGACACTGCCCGCACCAAGGATCTCAAGCCACCCCTTCCCCCACTGGATATCGATTTCGACGCTCGGTTCGGTGAACGGAAAAAAATGAGGACGGAAACGGATCTTGGTCTGGGAACCGAACAGTTCGCGCAAGAAAAGGTGAAGCACGCCTTTAAGATCGCTGAAGGTCACCCGGTCATCCACCATCAGCCCTTCGATCTGATGGAACATGAACGAATGACTTGCATCCACGGTATCGGGACGGTACACACGGCCCGGGGCAATGATCTTAAGCGGTGGCTTGCGCTCTTTCATCACGCGGATCTGGACTGTGGATGTCTGAGAGCGCAGCAGTTGTCCGTGCGTTGTGTAAAAAGTGTCAAAGGCATCGCGTGATGGATGATCAAGCGGGATATTAAGAGCCGTAAAATTGTGGAACTCGGTCTCGATCTCAGGGCCTTCGACGGTCTCGAAACCCATGCGGTTGAATATCCACGAGATTTCTTGGATCGTCTGCTGAAGAAGGTGCATACTGCCATGGGGAGGCCGGATGCCTGGAAGTGTTTCGTCGAACGTGTCCGCCAGAACTCCCGCCGCGTGGTTCTTTTGGCGAAACTCCTCGATCGCGAGCTCCAGCCACTGCTTGACGCGATTAAGCTCGGCGCCCACAGCCTTTTTTTCTTGCGCCGAGACCCCGCCGAGCTGCTTGAAAAGATCGGTCAGCTTGCCCTTTTTCCCGAGATAAGCGATGCGAAAAGCTTCGACCGCATCGACGGAATCGATACGGGAAAGGTCTTCGCGGGCTTCCCTTTCAACGCGGCTGATCTGGTCTTTCATGATAGGAGTTCCAGCATGTCATGCCGATGGCATTTTTCAATCGTCTCATACCCGCAACCGGATTGGATCGCTGATTCAGGTATCCGGGGATGTCGCCGGGTTCAGAATGACTCTGTTTTCAACTCTTCTTAACGAGCTTAATGATTTCCTGAAAAGTCTTCTCGTCCCGAGAGGCGATCTCTGCGAGTGATTTTCGGTTCAACCGGATCTTCGCTTTGTTGAGAGCATCGATAAAACGGGAATACGACATCCCGCCGGCACGGCACGCTGCATTGATACGAGCCGTCCAAAGCGCGCGAAAATGGCGTTTGCGTTGCCTGCGGTCACGCGTGGCGAAGGCCATCGCGCGAGCGACGGTCTCTTTTGCGGTCCGGAGCAACTTGCCGCGCCCCCCTACAAAACCCTTGGCACGTTTGAAGATCTTTTTTTTCCGTTTTTTTGAAGCTACTGCATTGGTCGACCTTGGCATAAGTGCTTCCTTTTCTTTTGATCTCCAGCGGGATTCACCCCGTTAAAGATTAATGGAACGACTCTCTCTCGGGGTTAACGATGGTACGGCATGCAAAGCTTGATCGCATTGACATGCATCTTCTCGATCTTCAACTTACCCCTGGACTGACGTTTTGATTTCGGAGTACGGTCGGTCATCATATGCCGGCGCTTGGTCCTGCTGCTCATGACCTTTCCGGTCTTCGTAATACGATAGCGCTTTTGCATAGCCTTCTTTGTCTTTAACTTTGGCATAATATTTCCTTTGTCCTTTTATTCTGTCTTCGCCGGCGGAGCACTGGGGCTCACCGGGACTGTTGATGAAGCCGACACCCCTTCTTTTTTCTTTACAGGCGCGATCTTGGTCAAATAGAGCATGATCGCCTTCCCCTCCAGCCCGTCATTACGTTCGACCATCGCGATATCCGCGAGGTCCTGAACAAAACGCGCCACAAGTTTACGTCCCTTGTCCACATACACGATCTCACGACCCCGGAAGAACACTACCAGCTTGACCTTGTCTCCACGCTCGATGAAACGGCGCGCATTACGGAGCTTGGTCTGGTAGTCGTTTTCGTCGATCTTTGTGGTCATCTTGACCTCTTTGATATCGATCGTCTTCTGCTTCTTGCGGGATTCTTTTTCTTTCTTGCCGAGCGTATACAGGTATTTCCCGAGATCCATAATACGGCAAACCGGCGGAACGGTCGTTCCCGCAACCTCGACTAAATCCAATCCTGCCTCTTGTGCGCGCGCCAGACCATCCTGCGGCGTCACAATGCCGAATTGTTCCCCGGCAGCCCCGATCAACCGGATCTGCGGCGAGCGAATACGCTCATTGGCCCGTACTTTTTGTGGACTGAGTGACAATGATCCTCCTTGTGGGTTTAAAGTTATTTCTTTTGTGCGATCTCTTGCTTCATCCGCTCAATCATCGCACTCACGGACTGGGCGCCCAGGTCCTGACGTCCGCGCATGCGGACTGCGATCTGTTGCGCTTCCATTTCCTTATCCCCCACGACGAACACATAGGGGATCTTCATCATTTCGGCTTCGCGGATCTTATAACCGATCTTCTCGGTCCTGAGGTCGGATTCGGCGCGAAGTCCTTCTTTCCTGAGCCTTTCGACCAGTTTCCGACCATATTCGTTATGCCGCTCCGCGATCGTCAGCACCCGGAGCTGTACCGGAGAGAGCCAAAGCGGAAAAGCGCCTGCGTAATGTTCTACTAAAATACCGATGAAACGTTCCAGACTGCCGAATATCGCGCGGTGAAGCATGATCACGCGATGATCCCGGCCATCCTCGCCGACATAACCCAGATCGAAACGCTCCGGCAAACTTATATCCAGTTGGATCGTCCCGCACTGAAGCGTCCGTCCGATGGCGTCCTTCAAGTGAAAGTCGATCTTAGGCCCGTAAAATGCCCCGTCAGCGTCATTGACCTTATAGGGCATCTTAAGCTCTTCGAGAGCATTCCGAAGCCCCGTAGTCGCTATTTCCCACTGCTTGTCCGTCCCTATAGATTTGGGGGGACGGGTTGAAAGTTCCACATGATAATCAAAATTAAAGGTTTTGTATACCTCGTCGGTAAAGCGAATGGTTTCCACAACGCTCGCCTGCAATGCTTCAGGGGTCGTAAAAATATGCGCATCATCCTGCGTAAATCCCCGCACGCGGAAAAGCCCCGCCAACACGCCGGAACGCTCATAGCGGTGCACCTTGCCGAATTCCGCCACCTTAAGGGGCAGCTCCCGGTAGGAATGTTTCTCTTCCTTGTACATCAACATCCCGCCCGGACAGTTCATGGGCTTCAGAGCATAAATTTCTTCATCCCGCTCGAGAAAAAACATGTTCTCCCGGTAATTGTCCCAATGACCCGAGGTCCGCCAAAGTTTGTCCCTCAGGATCGTGGGTGTCTCGATCTCGATATACCCATAGGCTGCAAGTTTTTCACGCATGAAAGAGATCAAAAGATTCTTAAGGAGTAACCCCTTGGGTTTCCAGAAAGGAAGGCCCGGCCCCTCCTCGTGAAAACTGAAAAGCCCGAGCTGCTTTCCGACCTTGCGATGGTCGCGCTTCTGTGCCTCTTCCCTCTGAGTGATGTAGGCGTCCAGTTCCTTCTGAGACAGGAAAGCTGTCCCATAGATCCGCTGCAACATGGGGTTCTTCTCGTTCCCGCGCCAATAGGCACCGGCCACAGAAAGAAGCTTGAAGGCCTTGAGTTCATCGGTATTCATTACATGCCCGCCTTCGCAAAGATCCGTGAACGGCCCGTTCTGCACGAAATTGACCGTATCCCCCGGAATGCCCTCGATGATCTCGATCTTGTAATTTTCCTGCTTCTCCTTGAAGATCTTGAGGGCTTCGCATTTCTTGACAGACCAGTGCTTGAACGCCTGATGCTCGTTTACGATCTCATGCATCCGCTTTTCGATCTTCGGAAGATCCTCGTCCTGAAACGCCGTCTTTGAATCGAAGTCATAGTAAAACCCTTCGTCGATGACAGGGCCTATGGCGAGTTTTGTTCCGGGATAGAGATCGAGAACAGCTTGGGCGAGAACATGGGACGCGGAATGCCGCAGCCGGTAAAGCGGTTCGTAGTTCTTATCGTCTGACATGCAGATTATTCATTTTTTAGGTCCTCTGTGGCGCCCCGAGGGGCTCCCGAGGGATGAGCGCCCGGAAACGCGGTCAGACGCCCAAAAAAATTCCTCCATGATTATCGAACTGGACTCTCATGAGCCCTTTTTGCCTACAAACTAAACCCGTCTGTCATTTCTTCCAACGCCATTCCCACAGAGAAATGGCGGGAGCGGGCTCGGCGCCTTCCGCTACGCTCCAGGTCGGCCACCCGCCCCGCAAATATGATGCAAATCATATTTGCCTGCGGGGCTCCCTTCGAGCCCTTCCAACACACAAACCAAAGCGACCTGTCATTTCTTCCAGCGCCATTCCTATCGAGAAATGGCGGGGCCGACGGGGCTCGAACCCGCAACCTCCGGATCGACAGTCCGGAGCTCTAACCAATTGAGCTACAGCCCCACTAAAAGGAGTGGCGTAAATGCAACCTTTTGAAACGTTTACAAACCAATTGTCCGCCTTCGATAAAATCGAAGAACGGATCCGTTCTCGCCTGCGGCGAGGCGGAAGCTACAGCCCCAAAAAACGGGGGATGAAAAATAACGTTACGCAGAAACTTGCGCCCCACGAAGAGCGGTATTCTATAAGGAGAAACCAACTATCTCAAGTGAAAATTCGAACAAAACTGGGCGATTCAGGATTCGAACCTGAGACCCCTTCCGTGTAAAGGAAGTGCTCTAACCAGCTGAGCTAATCGCCCTGAGACTTTGGAAATAGCCGTCACTAAAGTACTTCGATCCGCTGAAATCCTGATCTTTCCTCAATAGGATTCCCCGCCACTCTGCCACACTACGCTGGACGGATGCGTCCTCCGGCGCAAAAGTGCTGGCGGGTCCGTCCGACAGCGCTTTGCGGACAGGTCCGCCGCGCTGTTTGGCGGCACATGCTTCTTATTAAAAAGATTCATTGAAAGCAGTGCCGCACTAAGCTTCCTATAAATTTTTATGGTGGCTCAGTGCGGAGAACCTCTGACCCTCTCCGTGTAAAGGACCTGCCCGTGAGCAGGTAACCAGCTGTCCGCCTTCGGCTTTGCCGAAGGACGGATCCGTCCTCCTCATCGACGAGGCGGAAGCTCATTGCCCATACATGAATTTTTGAAACTCTTATGCGGCGAACGAATTGATCCGCTGGATCAACTTGTTGAGATTGGCGAAAAGGTCTTTCTTGAAATAAAATGCTAACCGCGTCAGATGGAACGTGTACGGAACATTACGTTCTTCTTCGAAGGGTTTGAGCAACTGAGTGAACTTCCCCCTTTTGAGAAGATGCTTGAACTCTTGATTTAACAGATCTATTTGTTTTTCGCTGAGGGGCCGTTCGATGCGCAAGACCAGGAGATCCCGGATATAGCGCATGGAGTGATACATTTTATAAAAATCGGTAACATAAGAAGCCGCCGCCAAAGGATCATGCGTCACATACATCAGATTGAGATCTTCCTCATGGATCATACCCTGTCCGAGAAGCTGTTTCCTTAGAAAATGAAAAAAATCATTCCAATAACCTGAACCTGGCGCGTCCAAACAAACGATCGGGCGCGGATCCGTCTTTCCGGTCTGGACCAATGTGAGCGTCTCAAAACCTTCGTCATGAGTTCCGAACCCCCCGGGACACAGGACCGTCGCATGGGATTCCCTAAGGAACATGAGTTTTCGCGTAAAGAAATATTTAAAGGTTATGAGTTTCGGATCCTGAAGCATCACCGGGTTGGCCTCTTGTTCAAACGGAAGCTGGATGTTCATTCCAAAACTTTTTTTGTGGCCCGCGCCTTCATTGCCCGCCTGCATGATCCCCGAAGCCGCACCTGTGATGACCATCCACCCCTTCTTGGTAATCGCCGTCGCAAATTTCTCGGCCACCTGATAATCCGGAGAATGTCTTGGGGTCCGGGCGGACCCGAAGATCGAAACTTTACGGATAGCCCGATAGGGCTCAAAAACTTTAAGGCCGTGCCGGAGTTCTTTGAGCGAGGTATTCAGAATCTTCATGTCCCCACGGTCCAACTTATCCGTATGGACTTTCAAAGCGGTCACGATCAGCTCTTCCGCAAGATCCGCATTCGCCCCGGGCCCGGCCTGATGGATCAACTCATGAACAAGCTGGTCCAACTTGGTGTTTCCGGTTTGGTAGGGTGGGTGCTTCTTGAAAAACTCGTCCATCATTCACCAATCCGAACCTGGAGGATCAAGTCTCCTGGATGATGGCAGGTCGGGCAATCCCTTCCCTGTCGCGCCAAACGGAGCTTCTGCCCCTCCCGTGTATTCATCGGGATCTTCACCGAGATCGTCTGTCCTTCCGGAGTCCGGAACATCACGCTTCCGCCCTCCTTGGCTTTTTTCTTTGAGATCTTAAGATTTACGACCACGTCCGCGGATCCCTGGGGGGCCTGGACCGGTCCCTGTCCGTACTCATCCTCGTCCGCATAAAAACTCGGGTGCGGCGATCCGGAAGAATAAACACGAAATGGCCCGCCCGATCCGCCCCCAGCACTTGAAAAAAGATCGCCAAAAATATCCGAGAACGCGGAATAACGCCCCCCGCCGCGCGCACGGCCCCCGGAGGAGTACTGCCGCAGAAGATCCTCGAAATTGAACCCTTGCGCCCCTGCAAAATTCCCGGGATTTCCGCCGCCAAACTTACGCATCTGGTCATATTGAGCGCGCCGCTTCTCATCACTCAGGACATAATAGGCCTCGGAGATCTCCTTGAATTTAGCCTCGGACTGTTTGGCATTGCCGGGATTCTTGTCCGGATGATACTTCACGGCAAGCTTGCGATAGACTTTCTTGAGCTCGTCCGCTGAAATAGATTCGGAAACGCCGAGTGCTTTGTAGTAATCTTTCTGATGGGAAGTCATTTTGTCGGTCTCTTTCCAATACCGTTCTCTATTTAATTTTAAGGTTAACGGTATAGCGCTGCGAATCTATGCAATCAATATCAACGCAGTGCTAATGAAAAAGCCCTCCGATCAAAACCGAGGGCTTCTTTCCGAAGGTTAATTATAAAAACGTGGAGGTGGAGGGAATTGCACCCTCGTCCAAAGGATTCGTCATTAAGGGGTCTCCATGCTCAGTTCGCAATGGATTTAATCCCCCGGGCCTCTGCGAACGAGATCCTGAAGGACGATCCGCCTAGATCTTTTCCCTGGGCACGGCGACAAGGCCCAAAGAGCAACCTGCTTTTTCGTCAGCAAAGCTTAGCAGGCATCGGCCCTGTGACGTTCGCTAGCAGTTAAGCAGCGAAAGGAAGAGCGAAAGGCATTGGAACCGTTACCGGTCCAACAGCCCTTTCGTTCCAGCTGGTTTTTTCAGCATTTGTGTTTTGCCACGTTTTTTTCCGCCACAATAAAGGACGGATCCGTCCTCGCTTTGGGCGAGGCGGAAAAGAGGCACCTGACGAACCTCTGCATGCTCCCTTAAATGCAGTACCCCCTGTCGAACCTATTCACCCCCATGGATCGACGATTTTAAAGATCGATGTTACGACAGAAGTATAGCATGTTAAGAGGCAGGGCTCAATGGCGCCTGAAGTCGAGAGGGACTCGAAGCCCGCAAAGACAAAAACCAAAGCAAACCCCGAGGATCGGGTCCCGTTCTTATCGGCGCGTGGCCTTTTTGATGGCAGACTGGGTTTCGCGGGTGTGAATCCTCTGTTTGATAGTTGCCCGCTTGTCATACTGCTTTTTGCCCTCGCCAAGCGCGATCTCAACCTTCACGAAGCCCTTCTTGAAATACATGCGTAGCGGTACGATCGCGATCCCTTTGCGTCCGGACTGTCCCATCAGGCGGTTGATCTCGCTGCGTTTGAGCAGGAGTTTGCGCGTCCGTATCGGATCCAACTCCTGATGCCCCTGGATCTTCGAATAGGGAGAAATATGACAATTCAGGAGAAATGCTTCTTCTCGCATGATGCGTACGTAACTGTCTTTTATATTCACGCGCCGCTCGCGAATGGATTTCACCTCGTGCCCCATAAGACTTATACCCGCCTCGCACCGGTCGTGGATGAAATAGTCGTAGTGAGCTTTCCGATTCTCGGAAATCACCTCAAAGGAGGATCTCACGGGTTTGGGCGCAGGAGTCGAGTCTTTCTTTTTTTTCATAGAAGATATTCCCTGACGGTAAAAAAACACTGTCACCGTACAGAAACTTCCTCAGTTTTGACGGCGCGGTACCCCATCATAAAAATGGGGTGCGGTGTCGTAGAGGGTTTTCTTTGAACCCTCACGGCACCGTACTTGTTCATCGGGAACAAGTGCTGAGGAGGGGACTTGCCCTAGCGCCCACTGCGCTAGGACTACGCTTCAGGATCTTGACGATCCTGTAAGCGGTTGGCTCCCCCTCAAAAAATGCGGTCACCGTAGGCAGTTCACCTTAACTGCCACGGTGCCGTACCAAATTATTGAAATTTGGTGCTGAGGAGGGGACTTGAACCCCTAAGGCCTTGCGGCCACTAGCTCCTGAAGCTAGCGCGTCTGCCAATTTCGCCACCCCAGCATGAATATAACGAGCGAGAAATATAGCTACCTTAAGCCGGTACCGTCAACCGAAAAGACCGGAAACAGAAGGGCTTTACTCCAGAGAAACTTCTTTTGGAACGGAATAGGAGCTGTCTGCAGCGGAGGCGGACGCTTGAGGCGCGATGGATGACGGAACCGGCTGGTTCACCGGAAGCTTAAATACAGGGATCGCCGCCTTGGAAGCCACGCTTCGCGATGCAGCTGATGATGAAACCAACTGGTCCACCGGAGGCTTAGATACGGAGGTCGTCGGCTTGGGAACCACGTTCTGCGACGCAGCTAATGAGGAAACCGGCTGGCTCGCCAAGAGCTGAACCTGAGAAGCCATCGCTGCATGAGCCGCCTCTTGCGGAACCGGAGTGGTAACTTTCGGGAGTGGGATCAAATTAATATGCCGAAATTCGAGCATGCCCTTTTTCGCCTCTCCAACTCGCGCGTTCGTGAATACAAAGACCACTTCGTTCACGATGATGGACTTCTGCGCATGGAAATCAAACTCCACAAGAGTCCAGTCCTTCTGAAAATTTCTCGGTGCGAAACGGCGAACCACGTTGCCTTTGGATTTAAACTCAATAAAAAAACTCTCTGGAACACCTTCTTCGGCCTTGCGGCGGATCTCAAAAGAAAGGCCAGCATATTTTGAAATGTCAAAATCCCGCGTTTTGATATAGACGCCACAGAATGAACCCGCCGGAAAAACGTCATATTCGGCCTCAAGAAAAACCTGTCCCGAATCCAGATCTTTAAAAAAATCCCGCCCTGCATACCCGATTTTAGGGGTGAAAAAAGTCCCGTGATCAAAAACAACATTGAAGAAACTTCCGGCTAATTTGGAAAGGTTGATCTGCTCAGCTTCCAGCGCGGCGGATCTAACGAGAAGCTCGTAGGACTCCTTCATTTCTTGCCATTCTTTCGCA
This sequence comes from Candidatus Omnitrophota bacterium, assembly GCA_043821445.1. Classification (GTDB taxonomy): domain Bacteria; phylum Omnitrophota; class Omnitrophia; order Omnitrophales; family Aquincolibacteriaceae; genus Aquincolibacterium. The sequence goes on along the minus strand of JBDRCT010000025.1, from coordinate 19,333 downwards.
TTGACCTTTTTCGGAGTCTGCACCACCCCATCGATCAGCCCTGCCATTTCAAGTCCGCGGATACGCAAACCTTTTTTGGGAAAAAGAAATGAAGCTGGCGCCAGTTCCACGGAGCCGCGCAACACCCCTACGAAATCTTCATTCGGACCGCGACCGGCCAAGATCCGGAAAACGGCCCCGCTCGGCGTCACGATGCTGTGGGGCGTCGTAACCTCGAAAGAAACGGACTTTCCGAAAATCAATTTCCGCTCAAATTCTTTTGTTGTCGCACCCAGCAGCACTCCTTTTTCGAGATGGATCTTATAAATATCCTTCTTCCCCTGGGACTTACTTTCCTTATTCGAAAGTTCGGCGTTCTCTTTCAATCGGAGCATGATCTGATTCTCGACTTGAAGATTAATGATCCCATCCGCTCCGGTCTTGAGCTTCTGGGATGTCGCAAACGCCTCCCCACGCTTAGGCGCGCGCCAGGAACGGCTCTGGAGATCGTAGAGCTGGGCATCTCCTTCAAATCCGAGGATCTCAAATGCGAGAGGCACGGAAGGCTGCGGGGCAAACCAAAACCACAGAAGCAGACCCGCTGCGATCACGAGGACAATGATAAGGGGCTTCCAATAACTCGCTTTCTGAGGCTTTTCAATGCGGATATTCATCAAGTTAGTTTATATCACCTTTATAGACTTGTCTAGATTCCACCCATTTCTGCATGAAAACTTGGGCGGTCCCAATACCTATCAATTTCCGAAGGAAATTGGGGCCGTCCAGATCACCTTTATAGAAATAAAATATAAGACCTGGGCGGTACAGGATTCGAACCTGTGACCCCTACCGTGTGAAGGTAATGCTCTAAACCAGCTGAGCTAACCGCCCTAAAATTTTACGCCCGTCCGACGTACTCGCCTGTTTCGGTATTGACCTTGATCTCGGTCCCCTTGTCGATAAAAAGCGGGACACTCAGTTTAAGGCCGGTCTCGCAAACCGCGACTTTCAGCGTATTTGAAACCGAATCCCCTCGGACCCCGGGAGGAGCATCTGTGACTTTGAGCGTCACAATCCCTGGCACCTCGGGAAAAACAGGCTTTTCCTCATGGAAATCTATCTTAATCTCCATGCTTTCTTTCAAATAATACTTTTTATCGCCAAGGCTTTCTTCGGTCAGCATAAATGAATGATAGTTCTCCATATCCATAAAATGATATCCCTGGTCATCCTTGTACAAGAACTGACACTGCTTCGGATCCAGCGCGACCCTCTCAAGCGGCTCGTCTGGGGCGAACCGGTTCTGAACAATGCGACCATTCTTAAGATTCTTGAGAGTGATTTGAAAAAACGCCCTTTTGTTGCCGGGCGTGCGATGGCTCATTTCGGTCACAAGATGGCACTCATTCTGGTAAAGGACCGTAGAACCTTTTTTGACATCTCTTGCTTGCATTTCTTTTCCTCCTGCTGAAATATAACAAATATTTTAAATTAAGGGAGCGACATTATACATGAAGCAAACTCTTGGGCAAATATCTTTACGGTCTCATATCTTTACGGTCTCAGATGATACTGACCACCGAAAGAATGCGCTCCTGCGTCTGGGACTCCATCCGGTAAGAAAAGAACTTTTTGTTCTCACAAACCGTGCAAAGCCCCGTGTCATGGACATGAGTTTCCGGGACTCCCCGCTTCAAAAGCCGGGCCTTGACCACTCCCACAAGATCCAGATTGCCTTTGGTGGCATCCTTGCCACGATAAAAACCCGGGAAATGACCCAGGAATTCCTTGCCGACCTCATAGCAACATTTGCGGATCGACGGCCCGATCGCCACATGGAGATCCTCCATTTTCGTCCCGCAGCTCTTCTCAAAGATCTTGAGCATTTGCGCGATGATCCCGTCCTTCACGCCTTTCCACCCACCATGCGCGATCCCGGCAACCTTCTGAACGGGGTCCCAGAAAAAAACCGGGATACAATCCGCGGTCCGTATCCCAAGCACCAACCCCGGAACCTTCGTAATCAGTCCATCCGCGGGGGTTTCCAGGAGTTCAGGATCCGGGCGCTCGGCCACCACGATGGCACTGCCATGAACCTGCTTCACCATGACCAAATTTTCGGAAAATAAACCCAACCCGCCTAAAAATTCCCCTCGCTTCGAATGGTCAAAAATGCGGGAATGAAAACCGGCAACGACCCCTTTCCCAAGGGACTGGAGACGGTAAATGCCCGGAGGATCTTCCTTAAGGATCATGGCTTCGCGCTCGCGGAAGCTTCCTGGGACGCCGCCTCGAAGAATTTTTCGGCGGACAAAAGCTTCTCGTATTTCTTCATTTCGGGATCTGCATGAAAGCGCTCCCGGAGAGCGCCGCGATTCAGATAATTATTGATCGCGAGCAGGATCATGCCCTGATCAAGCGCCAAATATTTTCGTGCGATCTTCCCGGTCGCAATGGTCACGGCATCATAGAACCCATACTCCCCGTAGATATCATAAAGTTCGATCAACTTCCGCAGATTGGCGACCACCTGCCCCGGAGCATAGTCCAGGGCCAAAGCGCTCGCATGAGGCGTCACGACACCGGATTTGTACCCCTTTACTCCCATGGGCTTCGCGCCATATTCGGAATAACCACCCTCAGGGACGGAACAGGGGCTCATGCCCCAAACCGGCATCTTTTCTTCCAGCGCATAGCGGATCTGGCCTTGAACATGCGTGGCATTGTTCTTTCCAAGCCCCTCGGGAGCGAGTTCCTTTTCTTTCAGGACCACAGCCGGCATCAAGGCTTCAAAAGCCGAACCTCCCCAACTGGGAACGTACTTGAGACCTTCCCACTCGTAATGCCCACCGACATACTTGTACCCCTCCAAGGTTGTCTCGACGCGATCCTTGGGGGGCTGCGACTGCCACTGATAGGATGTAGGGAAGGTACGCGCCATTCCTTCAAACCAATGAGCTTCCGGAACGTCCCCTCGCGCAACGGAAATATAGCTGGCCGCGCGAGGTTCGGTATAAAAAACACCGTAGTGATAGTCCGAATAGACATTCAGGTTATCGTAAAAACCGTGGAACATCTGCTTGGCCAGGGGATCGTAAAAAAACTTGAAATTTCCGCGCTCCAAGAGGTGGGTTGTCTGCGCCGTAAGCTCCTCAGGAAAAGCATTTTTTGCCACATAGAGCCCGAGCATCAGCCAGCCGCTATCCACGAATGAAACAAAATAGCTCGTCCGTTCCAACGTGGTCGTATCGTAATAATTATAAAGAAATCCACTCGTGTGATACTCAAGCTTTTCGGTCGTGGTCAGCGTCTTTTGGATGCGATTGACAGCATCTTCGCGCGTAATAAAACCCAAATCGTAGGCGCTCACAACCGCCATGAGGTAGACCCCGACATTGGTGACGCTTGTATAGTCCCCCACCCAAGTAGTCGCCTCCAGCGGCTCTTTTTCGCCAAAAATGACGGTGTCAAGCGGCAAGTCATGCTCTGAATCCACGATTTTGTCAAAAAACTCCCAGGTGTCCTTGGCGACTTCTTTTAAAAACGCCCGGTCATCCTTCGGAAAATCTTTTTTGACGCTCAAGGTTTTTGGGAATCCGCGCAACCGACCCACAAGAAATCTCTCGAACTCCAACGGCTCCAAACGGAGAGGGGTCTTTTCGATCTTTCGCGGCGGAAAATCTACGGCGCTCGGCCCCGGTTCCCCGGTCCGCACGAAACGGATGTTATCAAAATAGATCTTGCCCTGTTTTTTCGTGACAAACCCGTTGTTAAAGATGATGACAAATTCGTCCAACGGCTTATAGCTTACGCGGGGTGTTTCCCACGCCTCGGGATTGGAAAAATCAATGAGACCTGTCATGGCATTCAACGGAATGCTCACGGTCCTCCATTCGCCTGTCACCGGGACTGTCGCAGAACCGCTGACCTTCTCAACGCACTGGGGATCCAGACACTTCTTCACTTCGAGCCGGAACCGCTCCGTGAATCCGGCTTGCGCATCTCCCTTGATCTCAAACTCCAAATGATCATAAGAACTCGCATCGAAGCCCATCAGCTTTGTCCAAAATCCGTTCTGGGCCGGAAGATCGGAATCCACGCTATAAGCAAGACTCAGGACCCGGGTCGTCTTTCCGTCCTTCCCCGCCATCGGCACCACCTTCAAGTCGGTGTAGGAATTATTGATGTCCGCGAGGTTCATGTTCCAATCACCGCTCTCACCGCCGAGATTATTCATGATTTTCTCGCCTTCTTCTTCAAAATCAGCGACCATGGCGATTGAGGGCCCTTCGGAAATTGTTGGCAATTTTTCTTCAGGGGTCATTGTCGGCGCCTGAGCCTCAGGAAGCCGCTCGGCCAGGTGTTGTGAAAATCCATGAGAACAGCCCGTCTGAAGGGCCAGCGAACATAGCAACAAACAGAATAAGAATTTTCTCATAAATAGGCCTTGAGCTTCTTCCATGTGACCGGTCCTACCAATCCGTCCACCGCAATACCCTGCGCTTTTTGAAAACTCCGGGCCGCTGCCCGGGTCCGTTTGCCATAAAAACCGGTCGGCTTCCCCTTGAAGTAACCTGCTCGTCCTAGGGCCGTCTGGATCTTAATCGTTTCTTGTCTCGACGGCATTTTGGGAGCTGAAACGATTGGCTTGGGCATTTTTCCGGAAGGGATCGCGGCAATACGCAGGAGATCGGACCAGAGATACTGTCGTTTCTGGCTTCCCATCAACCCGACAAAGATCACTTCCCCATTCGATTGGATCCGCCCGGCGAAGCAGTGGCGCGCCGTCCTTGTCCAGCCAGTCTTGCCGATCACTCCGTCCGTCCGCCAAAGCATCTTATTGCAATTATTGAGTGGGACCCTCCGCCCGCCACGGCTGTAAATGACCGCACTCCGTGTCTTCAGAGCACTTACGATAGATGGGTATTTTGAAGCCGTCATCATGATCCTCGCAAGATCATACGCCGTCGAATATTGCCTCGAGTCCGGAAGTCCCGAGGGATTCACAAAGTAAGAATTTTTCGCGCTAATGCTTTTGGCTTTCTGGTTCATGAGCTGGGCGAATGCGGGGCGTGAGCCCGCCGTCAGGATGGCGAGAGCTTCGGCCGCGTCATTGGCGGACTTGATGAGCGCCGCTTTCACAAGATCACGCACATAAAAACGCTCTCCAGCATGCAGACCTACCTTTGAAGGCTGAATAGATTCCAAACCGCCCGGGATCCGGACGATCTTATCCAGCGAGAGATGATCGAGAGCCACCATGACGGTCAGAAGTTTGGTCGTGCTGGCCGGTGCGCGCTTGGTATACGGGGCTTTCGCGTAGAGGATCTTCTGGGTCCGGCCGTCCAAAAGCACCGCGGAGGGCGCCAGCAATGTGAGAGAACTCGCTTCCGCGAGTGGAGGCGAAAAAAATAAGGAGACTGAGACAAGGCACGCAATTGAGAGATTGAAAATCGTTTTTTTCATACAGACCTGCGGGACCCGTTTTTTCTGCACTTTTTCGCCCCGCAGCAACGAGGGTGCGCTTAAGATACCTGGGCGGTTCCAATACTGATCAATTTCAGAGCATCTGAAATTGGGGCCGTGCAAGTTACCATTAATTAAAGGAACACAAAGACTTGCGCGGTCCCAATACCATCCAATTTCTTCTTAGAGGAAATTGGGGCCGCACAGATCACCATTATGAAAAAGAAATAAAGATCTGCGCGGTAGAGGACTCGAACCTCTGACCTCTTCCATGTCAAGGAAGCGTTCTAACCAACTGAACTAACCGCGCCTATTTGAAAAATCGTGTAATTATCCTACCATGGAAGGAATGAATTTCGAGAATTATATGAGAGAGATGCCGCCAGTTCAAGGTCAAAAGCCCCGAAAAAAGGCCAGCCACAGGGATCAAGCCCGTTTAAGATAATCCTGAAGAAGTCCCCGGAATTTTTTGAGGGCCTGGCCGCGATGAGAAACACGATGTTTCATCTCGATGGGAACTTCGGCGAAAGTTTTTTGATACGGTGGAAAGAGAAAAAGAGGGTCATAGCCGAACCCTCCTTCCCCCCGGAGGTCGCGCGTGATCAAGCCGTGCACCTGCCCCTTGACAACTCCGATCAGCTTCCCAGGCTCGGCCAACGCAATGGAAGACTCGTAATACGCCGTCCTTTTTTCATCCGGAACACCGTTCATCATCTCGAGCAATTTCGCGTTATTGGCATCACCACTTTGAGATTTCCCACAAAAACGCGCCGAAAAAACTCCCGGTGCGCCGTCTAGAGCATCGCAGCAAATCCCGGAATCTTCACCTAAAGTCAGAACTCCCGTCTGTTCCGAGTAACCCAAAGCCTTGATCTTGGCGTTCTCCTCGAATGTCCGGCCAATTTCTTCCACGCCCTTTACCTCCGGAAAATCGCATAGACTCAAGCACTGGACCGGTAGATCGGCGAGGATCTCCTGCAGTTCTTTGAACTTTTTGGCGTTGGTCGTTGCGAGCAAAAGCTTCGTCGTCTTACTTCGAAACATATTTTTTTTGAATCTCCGAAAGTTCGCGGATGCCTTTCTTGGCCAGCTTAAGCATCCGAAGGAGCGTTGCTTCCGTGAAGGGTTCCCCCTCGGCCGTCCCTTGAACCTCGACAAGCTTGCCGGAACCGGTCATGACCACGTTCATATCGACCTCAGCCTTAGAATCCTCGGCATAACAAAGATCCAGCACGGATTTTCCATTCACGACACCTACACTGACTGCCGCCACGGAATCCAGCACGGGACTTGCCGCAAGTTTTCCCTCTTCGATGAGCTTTTGGACCGCGTGCTCAAGCGCGATGTAACAACCCGTGATCGATGCCGTACGGGTCCCGCCGTCGCCCTGGATCACGTCCGCATCGAGCCAGATCGTGCGTTCGCCGAGTTTTCTGAGGTCCATGATCGAACGGATACTGCGTCCGATCAAGCGCTGGATCTCCTGCGTACGCCCCGACAGTTTTCCCTTCGAAGCCTCACGCGCGATGCGTTCGTTACACGAAGCCGGCAGCATGCCATACTCAGCCGTAACCCAACCTTTACCTTCATTTTTGCAAAAAAATGGCACTTTTTCTTCGACCGTCGCCGAACACACGACTTTCGTATCTCCCATCTCGATCAGGCAAGAGCCATGGGCATTTTTGAGATACCGGGTCCGGACACTCACTTTGCGGAGCTCATCACTTTTCCTTTTATCGATCCTCACGATATTCCTCCTAGCGGATATGCATCAATTTGTGGAGCTGGATCCCGACACGGACATCGGAAAGCCTCTTCGCCCCGCTTCGTTGCAACTCATCTAGAAACCGCATCAGTGCGGGATCCGGATAGACTTTTTTGCCACAGCTCATCGGCTGTAAAAAAACAGGCGCATGAGGCGCCACTTGCGCGACCATGGAAAGATGCCTTTCATATTCGCGCAGATCAATGTCCTTGGAAATCACGACCTTAATATAAATTTTTTTCTCCGCCGCAAGCTCGAGAAATTTCCGGTGCTCTTTGAGAAATTCTTTTTGCCGCGTCACGCTTGGCAGCTTCAGATCCATGGCAATAATATCGCAAACCCCTAGGACCTCCGAAAGTTGCCGCCATAAAATGCCGTTCGTCTCAAGAAGAATACGGTATTTTCTTTTTTTGAGCTCCGGACAAAGAATTTTCAGAAAATCCGCGTAAAGAAGAGGCTCGCCGCCCGTAAGGCTCACACAGACATGCGGCCCTGCTTTTCTCTCAAGCTTGGCCACTCCCTTGAGCACATCTGCAACTGACATCTCTCTGGCCCTTTTACCGGTCTCATCGCAATAGGCGCAAGCCAAGTGGCACGCTTCGAACCGAATGAAGATATGCCGCTCGCCCATTCGCGGGCCTTCCCCCTGGAGCGAAGAAAATATCTCGGTGATCCGCACGCGCTCAAAAAATGAAGGATATTTCATGCGATAAGCAGCGGGTCCGGGATCCCGGCTTCGCGAAAACCTTTGGCACGCAAAATGCAAGAGTCACAAACACCGCAGGGCTTATCGCTCCCGGCGTAACAAGACCAGGTCGTTTCGAATGGGACCCCAAGCTTCTGTCCCAGCAGGACAATATCTTTTTTGGTGAGATTGATCAACGGGGCTTTGAGCTCGACCTTCCAGCCCCCAGCACCGGCCTGAGTGCCGAGCCTCATCGCTTCACCGAACGCCTTAATATACTCCGGCCGGCAATCGGGATAGCCGCTGTAGTCCAGAACATTCGCGCCGAAGAAGATCGCGTGCGCCTTTTCTGTTTCGGCGCAGGACATGGCCATGGCAAGAAAAACGCTGTTCCGTCCCGGCACGTATGTGACCGGAATCTCTCCCGACATCATCTTTTCATCACGGCCCTTGGGAAGTTTGATCTTGGGATCCAGCAGGGCGCTTCCCTTCCAAGGCATGCTCAACGTCGCGAAATAATGAGGGACTATGAGCCTCTCCGTCAGAACACGAGCGGATGAAATTTCCCGGAGATGTCTTTGCCCATATTCGATCGAAAGCGCGACGGGACTGTAACCCTCAGAACGCGCTACGTAAAGACTCACCGTGGAATCCAGCCCGCCGGAAAGCAGGCAAATAGCTTTTTTCATGGAACTTTGACAAGCTTCACGGTCTTCAGTCTTTCGCCGAGGAATGATTCGCCGATCCGCGCGAAATTCCGCACATAATCCGTGACAAAGATCTTGAGCAGTGCGTGACGAGCTCCCGGATAAAGGAGACCGCGCTCTTGAAGAAGCGCTTTCAAACGAAGCGCCGTGGGAGTGGCAGAGTCCACAAGCCGGACCTTCGGTCCCATTACTTTCGCGATCACTTTTTCCAGCAAAGGATAATGGGTGCACCCGAGGATCAGGGTATCGATTTCTTTCTTTTTGATGGGGGCAAGATACTTGCGCGCAGCCTCAAGGGCGACGGCACCGTCCAGCCAGCCCTCTTCCGCAAGCGGCACAAAAAGCGGGCACGGCTTCAAGAAATATTCCGCCTCCGAGGACCTCTGCTCCAGGCTCCTGGCATAACTTCCGCTCTCGATCGTGGCGTGGGTCGCGATCACCCCGACACGGAAATTTCGTGTGAGAGCCATGGCCTCTTCTACCGCGGGACTGATCACATCCAGCACCGGGATCGGCAACATTTTGGACAGAAGTTTGAAGGCAACGCTTGAAGCGGAATTGCAGGCAATGACAAGGGCCTTGATCTTCTTTTTCAGGAGAAAGCAGGCGCAATCGGTCGAAAGACGGCGGATCTCATCGTTCGACTTGGTCCCATAGGGCAGGTGGGCAAGATCGCCCAGATAGAGGATTTCTTCCGAGGGCAAGCGCCGCCGCAGCTCGCGAACAACCGTCAATCCCCCGAGCCCCGAATCAAATACTCCGATGGGTAAGTTGGACGACTGTTTTAGTGCTATCGATTTTTTAAGAGAACGAGTTTCCATATTCAAGGCTGGTCGGTAACGGTGTATTTCCTCTCATTCGTTCTTTGATCTAAAAGAGACGGCCGTTTTAAAACACGAAATTCACCTCTCTTTTAGCGAACTCCCGCACCCGAATTCAACTATATCCTCCGTTGAATGGCGCATGGACTTCTTTAGAGCACCGTTACCTTTTGCATGGCTTGCCGGATGCGGCCGAGACCTTCTTCAATTTGATGGATGTCGAGGGCGTAGCTGAGGCGAATCCTGTCGGGGGCCCCGAACCATTCTCCAAGATAAGTGATCACTTTGAAATCATTATAAAGAATGGATAAAAATTCTCTCGCGTTTTTGCATTTTGGGAGCACGTAGAACGCACCTTCCGGTTTCCAAAGATCGAAACCGAGGTCAAGCAGGCCCTTGTAGATGTAATCCCGCCGCTGGCGCCATATTTGTTGTTGTTTCGCGATATATGCTTTGGGAGCCATCATAGCGGAAAGCGCCATATCCTGACCCACCAGATTCGTATTCATCGAGGTATGTGTCTTCATCTCGCAGACATTTTCGACTACTTTTTTGTCGGAACTCCAAAGATATCCGACCCTTACACCGCACATACAATAAGTTTTTGAGAAAGAATTGACCGTGATCACATGATCGCCGTTAATGTGATAATTTTCGCGCTCGTAAATCAAATCCTTATACACCTCATCAGAAACAACATAAATACCGAGCTTTTGGGTAATCTTTTCGATTTCTTTTAACGTCTCGATAGCCTCGACCCTTCCGGTCGGATTGGAAGGAGAGTTAATCAAAACGGCACGGCAATCCTTTATTTTTTTCTTAAAATCATCTAGATCAATCCGGCCGTCCACAAGATCAGTATAAACCGGAACCATACCCGCAAATTTGACGATGGGTGGATATGAATAATAATAAGGACGAGGAAGCAATACCTTCTCGCCTTTTGACCATCCCCTAAAAATGAGGTCAAGTGCCTCAGATGCTCCGTTAGTAATAACGAAATTTTCCGCGGTGGAACCGGGATATTCTCGGGCCAGACTTTCACGCAATTTGACTTCACCTTGAATGAGTCCGTAACGCAGATCACGTTTAAGATCTATGCCCTGGAAAGCTTCCTGCGGTGGTGGCAAGTCGGGCTGCCCGGAACCGAAACTAATGACGCCATTTCCCTGTCTTCCGATAAAATCGGCGGGACTTTTAAGTTTGAGTATTTCAGTCATTTTGAAATGATTGATTATCCTTCTTTGATTTTGTCGTCTTCTTCCATTGAAAATAAAATCCCAGGCAACCTAAGCCTCTGCGTCTTCCGAATCTTCACTCAATCCGCCTTCTTCATCATCGATAATGCAAAGCACTTCATCGCGCTGAACCGTATCATCCTCATCGATGCAAACTTCCGCCAAGACGCCCGTCGCCGGAACGGAGATCATAATGACCGAATCTTCGGTCGCAAGTTCCACAAGATCATCCCCTTCGGTAACCGCATCCCCTTCTTCAAAGAACCATGTCTTCACCGTCGCTTCATCCACGTTCTTTCCCAACCCCTTGGCTAACACCTCCAGCATCGTCCCCGTTCTCCTTGTTTTAAATGCCCGTGCAAGTCTCCGAATTTCCGCAGGTCCGGGCTTCTCCCAGACCCGCGAAAGTCTCCCGGGCGTTATAAGAACTCCTGACATAGGCACCCGCCAAAACTTTTTCAAAACCTATAGCGATGAGCTTATGAGTCAAATCCTGGAATTTCTCCGGAGTCACATATTCCTGTACCTCCAGGCTCTGCGGTGTCGGCTGAAGATATTGCCCGAGCGTCATGATGCTGACCCCCACCGACAAAAGGTGACGCCCCGTTTCCAGGATCTCCGGAATTGTTTCTCCAAGTCCCAGCATGAGACCACTTTTTGTGATCCGCTGCGGAGCCAATTTCTTGGCAATCTCAAGTGTCTTAAGCGAACACTGATAATCCGCCTGAGGCCTTACCACCCGCTGTAGCCGTTCTACGGTCTCAAGGTTATGATTAAAGACCTCGGGCCCGGCATTGATCACACAGCGAAGCAGTTCCTCCCGCGAATGAAAATCCGGGGTCAGAACCTCTACTTGCGATGCGGGGATCTCTCTCTTTACGGCCCGCACAGTGCAGGCATAATGTCCCGCCCCTTCGTCTGCGAGATCGTCCCGGGTGACTGAGGTGACCACCACATAACGAAGCCCCAGCTCTTTAGCCGCAAATGCCACACGCTCGGGCTCATCATCGCGAAGTCTCTCACCCGTACCGGTCGGCACAGCACAAAAACCGCAGCGACGAGTGCAAATGCCTCCCAAAATCATGAAAGTCGCCGTATCTTGTGCATAACATTCATGACTGTTCGGACACATGGCGGCACGACAAACGGTATTCAATTTATATTTACTTAAAATGGCCCGGGTTTTTTGCGAAGAATTTTCGGGCAATGACCGCCGTAACCAATCCGGAAAACGCCTCAAGGTGCGCACGTGGGACCCTTCCTTGAATATGGGACATCGTTCGCGAAATGCCATTAAGAAAAGCGTGCGTTTTTATCAGAAAGCACGAAGGGTGTCAAGCTTCAAACGTGTCCGCCGCGCGTCATTTTTGAAATCGTAAGTCATTACCAAGACGCGCCTTAGTCCCAATACCTATCAATTTCAACTTGTTGAAATTGGGGCAGCCCAAATTCCAATCCGTTGAAGCAAAGCTGAGATAGGGGCTGCCTGGCTACCATTTAGGAAACGAAAATAAAAGTCGGGACTGTCCTTGTCACCTTTTAAGAAGTCAAATTTCAGACAAGGATGTGTTCATGAATGGCAAAAGCAAATCGCGCGGAATCCCGATGTCTGCTACTTCGATTTTTCCGGCATGCCCGGGGCCCTCACCTTCGAAAAGTCCGTGTTTCGGCAAAGACAGCGTCGCGGTTTTCGTCGCCTTAACCGCAACCCCATGAACTTGTCCGGTATCCGCATCCAATCCAGAGGGAATATCGATGCTCACCACCGGTCTTTGACTTCCATTGATCGCACGAATAGCCTTTTCAAAGATCCCGCCTACGGAGCTGTGGATCCCAACGCCAAAGATCGCATCCACCACAAGTTCCGACTTTTTGCAATAAGCACAAATTTCTTCTTCAGAAATGGCCTCAATCAGGGTCCACGGGATATTCATTTTGTTAATGATCGAAAAATTCAGAAGCGGATCGTCTTTGAGACTGGCAGGATCCTCAAAAAGAGCGACCTGTACTGAATAACCGTGATTTGCGAGATGCCTTGCGACTACCAGCCCATCTCCGCCGTTGTTCCCCTTTCCAACAAAGATCAGGACCTTGCAGGGCTTATATTCCTTGAAAATAATTTCACTGACACTCCGGCCGGCATTTTCCATAAGGAGAAGGCCCGGCATGGAATAATCCTGGATAGCAGACTCATCCATTTTGAGGATTTCTGCGGTACTGATTCTCATAAATTAAAAAGACAAAATCGGCCAGGAGGGTCGTGGTCCGTCCTGAAAAACTCAGCCGTTTTCCGTATTCGGTGCATCCGGCCCACGGGTCAAAGGGGACTTGAGATTAGATTTTTTTTCGCCGTCGAGGACCGCGGATTCACTTCCAAGAAAAAGGATCAACTTCTGAAGTCCTTGGCGGATGGTATCTATTCCACGGATCCATTCACCAAGCTCGCGCGCTGCCGCGGCATTTTTTCGGTCCGTTCGACTTCGGTAACGGCGATGGTCTTCCTCGGCTTTCGCCAAACGCATCTCCCGTTCGTCGAGCTTTGCATCATACTCTTGACGGATCGTGGCGCGCTCTTGGGCAAGCTGCGCATGTTCCCGGCGCAACGATTCATACCCACGGGATTTTTCAGCGAGCTCCACGATCTGCTTCTCGAATTGAGCGAGCACGCCATCGCGGGATCGCAACGACTCCGTCATCTCCTGAACGCTCCGTTCCAATCCCTCGATCTTCTGAAAAGATTCCTGCTCGCGGCTCCGGAGGGCCGAAATTTCACGCTGAATTTCCGCCGCGGCCTTCTCCGACCGTTCGGAAAGATCGGCTTTTTGTTGGATCAATTGCTCGACCTCGGAGGTCTTCTGCGTCAGGTTCGTCTCAAGTTCGCGAACTTTCGAGGCCAGGGCCTCGGCCCTGGAACGCCACTCTTCCCCTTCCCGAGTCAGTGCTTCTTGTTTCTGGGCTTCCTTCCGATGAAGATCTTCAAGCGCCTTGGCGGTTTCTTCGCTCTTTTGCTTTTCCTTCTCGACCTTCTGGGCCAGGGCTTCGGCCCTGGAACGCCACTCTTCCCCTTCCCGAGTCAGTGCTTCTTGTTTCTGGGCTTCCCTCTGATGAAGATCTTCAAGCGCCTTAGCGATCTCGTCGCTCTTTTTCTTTTCCTCTTCAAGCTGTTGCTGATACTCACCCTTCACCTTTTCAGCTGCTTCAGCGTGCTGCGCATGCAGCTCCTGCTTCTCCGCATGGAACTTTCGCAGCTTTTCATTCAATTCATTCGCACGCCGCTCCCAATCCAGATCCGCACCCGCTGGCGAGGCCGGAACCGGTTTCTCTGCGAAGGCTGGCAGAGAATCTGGAGCGGGCGTCTCAGGAGCCGGTGGACTGGGAGGAACGATTGCCGAAGATTCCTGCGTAGGCATCACAGGAAGCGGCGAACCAAGAGGAGCAGTCGCCGGAGATTCCTGCGTAGGTATCACAGGAAGCGGCGAACCAAGAGGAGCAGTCGCCGGAGATTCCTGAGTGGGCACTACAGGAAGCGGCGAACCAAGAGGGGCAGACTTTGCGGACAACGGAGCTTCCTGAGGTTTTGACATCTCCAGATTCATTTCCTTTTTTTCGTCCTTCTTCTCAAAAAAAGAAAATCCTCCGGATTTAGCTTTCCCTTTTTTCCCCTGGGCGGACACCTCCGCGGACCCTACCTCATGCTTCATAAAAAAAGAAAGGTCCGGCGTCTGCGGCCAAAGAACCTGAAAACAATTTTTCTTGATCATATCGTGATTCGTCGTTTCCACGACCGCACCGATCGTCAGAAAAAACTTCTTAATGCGTGCGGCAAGCCCAAAGGAGAGGTTGTCCACGAGGATAAGCGGCATATTGGAGAGAATTTGCTCGGCATCCCGCTTATCGATTTGAAAGATCTCCGCAAGGCGTTTTAAAATTTCTTTCTTGTTCTTGGAAGGAACCGATTGGAGCACGACGCCCCAATCCTCAGCAGCTTGGACGGGTTTAGAATCGATCATGGCTATGGCCTCTACCTTTCCTTTGAGGTTAATATTTCGGTCCTGATTCTTATGGAATAAAAATCTTTCCCGATCAGCACCCAATCACCCTAATGCAAATAAAGACCTGGGTAGCCCCGACATCTTTCCATTGCCGCAGAGCAGCAACAGGGGCCATCCGAGCCACCCTAATTAAAATAAAGACCTGGGCAGGGCGAATCAATTTCGGGTATTATACCTTGACTCACAAATTTTTCTAGTGCCGTTCTCCATTATTTTTATGGGTTAACAGTACGGCACTGTATACCCAAGGGGTCCATCATAACGCCGTGCCAGTACGAACTTTTAATCTATCTTAGAGGCCCTTTCATGATAAAGCTCGGAAAACTCTCGTTAAAAACCCATGTGTTCCAATCCCCCATGGCAGATTGCACGGATATCGCGTTCCGCCTGGTCGCCCGTGAACTGGGACTCGAACTGGCGTTCACGGAAATGATCTCCGCCGAAGCCCTGGCGCGGGAAAACAAACGGACTCTCCCTCTCCTCCGCAGAGTCCCGGGCGACAGACCGCTCGGCGCTCAGCTTGTCGGTCATAGCCCGAATTCCATGGGAAAAGCCGCGGCGATGATCGAGGCGATGGGATTCGAGATCCTTGATCTGAATTTCGGATGCCCGGTACGCAAGGTCACAGGACCCGGGGCAGGATCCGCACTCCTCCAACGACCCGATCTTGCCGCGAAGATCTTTAAAAATGTCATGACCCACGTAAAAAGGATCCCGGTCACCGTCAAAATGCGCACCGGATTCACCGATCCGAGCGGCACGGAAGCTCTCTCGATTGCCCATCTTGCGGAAGAGCACGGGCTTTCCGCCGTCACTATCCACGGCCGGACCCGCGCCCAGGGATACACCGGAAAAGCGGACTGGGGGGTGATCAAACTTGTCAAAAAAAACCTGAAGATCCCCGTCTTCGGCAACGGTGATATTTTCGCTCCTGAGGACGCGAAACGCATGATGGAAACAACGGGATGCGATGGGGTTGCCGTTGGCCGGGGCGCCCTCGGAAATCCGTGGCTCTATGCCGGCATCCGCGCCGTTCTCTCAGGCCAGATGCCGGATCCGCCTTCGTTTGAAGAAAAAAAACGGGTTGCGCTCGAACACATCCGGCTCGAGGTCCAATACGAGGGAGAAAAAATGGGCGTGCTTCAGTCCCGGAAGATCGCGGCCTGGTATTTTAAGGGCTGCCCTAACGTCGCCCAACTCCGGAACAAAATCAATCGCGTCTCCTCTTTAAAGGAAATGACCACCCTCGTCTTAAATTTCGCTTCCTAAATGGTTGACGAGGACGGTCCCAATCTCAGCCAGGCTTTGATTGATTGGTATGGGGACCGCCCTGATTCTCGATTATAAAAACTAAACAGGTAATCGGAACGGCACTGATTCCCGTTGTTTAAAAATGACTTACCGTTTGTTAAATACTTCTCCGCGGAAGCTCCTGCTTTTTATCCGTTTTCATTCAGGAGTGCGGGAACTTTTTTTAATCATCGAACTGAACAAGCCCATTCCGCTTCGCATAAACATTCTTAAGTCGGTAACACTTGTTAAATTCAAGACTCGGTTAAACACATAACTTATGCGAAAGTAAAATTTCCGGACAGCAAAGGATAGCAAATCGGCCATCTCCTCTTCCGAGATAATCCCATTTCCGGAAATAGAACTCATGCCTGATTGATCCCACTCTCTATCGACCAGCTTCTTGCCCCCGTTATGTTGGAGAAATTCTCTTTCGAGCACGGTCCCTGTTTTAGGCACAAAAACATTAAAAGAAGCGAAATCACAACCTGACTTTACTGCATAATCAATTGTTTTTAAGACGCTTTCTTTAGTCTCCGAAGGCAACCCGAGACAGAACGTCCCTACTGTGCGAATCTTTAGCTTTTTACATAGCTTGAGGGCATTATCCATTTTTTCTAATGTGAGGCCGGGTTTAAATTTTTTCAATAAATCCTCATTTGCAGTTTCCACTCCCAATATCAACGTGTGGCAGCCGGCTTCTTTCATATTCGAGGCTAATTCAAGATCAATGGCGTCCATCCGGGAGAAAGCCGTCCAGGAAAAACGCCAACCGCGTTTGAGTATCTCCCTGGAAAATTGAAGAGCGCGCGCTCTATCATGCCCAAAACTCTGATCTTTAATGAAAAGTTCTCTAATTCCTAAAGAGTGTATATACTCCAACTCTTCAAATACATTCTCTAACTTGCGTGACTTAAATCCTAAAGTGTTATAGAGACAAAAAAGGCACCTCGATCCGCAGCCATAATCAGTGAGGATCGTAGTAAAGGGGAGCTTTCGGGCAAAAGGAAAGGTATATTTCCCTCTTAAAAATAATTCATGCCGAGGGATGGGGATTTCGAATTCTTCATTGTGATATTGGGTTATTCCGGCAAAAACTATATCCTCATGATTTCTGAAAAACATATTTTTGACCCCATCATAATGACCCTCGAGATAGTTTACAATATCTCTCGAAGTAAAATCCAACAAAACGGCGTCGATCCATTTATGGTTTATGATGATGTCTCTATTGAAGAAAATATCACCGATCCCGATGACCTTTAAAACCGGATTTGCTTCCTTAACCTGTTTCATAAAATTGAAATCATCAATCCAAGAGGCGGAACCAGAAAGAAAGATGATGATATCCGGCGACACATCTTTGATTTTATCGAAACAGTCATGAAAGTTTAGATTAAGTGCGGTTGCATCCAAAACATCCACGCTGAATTTATCACCGAGGATGCCGCTTAAGATCAATAGATCTATGGGATGCTCGACGTAATCGGTCTTTAATGTTTTTGAACAAAAATAATCTCTGGAGTAATTAAAGGTTATAGATGGGGGGTTCAATAAAAGGATCTTTTTCATTTTTTTATTAAAAAAACGCGTCCCTGGATCCTGGATAATACCCTGTAATTCCTGAGTAATTCTTTTTCGGTTAAGAGGTCCGAGTCTTTCATGACAATATAATCAGCATTTTGAAAATCCAATACATGTCTTTCGTAGATAGCTATCCTTTTTTTAAAAATAGCATCTTGAAAATAAAAATAGAGCAGCACGATAGTGTCTTCCACGTTATCCCCGCTAAATGCTATTCTTATCGCCTTGCCATCCCGCAACCCCTGTTCAATATGAGGTATGATGCCCTCTTTTTTTAGCTCTTCGGTATAATCAAAAGCGACCGGTGGAATAAGGCCTGGGAACAGAATATCGGGTAGTGTGGATTTAAAAAAACAAAAGGGAGTAGCAGAATGCCCGTCATGAGATGTCCACGAACCTGTAAGGTAGAGACGCATAGAATAAAAAACCAACACGCACAAGATGGCGACTTTTATGTATCTTAATCTAATACTATTAATCACCCATCCGGAGATAACCGCCATAAAAACCAAAAGAGGCAAGGCATATCTTGTCCATTTCACAGAAATAAAAGAAAAAATAAGATAGGGGATCAAAAAACTGAATAAGTAGAAAAATCGCCATTTATTTTTACTTATGAGCAATACCACCAGGGCGCATATAAATAATATAAACGGTAAAAGATAAACATGCGCTATCAAGCCTTCGAGATAAAAAGTGAAATTCCGCAAACTAAATATGGGGATAGGGGCAACTGAAACAAGCGCGGTTTTGTTCGTATAAAACGGGTAATAAATAAGAAGGTGGTCATGAAAGCTTGTCAGCATAGTGCCTATTCTATTCCCCCAATATAAATAAAATAAGCTGAAGGCAATAATTGTGCTCAGAATAAAATTTGAGGATCTGTTTAATTTTTCACTATTTTGGGGGCGGAATATACCGAATGTTGCATAAAGCAACGGTACCAGCAAAAAAACCATTATTTGTAATTTCACCAACGTCCCCATCCCCAGGCTCAATCCAAACAGCAAGGAATAGCCCCGTTTGGAGAAATTCTCCGAGTAGACCAATAGACATACGCATGCAGCTGTTACGCAAAGGAGAGGGAAATCCAACTGGAACTGACGCGAGAAAGCGCAGACAGCGGGGTAAAAGCCAATGAGAAAAGCGGCGATCAGACCGGCCCTTCGATTAAAGCATTTCTTTCCTAGAAAGTAGGTGGACAATACCAACAAAACATAAAAAATAAAATTGACATACATCCGCAGTGAGAAAAGATGTATCTCCTGAGGATTTATGAGGGCAGAAAGAAAGTAGACCAGGGGTGGCCAATTAGTAGTCGGCCAATATCTGAATGTCTGGATCCATTGCCCGATTTGTGCAAAAAATGAGGCTTGGGAATGCAGTATATTCTTAAATGTAAAATGGAATTTAATAGCCTCTATGAGATGCCAGGCGGAATCAGGCCCATAGATGAGGTTGTCTTTTTGTAACCAGATAAAATTATTAACGAAATGAAAAAGAAGAATACCTGACAATATGAGAACTACCCAACGTTTCTTGCTCATGAATCTTTCCATCGTCTCCGGTCTCTCATTGCGAGGTTTTAAAATCCAGCCGGTTCTTTTAATTGTACGAGCTTTTCCTCTTTGCGAATTTTGTCAGGAAATTTAAATGAAGCACGTAAACAAAACGGTTCTTCGCGCGTTAGCGGTTTTACTACCTGTTAAAGACTTCCTTAAGAATTACATCGGCGATATTTTGAGC
>JBDRCT010000024.1:0-4663 GCA_043821445.1 Candidatus Omnitrophota bacterium | reverse complement strand
ACTCGCTCACACTTGTTTAAGCATGCTCAAATCGGGCGAGCCTTATAATCCTGCCCGCGTCTTTATGCCTGCCTGAGAAAGAACCGTTTTCGATCTTTGACAACTTGTTTTTGCGCTTTACTCTTTATAGGATGTCTTTTTCATTTATCATCAAACAGTCCGGAAGGCGGAAAAAGTACTATCGAATTTTAGGGATGTTCCTCCAAAAGCTTTCTAATTGCCGATATATCGGTGATTGGAAAATCACAAACAAAGTTTTTGCATACATAGACCGTGGTTTTTCCGTCCAACATAGTTTGTTTTTTGATAAATGGCGACAAAGCTTCGACCCTGGAAGCATCTTCACCTTTGGGAGGATGAAGGGCCACAACCTTATTGGGCAAGAACTGCGAGTAAATTTCACGGATCATGGCCTGAGTTCCGGGACCTTCCGCGTCACCTGCGATCACGATCTCATGCGAAGGCCCGATGGCGAAGTTCAACGCGATCAGCATCTGAGGATACCCTGCGGGGAATTTGTCGATGTCACCAGAGAAGGCCTCCAGAGCGGAACGGGCCCAGGTTTCCATCTCCAGGTCCATGGTGAGACGCCCGATGCGGAACAAGGAAAGGATGGCCACCGAATTACCGGAAGGGATCGCACCATCATAAAGTTCTTTGGTTCTCGCGATGAGCTTCTCGGCATCTTTTCCCGTTAAGAAAAACCCCCCGACTGCGGGGTCCCAAAATAGCCGGAACATGTCTTTAAGAAAGAAATCCGCTTCTCCAAGATACCTTGGGTCAAAGGTCGCTTCGTAAAGGTCATAGAGACCTTGGGTGAAAAAGCCATAGTCATCGATAAACCCCGTAATGGCGACCTCTCCATCCCGGTACCGATGCATGAGGCGTCCGTCTTTTCGCTTCATGTTTTTAAGCAAGAAATTAGCGGCCTTTTTTGCAGCATCCCGGTAACGCGGTTCGTTTAAAACTCGTGAGCCGAAGGCGAGGCTTGAGATCATGAGCCCGTTCCAGTCCGTGAGAACTTTATCATCCAGATGCGGACGAAGCCTCTTGGAACGAATCGCAAAGAGAATTTGTTTGGATTCCTTTAAAAGAGCGGCGATCTCTTCCGGACCCCTTTTGAATCGCTTGGCTGTTTCATCCAAAGAATGCGCTTCATACAAAATATTCTTGCCTTTGAATTCCCCCTGAGGATCTTGAGGCGCATTTCCATTGGGGGCGACGCCATAGTAAAAATTAAAAATATCAGCTCTCTCTTTGCCGAGCACACTGACAATTTCATCCTGAGACCACAGGTAAAAGGCTCCTTCTGATTTTTTATGGGGCCGGGAAGGATCGGAAGCGCTATCGGCGTCCCCCGCGGAATAGAAAGTACCGTCAGATCCGGTCATGTCCCGTAAAACATAGTCAAAAATCTCGCGGGCCATGCGTGCATACTCTTCCTTGCCAGTGGCTTGATAGACTTCAAGGTAAGTCTTTGAAAGCATGGCCTGATCATAGAGCATTTTCTCAAAATGCGGGACGCGCCACTCGCTATCGGTTGAATACCGGTGAAATCCTCCGCCAATGGGGTCATAGATACCGCCCTTCGCCATCTCCTGAAGCGTTTTCTCGACCATCTCCAAGGCTTGGGGATCCCCTGTTCGTTTCCAATAACGGAGAAGGAAGGATAAGGTATGGCTGCTTTGAAATTTCGGAGCTCCTCCGAAACCGCCATATCGGGAATCAAACTGCGACCGCAATTGCTGATACGCTTTTTCAAGTGTTTTTTCATCCAAAGCATGGCTTGTCACCGCTTGGGCCTGCGCGTGGGCCCGGACTTCATCCGTAATCGACTCACTTGATTCAAGGATTTGTTCCCTTTCTGTTTTCCACTTCCCGGCAATGGTTTGAAGAATAGTCCTTAGCCCTGGGTTTCCCCACCGGTCCTCAGGCGGAAAATAAGTTCCTCCGAAAAAGGGTTTAAGGTCCGGCGTCAGGATCACGGTCATGGGCCAGCCTCCGGAACCCGTAAGTCCCATCACAACCTGCATGTAGAGGCTGTCTAAATCCGGACGCTCTTCACGATCCACCTTGATGGAAACAAAATGGTCGTTCATGATCTTCGCGATCTCAGGATTGGTAAAGGATTCCTCCTCCATAACATGACACCAATGGCATGTGAAATAACCCACTGAAAGAAAAATGGGTTTATCCTCCTTTTCCGCCTTCGAAAAGGCCTCTTCCCCCCATAGATACCAATCCACCGGATTATGGGCGTGCTGCAAAAGATAAGGGCTTTTTTCATGAATAAGCCGGTTCGTGTAAACTGCTTCTTCATCGGCCATGATAACCCCCTGTGATCGGGATAATAGGACAAGTAAAACCATCCAGACAATTAAGATTAATCTATTTCTGAAGATGAATTCCATTATTTTTTTATTTTTCTTAATCAATTTTGAATTAGTGGGTGACCTGCCCCACTTAATTGTACCAACATTTGTAAGAGAGTGGGAGGATTTGGGCCAGAAATGAGGGGGTTCAAATGGGCTATAAACTAAAAATCCCCCGATTGCCTCGAGAGATCTTATCGCTGTCCGGTAGAGAGTGACACGCCACAAAGTACTGGCGGGCAGACATAAGAAGTGCGGTCATCGTAGACAGCCCTCATTGAGCCGTCACGATGCCGTACTTGTTCATTGAGAACAAGTGAGCCCGGATGGATTCGAGCTCCTTCCCTGCCAAACAACGGCAGGTCCGGTAGGCCACCCGCACTAAAAACATGACATTGGGTCATGTTTGTAAGCAGTGCTCCCGTTTGAATCCCCTGTAAAACAAAAATCCCCGGCACCATTTGGTGCAGGGGATTTTTGAGCCCGGATGGATTCGAACCATCGACACCCGCCTTAAAAGGGCGGTGCTCTACCAACTGAGCTACGGGCCCATTGATTTCCAATAAATCAATACGTCGCCGTGACGGCTTTGAGATGGCCGTCTACAGCGCACGCATGCCTTCAAGCCCGTGCGAAGCTGGTAGTACCAACTGCCTGTCCGCCAAAGCTTTGTGGCGGAAGCTACGGGCCCATGAAAACAAAAATCAGGGACTCGGGACTTGCCCCTTGGGATTCGTTAAAATCTTTTGTTTTTCGAGTCCCTAGTCCCGAGGAACGAGTCCCTTGCTTTCTTCATATGGAATGTATTTCCGTTTCTTTGTGCTTCAAGGCTTCATCGATCTGCGCGATGAACTGGTCCGTGAATTTCTGGACCTCTTTTTGTGACGCATGCGACAGATCCTCGGGGATCGTCTTGGCCTTCTCGAGCTTCTTCACCTGCTCGATCGCCTCGTGACGTGCATTGCGGATCGAGATACGGCCTTCTTCAGCGACCTTGCGAATGACCTTGGTCAGTTCATTGCGCCGCTCTTCCGTGAGCGCCGGGATCTGAATGCGAAGGACTTTTCCGTCATTGATGGGTGTAAGACCGAGATCGGATTTCAAGATCGCTTTTTCGACCTCCGCCACGGCCGTCACGTCCCACGGCTGGATCTGGATGGTCCTGGCATCCGGCGTAGAGATCGTCCCGAGGTTCTTGATCGGCGTAGGCGTGTTGTAATAGTTGGCTTGAATACCTTCGACTAAAGCAATGGACGCACGGCCAGTGCGAATATTCTGAAATTCCTTTTTTGTGGATTCCACGCTCTTGGTCATTCTTCTTTTCGTCTCTTCAGCGAGCTTTTTCACGTCCGTAATATCATTCATAAGATCTCCTTTTTCATGAGGGTATCATCCACGGAGTGAACGCAACTTTCGGCCTCATTCAAGAAACCAAAGTCCCGATCTTCTCTCCCATGACCACGCGACGGATATTGCCGGGCTGGTTCAAGTTAAACACCACGATCGGCAGATGGTTCTCCATACACAGCGAGGTCGCTGTTGTGTCCATCACACGAAGCTGTTTTTTGATCACGTTGAGATAACTTAAGGAAGTGAACTTTTTGGCGTCTTTGTGCTCCATCGGATCCTTGTCGTAGACCCCGTCCACTCGGGTCGCCTTCAAAATAACCTCTGCGTCCATTTCGACGGCGCGAAGTGCGGCGGCCGTATCGGTCGTAAAATAGGGGTTCCCGGTGCCGGCGGCGAAGATCACCACGCGGCCTTTTTCAAGATGGCGCATGGCTCGGCGGCGGATATAAGGCTCGCAAAGGGCTTTGATCTCAAGCGCGGATTGGACGCGCGTCTGGATCCCGACCTTCTCAAGCGCGTCGGACATCACAAGCCCGTTCATGACCGTGGCGAGCATCCCGATGTAATCCGCCGTGGCCCGGTCGATCCCGTTCTTCTCGCCTTCGACGCCCCGGAAAAAATTCCCGCCGCCAATAATACAGACAATGTCGACCCCTAAGTCACGAACTTCTTTGATCTGCTGGGCAATAGAGGCGACGGTCTTGGGATCGATCCCGAAACCGCGTTCGCCTTCGAGGGCTTCTCCGGAGAGCTTGAGTACGATGCGTTTATAGATGGGTTTTTTCATTTTTGCTAGGGTTTAGGTGTGAAGTTTCAAGACATCGGTAACAGTTTTGCTTGTAGATATTCGTCCCGTCTTTGGATAGGAGTAAGGCCTCCGAGAGCCAAATGGGGGCGATGATGGTTATAGTAACGGACAAAACGGCTTAATTCAAAGACTC
>JBDRCT010000023.1:0-25828 GCA_043821445.1 Candidatus Omnitrophota bacterium | reverse complement strand
GATCGGGTCACCGATGCTGTAGGTCTCGTTCCCGATCGGAGCCACGATACCCAATGTCCCCTGAATAATATAATCCGCCACCGGCGACGCGTTGCAACCCGCATCGTCGCTCACGCAATTCACGTTGCTGCTTAAATAGTCTACCACCTGGAAATCCACCTTATTCGAGATCGTGTTCGGGACTCCGACCCAGTTCCAACTGCAATTCCCGCCCGAGCAAGCGCTTGCCGCCTCCACACCGGCCCCGGAGATCTCCACCCACGTCGGCCCGCCGCTCATCACATAGCTGTAATAAACACGGTAATTCGCGATCACACCCGCGTGTTTCCATGAGATCACTTTCGAGCCGCTCACCTCCATATCCCCCGCAGCAAGCGTAATGTCATAGATATTCCCCTTCACCTGGAATGCACCGCTGTCCCCTTGCACGGCCAGCGTCTTCTGCCCCGAAGGCGTCTCCGCCTTCACGCGGACCTTACCCACCTTACCCGCCGTCAGCGTGACATCGGCAGGGATCGGCCACGGCCACGTGATATCCTCGCCTTCATTACTGCCTGAAATATCCAGAGTGCCGGTATTGATCTGCACTTCATCGGCGAAGGTGCCGAGAGCGGAGTAATAGATCTTTACCCCCGAGATCGCTCCCGTCTTCTGGAACACGATGTTCTTCGTCTCTCCGGCTTTCCATTCCGCATTCGTGGTCGGAGCCGACACCGTCAAAACACCTTTCACTCCCACAGGCGATGGATACACCCCGTATAAGATCACAGCGCTGTTGTCGGGATTTGCCTGCGTGATCCGCAAACGAACGTCATTGGCCAAAGCGGCCGCGTCACCGGGAACAAGGGGCCATGTGAAAAGACCGTCATTGTCCGTATAACCGTTCACAGGGTCCGCGCTGTCCGGGATCTGGATCCACGTCGGTGTCCCCGAAGACGCGTTCTTCGTGTACTCGATCTTCATCTTCGTGTCCGTCGATAATCCCTTCAACTTAGTCCAGGTAATGTCCGTATTCGTCGAGCCCGCGTAGATCACCTGGCCGTTCGCAGGCAGAAGCGCGCTCACCGATGCACCGCGCTTGAATTCGGTACCCACCTCCGAAGAGTAAAGAAGACTCGCCGGCGACACATTGTTATCCACATAAAAACTCGCCGTGTTCAACACACGACCGTCGTTATTGACAGGATCGGGCGGCCAATTAAAAGTGCAGTTCCCGCCCGTGCAGTAAGTACCCGCCGCGAGAGCGTCCCCGATCTGCGTGTAATCACCCGGGAACACGGGACTCGACACCACGCTGTAATAAAGATCGAAACTCGCGATCGAGCCCGTATAACTCCACGTCACATCCAGTGCCGTGTCCGCCGTCCGGTTCACTCCGCCCTCAGGAGCGCTGAATGTCACCCCGCCGCGGATCGTGAATTTATTGCTCACTGCGTTCACTGCCTCAAATCCGGGAGCCGCGTCCTGCACCTTGATCTTCACGATATTCCCGATCGCGTTCGGGATCGTCCAGGTGTAACCCGTGGCACCCACACCCACCGCCACGGGCGTCCCGCCGTTGATCGGGGTCGGGTCCCAGGTGCCGCCATTATCGGTCGAATAATAAATGTTCACGCTTGTAACGCCCGTCCCCTGAGTCTGACTCCATTTGATCAGATTATCGTAAGTCGTGCCCACCGTGAACTGCTGGTCCAGTGTCGGAGCGTCCACCTGCAATATCGGAAACACATCGAACGCCTCCGACTCGATAGTCCGGTTCGAGTATTCCTTGAACGTCACCTTCACCTTCACGTTGTTACTCTTCACATCCGGCAGCGCCGCCCAGGTCGCGTTCCGGGGCGTTGCCGTGAATTGATAATTGTCCACGATCGTATTACCGGTGTAGAGCCCTCCGTCCACGCTGTATTCCACGATCACCTGCGGATAAGTCGCGTCGTTCTTCACACCCGTCACACCGTTCCAGGTGATCGTACGGTTCGTGTCCGACGAGTACCACCGTGTCGCGTCCACAGGCGTTGAAAAAGATGTCAATGTCGGCCGCACATAGAACGAGGCTGCCGATTGCGTCGCGAGCTCCGCGCCCGCGGGAGCCGCGCTCGTGCGGATACGGACCTTGAAGAACTCCGACACCTTCGCCGGAGCCGTCCAGCCGTTATACGTGTTCTCCGTCGGTGCATCATTACCGGCAGCCACGTTCCCGTCGATTACGGGCGTTACCCATGTCCCGCCGTTATCCGTCGAGTAATCCAGCGTCAGGAGTCCGACACTTCCCGTCTTTGTCCACTTGATCGGGATCGGGTCGCCGATACTGTAAGTCTCGTTCCCGCTCGGGGCCACGATATCCAATTTGCCCTGAATGATGTAATCCGCCACAGGCGACGCGTTGCAACTCGCATCGTCGCTCACGCAATTCACGTTAGCCGCGGAGTAGTCCACCACCTGGAAATCCACCTTATTCGAGATCGTGTTCGGGACTCCGACCCAGTTCCAACTGCAATTCCCGCCCGAGCAAGCGGTGGCCGCTTCCACGCCGGCCCCGGAGATCTCCACCCAAGAAGGCCCGCCGCTCATCACATAGCTGTAATAAATACGGTAATTCGCGATCACGCCCGCGTGTTTCCACGAGATCACTTTCGAGCCGCTCACTTCCATGTCCCCCGCGGCAAGCGTGATGTCATAAATATTTCCCTTCACTTGGAACGCGCCGCTGTCTCCACTCACTGCGAGCGTCTTCTGCCCAGACGGTGTCTCCGCTTTCACACGGATCTTTCCCACCTTGCCCGCCGTGAGCGTCACATCCGCCGGGATCGGCCAAGGCCATGTGATATCCACGCCTTCGCCATTCCCTGAAATATCCAAAGTTCCGGTATTGATCTGTACTTCATCGGCGAAGGTCCCGAGGGCGGAGTAATAGATCTTCACACCGGAGATCGCTCCTGTCTTCTGGAACACGATGTCCTTCGTCTCTCCGGCTTTCCATTCCACATTCGCCGCCGGAGCCGATACCGCAAGCACACCCTTCACTCCCACCGGCGACGGATACACCCCTTCGAGCACTACGGCGCTATTATCAGGATACACCTGCGTGATCCGCAAACGAACGTCATTGGCCAACATGGCCGCGTCCCCCGGGACCAAGGGCCAGGTAAAAAGGCCGTCATTGGCCGTATAACCGTTCACAGGGTCCGAACTATCCGGGATCTGGATCCAGGTCGGTGTCCCCGATGAAGCGTTCTTCGTGTACTCGATCTTCATCTTCGTGTCCGTCGATAACCCCTTCAACTTATTCCACGTGATGTCCGTATTCGTCGAGCCCGCGTAGATCACCTGGCCGTTGGCGGGTAACAGTGCGCTCACCGAAGCACCGCGCTTGAAATCAGATGCCGCGATGCCTTCAGCATAGAGCAGCGCGTCTGAGGCGAGGGCGTTCGTGATCTTGAACCGTGCCGTGTTCAATACCGTGTCGATGTTGTCGGCCTGGGTATCGAGCCACGAGAAACTACAGCTCCCGGCCGCGCAATTCCCCACATCGGTCGCGCTCCCGATCGGGTCCGCCGTCCAGTCACCGCCGCTATTGGAACTGTAATAGATGTCAAAATTCGCGATGGTTCCCGTGTACGTCCAGGTAATGCTCATCGTGGTGTCTGCCGTGCGGTTCACGCCGCTTTGAGGAGTCGCAAAATAAATGCCTCCCACGACCTTGAACGGAGGCGAATCAGCCTGAGACGCAGTAAAATCCTTATCGAACACGCGAACCTTCACGTCCGCCCCGATGATGTTCGGAACATTGGTCCAAGTCACTCCGGTCGCTCCCGTACCTGCATCAATGTCGGTGGCGATCGTCTGGTTTGAGGGGAAAGTGTTCTCATTGTTCTTGTCATATCGGATCTCCACTTTCCGATTCGTGGTCGTCCCTGAATAGGTCCATTTGATCAGATTGTTATAGGTCGTCCCCACGACCAGCTTCGTGGTGGCGTCCGGCGTCGGCGTTACTACGACCTTGGGTCTCACCGTAAAAAATTGTCCTCCTTGCCCGGAGTCAAGGTTCACGGAAGTGTAGTCATTGTAGGAGATCCTGACGCGAACCGTGGCGCTCCGGAGATCGGCCATCGGGGTCCACACGAGACTATGCCCGCCCTGGCCGCAAGCCACGCTGGCACCGCCGGGCACCGTCGTATAATCCGTCCCGTTTGTCGAATATTCCACGATACAGGTCGGCACGACTTCGTTCGATTTCGTACCGCTCTTCGAAACCCATTCGATCGTCTGGCCGGCATCCGTATCGACCGCATACCACACGGTGGGAGTGCCTCCGACGACCGGTTTGTCGATCGAGTCAATGGATGGACGGATCTTGAAAGCATTGCTTGAAATATCCAGTTCCGCGCCCGCGGGCTGGCTCACGGTCGTGAGGCGGATCTTGCCCGTATCCGAGATCTTGCGGTTCGCGCCAATGATACCGACCTGCCACGCATAATTGTTGACCCCGTCATTGCCCGAAGGATAAGAGCTCTCGATTGTGTAAACGTTCCCGCCCGAATAGTCTCCCGCCGTAAAAGTCCCGGTCGTTGAGTATTCAATCTTGAGATCGCCGATACTGCCATCCTTGTCCCACTGGATCGACGGACTCGGCGTCGAACCGATGGTCCAGTTATCCGTCACGACCGGGGACCCAATGCTCAATTGGCCCTTCAGGATGTAGCCGTCCGGGCTTCCTTCGGCACACTTGCCCGTGGCGTTGTCATCGCTGGCACATTTGACCTTGGCGGCGTCATTGTGATCCGCGACAAGAAAATCTACGTCATTGGAAATATTGTCCGGGATCCCGGTCCATTCCTGGGTCAGATAACCGCCGTTCTCCGCGCCTGCGACGTTATCAAGACCCGTCCCAAGCCAGCTTCCCCCACCAACGCGGTATTTGATATCGAAGCTTGTAATACCGCCGTTCTGCTTCCAGCGGATCGACTTGCTTCCGTGGACCCTCAGAATGGATCCGTCCGCGTCCGACACGACCCCTACTTCCGTGATGCTCCCGATAATGCTATGGGTTTGCGTTCCGACCGTCGTTAAATCTTTCCAACTGTCGGGGGTGGGGTTATGGTGCTGTGTGTTGGAAACGCGGACCTTGACGTCCGAAGAAGGCGGCCCCGGAATACCGGCGCTGGGATCCCAAACGCAGGAACCGCTTCCGCCCGTCCCCACGGACACGCCCTGGCATCCGATCACCGGGAACCAGGAAGGCGTTCCCGCGCTCGCGTCGATGGAGTACTCGATATTGACCGTGTCCAGACTCCCCGTGTATTTCCAGGTAATGACCTTGGTCTTGTCCTGAATGGAAAGATCGACCACCGGATTGGGCGGTTCGGGATCGTTCACGGCATTCTTGATGTAAACGGAAGAGATAGAACCTATAATATTGAAAACGTTCGAGATCGCGCACGCCTCGCCGGTCGCGGCGCCTTCGTTCTTGCAGACCCGGATCTTGGCAGCGTCCGACATAATGTCCTGGACCGTCCAGGATGTGTAAACACCGCTCGTCGCGGAGGCCGACCCCACGATCAGTCCTCCCAAGTTGGCATAGGTCGGCGTCCCGTCGTTCCAGGTCGTCCCGTCGGTCGAAACGTTGATCTTCACCGTATCGCTCGGACCGACGCCGATCGCGGTCCAGGTGATGTCATTGGACGCGTCGCTGCTACCCACCACGATCTCGTCGCTGAACTGGTTCGGGTAGGTGATGCCGAGCGCGGATTTGATCTTGAAAATAGCGGCCGATTCGGCGCTGATCGAAGGCTGATCCGACCACTGCACATGGATCATGGCATTTTCGGTACTAAAGTCATTGGGGATATTCCATGAAAATTCTTTATTGCCGGCGGGCACCTGAAGGTCCGTCGCAATCACATATTTGCTTGAACAATTTGGCCAGTCACTCGTGGTGTTGTTGTAACAAAGCCAGACATCGAGTTTCGCGGCGCCGCTCGAACTCACGATGATTGATTTACCCGTTTCGCCCGTTTTCCACTGGGGGTTCTGTGCGCCGTCCGGAGTGACCACATCAACATTAGGCCGGATCCAGAACTTTTGGTTGTCAAACCTTCCGGTGATGGCATAAGTCGCCATGGCGTTAGCCGGATCATTGTAGTCATAAGGATTGTCCAGGCTCTCCACCCGGATACGGGCTTTATACGTCGTCGAATCGGGAATGAGCCATTCCATGCTGAAATTATTCGTATCCGAGGTGTCTTCCTCGAGATTATAAGGGACAGATTCTGCGTAGCAGGGCGGCGTTCCGCATGCCGAGTTCGGCCTTTGGATCTGAATCTCATAATCGTCCGAAGTATTCTCCACATTGTCGTCTCCTCGACCATCGTTCAAGTCCAGACGCACCCGGACGTTCCCGATGATTCCGCGCGCCCGCCAGCGGACATAACGCTGCGTCACCCCGCCGATCGCGTAAACTTCCCCGCCGGCCGGCTCCGAGAGAAGCTGGGAAGCCGCGCCGTTATAAAGATCGCCGCGGATTTTGAAGAGCGGTGTTTCGACGGTAGCTTCCAACGCGGGATCCCCTTTTTGCGTCAACCCCGTCAGTATGAACTTGCTGGTCGGTTGGCCGAGTCCCACGTGGATCACGCTGCCATTATTTGAATCCGTCGGAACTACGTTCCACGCAAAGGTGGTCCCTTCACTCGTACCTTCCGGACCCGGACTCGCCGGAGGCGTGATCACGGTATCATAGGTGCCGTGCCTGTAAACGATCTCGAGATTCCCGATGTCGCCGTATTTTGCGTATTGAATGCCGCCTGGGACATCCTGTCCGACCACAAGCACGGAGCCGGTCGTCGGGAACGCGGTCGTGATCTTCCCCTTGATCAAGAAAGTGCCTGAATCCGCATAAATATCCGCCGGAAAATTCGCGTTCTTGATCCTTACTTTGACTGCCGCGCCGATACTGTCCGGCACGGTCCATAAATGGTAGGCATTGACGTCGCTTGCGCCCGGCACGTCCTTGATATTATTGGTCGGGAATGTGTAGCCGCTGGTCTGATACGCCAAGAACACATTGCTTGACGAATCCCCGACGGTCGTCCATTTAATACGATCGGTACCGTTGGTATCCCCGACATAGAGAACAGCGCCGCTTACAAGTCCGCCGATCAATACCGCCGAATAATCTTTTTGAATGGTAATGTTTGCGGTCGCCTCACTGTAGGTCCCCCCTCCGACGCTGCCCTTGGTATCGTCCGCATCTTCAACCATGATCTTGACTATCGTATTCTTGTCATTGGCCCCGATCACCAAGAGAGGATCGTTCGGAGGCACGCCCGGGGTCGTCCCGCTGCAACCGTCATTTTTCCCGACGCACCAGCTAAAGGGACTGCCTCCGCCGCTGAGGGTTTTGATCGTGTATTGAGAGGGATAACTGGTTCCGCCGTCCAGCGAGTATTTGATGTTCACATTCGCGATCCCGGTACCGCCGGTCCGGGACCAGACGATATCGTGGGGCGTACCTATCTTCCAAGGAGAGCCTGCAGGTTGCGTAAGTGTAAGCGTTCCCTTGACCTGAAAAAGCCCCGAATCACTGATGAGGTTGCTATTGGCGGAATCTTCGATACGAACGCGCACCGCGGAAGAAACGATCGCCGACAAATCGGGGATCGTCCAACTGCTGGGGCTCCCATTGGCGGCCCGCGTAGACGGACCGCTGTACAAATTATTCCAATTAGTGCCGTCGGTCGACCACTTCGGTGTGACGGTCCAGGTCGCATCGTTCGGAAAAGCGTTCCAGGTGACATCCACGACATCCCCGATCTTACGGGGAGGCGTTCCGCTTACGGCGACCGTATTGAGCGCCCGGCCGAGTGAAAAAAGACCGGATTTTCCGACTGTTCCCGCGGGGTCCGCGCCGTCGCCAGGTTTGTAGACCCGGATGCGGCAATTCGCGCATTGCTCGTTAGGGACTTCCGTGGCCCCTCCCGCCGGCGGCTGCCAATCACTCCATTGCCCCGCGGTGGCCTGTATGTTCTCGGCTGCGCCGGCGATTTCATAATCGCAAGTCCCGTTATCGGTTTTATCAAGGCAAATATAAACCGTACCGATTGTACCGGAAGGAGTCCATGTGATCGTTCTGGATTCTCCGACCTGTAGCATGGTTTGAGCGCCTCCGGGTTCGTTCACCGTGATACTGGCCTTAACCGTATAAGGACCGTTCATGGCATAAATCAGCGTGGGATTCGTCATATCCGCGACCATGATCCCGACATCGATCCCGATCGCGGCCTGAACCTTCCAGTCGTAGGTCCCCGGCGTTGTTAAATTCGTGGCGGTCGAAGGGTCGGTCATCAGGATCCAATCCGAGTCCCCGGGATTATTTTGGCAGCCGTTGGCCACATAACCATCACAATACATAAGTTTGACGACTCCCTGACCGCCGCCGGGACTGGTCCAGCTGATCGTTGTGAGCGCGGACCCCGTCTGATAACGCAACGGAGCCGAGGAATCGACGATCGGAAGATCGAGCTGGACGGAAGCCTTGACAGTAAAAAGACCGGTGGTATCTGAGACAAGCTCCTGAAGATCCCCCGTCTTGACCATCTTGAGCTTTGCATTGCCGTCGCTTAATGTGAGATCTCCCGGAAGCGTCCAGTTGTATTTGTATTGAGTACCCCCAGTGCAACCGGTTTGGCCGGAATCCGGACAAAAATGTGAGGCATCGCAAGTGCCACCGGAAGTAAGACCCGCGGCAACTTTGTCAGCTTCCCCTGAATAGGCGTTGCCGCCATTGGAGGAATATCGAATATCCACCCCGGAAACGGTTCCCTTTTGACACCAGCGGACCACACCGTTGGATGCCGTGGGCGACTGGCCCTGACCTCGCACCCAAGTGTCCCCCGCGATCGGTCTAAAAAAAACAACGAACGGCCGGATCTCGAACGCGGGGCTCACCGCTTCCACCGTGGTCCCGGAAGGCGGTGATATTTCCTTGACGCGGATCTTGGCGTTCGTAGTTACATTGTCGGGAACCGTCCAGGCATTACAGGCAGCATCGCAACCCGCTGCGGTGCCCGAAGTGCTGTCTTTGATCGTAATGGCATCCGCGTAATTTCCGTCTCCGTTAGGATCGAGTTCAATAATGACGTTTCCGATAGATCCTGTATGGTTCCAGGTCACGTTGAGATCGGCATTCCCGACGCCGAGCGGATTGCTTCCGCTAAGGGCCCCTTGGGTATCGGACAGAGCGACATTCGTCACGGACCCCCGGATGGTAAAATCGAAGTTGGAACTGTCGCGCCGGCGCGCTTCCGCTTCGGTCCGAGTCGTGTCGACTATCCGGACCCTGGCTTGAGTGCCGATGAAATCCGGGCTTTCGGGGATCTTCCAGAGGACGCTTCCTTCATTCGTGACGGCGGACCCAGAATCAACGGTAAAATCAGTGCCGGTGCACGCGGCTGTCCCCGCCGCGCCGCACCAACTTCCCATATCAGAGTAAGACCCTCCCGAGTTGAGCGAATATTGGAGTTTCCAATCGTCGGTGTTCACGCTGTCGGCGTGTTTCCAGAGGATCTGGTAGCTGTTTCCCACGACCCAGGCGTTCGCGCCCTGTTGCGCCGTTCCCCCGTCCGGCGTTTTGATCGTCACCGGCGTGAATTCCACGGCGCTGTAATCGATGGTGGTCACGACCCCTGCATACGCGGCTTGACGCGTAAATGTCATCCTCGAGGAGTTCGTCAGCTCCACACGGGTAAAGATATCATCCGCCTGTATGGCATTCGTCGAAGAGTTTCCGCCCATCATACTAATGAAAGGCACAACGCGATTGGCATAATCCATTGTAGGGTTGAGCGTGGCGGTATTACTCAGCACTGTGCTATTAAGTGTCACCGTGCTCGATTGCGACGTAGTCGCGCCGTCCGTAAGCTCCACGGCATAAAATCGATAATAACATTCATCCCCGGCGATGCCGGTCGCAAACTGGCGGTTGAGCGTCATCTGGTTCGCCGCGGTGAGCCGTCCGCGCACGAAGATCATGTCATCGACCCCGTTGATGGCAAGACTGCCTGCACCATAAACGATCGGAAAAGATTGCGTCGCGTATGATGCGGTGAGCGCGGGGCTGATGGAAGGCGTTGCCTGCGTCTCGTTAGCGGCAAAATTACCGCTTCCCGTCGACACCGTAGCGTCGGTTGCGAATTGGACCACCTGCCAAGAGATAATGACCGTTTTGGAAATGCCGGCGTTCAAAGCCGTTCGCTTTCGTTCGAGACGCAGAACGGTATCGCTTGTAAAGTAAGGAAGAACGTTCAGCACTTCCGTGTCCCGGTTCGTATTGATCAGGCCGCCGTCATTGACGATCGGAAAGGATTTCCCCTGGTCGATGGCCGTCAGGATAC
Source organism: Candidatus Omnitrophota bacterium (assembly GCA_043821445.1). Lineage (GTDB taxonomy): Bacteria > Omnitrophota > Omnitrophia > Omnitrophales > Aquincolibacteriaceae > Aquincolibacterium. The sequence goes on along the minus strand of JBDRCT010000023.1, from coordinate 15,440 downwards.
AATCTTTTGTAAGGTCGTTTTTGGCCCAGCTGGTCAGTCCTCTCTGGACGGAGACGCCGTCCACGAATTCCACGACATACCAGGCCACATTGGATGTCGTCGTAGTGCTTGTCCCGCGGGTAATATTGATGTTCTGGCCGTCTTCAAAATAGGCATAGAAAAAAATGTACTGGTCCTGAGTCGCTGTGGGGGACGACGACGTGATATAAATAAAAGCCTTGCTCGTATCGACATAATCACCCGCGCCCAGGCCCAGCGAAACGCTGTTCGAAACGTCGTCTCCCAGAAAGGATTCCGTGCCTTGGATCACGCGCTTGATCTGGACGGCCTCCGCCTCCGGAGCTGCGACGAGAAATGCCAGAACAAACCCCAAACCCATGGCAGCGAGACGCACCCCGCGGGAGGAAAAGATCCCTTCCTTTTTGACGCAGGGTCGCGCGTTCATGACTCCTCCGACATGGCGGATTTTTTCGCCAACGCGGCTTCAGCGCGCGCTTCCGCCTCGGCTTCGCGCTTTTTCTCTTCTTCCGTTTTTCTCTTTAAAAGCTTGATCGAACGCACCGCGCGTCTCGAGCCGTCTTTCGCTTCCTCGTAGGTCACCCGGACCTTGTCGCCGGGCAAGAATTCACTCAGAGCGCCCACCCCCTCCGCCTTGATCCCCTTGGTGAATTCAATCCAAAGATCGTTTGATGTGGATGCCTTGCGGTCAAATTCGACGTTCATGCCCGCCTTGATCACAAGACCGATTTCCCCGTCGATCTTTTTTTGCACCGGCTCCATGGTTTCGTCGATCACGGCCGGTTCGGGATATTCAAAAACATATTTCTTTTTTTCATCTAAAGAAGCGGCCGCTGTCGCCTCCGCATTCGCCGCTTTCGCCTTGCTGGAAAGCGCGCGGCTCGCCACCGCTTTGCCGGCTTCGATCGATCTGCTGAACGTGACCGAAGGTTCGATTGAGGTGCCGCCGGTGTCATCCGAGGTTTGTGTCGCGGCATATCCCGCGATCGGGAAAAAAGCCAGCATTGCAAGAATGCAGACCGCAGACCGCAGACTGCAGGCTGTAGTTTGGTTTGAGGTCTGTAGTCTCTAGTCTCTGGTCTGTAGTCCGTGGTCTGTTTATCCATGTTGCACCACACCCATGCCCGCTTTTTTGCTCATAAAGGAGAAATCCTGGGCGTTCTGATTGTCCGATTGAAAGCTCATCACGCCGGCCATCTGATCGCCTTCCAGGTCCCCGCGCCAACTGATGACCCCACCCTTGGGATTTCGCTGCATGGTTTCCCAGGTAATAGCGCCGTTCTCGCGGACCCTCACCGTGTAATTGGAAGGGCTGAAGCCCTGACTTGAAAAATAGTAGGATTCAAATGTTTTTCCGTTAAAACGGATCTTGTCCTTGATGGGCTGCGCTTTCCCGTCTTTGGTAACCGTGTAAAGCTCGACTTCCCAGATCATGCCTTCGATCGGGGTCGTGAACGTGCGCGGCGTCGCGCGCGCGATCATTTTGGTGACCGGGGCGATCTCAGCTTTGATCGCTTTTGAAGCCGGGGCGACTTGAAGCGTCTGATGGTTCAGTGTCACAGAAAAAATGCTGAACGCCATGGTCGCGAAGAGTGCTCCGGAGAGAACGACCGGACGCATTTTCCAACCGGCATGGGAAACGGCTGCCTCGGGAGCTGACGTCGAAAGGACCGGAGCTTCTACGAAGACCCCTTCTGCGGACGCTGATTCCTGTTCCTTTTTCGCGGCGTGCAGAGCGATCTCCTGACGGACCCTCGCAACAAATTCCTCGGAGCCCAGGAAAGAGCCGCGGGATAATTTCTTTTCGAGATATTCCAGCTCATGGTCATCTGCCGAAAGCATGAACCGTTCGTACGGGTTTTCATTCACCGCCATTCTGAGCGATGCAACCACCTCGGCCGTTTCAACGGCAACGGGTGACGGGGCATTTTGTGTATAAGCCGTGTAACTTGAATAAGGATACTCACGGAAGCTCGCGGCGACACCGCTCCGCTCCGGAAGAAGATGGATGAAACGCGTCAGCTTGGAAAGATAGGCATTGCGCTCGACATAGACTGAACGGAAACGTTTGGGGAAGAGATGGCCTTTGCGGCCGTATTTACTATTATAGTACTTGGTGTAGTTCGGCGTGATCTTCTGCATGACCTGGGAGACCGGATGTTCTTCTACGTGTTCGATCAAAAGATGGATGCGGTCGGGTAAGAGAGCGTAGGAAAAAAGCTTGAAGCCGAATTCTTTTTGGGCCTGGGAGAGGATGCTCGTATATTTCCAGTAATCCTCGGCATCCCTATAAATAGGCTCGCCGGAGGGGCCTTCCATCTGGATGGAGTAGACCGCGTCTTCTAAGTGGACCCGCGGAAATCTAGGCATCGCGCCCACCTCCTTTGATTCTTACGGCCACCGGTACAAATCGACAAGGCGTATTGCAAAAGTGCCTGGCACTTTCGACCAGACACAAAAAAAACGCCAGGCAAAAGCTTGGCTTTACCTGGCTTCTCGCTTGACCCAATTTTTTTTCACTATCGAATCTCATTTTCATTTTGGTGGCAACCTGCCATTCCTTTCAAGGATGCACGGTTTTGCGTCCCCGGATCACTCCGGGTTTGCTTTTTACACCATCGTGTCAATTAAATCTTCTAACCCTAGTAGAAGCCTACATGAACTAACAATCCCTGTCAAGGTTATCGTCTTTTAAAGCAAAACATTTAGCCCTAACACATTATAGGACCTCCCAATACAATGCTATATTTTGCTATATTGGGCGATTTTTTGAATTCTTTCTGGTCTGACCCTATGATTCCGGCTTGAACCGATATTTGATCAGTGTCCAGGCGGCCTCGATAAAATCCATCCCATTAATTTTTTTCCCTTCCTTAATCGTTCGCCCGTGGTAACCAATCGGTAACTCCACGATGCGGGCGCCTTTCCGGGCCAGCAAAGCGATCACTTCCGGCTCAAACTCGAATCGTTCGGACCTCAATGTCAACGTTTTCAGAAGGTCTGCCCTGAAAACTTTGTAGCCGCTCTCCATGTCCGTGAGACGCAGTCCGTATAAAAGATTGGTGAGTAGGGTGAGCGTTTTATTGGCGAGCCAGCTCAGCGCCGTCATACCTTCGGGACGCCCGGCTTTTAAAAACCGGCTGCCGCAAACAACGTCCGCCTCTCCTTTCAGCAAGGGCTCCAATAATTTCGGAATATCGTTGGGTTCATATTCCAGGTCCCCGTCCTGAATAAGAATGAGATCGCCTTGAGCACATTGGATCCCCTTCCGGACGGAAAAAGACTTTCCTCGATGGATCTCATTCTTGAACAATCGGATCTCTTTTCCCTCACGAAGACCGTCTCTCTCGATTTCCACGGCTTTCTCATAGGTCTCATCGACCGAGACATCATCAATAATGATAAGTTCATGGTCCACGGGATACCGGATCGACTGGATTTGGCGAACGATCTCCGCGAGGGTATTCGTTTCATTGAAGATCGGGATAATAATGGATAGTTTCATCGTACGGGATTATACATTTGAATGGGCTCTTTATATAAACACTTCATTGCGGTATGAGACCGGGTGTTTTTGAAATGCTCTCGAAGAGCGCCTGCGCGGCGATCGCGTGGCCGATCTCATTGGGATGCTGGTCCGTGGGATGGACCCACAAAGCGGTATCTTTTTTCCCCTTGAAAGAATCGTAGAGGTCCAGAAAGTGAATAAAGGGGCTCGGCTCCGCCAGGACTTCGCTACGGATCAAAGCGTGGATATTTTTGAAAGGGTATTCCGAATTCAATTGATGGAGTAAAGGGAAACAAATGACATAACAGTGAATGCGACGGCTTTCACAAACGCGAAGTAATTGTCTCAAACTTGTTTTGGTTTCTTCCCACGCCGGAGCCCCAGGGCGGTAAAGGTCCCTGTAATAGTTCACGGTCTTTTTGGAGGACTTCTGCCGTGAGAGCGTCTGCCAGACCCACTGAATGAGACGGGACCTGAACCAAAAAGTCTGAGGGGGCCTTCGCTCAGATTCACCCTCGAGAGTAAGACCCTCCCGGGGACGTTTTTTCTGGACCCGGGTCACCGGATCGAACGTGAATAATTTCGGTTCGGCATCATTGAGCGTAAAACCAAGCACGATCAGATCCGGCTGTGCTTCCAAAACGATATTATTGAGGAGAAAAAGTTCCTGAGCCGTATTATAACCGCCCACGCCAAAGTTATAGCTTTCAAAGGTGATCCCTCGGGGGGCATATTCCCGCGTCAACAAGCCCGCGACCTGCTCGGGATAGGTATCTTCGAACTTTACGCCCTCCCCAAATGTGAACGAATCCCCCAGGAACGCCATACGGAACACACGCTCGGGTTTATCGAACTGGAACTCTTTCCCCCGGAAGCCCAGCAGATTGGTCCGGTGATCGATCTTGTTCCCGGGACCGAAATAACCGCGTGGGTCCCCGTCGTAGACGAACTGGATATCGACCGAAGGTTCGCTGACATAACCGTCCGAATCGCGGAACATCCGGAATTGAATGGGATTCGTGTGCGCCTTATAGAAATGCGGTAAGCCAAGAAACGCCAGCGTGATCTCAACCGCCAGAAGCCCGGCCGACAGGACCCCCAGGAACAAAACGAAATCGATGATCAAGGCCCGGAAATTTTTCATGCTCCTCCATCGCTAAAAGAATACCGGCATTTTACCCTATTTCGATTTTTTAGGATATGCGAATGCATTTTAGGACACATCCCGACCAGCCGATAATCCATGATGGCACAACAGGAGAATGCATGAACCAGTTATCGTGGCGTTGGCGTTGGGGGCTGTTGACGGGCATTGCATTACTCGTCTATCTCCCGGCCTTGCGTGCGGGCTTCATCTGGGACGACGAAGCCTATGTGACAGGCAATACAGCCTTGAGAAGTCTGTGGGGACTCTGGGAGATCTGGTCTCAACCCGGAAGACTCGACCAGTATTATCCCCTCACTTACTCCAGTTTCTGGATCAACTATCACCTCTGGGGACTCCACCCCTTCGGCTACCATATCGTCAATGTCCTTCTTCATGCCTTGAACAGTCTTCTCGTGTGGCGGCTCCTTGAACACCTCAAGGTCCGTGGAGCGTGGTTCGTGGGACTTCTTTTCCTGGTCCATCCCGTCATGGTCGAATCCGTGGCCTGGATCACCGAACGCAAAAACGTCCTCTCGGGATTCTTCTATCTCTCGGCTCTCTTGTCGTACCTTCGCTTTAAAGAAAAAGAACCGGACCTTTGGCCCTGGTATTTTTTGTCCTTTCTCCTTTTTCTCGCCGCACTCCTGAGTAAGACCGTCACCGGTACCTGGCCGGCCACGGTCCTCCTCATTCTCTGGTGGCGAAATGGAAAGTTCCCCTGGAAAGATACGCTTCGTCTTCTCCCTTTTGTCGCCACAGCTGCCGCCTTAGGTTCGATCACTATGAGACTCGAACAGGGACACATCACCACCACCGGCATCGAAGAATGGACCTTCTCTTTTGCTGAACGCTTCCTCATCGCGGGACGCGCCCTTTGGTTCTACTTGGGAAAACTCATCTGGCCCCATCCACTCATCTTTATCTACCCTCGCTGGACGATCTCGACGGCCGCTTTCTGGCAATGGTGTTTTCCGGCGGGCTTCATCCTCTTTCTGGCTACCCTCTGGATGTTCCGAAAACGATGGGGACGGGCACCTTTCACCGCCTTCGCGATCTTCGGAGTTACGCTCCTTCCGGCCCTGGGTTTCAGAAGCTTCTATCCCATGAGGTATTCTTTCGTGGCCGATCATTTTCAATACCTGGCGGCTATCGCTCCTTTCGCTTTATTGACCGTAGGATGTACAGCGCTTATTAAAAACCGTAAGTTCCGTATCTTCCTCGGAGTCACCGTCTTGGCCCTCTCGGCTACCCTAAGCTTTCAACAGTGCCATATTTACAAAAACCTCGAAATACTTTGGCGCGATACCCTCGCTAAAAATCCCGGAGCGTGGATCGCCCATAACAACTTGGGCGTGGTGCTTGAAGCGGCTCAGAAAATAAGCGATGCTGATCTGCATTATCGCGAATCGGTCCGTCTTAAAAATGAAACGGCTGAGGCGTATTATCGCGAATCGATCCGCCTCGCGCCCCAGAACGTCCAGGCCTACAATAACCTCGTCAAAATATTGATCGAAACCGGCCGCTATGACGAAGCTGAAGCGCTGATCAAGAGCAGCCCGAAGACCAACAAGGCCGGAAATCACAACAATCTCGGAGCCCTGCTGATGCAAAAAGGGGATTTTGTGCACGCTGCCGAATGTTTCCGCGAAGCCGTCGAGTTGGAACCCGACTCAGCAACAACGCACAATAATCTGGGAGCGGTCCTTTTTCAGCTTGGGAATACTGAAGAAGCGATCGTCCATCACAAAAAAGCCATCGAACTCAAGCCTGAGTTCGCGGGGGCCTATCTCAATCTGGGGAATGCTTATTTAAAAAAAGGTGAGATCGAGGAAGCCATCCGCCGCTATCGAAAGGCGATCGTGCTCGACCGTGAACTCGCGGACAGTTATGTCCATTTGGGTTTTGCCCTGTCGCTTGTCGGACGTGTCGATGAAATCTACGGGTTATATATGAATGCCCTCGACATCAACCCCCAGCATCCTACGGCGCACAACAATCTTGCGCGGTTTTTTGAGAGCAAAGGAAAGTACGACGAAGCGGCCCGCCATTACAGCGAGGCGGTGCGCTACGAACCCGGCTCGATCGTGTTCCGAAACGATTACGCAACTTTCCTTCTTGCCCAAGGAAAAGCCGGCGAAGCGGCGGAACAGTACCGTGAGGTCCTGAAACTCGACCCCGAAAACGCAGAGGCCAAAGAATCCCTGCGCCGTCTTGCCGAGGAAAAACCTTCGTAAGAATGAGATCAAACCAGGGCATGCCTTGTTCCCAGCACGCCAAATAGATATAATGCGACCCGATATGAAACGTGGAAATATATTTTTGTCCATTTTATGCACATTATGCCTGCTCGTGCTTTGCGAGGTATGTCTGCGACTGGTTTTGGTCGCAAAATACAAGATCCCATTTTTTTCGCCGACGTTGATCAATCGAATTTATCCCGGCCTCGAGGAAACAAATGCGTTACAACTAACGGAGAACGACGGCTATTTTGACATCTTGCTGCTCGGCGGCTCCGTCCTAAGCAACCAATTTGGTTCCATAGAAAAGGAATTATATAAGCAGCTGGGGAACTCCCCTAAAATACGGATACATAATCTGGCTCAGCCCGCTCATTCCTCTTTAGACAGTAAGATCAAATATGATCTCCTGAGAGGCAAGCATTTTGACTTCGTGATTTTTTATCATGGCATTAATGGATTAAGGGCGAATAATTGCCCCCCGTCCGTTTTTAAACCGGATTATTCCCACTACGCCTGGTATCAGGATGTCTACAGGATATTAAGGCATAAAGAAATGAAATATACGGTCATCCCCTTTTTCATCGATCTGGCAGCGGCCAATATCCGGAGAAAAATCGGCCTTGAAAAAATGGTTCCGCCCCATTTACCGAATGAAGAGTGGGCGGAGAAATACGGGCAGGATATCCGGACAGAGCAGAGCTTCAAAAAAAATGTGCTGGATATCGTTCGAAGGGCGGAATCGACCGGTGACCCGATTCTGCTTATGACATTTGCTTTCTATGTCCCGGAGGATTATTCGCTGGAAAAGTTCAAGGCGAGGCAACTGGATTATGATCAATTTGTGAGCCCGATAGAAATTTGGGGGCGGCCTGAAAATGTTAAAAAAGGTTTAGAGGTTCATAATCGGGTCATTCAAGACGTGGCCCATGATTTCCGCAGCGGCAAACTGAAGTATCAAAAATTCTATTACTTGGATATGAATAGCTTCATGCCTGAAAGCAAAGAGAATTTTAACGATGTGTGTCACCTGACAGAAGAGGGTTGTAAAAGATTTGTTTCTTATATTTTACCCATGATAAAAAACGAGCAAGCTGTTAACAAATAGACGGTTCCTTTTAATGATGGCTCCAAAAATAAGCGCGGAGAGCGGATGAACCGGTTGTCCTGGCATTGGCGTTTGGGATTGTTCTTGGGGCTCGCGCTCCTGGTCTATCTCCCGGCCCTGCGCGGGGGCTTCGTCTGGGACGACAATGACTATGTAACGACGAATACGGTCCTGAGGAACTGGCACGGGCTTTGGGACATCTGGTTCCATCCCGTAAAGCTCCCGCAATATTACCCCCTCACGTTCTCCACCTTCTGGACCGAGTATCACCTGTGGGGACTCCACCCTCTTGGCTACCATCTCATCAATGTTCTCCTCCATGTCCTGAACAGCCTTCTCGTGTGGCGGATCCTGGAGCGCCTGAAGGTGCGAGGAGCGTGGTTCGCGGGACTGCTTTTCCTGGTCCATCCCGTCATGGTCGAGTCCGTGGCGTGGATCACGGAAAGGAAGAACGTCCTGTCCGGATTCTGCTATCTTTCTTCTTTCCTGGCCTATCTCCGGTTCAAGGACCGCGAGCCGAAGCTTTGGCCTTGGTATTTTGTTTCTTTTTTTCTCTTTCTCGCGGCGCTCCTGAGCAAAACGATCACCGTCACGTTCCCCGCGGTGGTGGTCCTAACTCTTTGGTGGAAGCACGGAAAATTCCCCGCCAAAGACCTGCTCCGGATGCTCCCCTTCCTCGCGGCAAGCGCAATCCTGGGTGCCATCACGATGCGTTTCGAAAACAATCTCATCAACGTTTTGGGAACCCCTGAATGGTCTTTGTCACTTTCCCAGCGTTGTCTGATCGCCGGACGCGCCCTTTGGTTCTACCTTGGAAAACTGGCCTGGCCCCATCCCCTTATTTTTATCTACCCCCGCTGGGAGATCAACGCCGCAGCTCTCTGGCCATGGTGTTTTCCGGCGACTTTCATCCTTTTATTGGCGGTTTTATGGAAGTTCCGCCAACGCTTAGGACAAGGACCCTTCACGGCCCTGGCGGTCTTCGGGATCACGATCTTCCCGGCCCTTGGGTTCAAAAGTTTTTATCCCATGCGGTATTCTTTCGTGGCGGATCATTTTCAATATCTCGCTGCCATAGCCCCTTTCGCCCTAGCGGCTTCCGGGATGACGGTACTCATCAAGCAACGGAAGATCCGCATACTCCTTGGGATCATAACGCTCGTTCTGCTAAGCGGTCTCAGCTGGAAACAATGCGGCGCCTACAAAGACCTGGAAGCTCTATGGCGCGATACGCTTTCCAAAAATCCGGACGCCTGGTTGGCCCATAATAATTTGGGTTCGATCCTTGAGCAGAGCGGGCGCATGAATGATGCTGAATTTCATTTCAGAGAAGCCATCCGCCTCAAACCCGATTACGGTCTCGCCTACAACAACTTGGGATTTCTGAAAGAGAAACAGGGCGATCCGGAAAAAGCCCTCGAATATTACCGGCAGGCGGTAGCCTTCGAGCCCTATACGGGGCAGATCCAGTTCTACCTAGGATCCTGCCTTCACGGACTCGGAAGGATCGAAGAAGCCATCCCCCATTATCAAAAAGCCTCCGAACTCCTCTGGAACTTTTCGGCCCCCTGTTACAACCTGGGTCAGATCTTTGCTGCCAAACAAGAATACGAAAATGCCGTTCGTTGGTACCGGAAAGCGATCCGCCGCAACCCGCAATTCATCGACAGTTACGCCTCTCTTGGCACCGTTCTGGAGAAACTGGGGAAAGGAGAGGAAGCCATCGCCGTTTACCGGGAAGCTCTTACATTTGATCCGGAGAACTCCAAAGTCCTAAAGAATCTGCGGCGCATCGCTCCTCAAGCAATCTGAAGAAGCTTCTGAAACACTATGTTTTTGCGGGTTCGGGAGGAGGTTTCAGGGACTGCAAGTCCCCGAAAAGATTTTTGAAGGAACTCTCTGAGATCAGGAAAGGCTGCGTACCGTCCCGTTTCCCGGCAAGATGTTCCTTGCCCCCTTCGAACGGTGTTCCTTCAACGTCCAAAAACAAAGTTTCCGGAACCCCTTCTTTTTTGATCTCGATCCAGTTCAACTGTCCTGAGTTGGAATTAATCTTGGCTTTGGGATCAAAGACCAGTTTGGAGACGGTCAAGCCCTTCAGATTATTCATGTAGCGGACCACAACATCCCGTTTGTCGGTTTTTGGAGAAATAACCACTTCCCCGGACGGAGCGTGCAAATAAATCTTCTCGATCTTTTCGACATCGATCGACAACGGATCCTCGCCGAAGAATTTGCTGTCATCGACATCGAGGTTATTGAAGTAATATTTCGGGAGTAAAAACACCACGGGTTCATTCGAGACCTGCATAAAGGTTCCCTGTGTCGCGGGATCTTCGGCACCCGCCGTGATCAGGATCTCCTGCCCGTTATCCTGGTGGAGCTTCATCTGCCACTTGGAAGCAGAAAAACCATAATCTTTCGCTTTGGGATCCAGCGCTTTCGAAGCAGGACTCGTTCCGAATGTCTTGAAAAATTGTTTGATCTTGGCGGCATCCGGCGTAAACGGCACTCCCGGACGTTCGTATTTCCACCATTTTTTTGAAAGATCGTTGGGATCGGTCTCGCGTCGCACGTGGCTCACCGCCGTTGGTTTCCCTTCGATCGAACGCTCGATCTTGAGTTCATCGACAAGATCCGCTTGGGGGTTCGCCATGATCAGGCTTGCCCATGCGTCACTTTGGGGAGAGATTTTCTCGGGGTCGTCAAAAATCCCCATCTTGCCGAAAATATCCGCTTCTGCGAGAAAAACCTGGTCGGAATCCGCTTTCCTTAAAAAAACGGAAGCATACCGCGGGATCTTGGGCCCCAGAAGTAACGTAAAGACGGGCTTCCCCGCTGCATCCAAAAATCCGACCCAGTACGCTTTATCTTCTGTAAGTTCGAAATCCGCGAAGAGGGCCTTGTCCTTGGCTCGCAGTTCCCCTTTCGCTTCCTGGATGGTCTTGAAAAGATCCTGGATCTTCTTTTCATCCGCACGAGCGCCAAAGAACGTAGGGAGAACCCAGTCCCCGGCCTCATTTTTCGTGATCTCAACGGCCTTCAGATCTTTCCCTTTCCCGATCTCGATCTTGGAGACCTTGGCGCTATCAAAAGAAAGGTTCAGGGGAGCGTATTCGTCGGTGGCCAATTCGGCGGGTTTTTGACGCTGCTTCAAAACGACGGCTACGGCCAACAAGACAAGCAGGACCCCAAAGATCACAAGATGTTTGAGCTTCACGTTGAGCCTTCTTTCTTTTTCTTATTCAATGAGCGCCAGCATCTTCAAATAAGCCTGCTTCGAGCGCCTCCGCCAGATCCCTTTGATCACCCCGATAAACGCGATGACGATGGGAACCAAAAGAGTCGCCACAAAACGCCAGACCACTTTGGTCGTAGAAGAAACCCTGTTGATCGTTCTTTCAATGGGCTGTTTCGAGCGGATCCTGACAAGTTCATCCCCGAGCGTAAGGGCGTCCACACAATTCAGGAAAAAAGTTAAATGACCGCTGTTGCGAAGCAAATTTTTTTGAAGGAAAGTGGCCGCTCCCACGAGGATCATTTTCCCCTGCCGTGCTTCAAGAGGTTGCGAGGCCTGGGTTTCGACCGCTTTGGAATCCGCTCCCGCGGGTACTGATTGCGGCCAGGCAGGGATCTGCTTTCCCGCGTAAAGATCCTGAAAAAGCCCTTGCGCCATGACCGCCAATGGGAAAGGTCCGCGCGGGCTGTCCGGCAAGGGACTCAGGTCCTTGGGAGCCAGGTTGTTGGCTTTAAAAGGCACCGTCCAGGAATCCACGCTGGATTTCAACAGAGTCTCCACCTGCAGTCCCTGGGCTTTGATCTTTGCGTCATTGAGTTTCAGCCGTGTCCCCCAAAGATAAAAAAGCGGCGAAAGACGCGAGGTGATCGAAACGTCCGGATTCATGCCGGATTGGTTCACCAGGATCTGGATCGGAACTTTGACCGGGACAGAGAGTTCGTAAGGGCCAAGCCGTGCGGCACCACTAACGCTCACCACATCGTTTTGCTCGTCGACCAGGATCTGGTCATCCACTTCAAAGCCCCAGCCCGCGATTAGAGGATTGATCTGGGGTTTCCTCTCCTCCGTCTCGACCGTCAGCTCCCGGGTGGATACCGAGTATTTGTATTCGTAGTCTTGGACGGCAAGGAATAACGAACCCCCGCCTGCGAGGAACCGGTCGATCTCGTACCGTTGTCGGTCCCCAAGTTGGTTGGGTTCGACCACGATCAGGGTCTTCGTTCCCTCCGGAATGGGCTCTTTTTCTGTCAGTTTGATCCGCTCAGTCTTATATCCCGCATAACCGAGCGCCATAGGCAACAGCTCATAGTTGTCTTCCTTATAACCCTCCGGGACCTTCCCGCCCATTTGATCCAAAAGAGGCTTAAGCTCCGGTTCCATTTCCTTTTCCTTGTAGGGCGCTATAAGCGCGACCTGGGGAGGTTCGGAAAGCATCATGCGATAGATCCGCAAGATAATAAGATATTCGAGTTCGGCAATATTGTCCGGGATGACACGACCGATGATCTCTTCAGGCTTTTCCTTATAAGCCAGGCTGAGCGCGGAATAGACCAGATTCATGCCGACCTCATCCGCCTGGATGGACTGGACCTGGAAGGGCTTGATCCCTTTCTCCGAAAGCTGCTGTTCCAGCGAGTCCTCGCTTTGTTTACCCGCCGCCGTGACGTTCGCGGCCTCCATGTGGAAGATCTTGTATTGGAATTTTCCTTTCGCGGCGATGCGGAATTCATCCAATTTATCCACGATCTCCTGCTCGAGAGGTTTTAATCCGGTCGGCATTTTTTCGGAGGGAGAAATATAAAGTTTCGCGGTCACGGGAGCCTTCAGCCCCTGCAAAAGCTTTTCCGTCCAGGGTGAGATCGTATAGATCTGTCCTTGGGTCATATCAAAACGCCCGAGTGGGATCTCGGCAAGCAGCCAATTCGCCGTCAAAAAGATCCCGGCGCACACCAGCGCCGCCGTCGTGAAGATGGTCTTTGCCTTAGGCCGCATGCGTCCCTCCAGCCAAAAACCGTTCAAGGTCAGAAAAATGGCCGAACCGAGAATAAAATAAATGACATCCCGGTTGTCCACGACCCCCTTGGCAAAGGAATCATAGTGGCGTGTCACCCCGAGGAAATTCCGCAAAAAAGAACCCAGTCCCGGAACCCAGCCGTCTATCGCGGAGGCGAAAAATCCGGTCCCGATCACGTAGAGAGAAAAACAGACCATCATGGACAAAATGAAAGCGATGATCTGGTCCCGGACGATCCCCGAAACGAAAATGCCTATAGCAAGAAAAAATGCGCCCAGCATGATCGCTCCCATATAAGCGCTCGCCATGGCCCCGAAGTCCGGTTTCCCGAGGAAACACAACATCACCGGGATCATCACGGTCGACGCCAGCGCGACGAGATAGAAAACAAGGCTTGCGAAGAATTTCCCAAGCACAAGCTCATGGGTCCGCATGGGGAAGGTCAGCAAAAGCTCCAGCGTGTTCCCCTTTTTCTCCTCAGCCCAAAGCCGCATGGTCACGGCCGGAAGAAAAACCGCCAGGATCATGGGAAGCGTTCCGAAGAACGCGCGCATATCGGCCCGGCCGGCAATGAAGAACTGTGTCATAAAAAGGCCGTTTCCGAGGAGGACGAAAACAATGATGAAGATATAGGCGATCGGAGAGTTAAAGTAGGCTTTATTCTCCCGTTTGAAGATCGTGAAAAGGTCCCCGAAATTGATCATAGCGCCGGCTTTTTAGCCCCTTTCTTGGATCTTAAAAAAGCGATGAAAACATCCTCCAGGGTTTCCGCGGTTTTGGATTCTCCCCGTTTCCGGACCTGCTCCGTCAGTTCCGCCTGGGTGCCCTGGGCCACGATCTTCCCTTCATTAATGATAACGATCCGGTCAGCCATGGCCTCGACTTCCTGGAGAATATGCGTGGAGAAGATAATGGTCTTTTTCCGGGCCAATCCCTTGATCAATTCGCGGATATCGATGATCTGAAGGGGGTCTAGTCCCGACGTAGGTTCATCCAGGATCAGGACTTTGGGATCATGGATAAGGGCTTGGGCTAACCCGACGCGCTGCCGGTATCCCTTGGAAAGCTCGGAGATCGTATGCTTCCAGACCTCTTTAATGCCACAAACTTCCTTGACCCAATTCGTCCGGTCCTCAAGCAACTTGCCTTTCATCTTTCGCGCATTCCCGACAAAGGCGATGTATTCATCCACCTGCATATCAGAATAAAGCGGCGCGGTCTCCGGCAAATAACCGATCTGTTTCCGGACTTCGATGGGATTTTCGAGAATATCCATGCCGCTGATCTTGGCGGTCCCGGAGGAAGGGCAAAGGTAGGTCGTCAAGATCCTCATCGCGGTGGTCTTTCCCGCGCCGTTGGGCCCCAGAAGACCCAGGATCTCCCCTTCCTGCATCTGAAAGGAGATGCGGTCTAAAGCCACAAAACTACCGTACTTCATCGTAAGATTCTGGACGTCGATCATAGATACGATATCGTCAAATGAGATTTTAAATTAAGTCCGATTTGGGAAAATACCCCCTCGGGCTCTTTGATCCAATGGAAAAGATTTTATAATACCTTTCGCTTCGAGTTCAACAAAAAATCGCCGGAAAAATGAACAGGGCCACTCCTTTGGCAAAACTGTGGGAACCTGCGAATGGTTCAGTTGGCTTTTAACAACCCGCTGTCTTGCAAAGCTGCTGCTGTCGTCGGAGGATCCATCAAGGGCCGGTATTTTTTGGGGATCGGCACGGGAAAAGTCACTATCTCGTAAATCCCGCCCCCGATGCGCTCGACCATCTTACAGGTTCCCTGAAGGACGCCGCCGAAATACGCCGTAAGCGGGTCATGCGTTTCCATCAATTTAGCGGTTTGGACAACATACTCCCCGGGCGAAAGAACCACATTGGTAATCCCACGCCCCAGCTTGCTCGCGGGATTGTCTTCCACATAAAGGCCCTCCTGAGCATAAAGACCTTCTTCCGCATAAAGACCTTGCGCAAGCATAAAAAAACCGGCAAGAACAAAGAATATCGTTTTCTTAAGAGCGCTCACGGGAAAACCTCCTTTGCTGAATTCTTTTGGATCGAAATTTTTCCTCTTAGGGATAGATCCCTATGGATCTCATTTTTAAAAATGATAACCATTATAAAAAAGCCGCAAAGAACACGCCGCCGTCAAACAAAACTCCCCCCTTTAAATACGGCATTGGGCACATTTTCTAGATGGTGTTTTCCTTGCTCCTAACCCGGAGTTTGAAGCTATCAGCTAGGTGTGAAGTTTCAAGACATCGGTAACAGTTTTGCTTGTAGATATTCGTCCCGTCTTTGGATAGGAGTAAGGCCTCCGAGAGCCAAATGGGGGCGATGATGGTTATAGTAACGGACAAAACGGCTTAATTCAAAGACTC
>JBDRCT010000022.1:0-2228 GCA_043821445.1 Candidatus Omnitrophota bacterium | reverse complement strand
GCGCAACTCTGCGAAAATCCGCGTCCCAAAAAAATCACGTCGGCATATTGCCGTGACGGCGCTTGGGAACGTCGACCTTGCGGGTTTTGGCCACTTCAAGGGCCCTGATCAGCGCTTCCCGGGTTTTTTGAGGTTCAATGATGAGATCCACATAACCCCGTGACGCCGCGATATAGGGGTTGGCAAACTTGTCTTCGTATTGTTTAACCATCTTCTTTCTCGTGGCTTCCGGATCACCACTGGCCGCGATTTCTTTCTTGAATATAATATTCGCCGCCCCTTCCGGGCCCATGACGGCTATTTCCGCCATAGGCCATGCGAAAACAAAGCTCGCCCCCAGATGCCTGCTGCACATGGCGACATAGGCGCCGCCGTAGGCCTTCCTCACCACGACGGTGAGTTTTGGCACTGTCGCCTCACTGTAGGCGTAGAGAAGCTTGGCGCCGTGTCTGATCACGCCCGAATGCTCCTGATCGATTCCGGGGAGGTAGCCGGGAGTGTCCACCAGTGTCAGGAGGGGGAGATTAAAGGCATCGCAAAACCGGATAAATCTCGAGGCCTTGTCCGAGGCGTTGACATCCAGCACACCCGCAAGGAAGCGCGGCTGGTTCGCGATAATTCCAACCGGCCTGCCACCCAGACGCCCGAATCCGATCACGATGTTTTTTGCGTAATGCTCCTGGACTTCAAGAAAATCGGAGTTATCGACCAGTCCTTTGATTATTTTCTTGATACAGTAGGATTTTCTGCGGTCTTCGGGGACGATATCGAGGGCATCGAAGGGCTCATTAGGCGGTTCTACGGCAGCCTTCAAAGGAGGGTTTTCATCGCAGTTTGAGGGCAGAAACGAGAGCAGTTTCCGGATCTGCTCAAAGGCCTCGGGTTCGGTGCGGGCAAAAAAATGGGCATTACCCGTAATGGCGGCCTGCGTTCTGGCCCCGCCGAGATCTTCCGCACTGATCGTTTCGCCCAGGACCGATTTGATCACCTGGGGACCCGTGATGAACATGTTTGAGATTTTGTCGACCACGAATACGAAATCCGTCAGAGCGGGGGAGTAGACCGCGCCGCCCGCACAGGGACCGAGGATTAAGGAAATCTGCGGCACGACGCCGCTGAGCCTGGTGTTTCTGAAAAAAATGTCCCCATAACCGCGGAGCGAATCGACCCCTTCCTGGATCCTGGCCCCCCCGGAATCATTGATCCCTAATAGAGGTATCCGCATCTGCTCGGCAGAATCCATGATCTTGACGATCTTTCCTGCGTGGGCCTTTCCGAGAGATCCTCCGGCCACCGTAAAGTCCTGCGCATACACGGCAACCGTTCTGTCGTCAATTTTGCCGTAACCCGTCACCACTCCGTCCCCTGCGAGCATTTTCCCTTTCATGCCGAAATCTTTGACTGAGTGCTCCACGAACAGATCGGTCTCAAAGAAAGAATTCTCGTCGAGAAGCAGATCAAGCCTTTCACGGGCGTTCATTTTACCCAGCTCATGCTGCCTTACCAGAGAGGTCTCCCCGCCTCCCTTTGCCAGCCGAGAGGCCCTCGTCAAAAAGTCATTAATCTTGGAAACCAAGGACATATCGCTTTTCCTTTCAAGGGATTAAGGAGGACTTCGCCCTCCGCGTCACTTTTTGCAGTGAAGAAGCCAATTCGACTTGGGGGCGCAGGCTCCCAAACCCCCATCGGCCATTCATCCCCGTGCAGAGCACGGGCAATCCCGTTTTTTCACCTAAAACAAGATAAAAACATAAACCTTTTTTGAGAATAATCAACACTTAATTCCGGGAATGGGCGGAGTCCGGAACCCCGGGTACCGGAACTTCATTGGATTTATTTTGACTAAATGGCAACTCTTTTCTATATTGTGGACAAAATCGGGACTCGAATAAGAAAAATGGCAATTACCAACCTATCCAAAATCTTCGTGATTGTCCTGCTTGGGACGCTGCTCCTGCTCTTCAGGCTTTTCTGGGCCTATATCTCAGCCATCGTTCTCGCCCTTTTGATCGCAAGCGCCTTCTATCCCGTCTATTCCCGTGTAAAAAAACTGATGCGGGGCAGGGAGCAGACCGCAGCCCTGTCCATGAGTATTTTGATCCTGCTTATCCTCGTCATTCCTATCGGGTGGTTTGTCGGGACCCTCTCCAATGAGGCCTTTGATTTTTACAGCCGGACCAGAAGCTCGGTCTCTCTGATGAAGATCCAGGAAGCGCTCGACGGCGATT
>JBDRCT010000021.1:0-61730 GCA_043821445.1 Candidatus Omnitrophota bacterium | reverse complement strand
ACCCCATCTCCTCGGCTTCTACACCCCCAATAACATCTCCAAAACCTCAAAGAAAGAACAAACCTTATGTCTTGTCTAAACACCCTAAAGGGGACATTTCATGTGCTAACAAAAGGGGACATCTTGACGTGCTGCCAACATACAAATTCAAATCACCCCAACCCTCTCCGGGATATATAGAGGGGGATCGTCACCCGCCCTACGAGTTTTACTAGGTGTTCATAAAATGCAGGGTTTTATTTAGGTCCGAACGGTGAGACGCTTCCAACCAGCCATGAATCTTTTGATGTAAAATTTTACTCACTGCATATCATTTTATAACATTATATAACAATTGAAATACCAGCCGTTCGAAAGTGTCTACCGGTAACAATGTCGAATCATGAGTGAAGCGCATGACCGTGGAAAAATTGAAAATTTTTAATAGCCAACCCTTGCTTTTTAAAGAACCCATGCTACCTTTTGGATAGCTTTTTAAAATTCATTTTAAAATCTGTTTTAAAATCCATTTACTAAAGGGGGAACATAGCATGAATGTTCGTTTATTGAAAATGGTGTCGGGTTTTATTGTCTTCATTTTTGTGGTGACGAACCTCAACCCCATGGGTTACGCAAGCATGCCAAAGGCCGAAGTGTCTCTTGTCCCGTTTAAGACGCTCGAGATCCCCGCTGAATTCGGGCAGGTGACGGACACGATCGTGGGCGACCCCACAGCTCCGGCCCTCATCCATATCCAGTCCGCGCACGGCAATTATGAGGCCGAGAAAAACATCGAAAAACTCCTCGGTTACATCGAGCAAAATTCCAAGGTTCGTCTCATGCTCCTTGAAGGTGCAGCGAACAAACTCCAGCCTGAACTCTTTCGTATGTTTCCCGATCATCCGGACTTCAACCGCAAGGTCACGGATAAGCTCATGCAGGAAGGATATCTCACCGGCCCGGAGAATTTTCTGATTAATCACAATAGCGCAACGCGCAACGGACAACGCGCAACGGAAAAGAAAGGATCGTTGAACGTTGAGCGTAGTGCGTTGAGCGGGTTCGAGGCCTTTGGGGTCGAGAACCTAGATTCCTACAAAAAAGACCGCGAAGCGTTCATTGCGGTGGTAAAAGCAGATAAAGCCGCGCAGGCTTCTTTACGCGAACTCCGCAGCGTCCTTGAACGTCGATTCACAACGAAACTCAATAAGAACCTCTTAGCACTTGTCCGTCAGGAAACGGCACTGGATTCAGGGACGCTTTCTTTTGAAGGATGGCTCAAAGTCCTCGCCCAAGCGAGCAAAGAACACCTGAAGCTGGACCTTGCCGATGCTTTCCATCAGAACGAATATCCTTTTCTTGTCCGTTATGAACGCTTGCAGGCGATCGGTTCCAAGATCGATCATGAAAAGGCGCACCAGGAAGCGGAAGCTTTCATCAAGGTACTAGAAAAACGGGGGATCTCAGCAGACGTCGTCAGTAGTTTTAAAGTGCTTCTGCGCGAGTCCCGAGTCCCGAGTCCCGAGTCCCGTGCCGCAGGCGAGTACTCCCCGTTGCGCCGCGCTTTCGATCTTGCGTTCGAAAAACTCCCCAAAGACTTTTCCATGAAATCATGGCCGAGCTGGACGCTTTATGCCCAACACATCATCCTGATGCAGGAACTGGAAGGCAAAGGGCTCCATACAGAGACCTTGCGGTTACAAGAGCGCATCCAGGACACCTTGGCCCAAATTCCGGATGAAAAAGCATATCTCGCCCAGGCCCGTCAACTGCGTCTTCTTAGAAAACTTTTCCAGTTAGAGTTAACAAGAGGTGAGTATGAAGAATTGAACCTCGCGCAACGTACAACGGTCAACGCACAACGAGAAAATCCAAAAAAGGACGTTGCGCTTTGCGCTTTGAGCGTTGAGCCGAAAATCCAAGGTGTTTTTAAGCAGGCCATGAATTTCTACTCCACTGCAGTTGTCCGTGAAAAGCACATGTTTACCAACGCTCTCCAAAAAATGGGTGAACTAAAAGAAAACCGCGCCGTGATCGTTACCGGAGGGTTCCACACCGATGGTCTGAAAAAACTCGCTGCCGCCAAAAACTGTTCTTATCTTCAGATCACGCCGCGCATCACCGAAGTCACCAAGCGCGACCATGAAGTTTATTTGCGTTCCATTCTTGGTGCCCGTGAATTCGAAACTTCGCAGATGAGCGCCGTCCTTGGTTCGGATCCCACCGCGATGGAAACCGTTTTTTCGCGGTCGGAAGTTCGCAATTTTCTGGCCAAAGTTGGTGATGTTATTACCGGTTTAATTTTGACACAACCGGCCATGATTCGTGATGCTCTTTCTTTGGCGTTCTCTGGTTCCGCTCTTAAGAAACTTAATGTAGTCCCTTCTGCTCCCACTAGAGGCCCAGTCGATCGCGAAGCCGCCTTGGAACAACAGCGCAGACGCGAAAGCGCAATGGCGGCGACGAGAAATGTACTAAGGCCCAAAGATCATACGATCATCCCGGCGACTCATGGACCCAACACAAAACAGTCTCATTCGTCACAGAAGGTAAGGAATGCCAAGGCGGGCCGTTCGGAGGCACGGAGTTTTGAGATTACGAATGATAGGGGATATCGAACAACTGTTAGCGTGGGGAGAAACGGAGAACTTGTTGACAGAAGAGGGAACAAAGTGACTCCGCAACGGGACAGATCTGGGCATATTATTGACGGGAATCGGTCTTCAATTGCTCCGATTGATAGCCGGCTCGATAATGCAAACAGCGGAACCCGAAACGGCCGTTCGGAAGTTCGTGATACGGATAGTCAGCGTAAAAAAACGTTTGAGCGAGAACAGGCCCGGATCAGGAGGGCGGAGGCGATAACGAAGAATGTGCCAAAAACCAGGGATCATGCGATCATTCCGGCACTTCACGGACCCAACACCAAAGCCCATCAGCCGTCACAGAAGGACAGGAATGCGAAGGCCAGTCGTTCAGAGGCGCGAACGGTGCAACCCGAAAAGGTTCTGATCGATCTGGAAAAAGGGGTTATGTCACGTCCTGAAGCCTTAGAGGCCTTGCAGGCTTTTTTTCGAGAGTTCTATTCTGGAAATTCAGCGGCAGAAATGAATCAATTGGGTGAAGCGGTACTTCGCCGTTTCGAAAGGCTGGGAAAAAGTGCGGGGGCAAAAATAGACAAGGCTATAGAATTAGTAGACAGAGTGCGCGATTTGATCTGGGATGTGGATTCCGTTTCAAGCTCTTACAGTCGATCGCTCTCGTATGCCATAGAACAAATCCGGCTGGCAGAATTCGATAAAGCTATTCCTACAATTCGAAGCGTCAGTGCATTTCTTGCAACAAAGGTCAGAACAGATCACCTTCCTCCTGATCTTCAGCAAGCAATTGACATTCTCAGTTCTTTGCAGGTCGCTGGCCGTTCGGAAGCACGTCAAGCAATAACCGAACCGTGGAAGATAAGAGTGGGTGGGCTCCTCATAAGCGATCCGACCATAACCGAAGAAGAGGGCCGAAAGCAATTAGGGGCACTTCAGGCTGTTCTTGACCGCGTCAATGAAACCGCAATTGCTAATCCGGAGGCTATGAAAGCCCTTCGCGCGGAGATAGCGAAATTTCATTCTACTGTTCGCACGGTTCAAGCGGCGGCGCTTCGCGGAGCAAAAGGGATGTTTACTATGGGGGCGATGGCCCCGGACGCGGTTGTGGAGGGTATCTTAGATGCGCAAATTGGGTTGTTGTCTTCGTCCGATGCTCGGAAACGCTCGGAGATGCGCGGCGGCGCTATCACGTTTGACTTTAGCCAGCAAGATGGGGCGGAAAAACTCGTTGGTTTTTTGAGGGCCCTATTCCAAGTTGAAAATTCGGAAAAGCAACTCGTTTTTGGTCCCAATGTGGGTTTTGATGATGGCATTCGCGAACGGATAAAGATTTCCAATTCCGGCCAAGAGTTAATCCTTGAGCAGCGTAGATATGGATTGCCGGTACCGTTGCCTGGGGTTGAAGCAAATCAAATTAAAATGGTAAAGTTAACGGTGCGGGAAGATCAAACTATAGTCGAAACCTTCCAACAGGCTCATGACGCACAACCGCAAGTTTTGGACCGGAAAATATTTCCCAGCATCGGTTTAAAGACGTTAAGAACGTTTCGGTGGGAAGTGATGAAGCCGGGATATCCCCCCATGGTTCTTTCCTTTGAAGGACAAGGTGCGTCGGGGATAGAAGCCTATTTAGTCGGTTTACGAGCGGCACATGATTTTCGATTTAATGTAGTTTTTAGCAACGCTCGACAAGGAATTGTCCGTTCGGAAATTCGTAATACGGATAGCCAGCGCCAACAAGCGAATCAGAAGGAGCAAGTTGCGAGAGAGAGGGCAAAAGCGGCAACGAAAAATGTGCAAAGGACCAAAGATCATAAAAAAATTACGGCGCTTCACGGACCCAACACAAAACGTCCTCATCCTTCCCAGAAGGTCAGGAATGCCAAGGCAGGTCGTTCAGAGACGCGGTCGTGGTTACCGGCAGTCGCAGGCGGAATCGCTCTTTCGGTTACGGGTTTTGTGGCTTTCAGAGCATGGCAGACCCACCAAAAACTTGGCCGTTTCCCTCAGGCGGTGAAAAGGATCAATGAATTGCTCATACAGTATGCCCAGGAAAACGTCGGGGTTCTACCGACGACCGTAGGAAGCCAAGGGGGCACTTATCTCAGCAAAGGGCCCTCCATCCGTGTCGATTGGCGTTCGGTTCCCGAAGACAAACTCACTTTTATTGAAATGGCGCTCGAACAAGGTGAGGATCCGGGTATCCAGTTCGTTTCTCAGGGGGAAGAGGTTGCGATCGATTGGCAAATGACCACACGGACCCCAGCTTCTGCCCGAAAATATCCAGCTTTCGGTGCTGATCGTGGAACGACGACTCAAGAATCCTTTACGTGGACAGGATCGATCGAATTTGCCGCATACCGTTCAGAAATTCGGAATGTTAGTCTGAACCTGGACCTTGCCATGGAGGAGCTCGAGCGTTTGAACGAGAAAAAAGAACAAACGGGTGACCAAGAAAGCTCGTTGCAACAGTTCCCGGGACGTCCCACGGTGCGCGTCTCGGCGTCACATTTGGAGTGGGGTGTCGTTTCGATCCCCGATGCGGTCCAGAGATTTGCTCTGAAGGAAGTTCTCTCTGAAACGATCCACGAACATCAGCTGCCCCAGGATCTTGAGGTTCCGTCCGCCGTCGTGGCCAAATTTCCGGACAAACCTTGGCAGCTTGTGGGTTTTCTTTTGAAGAGACGCAACCATGAGGATCGCGTATTCTTCCATTTGGGGTTACAGTCCGAACAACTCAGTGCCTTTCAGATGGTCCTTCGCCGGAACAACGGGACGAATGGGATCCTCCGGCCGATCAGGATCTCGGCGACAGCCCAAATGCAGCCCAATGGGACCGGCGTTCAAGTGTCTTTTCACCGTTCGGAAGCAAGGACCGCCGCAGAGCAGGTGACCGCGATCCAAAAATACCTGGCAGGACTGATCGATCAGGAATATCTCAAGGCGCACCAAAGTGAGTTGGAATCCCACGGGATCCGTGTGTCTGCGAACGGTGTCGTATTGCCGGCAGGAAAGAGCGTCTCTGTGTTTTCTACGATCGATAACGCTACCGGGACCGTGCTGGCTTTGCGGGGACACGAGCAGCTCTTCGGGGCCCAGACCAACATCACGACCAATCTTGTTTTTTGGACGGACTATTATGCGCTTCTGAGGGATTCGTTCCATGAAACCTCCCTTGAGGCCTACAGAAACTCTGCGGTCCCCGTGGTATTGGAATGGAGGCCGTTTGGACAACCGGAGACCCAGACCGTTACGGGGATCATCGCGATGGTCTCTCAAAGAAAGGTCTATCTTGGAAGCATGCAGGGGATCGCCCCTCAATTCTTGGAGGAAGGCGGTATTCCGGTCGCTTCGCTCGTCAGCGTGAAGGAAGCCATTGCCCGCTCCGAAGTGCGGATGGTGAAGATGCAGGAAATGCCGGCGTTGTCGGGGTCGGTGAGTGAGCTGCTGCAGAATTTTTCGGATATTGTTCGTGTGAACGAAAACGGCGTTGAGATCTTGCAGGGGTTGAAAGGGAATCGCCGTCTTTTTGATCTAACGCGTGAACTGACAGACAATCCCAATGCGGATGTCAATCATGCCGCTTATTGGATCGCGAGCGCCATCACCAATGCCCGGGGTGTCGAAATGATGTCCGCGGCTTCGCTTTATCGTGAGAAAGCAAATCTAGATAAGGTGTGGGTGATCCCCGCCACCAACATGCGCGCGGGCGGCATCATCCAACTGATCTCTTTCTTTGAGTCGCTGGACCGGCTGAACGCCGGCGGGATCGCGGAACTCGCCGCGAGTGAAAAAGGTTATTCCGGCCTTAAAACGAATGAGATGTTCCTTGCGGCCGCGCAAATTGCGCACGCGTTCGTGGGCTCGAAAGTTCCGATCATCGCCCAGGCGGACCACCGTCAGCTGAAGCTGGATGACATTTTCGGCTTGGATAAGACGAAGATCCCTGCCGGCGAAGATCCGGAAACGTTCGCGAAGAAGTTTAAAGCGATGACCTTGGATGAACGCGAACCGTACGTGGACCTTGCCAAGCGCAAGAAAGCGTTTGATAAATTCGAGGCTGAGATCCGCGATATGATCACGGCCCGCGGTTATCATATCGATCTTGATCCATCCACGGCCGTGGATACTATTTTATTGTCCAAACTGTACGCGGAATCCGTCACGCCGGACAACCCGACAGGTCTGTCCAAGCTCATGAATGAGGTCCGGAAGCGTTTGGAAGCCGGGGAAACGCTTGAATCGATCGGTCATTGGATCGATGACATGCCGGAGCCGGAACTTTGGAACTGGGTGGACCAGGGCCGCATCGAACGGTACCGCGAAATCCATAAGCATACGATCGCCGCGACGGTGGATCAGATCGTGAAGATCCGCGCGCATGATGAAGAGCTCAAGAGCAAGGGACTGATGGCACGCGGGACGGTCACCTTGATCGGCGGTGAGGAACGTCATATTGATGATGAGGTGTTGGCCGATAAGCCGAGTGAAGTGGAAGGGACGCTTGCGTTCATTGCGGGCGTTAAGGAAGGGCTTGCGGTCCGGAATGCTGCATTTAAGGCGAAGTACGGGGTGGATATCGCGGGTTTGGACAAGATCAGTTATCAGACTGGGACGGCCCATGGGGTGGCGGGCCGGCGCGTGAACACGATCGTCTTCCGCATCCACGAGAAACTTCTGAAAGTCCAGGGTGTGCAGCACGGCGCCTCGAAACTGACGGACGATCAATTTCCGATCCTGCAGAAACACCGGGTGGGGGAAGTGCACCTTGCGACACAGCTCCAGAACATCGTTCTTGAGGCCGTGGCGCAGAAAGACCCGGCCATGGCGGATGTGATGTGGGATCTCTTGGTGCTGTTCATGAAGCCGGTCGAGGAGAGCCTGACCCCGGTATTGAAGGATTATGCTGCGGCATTGAAGATCGAGCCGAAAGATCTTTTAGCGTATGCGGTAGGGATCCAAAGCAATACTGTAAAGTTCGGACAGCCGGAGAAAGATAAGAAGACCGGCGCAATGCTGCCTCCGAAGTGGGATCGTTTTATTCAAGTAGTAAATGCCGAACGCGGTCTTGATGTCAACAAAACCGAAGATCGTCGCAGGGTTCTTCTGATGATGGTTTCGGACAGTAATGATGTCCCCGGAGAGGCCCGCAGCAAGTTGAAAGATCTCGTGAAGTACCTTTGCGCGCCGTTGCTTCCTTATCTGACAAGGATGCCGGAGGCCACGGAAAAGGAAGTGATCGAGCGTTTGAATGACTGGCAGGTCAAGGTGTACGGCCTTTTGGGTGCAAAGGACAGTCGCCGTTATTTTCAGCAGTATGCGCTCGGCCATGTGGCCCCGCTTCCGGCTATGCCGCAAGCCCTCGCTACAGCGATCCAACCCGCCCGCTCGGAAGCGCGGGCGGAAGCGAGGCCGATCAAGATATTTGCCCAGCATTTTTCACTTAAAACGGGCGCAGCGACAGGTTCGGTCAATTATGAGCATCTTCAAGAGGTCGGTGTCACAGCATCACTGACCGGTCACAGCGAGCGACGGCACCGGATGGTGGAAGTGTACGGTACCGACAAAAGTTCGCCCGCATTCGGGCAACTTCTGAGGACGTACGAACAATTCGGGGATACCGACGAAGTCATCAATGAAAAGTTGCAATGGGCAGCCAAGGGTGCAGCTCCGGTGCAATTGCTTTGCGTGGGCGAACCCCGGAGCGTAAGAGACGCCGGAAATCACATTTTGTTTGTTCTTCGTCAGCTCGGAGAGGCGCTCCATGGCATGAGCCAAGAAGATGTCGCAAAGGCGGTGAGCATGATCGCTTATGAGCCGATCTGGGCCATCAACACCGGTTTGAATGCTACGCCGGCAGAGGCTCAGGAGGTGCATCAAGCGATCCGGAATTGGCTTGCAAGGACCTACTCTCCGGAACTCGCGGCGCATATGAGGATCCTCTACGGCGGTTCGGCGAAGCCGGACAATGTTGGCGGTCTTTCGATCCAGCCCGATATCGACGGATTCCTGGTCGGGGGCGCGAGCCTGAAATTGGAAAGTTTTTCCAAGATGGGCCGGATCATAAGCGCAACAGGGGACAAAGGGAACGGAAGGACACTCGTCCTCGCGGCCAATTGGAAGGCGGAGCCGTCGGCAAAAAGGGACAACCTCGATCCATTCATCACGGGATTAGCGGGCGAGGAATTTGTCCGTCAAAGTCAAGTAGAGATCATCGTTGCGCCGCCCCACACGTTGCTTCAAGAGGCCGTTTCGATGGCGAATGCTGCCAATACGGCCATGGTCGCCCGTTCCGAGGTCCGTAGCAGCCTTTTCACGGAAGGAACGATTGCGGCATCAGTGGCAACGAAATTCATGAGCAGCAAAGCGATCGGGCAGCGACTCGATCAACTGGGGATAAGATCCCTCCCCTCCATTGTCTTCCGGATGCACCAAGGTATCCCGGGGGATCTC
Source organism: Candidatus Omnitrophota bacterium (assembly GCA_043821445.1). Lineage (GTDB taxonomy): Bacteria > Omnitrophota > Omnitrophia > Omnitrophales > Aquincolibacteriaceae > Aquincolibacterium. The sequence continues at coordinate 52,698 of JBDRCT010000021.1, read as the reverse complement.
GAAATATATTCCGCAAGGGTAAACAGGTCGTATCCGTTTTCCGGGGTCACGCACATTGATTTTGATAACGGGAAGATCTATGTCCGCCAGGAAAGGCAGCCGGCAGCTCACGAAGAGCAAGTGCAACCCGTCAATCTTAAAATCAATTTAGCCTCCCAGGACCAATCCCATTTTGTGGGCTACATCGTTGCCGATAAGGATCTTCCTCCGTCCGTGAGGAAGTACTTCGGTCTTTCCCGTCCCGGGCTGGGAAACATCCTGCGTACCATTTTGGAGAAGTTTCTTTTGGGAAGAGGAGTTTTATGGGTTTTAGACAGGCTGACGGGGAGAGTCCGTGTCGTGAAGCTTGACATGCCGGCGAGAAAGGGAGTCTTCCGCAACGTCCGGACGACGGTCCAGGGCCTGACCATCGAGGCAACGGGTTCTTTTAGTAAGGATAATGGATTTGAAGTGAGATTTTCCGGAGAAAAGGTCACCGAGCTTCCGAGAACCTGGTTGACCAAGAATGTTCCTCACAATGTGTCCGGTACGGACCTGCAGGTCACGCTTACTGAAGGTAAGCCTTTCGAATCGATAACGCTTCAAGTGGAAAAGCGTTCCGAGGTGAGAGCTGAGACAATGTCGATTTACGGAGGCGAGCAGGTCAGGCCGCGTTCTGTCTTGGCCGTGATTCACGCCTTGAAAGAAGATTTGCAAGTGAAAAACGTGAAAGATTCCAGATGGAGGCAAAACCAGCCGGTCGAGGGGTTTCAAATGATCCGGCTAAAACGTCTTTCAGACCTTTTTGATGGAAATTGGAGAAGTTTTGGCCAGAGCTATCTCTTGTGGTTGGATTTGGAATCCTATCTCCAGAAGCAGTTTGCAAACGCGGACGTTCGTGCATGGGTTTATCACAAAACCGATGTCTCTAACGGTGCTTTGCCTGGATTCTATTTGGGCTGGAGAAATGGACAAGATAAGGCGGAAACACTGGCGCGTTCGAAATCTATTCTGAAACATGCTCAGGCGTGGCTCGATCGAAAGGCCGGTGAGGCGCAACAGATCCTTGATGGCAATCGTCAAGCAAGAGAACGTCGCTCGGAAGCAAGGGAAAAAAATCCGAAGATCATCAGCCTGGAACGCAAGATCGCGCGTTTGGAGGCGGCGGCCCAAAAACTGGAACCAGTGGCAGATGTGGACCCTCAAGCAAAGACCCGGTTGTTGGTGGATATTCCGAGCCGCGTTAAACGGCTCCAGGGAACGCTCAAAAAACTTCAGTCTGCGCGCTCCGAAGCGAGAACCGATGCACGGATCCCAGGGCTCTTGGCCCAGATCCGGATATTGCAAGAGGCAATGGGGAACTTGATAGTGTCTGCCTATACGGACCAGCCGGAATTGTTGCCAGGCGGAACATCGCAACGCGAGCAGGCGAAGGCCAGTCTGGCCAGTTTCGAACAGCAAATCCAAAAGCTTGAGGCCCAAGTGAAGGAACTCCGGTCCGGTCAAACCCGCTCTGAGGTCCGCGAGGGCATATTGCCGCGCGTCAATCCGTCAAGATCGTGGGAATGGATGACGCTCAAGATTTTTGCTCCGTTCGTGAAAAGAATGAACATCGCGAAAGCGTACGAGAAAGATCCTACACGACGTGAGAACTTCTCCGTGGATCTCGGGGACTTTTATTTTGACGGGTCCAAGAACCTTATCACAAAGCAGGTCCTTAATCTCTTGGTCAAGCTTGCCGGGAAAACGGGACTTCGGAAGTCGATCGATCTCATGTTCGCCGGAGCTCCGATCAACGAAACGGAAAAACGGCCGGTTTTTCATTCAGCTTTGCGTAATATCAAGAAAGATGAAGCGACCGGAGAATGGATCTCTGCAGGGCCGATGATCGTCAACGGCAAAGACGTGATGCCGGACGTGCTGAAAGTTCTCAATAAAATGGCCCAATTCGTCCGTGAAATCCATTCCGGAGCACGGAAAGGATATACCGGCAAGCAATTTAAAAATGTTGTAGTCGAAGGGATCGGCGGTTCTTATCTTGGGCCTGAGATGGCAGTTTTGGCCTTGGAGGCATCCCGGGTGACAGGTATGAAATTCTATTTCGTTGCTAACGTTGATGGCGCGGATGTCGCAAGCAAGGTTACGGGGCAAATGCCGGGCGTGCCGCAGGAACTTGATCCCGAAGAAACGCTTGTTCTTGTGTTGTCCAAGACCTATACGACACAAGAAACCATTATGAACGCCGTTACGACCAAAAATTGGCTCCTGAAACATTACCAAGGCGACGAGAGGGCGGTCGCGAGTCATTTTATGGCGGTCTCAACAGCGGAAGAATTGGTCAAAGCATTCGGGATCGATACGGCGAATATGTTTGAATTTTGGGATTGGGTCGGCGGTCGTTACTCCATGTGGTCGGCGATCGGTCTTCCGATCATGCTCGCAATCGGGCCGGAGAATTTCTTCCAAATGCTCGCCGGCGCCCATGAGATGGATGTGCATTTCCGGACGGCACCGTTCGCCAAAAACATCCCGGTACTGAAGGCCCTTCTGGATATCTGGAACCGTATTTTTCTGAAGATGACGGTTTTTATTGTGGCGCCGTACTCCCAGCTTTTAAGCCGTCTGGGGGCCTATCTTCAGCAATTGTTCATGGAGTCGAACGGCAAAAGCATTGACCGTAATGGCAAACGTGTGACGTATAGCACGAGCTCTTCGGTTTTTGGGGAAGCCATGACAAACGGTCAACATGCTTACCAACAGCAACCGCATCAGGGGGATGTGATACCAGAGGACTTCATCGGTTTCATCAATCCTTCGCATACGGTGCCGGGGCATCATCAAGTGCTCCTGTCAAACCTTTTGGGTCAGACGGAAGCCCTTGCGGTCGGGAAGTCCACGACTCAAGTTTTAGCGGAACTCAAAGCGGACCAGGCAAAAAATCCAAAGAAATATGAAAATTGGACGGAGGAAGATTTCCTATGGTTGGCAAGACACAAGACCTTTGAGGGGAGCAAACCCACTAATTTGATCTTGATCGATGAGTTGACTCCCTATATGCTCGGAAAATTGATCGCCATGTATGAGCATCAGGTTGCCGCGGAGGGGTTCATCCTCAATATTTTCAGTTTCGATCAGTGGGGCGTGGAACTGGGGAAGGTCTTGGCAAAAATGATCCTACCGCTTTTGCAAGGGGTAAAAGAAATTGCAACAGCAGGATTGACCGCTTCCACCGCTTTTGCAGTCCAACGGGTGCTTGAGCGTCAAAAACCGGCAAAAGTGAGTCCCACGACTCCTGTTGTGCAATCCGAAACTCCGGCTACACCCGCAATCCCACAAGATCAAGGGGAAGCCTCCCGCTCGGAAGTGCGGGAAGCGGTCATCGGGGACTTGAACATTTCGATAGGACAAATCTCTCTTGAGCGGAATCCGACGCTTGAAGCCGCGTTGATCACGGCCGAGAAAGTGACCGCGCGTATCCTTTCAATCGCGACCGCAGCGAAGGTGTTTGCTGCGGGGGTCGCTACCGGGATCGCTCAAAAACTTTTTCCTGAACATTTCAGCACAGTGCCGGCCATTCCTGCGGCGTTCAGCAAGTGGACCATTTTCAAAACGATCTTGTCCCATTCCGCGAGGGCTTCCAAGGAAAGACTCTTGGTTGATTTACGCCACGGAGTTCCGGATGTGGCGAGTGTCCTGCCATTGGTAGCTTTTGCACGCTATAACCCGAGAGCCCAGGTGACACTGGCGCTGATCGCGCATGTCGATGATGTCAAAGCCTTCGAGAAGGCTCTTGCCGTGGGTGCTGGCGATGTCCTCGGAAAAAATTTCAAGGTGAATGCGGTTTCGAACGCATCCGACTTTAACGTTCAATTCACGGCGTTCTATAATGATGCCGCTCCTCGCGGTACAGCGGTAGCGCTCGTTATGGACCAGGAAGATCCTGCGGTGCAGGCCAAGATCGGCGGTCGCAAGTATCTTTTGAGCGTGATCGGGGATGCAACGAGTCCGCTCAAGCAAACCGCCTCGGCGCTTTTGGCGGCGGACAAGCTCCTGGGTTCCTTGGAAGGTATGATTCCGTTCATTGCTATTGCGATGTTGGACAGGGAAGGCCGGTTAGGCGAGTTAATGGCCAATCTAACGAGTTTTATCGCGGCTCAGAAAGCCATGGGGGCCTCAGCGTAACGTACCGCTCGGCAACGCTCAAGACAAAAAAGCCATCGTTGGAAACGGCGATGGCTTTTTTGTTTTTAATCCCGATACCCGGTCTTCGGGACTGTAAAAGAACGGGCGAGATGGCTCTCTTTGAAAATCAAAAAGCCACTTCGTTTGCATTATTGATATTAGCAATAAATAGCAAAACTATCTTTTTATAGCAAAATATAGTCAAAGACATCCAAATAAATACTTTAAGGCTCTTGAAATATCTTAGTTCCTATGGCAAAGTTTCTGTAGAGACAAGAATAGGGGATTGGAGCCTAACTTTTGGAGTATAAAAAGTCACATATCTTATGACCATAAAAAGTAAGAAAAACTACGGCGCCGCTTTGCGAGCCATCGTTTGGGGGGTGGTCTTTATGTTCACACTCACGAGTGTGACATGGACGATGCCTTCTGCCTATGCGAATACGGTGTCTTCTGTCCGTCCGGATCCTGTCACACCGTTTAAGGATTTGATGGATATCTCGCTCCCCGCTGAGATTGGAAAGATCCGGGAAATCTACCGTGGGGCAAGCGACAAAACAGTGATCTTGATCCAGGACGCCCACTCCGTTCCTGATGCCCAACGCAGTATCCAGTCTGCTATTGATCTTTTTCAAAAAGAGTACGGGGTCACTCTCGTCGGACTTGAAGGAGCTTCGGAAAGGCTGGACCCGCAGATCTTCCGGAGTTTTCCGGATCAGGGACTGCTCCGTAAGACGTTCGATGATTATTCCGAAAAAGGCGAGCTTACCGGCGGGACAGCGGCCGCTTTGTTCTCCGCCGGAGGCGGATCCGCCTCTGGCGGAAACACAACGATCTTTCAAGGCATCGAAGATTGGGAACTTTACGAAAAAGGGATCGCCAACTTCTTAGAAGCCATGAAAACAGAAGGTGAAGTCACGGCATTGCTCCAGCAACGGATCATCGACCTAGAACGGGAAAAAGAGGCGATTTACCCCGGAGATCTTCTTAAGGTCGACCGTCTTCTTGCGCAGTTCGGCGAAAATAAGACCGACCTTGCGCAAGTCCTGAGCGGGCTAAGTCAATACCTGCTGCCTCCCGAAGGTTCGGAACTCGCGGTATTGCTTGGAGAAATTCAGATCAACCAAAAGCAAGAAGCAAGAGACAAGAGACAAGAAACAACAGAACAGAGTCTTTCGATCGAAGTCAAAAAGATCGCGGAACAAATGGAGTCGGTTCTCAAGAGTCGATCTGCCTCGCCGGAGCTTGAACATGAACTCCAAGCATTCTACGGAAAGCGGCAGGAATACCAGACATCACAGTTGACACCGCAGGCCTTTGCCTTATTCCTGAAGGACCTCGCGAAGCAACAGAATGTGAAGATCAAAGTCTCCCGTGAGCTCGCCTCCCTGGTGGAAGATCAAAAGAAATTGCGGGACATCGAAGGCACGCGCCTGTTTGAAGACTTCGAGCGTTATACGAAAGCGGTAACGGAAAAAATGATCGGAGACTCGGAGCTCGCAACCCGGGACTCGATCCGGCAATTGAATGTCCGAACCCAAGAACTGGCGCTTCTGGGACGCCTCGCCAAGCTGGAACTCAGTTTTGAGGATTGGACGATCCTGAAGAAGACCATGGTGAAGCCATGGACCCCTGATCCTGAATTGCGGACAAAACTCGAGCCCCACCTTCGTTTCTATCGCATTGCCGAGCAGCGCGACGAAGTTTTTTATAAAAATTTGAATGATCTAATGAAAAAAAACGAGCCCCGCACTGCAAACACAGCGATCCTTGTAGCTGGGGGCTTCCACACCGGAGGGCTGACACAGACATTCAAAGAGAAGGGGATCTCGTACATTCTTGTGGTGCCCCAGATCGATCGTCTTCCCGAACAATCGCTTTATCGCGAGCACATGGAGGGCGACGTTTCCTGGAAGAACTACTTCGAGGTCAAAAACGGCAAAGTGAATCTCTACGATGCTTTTGTCCGTGCTACCAGGGACAAGCTTTTGCATACGAATGGCTTAACGAACCTCGAGTCCCGAGTTCCGAGTTCCGTGCGCAAGCAATGGCGCGACCAGATCATCCGCGACCTGGCGGAGCAGGGACGGATCGCCGAAGCGTCCGGCTACACCCGCTTCATCGACGAGCTTTCTCCGGACTCCGGACTCCAGACTCCGAACTTAAAAGAAAAATGGCTCGCCAACATCGAGCATTTCGGGAATGGCCTTAAGAAACTTCAGGCCGCAGGCAAACTTAGCGAATCCGGCATCGCCCAACTCCTCAAATCCATTACCACCGCCGAACCGGTCCTCGCCAGCGTTCTTGTGCCGGGAGCAGAAATCAGATGGCCTCTTTCGGTACCACGCTCTGAAGTGCGTGCGACGGATGCGGAGAGGTTGATTGAAAAGATCCAAGAAGAGCTTCGGGCCCTAAGAGATCCCCAGGAAAAGATCGAAGTCCTGTCCCCGTTGACCCTTTCCGAACAGGAACTTCTGCTTCGCTATGTGCTTGGAAATGTGAAAAAAGAAGAGGAGTGGATGCTTCGTGTTTTTATCAGCCATGCAACTGAATTATTCGGTTCGATCGAAGATCCTGAGCTTTTGGTGCCGGGAGCGCAGCACCCGGTTCGTGCCGTTAGGTCGTGGGCGACCGAAAGTCTGGAAGCGTTGGCAGAAAAAAATGATGATGAGATAAAACAAAACCTTCTGAAATATTTGCCGCAGCTGCTTCGGGTCCGAAAAAAAGAGGGCGACTGGGAAAATCAGAAAAGGCTCGACCATGTTCTGGTCTACCTGGGACAAAAAGGGGCCGCCCTGAAAAGCGTGCTTGCCGACATCCGAGGCAATGATCCCGTTTCCCGTCAACTTGTAAGAATATTACGGTGGACCGAATTCGTGCCGGCGCTCATCCAATTGGACCGGGAACGGGCTCGAGATCTCGTCGGATCCAATGGCGACATTCTGTCTCTTATAGCACTGATCCTCGCCGGACATCCGGACGAAGAGCAACATGTCTTGGATCAATATTGCAGAGGCAAGGCGAGGCTTGCCGACCTCAGGAAGTTCCGGAAATGGGCGTTAGAGGCACGCCCCGGAAAGGTTGCCGTGATCGAGGCGGAACGTTTAGGGCGGGAACAGTTCCTTCAACTGATCAAATCCCTGCCGGACTTTGAATTTGAAGTGACCCTCACCACATCTTTCTGGGCAGGAAAACAGCGGTATTTCGTCATGTGCGGAGACGGAGGGACGGTAGGAGGTTTTCCCTGGATGACCTTGCAAAATGCGGTTGCGTTACATAACCATCCTCCCGATGCAAATCGCCCTCAAGATATTGTCTCATCCGGGGATAAAAATATGATCCAAAATAATTTTATAAACCGTTCCGTTCTGCCGCGATTATTTGCCATTCAACGGGACATTACTACCTCACGGAGCTTGGAGATGGCCGAGTATGGCTTGAAAAAAGGAGCAAAAAAGAGAACGGCAGAGATCAAGGGGGTCTACCGGGGTGAGCAGGATATCGACCGTATTTTGGAGGAGGTCTTTCAACTCTCCCAAATATCCGGACGCTCCGAGATGCGAAAAACTCGTTCGGAGGCCCGCGACAACCGTTTACAAGGTTCCTCCCGGAGATATTTTCTGGGGCTTTGTCTGAAATCTTTCGCCTTCGCCTCAGTCGCAGGCTTGCCATCAGTTGTACTAGCGCAGAGTTCCGAAAGAACGATCTTTGCGGCGAGGGATTGGAAGATCATTGGTGCGACGGATAGCGGTCCGGGGGCCAGGCCGATCCGAACGCCCCACGGGACTTTCACGGAGATCAAGATCGTCTATAAAGGTGATCAGATATTCAGCGTGAAAGGGAACGGTTATCTCCGCGGTGTTCTTCCGGCAAATTATCGCGGGCCGAACGAGGAGCGTGTGGATTGGGGGACCAGCTTTGTGCTGCCGGGGTATTGGAGCGAGGGCGTTTATTCTCACAATCCCAGGATTACCCAGGCGAAGTTCAAGTCCGGGAAGGACGGCACGGTCGTCTTGAGCGGTGTCATGGAAGATAAAAAAGAGGCTTTTCAGTCCAAGGATTTTAAAATGATCTTCAGGAAACCTCTCAAGGAGAGCGTTGAGGCGGAGGTATCGTTTACGTTGAAGGCGAGGCGGAACTTTTCGATTGATGCTGATCGTGCTGCCAATCATGAAGGGTTCAAAGTTCTGCAGTTCAGCTCCATGAATATCGGCACGGCGCATGATGCGGACTTTGCCATTTATCAGGGTGAAAATAAAGCCATGGTCCGGAGTCCGACGGCCGGGAAAAACAGGTTCATTGTCCCGCAACCGCAGCCGCTCGAACATGGCTTGGTGTATTTGACTAACGAAAAACCTTCTTCGTGGGGGTACCGGCCGACCGTTTTTATACAAATGCTTCCGGACAGCACTCCGTCCGATTTTTCGGCCCAGGGTTGGATCGCGGAATCTTCCAACCCCAATGACGATAACCTTGGGGCGTGGATCCATTTCGACAGAACGAAAAAAACCCCCTATAAAAAAGGAAACACGATCGTGCGTGTTCACGCGGTCCTGGGCACCACCCGGCCCGGTCTGCCTCTGGTGGCCCCGGCTTCCCGCTCCGAAGCACGATCATCCGCGGGTGTTCCAGAAACGGAAATGATGGAACGTTTCGCTTTACTGATGGATCCCGCGGAAAGAGCGCGAAGAGAGATCGAAGAAGTTATTTTTTCCATCGGACCGGGTGATGGGAAGTTTGAAGCGGAGATCACGCGGGATCCGCACCGCGCGGTCGTGGCGGCGGACACTTACGGCGTGGAATATCGCGATTACCATGAACGGTTCTTCCGCAACGATCTGACGATCCAACGGGAGGCTGTTTTCCGGCCCAACCTTGTTCTTCTGAATAAAGATTTTCAGGAACTTCTCAAGGCCGTCCCGGACAGGACATTGGATGCCCTGGTCCTGCTCCATTCCGATCCGGAGCCGCTGGCGAGGTTCCTGGCGGACAAGGGTCCCATCGATAAACTCAAAGATGGCGGAAAGATCTACATCAAGCCTTATGCCTTAAGAATGTATGCCGAAGATACCGTGGCCCTACTTGAAAAAAATTATAAAAAGCAGAGTGGTTCCCGGTTGTTCTCCGTTAGCGTGGAAGGAGATTATAGTTCCGCCACTCCTTTTTACATTTTCACGAAGGGGGCCGAAGGTGCTGCGGCCGTGGATGTTCCGGACAGCAACGTGACCGACGGGCTGTTTAATCTTATCCTGGGCAGTGATCTTCTTTCAGGCCTGTCGCCGGAGACAAGAGGCGTTCTTGAAGGGATGGTCTCCTTCTTCCCGAACCTGGAGAGTTCCCAACAGACTTCCCAGGAACTGGTGCGGGTCTTGAAATGGGGGGACCTTCACGGAGTTGCACTCCAGCAAGAAATCGGTGCTGTGCTGGCAAGAGCCATGGCGGAAAAGATCCGAGGGCGTACAGTGAAATCCCACATTGTGCCGGGGAGATCCTCAAGCCAACGCCGCTCCGAGGCCCGGGTGGCGGCATTTAAAACGTCACAGGGTTTGTTCATCGAAGAGTACGGTGATACACGGCGGGCCGTGGAGCAGTACGCCCGTCTTATGGCCGACACGATTCTGGACAATAATCGGTACGATAGGGATACGACATACATTCTGCCGACAGGGAGCACGCCCATCGAATTGTACGATGCGTTCATCAGGATCGTCGCAAGCGAGCGGATCGATCTTTCCCGCCTTCACACATTCAACATGGATGAATATTATCCCGGTGCGGCGATGAAAAAGCTAGTGCCGGCAATAGCGGTTAAGCAGGCGGGCTTTTTGTCTTCCGCGGTCAGCACCGTGGTCGGATCCTTGATGAAAAGATTTGTCCCGACGGCGAAGGGGCCTGTTTGGGCCGAAGACATCCATAGTTTTCGTGCGTTCATGGAAGACAAGTTGTTCAAGCATCTCCGTAAATTTGGCTTTAAGGACGCGAACATTCATTTCCTGAACGGGAATGCGGAAGATTTTGAAGCAGAATGCCGGCGCTATGAAAATTCTTTTCCGGGACGTATCGATCTTGGCTTCGGCGGTATCGGCCGCGACGGGCACATCGCTTTTAATGAACCGATCATTATTATCGGCAATGATCTTATACGAAAAAAATTGTCCGGAGATCAAGTGCGCGAATGGGAGAAGAAATTCGCCGATTTCAACGAATTCCTTCTTGAGCAAGACGTCGATTTTGATCAAGCCGTCACCATGGCTTTGGCGAACCATTTCCACATTCGCACAAGCAATGAATTTCGCGAGGAACTTCAGGGGACTCTGAAGGCTTCGATGAAAAAGGATTCGTGGGGTCCGGAGGATCTCGGGGACTTGGACGGACTGATCCGGGGATTGCTTGGGCAGAAGGTGATCTTTTATGTGGATGAGATCACGAATGAAAGGAAAGAACAGCTCGCTGAGATCAAAGCGCAGGTGGAACGGTCCTTGGGAAGACCGGTCCAGGTCGTCCTGTCACAGGAAAAACCTTCGGCCATGCGAACGCGGCGCGTTGAGCTGGCCGTCCCGACGATCATTGATAACATGCGTGATTTTTCGCGCATCAAGGAAATGCCTTTGCAGGCGCTCACGATCGGCCCGGAAACTTTCCGGAGGGCGGCGAAGATCGCGGTCCTGGCTTTTGGAGAAAATAAAGCGGATGCAGTCAAAAAAGCCACACAGGAGCCGGCGAGTTCCGAAGTGTCCGCGTCCTTCTTGCAAGGACATCCGGACGCGACCTTTGCCATGGATGTCAAAGCCGGTGCCTTATTGACACGACCTCGCTCCGAGATCCGGGAGGATCACACTCCCGAGGGTTTGAGATTATTGGATGAGGGATTTTTGAGGTTTACCCCAGATAGTTTGCCGGATTTTAATCGCCGTTTGAATATTTTAGAAAAAAATCCCATAAACGGTCTTGGGATCAATCCTCTGAACGGTCACATGGTCTCTTCCTATCTATGGAAGCATCCCCTGGCGCAGCAGCATCCTTTTGAAATGATGCCGATCCGCGTCATAGAGGCTGAATTATACGAAAAGATAGATGCTCACGAATCAAATCTCTTATGGTTCGACGAGCGCTACATCCCGATCGCGGGAGATGGGATCTACCATCCCAATGGGAGCGTTTTATCGGAACAAGAACTGAAATTTGCCGGGTTAAAAAAAGTATTCAATGCTTCGGGAGAACCTGTACGGGTCAAAATGCTGGTTACGGGAAACCGTGTTTTTGCCCTGCCGGGTCCTTGGGTCGTGCCCTATGTGGAAGAAGGAATCGGCATCCGAATTCTCTCGACATTCGATGAGATCAGTGAACTTGCTGGTGAAAAAGTGACACGAAATAATGCGGGAATGATCCTCAAACGTCTGGCCGGACAAGGCAAAGTTCGCCTCAAAGTGGCCGCGACGATTGAGTTTAAGGGTGTCGGAGCGGCGTCGTTTCTTACAAGCGTAGTGACTCCGGATGCTCTGGCCGGACTCGATAGGAAAATGGTGTACATCCCGGGCGCAGATTATAAAAAGGTCACCGGTACTGCCTCCCGTGTGGGCGGTGGGGTCGGCGCAACGGGCAGGGAAGCGTCTTTTGCAAAAGGTATGGACGCGATGCTTCGGCGGGAAGGGGCCCAACTCTTGGCGGATACGGTTTACTCTTCCAGACTTTTTAATGCTCTCACACTCCCTGAACTTATAGCAACGAAGTGGCAACAGACTTGGTACTCCGTTCGGATGTCTTTCGACACGAACCGTTTGGCCGGGTTAGTCAGCGAGTCCTACGGGCCTCTTCCGGTCTGGGCGGATCATGATCTGATGGAGGCCTCCTACCAGGAGCTTTTCCAGAAAGAAAGCCGGGAAGGTCTTGATGATATTGTGTTGCGTTATCTCATGGAGAATATGGCTTCGAATCTTCGTGCCCTGTGGGTTACGAAAAGAAACCGCACTCGTAGCTCCAATATAACGGACAATTATGGGCCGTTAATGCAGATGATCGACACGAGCGTTGATAGTGTGAAGTCTTTTGACGGCGAAGAAGGTGCCCGGCAGTTGTTTGCCGATTGGCGTGACTACCCCAATCGTTTTTTTCAAGCCATGGTCCATAAAATCGCGAACTTGCCGGTTCCCGTTTCGGGTTCTTTGAGCTATGCGGTGCGGCGCCCCTATTTCGGCGAAGCGTATTTGCGGCTTCTGTTGCGGGATCCAGGGCTCGTGGCCGATGCGGAGCGCGCGTTTGCAGAGGCAGACAGGACAGGGTCCGCGGGTATCGGCGAGTCTGAATTTATGGCATTGACCGAAGAATTTTTAAAGAAAGCATTTCCACCTGCTACAAATCTGCAGGAGACAGAAAATCGCCGTTCCGATCCGCCTTCGCAAAGCGAAGGACGGATCCGTCCTGATTCTCCAAATCGGGCGGAAGTGCGGGACGTCACCGTCTCACAACCCGGCCCGGGGGTGGTGCGGCTGACGTCAACGGGGAAGGAGCTGCTTACGCCTCATGCGGATGGCGGTTATCATGTGGACGATTTTGTGGGCGAGGCGAGCAAGACCCGGACGGTTATGTATCAAGGGGCGACAGCGAAAGAATTTTTAAAAAGAACAAATGTTTTTGAACACGAAACCCAGGTGGTCGTTCCGGCGGGCGCTGAGGCGATCGTGACGACAGAAGGCGAGTCTTTTAAGCTTTCCGAACCCGGCGTGATTGGAATGAGCCATCACACAACGGCTTCCGTGGCGGTCACCCGGGGAGATATCGTGGTGATCACGCTGGACAAATCTCCGGCCTGGTATGAGTGGCGGGAAGAAGATTCCGGGAAAAATGTTACCGGAAAAGCTTGGGAAAAAGGCGGTGTGGTGGTCTACCGGCACCGGGACAGGAAAAATTGGTACGACCTCAAGAACGGCGTCGAAGGTGAGATGGGCTGGATCACGGATTCAACCACCCAGCGTTTTCCCCGGAGTCGGTTCCCCCCTATTGTTGGGGTTTCCCGCGTCGAATATCCCGAACATTCAGGGGTATTTTCTTTTCATGATCTCAGGACCGCCGAAAATCTGCATGAACATCCTATTTTGAACGGGAACTGGGAGCTGGTCGAGACCTATGTGGTCACCCGAGGCGCGGCTGCGCTCGTGTATTTTATCAAAGATCCAACGGGTCATTATCGCCCCGAGATACTGTATCTCCGGCCGGGCGATGCCGCGTTCGTTCAGCCGGGAACGATCCATGACCTTTTGGCAATCGAAGCGCCTTATGAACACGTCGTGTTTTTCACCCCTTCGGTCCACCAGTATGGTTATGGAACATTTAAGAGATTGGTGGAGGACCAGGAGGTCGGCATGGACCGGGCGGCTCTGGTCAAGGAAGCGATGGCCCGGTTGCGTTCTGAGATTCGTTCGTCCGATGCGGTGGATCCCGAATTCCGGGCAAAGGTCATGGAACCTATCGGCGAAAAATTGGCGGAGAGAAGGAACGGACAGGATTACCAGATCCTGATCCTTGTGGGTGCTTCGGGTAACGGCAAGACCGAGATCGCCAAACTTCTTCAAAGTCAGGGGGTGGGGGAATACGGTCCGGAAGACATTGCTTTTATGGAAACAGACGATTATTTGGGCAGTTGGTCCCATGAGACACCGTTCAAGTTGGATTTTTTTAAGGATGATCTGGATGCGCTTCTCACGCAAGGCAAGCGGCTGGTGATCATTTCGGGGGTTTATACGCCGAATTTTTTGACGGGATATGAAGACCATATCGTCGATGTTCTCTTGGATTCCCCGGTCGAGCAGTCGAGATTGAGGGCATTGGTCCGCGATGGCGGCATCGCTCCTCATAAAGAAACGTACCGGATGTTCAAAGACGCTCCCCGGTCTATCTATGACCTCGTTTTGACAGACATTCCTTCATTCTCTCCGCCGTTAAAGCGATCGGCAACAGGATCTTCTTTCAGTTTTGTTTCTCCTGAGATCTACGGCAAGCGCCTGGGCGAACAAAGTTACAGGGTTTCGGTCAGGGATATGGACCGGATCATCGACCTCATTTACCGTGAAAGCGAACGCAGTGGTTTGGTGACGTGGATCGATCCTTTAAGCAATGTGCTTTCGGATGTCGAGCAGCTCGTCCGGGGGGTTGAGAGAACTTTGGAATCGATGCGGGACAAAGGCAATACATCGGTCATCATGACGGTGAGAAGTTTTGAGAAGGGTTTGGAAGTGATCCTTGATGGGCAACAGGATGACGGGACCCGCCCTCGATGGGGAGATTCTCTAAGCTTTATGGTGGACTATATTCCCGAACGTTTTTTTGCGCGCAAGGGGTGGTGGGTCGCACGGACGATCGATAAACCATGGGAAGGAACGTCTCCAAAGCCGGAGGGAGGCGTGCTGGCGGCGTTTGGTTTTCCTTCGGCAAGGATCGATCAGCCAAGGTTCAAGAATTCCTATTCCGTTTTCACATCTTCTGCAGGTCAACGGTCCGAATCACGGGAGGAAAAACCTGTCGTGGGGTCCTTAAGCGAAAGAGAATTACAAGACAAGATTGCGGAAATCGAGACATTAAATTTGCCCGGCCGGTATGCGCCAATTATCCAATGGATCAAGGGAGAGGGCAATCTTTATCTTCCGGCGAGTGAACTGACGGAGCAAACCGCCATCGTGGATCTTGGGACGAGCACCGGTTACGGTGCTCTGGACCTTCACGAGGCATTTCCGGCGCCGTATATTTACGCTGTCGACCCGAAGGAACCGAGCGGTGTTGCGATCACACTTCATCCTTCCGACAAGATCGTACTGAAGAAAGCGGACCAGCGTCTTCTTGGTTTTGATTTTGCGGACAAAGGGGGAAGGCCCCTGAGGGTTAAGGTCATCATTTTATTCAATGTCATGCAGTTTTACAGGCCCGATGAAGTCGCGGATATTGTCAGGCAGTCTACCGAGAAACTAGATGAAGGAGGCCTTTATATCCTGGGGGTCAGGTACCCTACCGGAAGGACAAAGGAATTTCCTGTTTTGAAGCTCATGATTCTGCAGAAAGTCAACGGTGCCATGGTCCCGCGGGAATTGATCTTACGACAATTCACCGATAATAAGAGTACGAATCTGGCTGATTGGGTACGTTTCATGTCGGATGATTCGGCCCGGGTTTTTGGCCCCCGGTTGGCCACGATCGATAGAAAGATCAATGCTGTCCGGACAGCGATGCTTCCGCTCGAAGCGGCCACTCTTTTGGTTCAAGGGAGTACACCGCAGATCGAACACAGGATATTCCAGACGCAACAGCAGACTTTACTTGAGGAAGGCGTGCAGTTTCGCCCATTCAATTTTCCCAGTGACCTTTTCGGTGACGGATCACAAAATGAAAGCGTTCCGATTGCCATTCCCTTTGACCAGCCCGCATTGCGGGGAGGTTCTCTGCCGTTCGCTGGTCGTTCTGAAATGCGGGATGCAGGCGGGCAGCTGCGAAGCGCTAATCGTATTTCGTTACCTGTCCGTGTCGTGCTGCCGGGGGCGTGGAAGATGATGGCACCAGACCTGATGGTCGTTGACCGTTTATTCTTTGTCTATATGACCCTTCTCCAAAGGATCGCCGCTGATCGGGATCTTCGGGAAACGGTGTTAAATTTTGGCGATCCGATCAAGGCGGATAATAGCAGAGAACGAAACATTGTTCACCTGTTTCGAACGGGGCGGAATGGTGGGAATGTAGCGGCATTCTGGCACGCAAAAGATGCAGGAGCGAGCAATCTGGAAACCGGAGCGCAAGGCTTGTCAATTTTATTTTATAGGCTAGGAAAATTGTTATTGGAAAAACTACCGCATAAAGAGGCCGAACGACTCAAGAATGGGTTGGCACGGTGGACCCAGCGAAGGGAGCCGTCCACACCCGATGATCTGCTAAGCAGATTTATTGGGACAACCGCTGTTCAGGTTTCCGATGATACAGTGCGCCAGCCGGAATTGGAGTGGGTGCTCCGCCATGAGAGGGCTCATTGGGCACTGCGCGTTAAAGCCAATCCGGCGGATAGGGAGACGTTGAAAAAAGGCTATGTTGCGTTCCTCAGATCGGCGAACGGGCCGAAGGTGTTGCGGGAATTTTTTCTCAAAAATAAATCTTCGTATGACGATCAGGTTGCCGAGGATATTGAACGTGTCAAGATAGGCCGGGAGGATCAGGTTAAGTTTGCGGATGAATTCTGGGCTCAGTTGGCTTACCCGGAGGAGGTTTTTCACGAGTCGTCTCCCCTGGTACAGGTCATTGAGGATCTGCGAAGGATTGATCCGGTGTTTGAAGAGGCGGCAGTGCTTCTAGAGAGGTTAGTCAGGTACGAAGGGGATGTCAAAGCCGGGGAAGATCTTCGGGCCATTGTAGCCGATTTCGGACTTCATCAAATGTATCCCGAGGCTGGACTTGATGCAGCCCGCTCCGAAATGCGGGATGAAGCGCTCATAAAAAAGATCGAAGCGATCCAAGTGACGGGGAATAATCAAGCTCTCTACAATTTTGTTTTTACGGGCAGTCTTATTCCCCAACGCTATGGGCTTTTCCCAGGAGCAGATATAACTGTGCATTTTTTTGAAATTTATAAAAATGGAACTCGCTCGGTAGGATGGATGGCCCTTGCGCCGTTCCCCGGAACGCCGTTTGGGGAAGGATGGCAGGGACACAGGCTTATCTTGACGGATATGCATATCGAGGACCATGTAGATCGTGGACAGGGGATCCGCACCGGTTTTCTGAAGAGCCTCGATCCGGGGACTTCTCTCTGGTTCTTACCTCTGACCAATTCCACAGCCTTGGTTGAAATGTCCCGTATGGCTGTGGAGCAATTGAAAAAACTGCCACAGGCAGACACGCTTTTGGAGGAGTTCGAGTCTTTACTGGACGGATTACCGGAAGGAATGGATCTTGATGATGAAGAAGATCTGTTCGTGGATATCCTTCCTTTGCTGTACCGGTATCAGGAAACTATGGAACAGAACGATGGTTTGACGTCCCTGGCGGAACTTTTCAAAAAGACATTCCTTGCAAAAGTCGCGGAAAAAGCCGGATTTTCCATTAAAAAAGTATGGATGGAAAAAGGATATGACGCCTCCGTGGAGGATGACACTTTCCAATTGAGTGTCGAGGCGCAAAAAAAAGAAGCGAAGTATGAGCAAGTTTTTCCGGGAGCTAAAAAAGGGATAGGGGTGGCGGAAGAACAAGTTCAGCCGTCTATGTCGTTCGAACGATTTTCCCGCGCCTCGCGGATCCGTGAAAAAGTTAATCTTATAAAGTCTGGCATTACAGAGGGTGATCCGTACAGCGTCCTTTATTTTGGTGCCGGCATTGATTTGCCGAATGTTCTTGTGACCACGGGCGCGGACGAGGTGGTCATGGTCGACAGTAAGGGAGTTATGAAAGAAGACGTCGAACGGGTCGACCGGTGGTTCAAAGGGGATTTTTCCAAAGAGACGGCCATTCATTCTGTGGCGGACCTGGCGGAGCAATCGGCCGACCTTGTTCGCACGAAAGCCACTCGAGGTTTTACCCGGGAAGATGAACTTTACGGAGTCAGCTTGCCCTTGTCGTTATGGGCTGCGCTGAGGTCCATGGGTGTTGACCGGATGTCTTGGGGAACGAACGAGAACGGGATCCTGTTCATCGAATTCGAGAAACCTTTTCCTGCGGGAAAAAACAGGAACGTACGCTTTTATTTCGTCAGATCCGGAAATTTGACGGAGCCGGGCATGTTTCAGTCGACCGGGAACCCACAGCTGACAAAGATCATGGGAAGAGAATTCGATGCCTATTTTCAGAATGGCGGACAAAGCCTGGGGCATTTTTATGATCATTTTATCGATCAGGTCCGGGTCAAGGAAAACGGGTTTTGGATCGTGGACGACCATTACTGGCCCGATGCGGATTTTCGTTATCATCCCCGCAAAAAAGAATTGGTAAAAGTCCTTCAGGAATTTGGATTCAATGTCCGGGATGCTTTGGAGGGTGATGCAGAATTGACAGAAGCACTTCGTCAGACGGGCTATGGAGAGGTTAACGTTATTCTGCAGAACCTTGGCGGCCAATCCCTAGCTCCGGCTGTACCTGGGGTACGGTCAGAGGCGAGAGTTTCCTCCAGGAAGGTAGAAATTCCTGATTCGAATCACGGAATCAATGAAGAAACCTTTTACCTGCGTCCCGGAGCCGGAAACGTTATCCATATTTCGGTGCGGGGTAAGGACGGGATGCAATTCCGCATTGAGCGCGGCATCGACCAAAAATATGTTGTTCTTGAATTTAACCCGGCCGGCCGGCAAATAGGGAGGACCCTCGTTAGCGGAAAAACGGTTTATGTCGGAGAACCGTCGCAGGAAGACGAATTCAAGGACATTCATGCCCGGCCGTACTCCCGGGGCCTGGAACAGATCGATTTTTGGATCAAGGGGGAAGGCACCACGATCAAAATAGTGAACGCAGGAACAGATGTTCTCGATATTTCCGGGAGTTTTAGTCTTGATCGTGAAATGGGGCAGATAACCTCTGAGGAAGAGCAACGTTCCGAAATGCGAGGTTTGGCGGAGATCGACCGGCTTTCTTTAAATCAATACGAGATCGCTAAACGGCTTATGCAAATTGAAGAAAAGCTGAAGGAAACATTGAATTTCGCAACTGAAGAAAGCGATGCCGAGCTGGGGAATGCTGTGGCATATGCTACCCTGCTTAGCATGTTGAAAAAATATGCGGGCCCATTGTCATCCAAGCGCATGCTGGAGATCGGGAGCCGTGAGGGATATTTTCTTATGGCGTTGCGAGAATTGGGAATGAGTTGTGACGGATTGGAGATTGCTCCGAAGATGGTGTCTTTCGGAAAGAGGGAAGGGTTGAGTGTGTTTCTGGGATCGATTCTGGATTTGCCGCGAAGTCTTCCAGGAAAATACGACGTGACTTTCAGTCGTCAGGTTCTTGATGTTTTGGATGATGTGACTTTCGACGGACAGTTTAGGGAGTACGATGAGACAGATTTGGTTCCGGGAATAAAACAAGCTAGGCATCGGGAATTGGGGCGGCGAATGCTGGCTAATCTGGCCGCTTTAACGAATTCCGGAGGAATCAGTATTCACGAAGTCCTGGATACGCTTGATTTTCCCGTGACGAAGGAGGATTACGAGAATGCGGGGTTTGAGGTTCTCGATGAGGTTAGTGACGAACCTCACAAAGCCAAGATCGTGATTCTTCGTCGGGTATCCGCGGCGGCAACGGGTATTCGTTCCGAAATGCGGGCCGCAGCCATTAATGCGGCGAACGGTACGCAAAGTACAATCCGGGAGCTGTATCAGAGCTCTGAGCCAGAAAGCAGGATCTCGACTGGTTTTCATTACGAAACTTTTGTTCTTAAAGCGGCGGATGGGCAAAAGGTTCCGGTGAGCGCCCGGATCCTTCCCATCGAAGAAGCCCCCTATTTTTATGAAGGCCTGCCGCATGAATTTTCAAGGGAAAAGAAGCAGGTCGATGACGGTATCGCGATCCTGGAAGCTGCTCTGAAAGATGGCGAAGGGACCGTGGAAGGACATTTCATTTTTTCAGTAAAACAATCCGGAGAAGAAGTCTTTTTGGAGATCGGTAATGTCCTCGCCCAGGATGATAATCAGAGAACGTCGGGCGTGGCAAGGAATCTCAAATATGTCGGGACCCGGCTGATCCAGCTGGCAGTCTTGCTGAGCCAAAGCGACGCAAGGACCCGCGGGGCGATTCGTTTTGCATCCCGAAAGCAAGATCCTGATGCCGAACGGTTCTATGATGCCTTGCGTCCTTACGGGCTCAATAAAGAACCCGGAGAAAATAGCATCTATTGGAGTTTGAAGGCTGAAGATGCCGCCAAGTTTGTCCGATCGGTTGATGGGCGGGTGCGTTCCCAGGCCGGTGAAGAGGGGATTCTTCGTCATTTCCGACAGGTGCTCCCGGTCGCGGTGCCGCAAGAAAAGCGATCCGAAACAAGAAGCGGGACAACGGAAATGCTGAAAGGCCGGGTGATCTTGCATGTGGATGATGATCCTGCGGACCGGGCGAATATACAAAGTTCTCTTGAAAGAGCGGGAGCCGAGGTCTTATCTGTCGCCGACGGGAAAACAGCCTTGGAAATATTAGGGAAAAGGGATGTGGATGCGGTTGTGACGGATGCCCATATGCCGGAAATGAGCGGCGCCGAACTGATTCGGAAGGTCCAAGCGATCAAACCGGAGATATCGATCGTCATGGCGACCCGCGAGGACATTGATAACCGGAATGATCTGGCCCATCAATTGGGGATCGCGGTGGTCAGGAAAAATCAAGTCGTGGAAACGCTTAGCAAATTATTCAAACCTGTAGTTCCGGGGAGAAGCGAGGTTCGCGCTCAAAAGGTGCAGCTTGTCCCGCTCGTGGTCGAAAAACTTGCGAATGTGCTGGAGCCGTCACGGAAGGGTGTCGTCTTGGATACGTCGGAAGTTCTCGCTGTCTATGAATTAGCACGGAAAGACTTGCCAGCGTTGATCCAAGTGTTGAAAACAGCGGCGGAAGAACAAATGGCTCAAAGATCCGTTCAAGCCGGGAAACTTTATGACCGCATCAAGGAATACCAAGAGGAGATTTTCCGGAAATGGGCCGCAAGGCCGGCGGATTCCAAAGAAGCCGGTATTTCAGTTGCTCTGATGATGGATGAAAAGACCAACCAACCGTTCCTGTCCCGCTTTGCGCAAGTTTTGAAAACTTATGCAGGCCGGAGAAAAGTAGAATTGATCGCAGATTCCGCGCTCTTGAATACCCCGGAACTCAGGGCGTCCGCCGGTCTTTATAGAGAACACCCGCTCGATCCGAAGTCCGTGAAAGGCACCTTAACGGTCCTGGGTTCCAATGCGCAGGTTCCCCTGGGGTTTGATGCGGCGGCGGAGAAGGCGGCCATTTCCATGGTCGATTTCGGGTTCCGTCCTCTTTCCGTGGCTTTTAAAGCGGGCAACACGCCTGATGACGTACTGATGCGGGATCACCTGGAACTTCTCCTTGCCGTGACGCTCCTTCATATGGCGGAGCTAATCGCGGAGCGTAAAAAAGAAGACGGTCCGGTGACGGCGGCATGGCTCAAGACACAACTCGAAGCCTTTTTCGGGATCGGGGGAATGTTCCAAGCCAATGCAGATGGCTCACTTTCTATCCTCGGCGCCGTCGTGCAGCAATACCTCGCCCAATCCGCAGTCGGCAAAGCCGCATAGATCATTTCAAGTTCATTAAATTGACGGCTCTCGCTCACCCTGTTAGAATGCTCTTTATCTTCTAACTCTTTTCCAACTTGGGACTTAGGAAATGTTCTTACCCGTCAAGGAACAGCTGGAAGTTTTTAAGGAAAATCTCGTCGAGCTCATTTCCGAACGTGAGCTCACAGCCAAGCTCGAAGCCTCTTTTAAAAGTAAACGTCCTCTTCGCATTAAATACGGGGCCGACCCTTCGGCGCCGGACCTTCACCTCGGCCATACGGTCCCGCTTCGCAAGCTCCGTTCGCTTCAGGACTTGGGGCATACCGTTGTTTTCATTATCGGTGATTTCACGGCGCGGATCGGCGATCCTTCCGGGAGGTCCGAGACGCGGCCTCTGCTTACCGAAGAGCAGGTCCGGGCGAACGCTAAGACCTATCAGGAGCAGGTGTTCCGCATCCTCGACAAGAAAAAGACCGAACTCCATTACAATTCAGAATGGCTGGGGATCATGCGGCCTGAGGATTTTCTCAAACTCACGGCGCAGTACACCGTGGCGCGCATCCTGGAGCGCGACGACTTCTCGAAGCGCTACAAAGCAGGTGAACCCATTTCGGTGGTGGAGCTTCTCTATCCCTTGATGCAGGGGCATGATTCCGTGGAGATCAAGTCCGATATCGAGATCGGCGGGACAGATCAAAAGTTCAATCTGCTGGTGGGGCGTGAACTTCAAAAGATCGACGGCCAGGAGCCCCAGGTCGTGATGACATTGCCTCTGATCGAAGGGTTGGATGGCGTGCAGAAGATGTCCAAAAGCCTGGGCAATCATATTGCGCTCAAGGACAGCCCGCGGGAGATGTTTGGCAAGGTGATGTCGATCCCAGACAAATTGACGGCTAAGTATTATCGTGCCACGACCGGCAGCACGATCGAAGAAGCGAACCAGTTTGAACAAGATTTAGAATCGGGAGATCTTCATCCTCGTGATGGCAAAGCGGATTTGGGACAGAAGATCGTAGCTTTTTTTTATGGTCCCGAAGCGAGCGTGAAAGCGAGAGAAGAATTCGATGAGATCTTCAAGAACAAAGGAATGCCGGATGAGATCCCCACCGTCAAGATTGCTCAGAAGACGATCGATATCGTGGGTCTTTTGGTCGAGGCAAAGCTCGTGGCAAGCAAATCCGAGGCCCGCCGCCTTATGGAACAGGGCGGGGTGAAGATCGGCCACGAGAAGATCACGGACCCGAAGGCGGTCATCACGATCGGTGCACCCTTTGTCCTGCAGTGCGGCAAACGTAAATTCGTAAAAATCCAAAGCAGTATGTCGTAAATAGCATGTCGCATGACGATGTCCATGAATAATCCTGATCCCTCCACTCTTATCCAGTTCGAGAATGTTTCCAAGAAATATGGCGCTTTTCACGCGCTTCTCGATGTTTCCTTCGAGATCAAAGAAGGGGAGATCGTCGGATTCTTGGGGCCGAACGGCGCGGGCAAGACGACAGCCATGCGCATTCTTTCCGGATTTTTTCCTCCCACAAGCGGGCGGGTGTTCATTCGCGGTGTCGATATGTTCAAATATCCCCATGAAGCAAAGCGGGCCATCGGCTATCTTCCGGAGACCGTGAGTCTCTATCCCGATATGAAGGTGATCGAATATTTGCGCTTCGTCGCAAAACTCAAGGGCGTACCGGCGTATGAATTGCAGGGGCACCTGCGGAGCAAAATGTCGTTTTGCGGCCTGCTCGACTCAGGGCATCGTTTGATCGGACGGCTTTCCAAAGGTTACCGGCAGCGCGTCGGGCTCGCCCAGGCCCTCGTGGCCGATCCGCCGGTCCTGATCCTGGATGAACCGACGACAGGACTTGATCCGTCGCAGATCAAAGAGATCCGTGAACTGATCCGCGCCCTGGGGCAGAACCGCGCCGTGATCCTTTCGACGCATATTTTGCCTGAGGTTTCGATGGTTTGTGACCGCGTCATGATGATCAATCAAGGGCAGATCCTGGCGAGCGGGACCGTTCCGGAACTTGCCTCATG
Organism: Candidatus Omnitrophota bacterium; assembly: GCA_043821445.1. Lineage (GTDB taxonomy): Bacteria > Omnitrophota > Omnitrophia > Omnitrophales > Aquincolibacteriaceae > Aquincolibacterium. The sequence goes on along the minus strand of JBDRCT010000021.1, from coordinate 29,281 downwards.
TTTGAAAGATCGCGAGGCGATCCACATCAGGATCCTGGACAAGAAAGATCAAGATCTCGCGCTCAAGCTCCTGGGTTCGATCCCTGAGGTCGAGGCCCTGAAGGTTGAGGAGGAGGTCAGAGGCGAGATTTTTATTTCTTTCGAAACTTCGCCGGAGTTGGATCTCAGGCCCCGCATCATGAAGCTCTTCGTGGAACAGGGCATTTCGCTTGCAGAGATCCAACGCCAGCAGCTCACGCTGGAGGATATTTTTCTCGGTCTTTTGAAGAATGGGAAGCTCGAAAGGCGGTTCTCATGAGAAAAGTCCTGACGATCGCGCGAAAAGAGTTCAGCAGCTGTTTCCATTCCTGGCTGGGGGTGTTGATGGCGACGTTCTTCTTTTTGGCCTCGGGCGTTTTTTTTGTGATCCTGGTGTTGAGCTACTCCAAGATCTCCATGAATCCGCAGCAGTACGGGCTTTCGAATTTCTCGGGGATCAATCAAACGCAATATATCCTCGGCTCTTTTTTTTCCAATCTGAGCATCATGCTTCTTTTTCTGACGCCGATCCTCACCATGCGTTCTTTTTCGGAGGAAAAACGGCAGGAAACGCTGGAACTTCTTTTCACGTACCCCTTGTCCGATTTCGAGATCGTGGCCGGCAAACAGCTGGGGATCCTTTGCTTCTTTGCGGCGCTTCTCCTGCCTCTTTCGGGATATTTGGCAGTGTTCCGTTCGATCGGCGGGGAATTTGAATGGTTTCCCGTATTGCTAGGATTCCTCGGGTTCTGGCTTTTGGGATCGGCGTATCTGGCGGCGGGAGTTTTTATCTCAAGTCTGACCAAAAGTCCGATCGTCAGCGCTCTCGGGACTTTCAGCATTCTGCTCGTGTTCTGGATATTCGATTGGGTGAAGGACATCGCGACGGGGCCCTGGGCGCATATTTTTTCCGAACTTTCGCCACTTGCTCATTACAAAAATTTCACACTGGGGATCCTGGACGTTCAAGACGTGGTCTTTTTCTGCTTCTTTTTCTTCTATTTTCTTTTTTTGACGCTTCGCTCGATCGAAACAAGGAACTGGAAAAGCTGAATAGTCAGCCTGGAGTTTGGAGCCGGGAGTTGGGAGATGGAGGCTGAAGCGTGAAGGAAAAATTTTCATTCGAGAATCTACTGGTTTACAGGAAGGCGCTGGATTATGTGGATTGTGTTTATGAATGGACCAAGGAATTTCCGAAGGAAGAGAAATTCGGGCTGACAAGCTAGTTTCAGCGGGCAGCACAGTCGATTGCTTTGAATATCGGGGAGGGAAGCGGCGGCAGCAAGGCCGAATTCCAGCATTTTATAAAGATAGCCAGACGATCGGTAAGGGAGTGTATTGTTTGCGCAACTCTCGCAAGAAGAAGGGATTATCTATCTGAAAAGAATGAGGAAAAGTCACGGGAAAGGGCTTCGGAATTATCAAAAATGCTCAGCGGATTGCTCAAAGCTATATGATCCTCCGAACTCTGAACTCCGAACTCATGACTCTGGACTAATATGAAACAATTCTTTTTGAAGTTTCAGCTCTTGTTCGAGGCCGCGATCCTTTTGGCGACGCTCACGCTGGTCTACGTGGTGATCCAGCCTTTCCATGAGCGGTGGGACCTGACCCAGGACAAGGTCTATTCGCTTCCACCCGCGACCACCGGAGTTTTGTCGGACCTGCGAGGCCGCAGGATCAATCTACTTCTCTTTTTTGCGCAGGACGACCCCGCACGACAGGGACTGGAGGTTTTTCTCAAGGAATGCAGCCGCCACCATTCTGATTTCCATTATGACTTCTATGATCCGAACCGGCGGCCGCAGCTTGCGCGCAAGTTCAACGTTTCGGCCGCCAAGACGGTGATCTTCCGCTCCGGAGACCGCGAAGAGCGTTTGGTCGGACCGACCGAAGAAGCCTTTACGAACGCGTTCCTGAGGCTTCTTCATCCCAGGGACCTGGATGTCTGTTTTGTGACGGGGCACGGGGAGGTTGACCTCGATGATGATGCGACGGGTGGGTACCGGCGTTTCAGAGACTCCCTCCAAGGGTATAACGCCAGGGTCCACGGGATCGTGCTCACGCGCGATCATGTGCCGGATACTTGCCAGGTGGTGGTCGTGGGCGGTCCCAGGTGGGATCTGACGGCCGAAGAGTTCGCGGACCTGGACAAGGCTTTTCAAGAAGGAAAAGGGGTTCTTCTTTTGATCGATCCGATGGATCCGGGTCAGGGAGGCGCGTTCCTGGAGTTCGCCCAAAAACACGGCGTGGCGCTCGGGCAGAACGTAGTCGTGGATAAGGTCAGCCGTATGGTAGGAGGGGATTTTTTAATGCCGCTCGTCAGCCGTTATCTGGTGACGCATCCGGTCACGAAGTCCCTGAAACAAGCGACTTTTTTCCCGTTAGTGCGTACGGTCCAGCCGTCGACGGATGTAGTTCCCGGGCTTGACGTGATGCCGATCGCCATGACCGGAGAAGGGAGCTGGGGAGAAACGGATCTTCCGGCGTTGGAGAACGGCAATGCGGAGTTTGACTTGAAAGCGGATGTCGCAGGTCCCTTACCGATCGCCGTTGCTGTGCAACAGACCACAGACCAGAGATTACAGAAGACAGACGAAAAGCGACGGCAGAGTGTGGACCATGAGTCATGGACCGGCGGTAGGATGATCATCGTGGGGGACGGGGATTTTTTGACGAACGGATATCTGGACCTTTCCGGGAACAAAGAACTGGGACTGAATATGGTGCGATGGCTCGCCAGCGATGACCGCTTCATGGACGTGAAACGTCCTGAGCTTCGCTTTAAGCCGCTCTTACTCGATGTGCCGCACCGAACTCAGCTGATGATCTTTTTATTTGGCGTTTATCCGCTCACGGTCTTCATTCTCGGCGGGATCTATCTCGGGATCCGTTCCAGGACGTCATGATTACTCGTTCATTTTCTTTAATAATGAGAATCATGACTGTCCAAGTCGCCGTTCTGGAAAAGAAAATAAAGACTTGGGCGTCATGATCCTCCTTAATCGAAAAATGAATTGGAAATCATGGTTGTCCAAGTCGCCATTCCAAAAAAGAAATAAAGAGACTTGGGCGTCATGAAGCTCGTCAGGACGATCGTTTTTATTCTTCTCTTTGCCGTTGCGGGGGCGGTTTATCTTTTCCAGGCACACCTGACCCAACAGGCCCTCAAGATCGTTCCCGACGAAGTGAACAGGATTGTCGCGATCTCAAAGAACGATCCGATAACCCGTGTGGAATTGCGCAATCCGGCCCAAAAGACGAAGATCGTACTTCAAAGAACGAACGGGGCGTGGATGATCGAGGCTCCCGTTCACTATCCGGCAGAGGGCCCGATCGCGGAGGGATTTGTGACCGCGGCCCGGATGGCGTCCCAACAGCCCCGTTTGCGGGCTGAGAAAGAATGGGAAGAGTATGGGCTTGCGAAGCCGGAGTTCGAGATCCTGTTCGATCTTCAGGGCAAAAAAACGGCGACACTTTTGATAGGCGCTCAGACGCCTGTCGGGAAAGCGGTTTTTGCCCGGTGGGCGGAGGAACGCGGATTTTTCCTTCTGCCTGTGGAGATGAAGGCCATGTTCCGCCAGAGCGTCTACGGGCTTCGCCAAAAGCGTTTGTTCCGCACTCCGGTCGACAAGATCCGAAAGATCTACGTGGAAATGGGGAAATACAGCTGCGAGTGGAAGAAAGACGGCGACGATTGGTATTGGATCGAGCCTGTAGAGAAATTCGGCCAGAAGATCGCAAGGGAGCGTATGAATTTTGTACTGGAAGGGCTCCAGAGCCTTCACGCGAGAGAATTTCTGGACGCCAATAAGAAGTCCAGGGCCGAGCTCGGGTTTTTCATGATCCATGACTGTATCTGGGTCGAGTCCGAAGACAAAAAGAGGACAACGTTTTATTTTGGCAATGAAGTTCCGGAGCAGAACGCCTATTACGGATTTCTCGAAGGCGAGGATGTCGTTTTTTTTGTGGATCGCTTGAACGTGGTGGGTTTTTTTGATCTCATACGGAAGATCCAGGCAACGGAGCCAAAACTTGAGACCAAAGATCTGAGCCCAAAGGTCCAAGTTTGAAGCTTATCATGCTGTGAGCCGAACTGAGCCATGGAATCGATGACTATAAAAGAGAGCATCCAAGATCTGAGGCGCTCGATCCATAAAACCGCGGTCAGCGCGAACCGGGAGCCGGGATCGATCCAGCTCGTGATCGTTACCAAGACGATCTCGCCGGAAAGGATCCTGGAAGCCTATCAAACGGGAGAAAGGGACTTCGGGGAAAATCGTGTCCAGGAGTGGCGGGAAAAAAAAGACACGCTCCCGAAAGATATCCACTGGCATCTGATCGGGCATCTGCAGACGAACAAAGTGAAGCATGTGATCGGTCAGGTCGAGCTCCTTCATTCCCTCGACCGGCTCGAGCTTGCGGACGAGATCGAAAAGCAAGCGAGATCCAAAGGGATCGCCGAAGTGCCGTGTCTTATCCAGGTGAATATGTCCGGAGAAGAAAGCAAGTCCGGTCTTGACCCCGTCCGCGTTGCGGATTTTGTAAGGCAAATGCCCTTGAGATCCTCGATCAGGATCCGCGGGCTTATGAGCATTGGGCCGTTGACGGAAGACGAAGGGGAGATCCGCGAGTGTTTCAGGAAAACACGGGAACTTTGGGAGGCTCTGAAGAAGGAATTCTCTCAATATGATTGGGACGTCCTTTCCATGGGAATGTCGGCCGACTACAGAATAGCTATTGAAGAAGGCGCAAATATGCTTAGAATTGGCTCTTTAGTCTTTCCGAGGGGTGTCAAAAAATGAAAACATTGGGAAATAAGAAAATCGGCGCCGTCGGCGTGGGAAATATGGGCGCCTCGATCCTGGAAGGCGTGCTCACCCGGAGGCTCGTAACTCCTTCCAACGTATGGGTTTATGATAAATCCGTGAATAAGGCCAGGTCTTTTGCCTGCCGGCTTCACGTGCGCAGAGCGCCTTCAGTTACAGAATTACTAAAAAAAACGGATGTGGTGCTGCTGGCCATGAAGCCCCAGGATCTTGCAAGCTTTGCTCTGGAGCACCGGTCTTCCTTCAGACGGGGGCAATGCGTCATCTCGATCCTTGCCGGGATGACGACAGAAAAGATCGCGCGAGCCGTCGGCAAAAACATTACGATCGTCCGGGCGATGCCGAATCTTGGAGCGAAGGCAGGCCAGTCCATGACCGTGATCTGCGGAAAAAATAAAACCGCGCTTTCTTTTGCCAAAAAACTTTTTGAAGGATGCGGCGAGGTTCTAACGCTTCCGGAAAAGATGCTGGACCTTGTGACCGCGATAAGCGGCAGCGGGCCGGCCTATTTTTTCAATTTAATGGAACTCTTGGTGGATTTCGGCGTGAAGCAGGGGCTTCGGCCCGAGGTTGCCGAAGTTTTGGCCGTTCAAACAGGACTGGGAGCCGCGCTTTTGGCGAAGGGCTCACCGGAGTCTTGTGCGGAGTTGCGGCAGAGAGTGACTTCGAAAAAGGGGACGACGGAAGCAGCGATCAAGATTTTACAACGCGGAAAATTCAAGAAAGTTTTTCAGCAAGCGCTTCAAGCGGCCATGAACCGGAGTAGGGAACTAAGAAAAATGAATTAACGCAAGGCAATCATGGATGCCTTGCGCCTACGGAGGAGGTAAAGATGTTTATCATTGGGACCGTTCTTCAGGGTTTGGCCATGCTTGTGAACGGGATCTGTACGATCCTCTATTGGCTGATCTTCGCGAGGATCATTATTTCGTGGCTGCCCGTGGATCCTTTTTCGAGCCCGGTGCAATTTCTGAACCAGGTAACAGACCCAATTCTAGAGCCTTTAAGACGGCTGCCGCTCCGCATCGGAATGCTGGATCTTACACCGATGCTCGCTTTTTTCATCATCTATCTCACGAACCAGATCCTTGTTGCCATTCTTTTAAGGATCGCTTATCAATTCCAATAATCACAGGAGAAAAACAGCAATGCCGATGAAGCCTTTTCGCAAGAAAAAAAATCCGCTTATGGAACATATTGAAAAATGTTTGGCCTATATCCGCCGAAGGACTTCTTTTAAGCCCGAGGTCGCATTGATCCTCGGGACGGGGCTCGGAGATCTCGCGAAACGGATCAAAGCCGAAAAGGTCTTCAAATACGAGGAACTTCCTTTTTTCCCAAGGACCACGGTCCAGTCGCATAGCGGTAAGCTGATCCTCGGCGAATTGGGAGGCAAGAAAGTCGCGGCCATGGAGGGGCGTTTCCATTTCTACGAAGGCTATTCGCTCGCGGAAGTGACGTTCCCGGTCAGAGTGCTCCGGCAGTTAGGGACGAGGATCCTGGTCGTTTCAAACGCCGCGGGAGGTTTGAACCTTAGCTACAAAAAAGGCGAGATCGTGACGATCACGGATCATATTAATTTTATGGGGGTGAACCCGCTGGTGGGGCCGAATGAGGAGAAGCTCGGGCCCCGGTTCCCGGACATGTGTGAACCGTATTCAAAACGGCTGCTCGAATTGGCCGGACTTGCGGCGAAGGAAGCGAAGATCCTGATCAACCGGGGTGTTTACATCGGCGTGACGGGTCCTTGTCTTGAAACACGCGCGGAGTACCGCATGATGCGGCAATGGGGCGCGGACCTTGTCGGAATGTCCACGGTGCCGGAAGTGATCGTGGCCGCTCAGATGGGCATGGAGGTGCTGGGAGTAAGCGTGGTGACGGATACTTGCGATCCGGACCACTTGGAACCCTGTGATATTCAAGAGATCATCAAGACCGCGAATGAAGCCGGGCCGAAGCTTGATAAATTCATCACGGCCGCCATCGGAAAATTCTAAAGGAGCACAACGCGCAAAGCGCAACGTTCGACGAAAAGATTTTTTTCGTTGCGCGTTGAGCGTTGACCGTTGCGCAAGTTGAAATGACTGAACCCAAAAATTACAAAGACACTCTGAACCTTCCACAGACCTCTTTCTCCATGAAAGCAAATCTGGCTCAGCGTGAGCCGGAGATGCTCAAAGCATGGGAGATGGAAGGCGTGTATCCTGCGATCCGTGCGAAGTCCGCGGGTAAGCCCAAGTACCTTCTCCATGACGGGCCGCCTTACGCGAACGGCCATATCCATATCGGTCACGCGCTCAATAAAGTTCTCAAAGACCTCATCGTGAAGTACCAGACCATGCGCGGTCATGACGCGCTCTATGTCCCGGGATGGGACTGCCACGGCCTGCCGATCGAACACGCCTGTTTGAAGGAAATGGGCAAGCGCAAAGAAGAAGTGGATCGGGTCGAATTCCGCAAACAAGCACGGAAATACGCGGAAAAATTCATCGAGATCCAGCGTGAAGAATTCAAACGGCTTGGCATCTTCGGGGAATGGCAAGATCCCTATCTGACCATGAGCTACGGATACCAGGCCTCGATCGCGGCGTCCTTCCTTAAACTCTATGAAGAGGGTTTCATCGAGCAGCGCCTGAAACCCGTTCCGTGGTGCTATGACTGCGATACAGCGCTGGCCGAAGCCGAACTGGAGTACGAAGATAAGATCTCGAAATCTGTTTTTGTAAAGTTTCCCGCAGAGGATCCTTTGGATGTTCTACAGCTTCCCGCCGGGGCGGAAGCTTTTTTTCTGGTGTGGACCACCACGCCGTGGACGTTACCGGCGAATGTCGGGGTCGCCGTGCATCCGGAGCTTGAATACGGGGTCTTTCAAAAAGGCCATGAGGTGTTCATTTTTGCCGAGGCTCTCAAGGCAAAACTGAAAGACAAGATCGATCTTGGATGCTTTAGCAACATCCGATCCGTGACGGGGCGGGAACTCAAGGGCCTGGGATATCAGCACCCTTTTCTGGAACGGAAAGGGAAAGTGATCCTGGCGGATTACGTTTCCAGCGAAGACGGGACGGGGATCGTGCATATCGCTCCGGGGCATGGGGAAGACGACTACCAGTACGGGCATCTGGACAACAGCCTGCCGATCTTTTCACCCGTGGATTCCAAGGGAAGATTCACCGAGGAATTCCATCATTGTCACGGAGAACATGTCTTTAAAGCCAATCCGAAGATCACGGCGCTTTTGTCCGAAAAAGGATTGCTTCTTAAAGAAGAGGATCACCCCCACAGTTATCCGCATTGCTGGCGGTGCAAGAAGCCGATCATCTTTCGCGCGACCACACAATGGTTCATGAAGATCGACCATAAGGACCTTCGCAAACGCATGCTTGAGGTCATCGAAAAAGACATTCAGTTCATTCCGGACTGGGGCAAAAACCGCATCAAGGCCATGGTGGAAACACGCCCGGAGTGGTGCCTCTCCCGTCAGCGGTATTGGGGCGTGCCGATCCCTGTGATCCGCTGCCGTCACTGTGCCGGCGTTCACTTGGTCAAAGAGTCCAAGGCGAAGATCTTGGAGCTTTTCGAAAAGGAAGGAGCTGATGCGTGGTTTGCGCATCCGGCTGCTGCATTCATGCCGCATGGCGCATATTGTCCGAAGTGCGGGAAAAATGAATTTGATAAAGAAACCGATATCATCGATGTTTGGTTCGATTCGGGCGTGAGCCATCAGGCCGTGCTTCACTGGCATCCGGGACTCCGGTATCCCGCGGATCTTTATCTTGAAGGTTCCGACCAGCACCGGGGATGGTTCCAAAGCGCGCTCACGACGGCGATGGCGCTTGAAAATAAAAGTTCATTCAAGAGCGTTCTGACCCACGGGTTCGTGATGGACGGACAGGGTAAGAAGATGTCGAAATCCGCGAGCAATGTCGTGACGCCGCAGGATGTGATGAAGGAATTTGGCGCAGACGTGCTTCGCCTCTGGGTCACTTCCTGCGACTACCAGTTCGATGTCCGGCTTTCCAACGAGATCTTAAAACAGCTTGTGGACACCTATCGCAAGATCCGCAACACGTTCCGTTATTTCCTTTCTAACCTTTATGATTTTGATCCTGCAAAACATGCTGTCCCTTATGAAAAGCTCCATCCCCTTGACCGGTGGGCGATGGTCAAGACGGATCACTTGGTCGCGTCGGTAACAGAGTTTTACGAACGCTTTGAGTTCCATGAGATCTATCGCGAGGTCTACGATTTCTGCGTGGTCGACTTGAGCGCTTATTACCTGGACGCTCTGAAGGATACGCTCTACACCGCGGCGCCGGATTCCTGGCTCCGTCGCTCCGCCCAAACGGCGTTTTTTTATATCCTGTCACGCATGGTGAAGATCGTGGCGCCCATTTTACCGTTCACGGCCGATGAGGTTTGGAGATCGTACAAGCTCGAAGAACGTGTGACGACGGTCCATGCGAGCGCTTGGCCCGTTCCTCAAGGCGCGAAGCCGGGGGCGGAGTTCCGGGATTGGGAACATCTCCGCGAGGTCCGTAATGCGGTCACGCCTTTCCTTGAAAAAAAACGCGAAGCCAAAGAGATCAGAGCGGGACTCGAGGCGAAGGTAATTTTTACTTCGGAAGATCCGGAATCGGCCGAAATATTACATAGATATGAAAAAGAACTTGCTCGCGTTCTTGTCGTCTCCCAGGTCGTTTTGGAAACAAAGACCGTGGAGGGTATGGAGGCCGCAGAAGGTCTTTCCGCGGTGTTCCAGAAGAAATTCGGACTGAAGGTTCTCGTCACCCGGGCGGACGGCGCGAAATGCGCTCGTTGCTGGAATTACTCGTCCCCCCTCGGCCGGGATCCCGATCACGAGTCCCTCTGTCCCAAATGCGTTGAAGCGCTCCGGGGAACAAAGTCATGAAACAAAGGGGATGGCCCTATCTCAAAAAAGATGCGTCGTTTCACGTAAGAACTCCGAAGATGGTCCTGAAAAAAGTTCTGGTAGGTCTCGTCCTTTTTTCTTTCGGAGCTTTTGTCGCTTACCTGCTTCCGTTTCTGATGTCTTTTTCCGGAGTTTCGGGTTCTTGGGTCCATCACCCGCTGCTTCCGATCCTCGTGATGACCGTGATCTTTGTGTTTGCCTATAAGTCCACGGAGCACTGGGTGAAAAAATTTCTTGAGAAATACTTTTTCCACAAAAAAACATTCGCTCAAATGACCCTGATGGATCTGGCGGGCGATTTGGCCGTGAATTTGGATATTCAGGAGATCGCAAACCTGGTGGTGAATACGTTCGGCGAGGTGCTGCAATTGAAGACCGTGGCCCTGCTCGTTCCGAACCCGCTCCAGAATAATTTCGAGATCGCGTCGGCTTTCGGATGGACGATCTCGGCTTCCAAAAAGGTCCGTCTTGCGGCCGACACGCCGCTTTTGAAAATGATCCATCAGACAGGGCCGCATGTCTTAATGCGCGGGCCTGTGCTCCAAAGCCTTTCCTGGCAGGAGGCGAATGCGTTGGCGCGCGACCTTGATTCTTTGCAAGCCGCCTGGATCATTCCGCTTTTCATAAAAGGGGAGCTAGCAGGGCTTCTCGCGTTCGGGGCGCTTGTGCCGGACACCGTGTTTGACCAGGGGGACTTCCATTTTTTCCGGGAATTTGCGGCTGCGATCGCTCCTTGTGTGCATAACGCCATGGTCGTGAAGCGGCTGAGGCAGCTTAATTTTGAACTCCAGGATTCGCAGTCCCAATGGGTCCAGAAGACAAAGTTGAACGCGATTGAGAAGCTGGCCGCCGGTATTGCCCACGAGGTCCATAACCCATTGGCCATTATTTCCGGAAAGGCCCAGGTCCTGCTCATGCAGAGAGGGCCCAGGCAGCTTGAACCGAACGTCCAGGAGGCGCTCAATGCGATAGTGAAGCAAACGCACCGGGCAGCCGATATCACGAGGAAGCTTTTGATGTATTCACAAGATTCCCGGGGACCGCAAGAGAGGATCTCTTTGGAAAAAGTGCTGGATGAAACGCTTTCGTTGCTTGCGTACCAGGTTTCGACTGATAAGATCGAGATCGTGAGAAATCTGGATCGGGAACTGCCGCTTTTTCTCGCAAATATGCAGGAGATCCGGGAGATCTTCCTCAATCTGCTTTTGAATGCCGTGGAGGCCGTAGGAGTGGAAGGGAAGATCGTTGTGGAACTGAAGTATCGCCGGGACGAGGAGCTGATTGAGATCGTATGTTCGGACACGGGGAAAGGGATCCCGGCCGAACATCTTGACAAGGTGTTTAATCCGTTTTACACCACGCATCACGAAGCGGTGGGACTCGGGCTTTTCGTGACCAAGCAGATCGTGCACCGGTACGGCGGCTCCATTCGTGTCGAAAGCCAGGCGGGGATCGGCAGTATGTTCATTCTTCAACTGCCGTACGTGGCGGAAGCGATGCGAGATAAGGAATCGGCAAAAACAGACGCAGCGGTTTTAAACCGCTGATTTTTCATTAAGAAAAAAACAATAAAGACAATTTTCGAATATCTCGGGTCAGAGGATTCTCAGACGGTTTTCATCAATGGTGAGCTGCACTCACACAAAGGAGGAATGCCAGGATGAGTAAATTATTGATCGTGGATGACGAGGTCGAGATCTGTGAATTCCTAAAATCCTTCTTTGAGGATCGTGATTTCGAGGTCGCGGTTGCCAATGGCGGGTCCCAAGCCCTTGAAAAAATAGTCACTTTTCACCCTGAGGTTGTCCTTTTGGATATTCAAATGCCGGGGATGGACGGTCTCCAAGTCCTGAAAAAGATCAAAGAAACGTATCCTAAGGTGAAGGTGATTATGGTGACCGCCGTGGAAACGCAAGAAAAAATCGAGGAAGCGATGCGGTTCGGAGCGGATAATTACATCACCAAGCCCTTGAGCCTTGAGTACTTGGAGAAAGATGTCCAGGACAAGATCGATACTCTTGCCAAGGGTTTTTAGTTGCCAACAGACCCAAGTGAGAGGCGGCCCGGCTCTTTTTTTGTGAGATCCTTGGTGATGTCTACAGGGCCAGCCAGCGCCATATCTTATCCGGAATCCATATGACCGGAACAGTAAAAATGGGGTTCTTGCCGCCAACGCGGTAAGGCCCGGAAAGAAGCCCCGCGAACAGGGGAAGGTTCCTATGCCGAAGGAAGCGGATTCTCCAGACATTCAAAAGTTCGATTATCAAGAAGTCCTGCGGGACGTGGCCCGTAGCATGGTGCGTCTCAAGCGGCCCGACCGCCTGCTGAAACTCATTACCCGTTTTATTGACCGTCAATTTGGTCTCACGCATACCTCTCTTCTCGTTCTCGACCCCAAAAAAGGCCGCTATGTCTTTGTGAACTCCAAAGGGGCCAAACGGCTTCCGGTAGGCCTTGTGAAATTCGATATGGATCACCCTCTCATGCAATGGTTCTCGGGGTCCAAGAAAAGGCTTCCGATCCAGAAGGATTTTCTTTCCCTTTCTGACGTTAAAAAGATGCTTTCCCGCGCGGAATTCAGGATGGCGGCGAATTCCAGAGGAGACCTTCTCGCAGGGATCCAGAAAACGATGCAGAATCTGAACATTGAGTTACTTGTTCCAGGCTATTTCAAGGATACGCTTGTGGGACTGCTGATGTTGGGGCGGCGTGTGAACGGCCGAAACTTCACCACGCAAGAGGTCACTTTCTTCCAGACACTGGCCCATGATTGTTCGATGGCCGTCAAGACCACGGAATACAACCAAAATCTCATCGAGCAGAACCAGGAACTTGCGAACCGTCTTGAAGAGATCGAAAGGATGCGCGCTAAAGAACAACGGACCTATTATGAGATCATGCGTTCGCTCGCCGAAGAAGTTCACGCCAAGGAGCCCTATATTTTCAGTCATATCTCGGAAGTGGAGCGGCTCGGGATCATGACCGCCCGGGAAATGGGGATCGGTCTTTCCGGGAAGGCCAAGGACTTGCTTTCCGCCGCGTTGGTCCTGCACGACGTCGGAAAGATCGGGATCCCCGATAGCATCCTTTGCAAACCGGGACAGCTGACCCCGGAGGAATGGCAGATCATGAAGACCCATGTGGAAAAAGGGGCCAGGATCCTGGAACCGCTTACGGATTTCAAAAAAGTCCGCGAGATCATCATGGCACATCACGAGCGTTTCGACGGGAGCGGTTATCCACGCGGTCTCAAGGGGGATGAGATCTTGATCGAAGCGCGTATTATCAGCGTGGTGGACAGTTTTCATGCCATCGTTTCGTCCCGGTGTTACCGGGAAGGGCACTCGATCGATTACGCCATCCACGAGATCCAAAAATGCGCAGGGACTCAGTTCGATCCGGTCGTGGTCGATGCCTTCCTGCGGGCCTTGAGGATAGAGCTTCAGAAAAAAGGCGAGATCCCAAGTTCTTTGGCCGAATACATCGCGAAATAACCCCCGCCTCATTTTTGTGGACTTAACGCTTGCGTCCCCAGAGGAGCATCAGTATAATGCCGCCTCGTTTCTAGGCACTCATGAAGGCTAATCTCGTTTGACGGAGACGCCTCAATTCTAAGGAAAGCGGGTTTAAATTTTATGGCAAAAGCCAAGAAAACTTCCAAGAAGTCATCCAAAAAATCATCCAAAAGATCCGTGAAAAAATCTTCCAGGAAACCGGCCAAAACGTTGAAGGTGAAACGGCTTCCTAAGAAAGAGCTGGATCTTTATAAGAAAATGCTTCTTCAGTTGCGTACGAAGATCGCTGGAGACCTTGAACAAATCGAAGGGGATTCGCTGAGCGGGAATCAGCCCAGCCACTCAGGGGAGCTCTCGGACGTGGCTGATATGGCGACCGATAATTATGACCGGGAACTCAATATAGGTTTAGCGTCCAACGAGCAGCAGCTCTTAAACGACATTGATGTTGCCCTCAAAAGGATCGAGGAAGGCACTTACGGCGTTTGCGAAATCTACGGAACGCCGATCCCCAAGAAACGTCTTTTGGCCATGCCTTATACCCGTCTTTCGATGAGGGCCCAAGAAGAAGAGGAGAAGAACAAACGTCTTCAGTGATCTTCTTTTACGCCCTTGTGGGAGCCGTAGTTTTTATCGACCAGCTCTCCAAATTCCTCGCCCTTCAGTATCTTTCTCCTTATGCATCGGTCCTCCTTATTCCGCATGTCCTGGACCTGACGCTCGTCAAGAACTCCGGCGTTGCATTCGGACTTTTGAGCGGCTATGCGCCTGCACTTTTTACGGTGATCACGATTAGTCTTGTATGCCTCTTCCTGATTGCGAACCGTTCTCACGGCACAACGGCCCGCCTGAGGGGAGGCTCGCCTTCTTCACCGCAAGAAAGAGAAGCGGTCCATGGCACTTCGATCGTGGATCGTTGGGCACTTAGCTTGATCCTGGGCGGTGCGATCGGGAACTGGATCGACCGGTTACGTTTTGGGGCCGTGATCGATTTCATTGACTTCCGGATCTTTCCGGTCTTTAACATTGCGGACACTGCGATCACAATCGGCGTCGGCCTTTATTTCATTCACGTTTTCACTTCCAAGGACAAAACATGAAACCGGTCTTATTCTCTTTTGGGGTGATCCACCTTTATTCCTACGGTTTCTGTATTGCCCTCGGCGTTCTGCTCTCTATTTTTCTCATGAGACGCCGTGCCGCGAAGGAAGGGTTCCCCGGGGCCGAGGAAGTGCTCGATATACCCTTTGTGGTCCTGGTGTGGGGATTTCTCGGGGCCCGGCTCTTCTATGTGATCCAGAACTTCTCCTATTACGCAACTGAGCCGCTCAAGTTCTTTGCTGTCTGGGAAGGGGGACTCATCTTCTATGGCGGCGCGATCTCGGCTTTTTTGGGTCTCTGGCTGACGGCCCGGAAAAAAAAGTGGCCTTTCTGGAAAACCCTGGATTTCCTCGTGCCGTACGGCGCATTGACCCACGCCTTTGGACGGATCGGATGTTTTCTGAACGGATGTTGTTTCGGCAAGGCCTGTGACCTGCCTTGGGCCGTCCGGTTCCCGGAATTTCCGTACGCGGTGCATCCTACCCAGCTTTATGAGGCTTTTTATGACATCATGCTTTTTGTATTCCTTATGGTACGCAGAAAACGGGTCCATTTCGAAGGCGAGATCAGTCTTCTTTACCTCCTTCTGTACGGGATAGGACGTTATGTGATCGAATTCGTGCGTGAACCAAGCTGGATGTGGATGGGGCTCACCTCGAACCAGTGGTTGAGCGTCGCGATCATAATCGCTGCCTTTATTGTTTTTCAATCCCGCCGGCGCAAAGCATCCTAAGATGCCCAAGAACCGTTTTGCGGAATTTGTGGTAGGATCCATGGAGGCCGAAGAACGTCTCGATGTGTTTCTTGCCCATAAGATGTCCAACCAACACTCCCGGTCGCACCTCCAAAAAATGATCAAGAACGGCGGCGTACTCGTAGACGGAAAAAATGTGACGCCCCATTATCCGGTCAAGGAAGGCGAACAGATCCGCGTTGAGAAACTCGACATGCCGGAGGAGGATCTTCCTGCCGAAGCGATCCATCTCGATATTGTCTATGAAGACAACGACTGCCTGGTCGTGAATAAAGCGGCGGGCATGGTCGTCCATCCGGCGCACGGAAATCCCCGTCATACGCTGGTGAACGCGCTTCTTTTTCATGTGCAGAACCTTGGGAATGCGAAAGACAAGGTCCGGCCCGGGATCGTGCATCGCCTCGACAAGGACACTTCGGGGCTCCTGGTAGTTGCCAAGAACGACTACGCGCACGCCAAACTTGCGCTTCAGTTCAAGGAACACACGATCGATCGTGTTTATAACGCTGTTGTTCGCGGCGTGGTTCAACATGATGAAGGTGTGTGTGAAGAACCCGTTGGGCGCGCTTTTCTCAACCGGAAAAAAGTGGTAGTTCGTCCTTCAGGCGGCAAGGATGCCGTTACTTTTTTCCGCGTACTGAAACGGTTCCCCAAGGCGACTTTCGTGGAAATCCGTCCGAAAACGGGCCGCACCCATCAGATCCGTGTGCACTTTGCGCACATGGGACATCCGGTGCTGGGGGACGCCCTGTATGGGATCCAGTTCCCGCCGATCAAACGGCAAGCGCTTCACGCCCTGTCGATCGGATTTGAGCAACCCCGTACGAAAAAGTGGATCCACTTGACGAGCGAGTTACCCGAAGATATGCAGGACCTCCTGCGCTTTCTTGAATCACGGGTCTGATTGGCTTATAATCAGGGTCTATGAACCCTGGCCATTGGTTTTTTTTCATCGGAACCGTCATCGTCTCGCTGGGTTTTGCGCTCTACGAGCGGTGGGTGTTCTGGAAATATAGGACGCCCTCCTACAGGACGACTGTGACCGGCTGCGAGATCGCACGCTTCATCCTAGACAAGGCTGGTTTCGTCCAAGTGCCGGTGACTCCCGTCGAGCCTTCCGAGGAATATCCGTCCACGGAAGGTCTTTTTCTGGAACCCAAGGTCTATGAGGGGCGTGATTTTCTTTCCATCCTCCGGGCGGCGCGCCAAGCATTCCTTAAAAGCCAGCTTTCCAATATGACTTTTTGGGTGCGCCTCAAAAAGCGGATGGCTTTTGTGATCCGTTTCACGGTCTTGGCGGGGTGGATCCTGCTGGTTCTCGGAAATTTTTTTCCCAGCCTCCGATTTCTGGTAAATCTCGGGCTCGGATGCTTTATCGTGGTCATGGCCCTCGTGATCTTTGACCTGCCGTTCGAGTTGGAGGTGGAGGAAAAAACATCCAAACTTCTCGGGCATTCCGGGCATTTTCAGCCGAATGAAATGGCCCATCTCAAGAAGTTGGGCCGAGCGACCGCGCTTTCGGGGCTTGCGGCCATCGTTCACGCGCCCTTCGATAAATGTCTTTGCTTGGTAAGAAAAAAAGGGGTGGGTTATGGGCTTTAAGAATCTCGGGGAATTTCTGGAAGCCCTTCGCAAAGAAGGAGAACTTGCGGAAGTGAAGGCACCGGTCGATCCGGAGCTGGAGGTGACGGAGATCTACGACCGTGTGGTGAAAAAGGAAGGGCCGGCGCTCCTCTTCACAAACATTCGGGGTTCTTCCATGCCGCTTGCGATCAATCTCTTCGGTTCACAGAAACGCATGGCGATGGCGCTTGGCGTGAACGATATTTCCGAGATCACGGAGCGCATCCATTCCTTTCTGGATCTCAGGCCGCCGCAGGGTCTTTTTGAAAAGCTCGCAATGATCCCCAAGCTTTCGGAGCTGAACGCCGTGCTTCCCAAGTTCGTCAAGCATGCGCCTTGCCAGGAGAAAATCATTCTTGCGGGCGAGGGCAAGATGCTGGACAGTGTTCCCTTGATCCAATGCTGGCCCAAGGACGGAGGCAAATTCATCACGTTTCCGCTTGTGATCACCAAAGATCCGGAGACAAACAAACGGAATGTGGGGCTTTACCGCATGCATGTCTATGACGACCGGACGACCGGCATGCATTGGCAGATCCATAAGGACGGCGCCGAACATTTCCGGAAGCTGGAGAAAGGAAGCAAAAAAAGATTACCTGTCGCGTGTGTGATCGGCGCGGACCCGGCGACAATGTTCGCCGCTGCGTGTCCGCTCCCGGTCGGCTTGGATGAGCTGATGCTTGCGGGATTCTTGAGGAAAAAGTCCGTGGAGCTTGTGAAATGCAAAACGATCGATCTCGAAGTCCCGGCCGAGGCCGAGATCGTCCTGGAGGGTTATGTGGAGGAGGGGGAGATGCGCCTCGAGGGGCCGTTCGGAGACCATACGGGTTTTTATTCCCGGGCGAAAGATTTCCCCGTGTTTCATGTCACCTGCATGACGCATCGCAGGGACCCGGTCTACGTGACGACTGTCGTGGGCCGCGCACCGATGGAAGATTGCTACATGGGAAAAGCTATCGAAAGGATCTTTCTTCCCGTTATCCAGAAACAATTTCCCGAGATCACCGATATCTGTCTTCCATGGGAAGGCGCGTTCCATAATTGTCTCATCGTTTCAATCAAAAAGGGTTATCCCGAGCAGGGGAAAAAGATCATCCACGCTCTTTGGGGTCTTGGGCAAATGATGTTCTCCAAAATAATTGTGGTGCTGGACCACGACACGAATATCCAGGATTTGAAGGAAGTCTCGTGGCGTGTTCTGAATAATATGGACCCTAAACGTGATATGGTGTTCGGAGAAGGGCCCTTGGATGAGCTCGACCATGCCGCGGCCAGGGATTTCGGAGGGTCCAAGATCGGGATCGATGCCACGCGCAAAAGCAGTGCAGAGGGAATGGAGCGCCCTTGGCCCGAAGACATCGTGATGACGGAAACCATTCGCCAAAAGGTCGCAGAGCGCTGGCACGAGTACGGGTTGGATGAGAAATTCCGAAATGCGGATAAAGGATGACGGATGGCGATAAATTGCCTGCTCCATCCACCATCCGATATCCGTTTCCCGGGAAAATAGAAACGGGCGTTCGCCACTTATGAGCAGTTTGTTTTTGTCTTTTACCAATAAAGCTTCTATTTTCCTAGAAACGATCAAATTCAAGCACTCGGTCTTCGCACTTCCGTTCGCTTACCTCGGCCTTTTCTTTGCGGAAAAAAAAATCCCAAGCTTTTTCCTTTTTCTCTGGATCTCGGTTGCGATGGTGAGTTTCCGCACTTTGGCGATGGGTTTAAACCGGCTGCTGGATCTCCGCATTGATGCTGAAAATCCGAGGACCCAGGACCGGGCGCTGCCGCGGAAAAAGATACGGGAAGGTTTTGTTTGGGTGGCGGCGTTTATCTCGCTCCTTATTTTTGAATGGAGTTCTTTCACTCTCGGGACCCTGTGTCTTTGGCTTTCACCCATCCCCGTGGTGCTGGCGTGGATTTATCCCCTGACCAAGCGTTTCACATGGCTCTCGCATTTTGTGCTGGGACTCGTACTTGGTATTGCCCCGTACGGGGCGTGGATCGCGGTCACCGGAAAGTTCGCGTGGGCGCCGGCTTTTCTGACGGCGGGTGTGATCTGTTGGGTGGCGGGATTTGACATGATCTACGCGCTTCAGGACACGGATTTTGACCGCTCGCACGGTCTTTTCTCGGTCCCCGTAAGGTTCGGCGAGGCGCGGACGCTTTTGCTCACGCGAGGGCTTCATATACTAGCCGTTTTTTGTTGGGCCGTGGCGGGATCTTTGAACGGGGCGGGGTGGGCTTATGGTCTCGGGCTGCTTCTGGTCACTTATTTCCTCGTTCGCGAGCATCAGCTGATCCGCTCTTTCGGGATTCACAAAATGAATGAGGCCTTTTTTATCCTGAACGCCGTCGTCAGCCTCACGCTTCTCACCGCCGTCATACTGGATGTGATCCTTTAGCATCACGAAGATCTTTTGAGTGAGCATCTAGCCGGGCTTAAGAAGAAGATCCGGGAAAAGTTCGTCTTAAGGCAACGCCCAAACCTTTGTCCGGTTTTCCCGGTCAGTAAAGGAATCGAAGATAGAGGCGGGCGTCAGAATTTCGTGGTAAAATCCCTCTGCGGTGTGTAGGCCTGGTATCTTTCAAAAAACAGGAGGAGGGGGCATGCAAAAAATCGCGTTGAATGTTGCGGGGATCGTTTTTATCGTGGCTGCCGAAATTCATCTGGTGCGGTGGGTGTTGAAGGTTCCCATCATCGTGGGGGACAAGTCGATCTCTCCCGAGGCAAGCGCCATAGGTGCTGTGATCGTTTTATTGCTCGCGTTCTGGATGCTCTTCGCAGCAAGAAAGACGGCGCCTGGAAACCAGGGGACAGCCGCTTCAAAAGAGAAAGTCGCGATCAAGTTGGAAGATTAATCCTTGCTGATAGTTCACAGCTAGGGGCTAAAGTTTATCGGCTCACGGGGACGCATGGCGGGAAAACGGGAGAAAAAAATGAAAAGTTTATCAGTAGGGGTCTTTTTTATGGCGTTATGCCTTACGGGGGGGAGCGCTTGGGCGGATGGCAAGCAAGACATTCTGGCTGTGGCGGAAAAAATAGTTGCAGAGGACAAGACCCGGTTCGGGATCGATGTTAAAAAATGCCGGCTGGAATGCCAAAGGGTTTATTCCAAAGAGCATTGCATCGACAAGTGCACGGAGATTTCGAATCAGTTGAGGGCTGAGGCCTTTCAGCGGGAGGCCGAGGAAAAAATACGGATGGAAGAAGAAAAGCCCCTGAAATACAAGGAAGTTGCAGAGAAGTATCAATGACCGGAAATCCCGGTTCCCGCCTTGCGGAAGGTGGTACTCTTCCATTCGAGGCTTGAAGAGGAAAAATGAAACCTTACATTGTGGCGATCACGGGGGCGAGCGGGGTTATTTATGGGGTGCGGTTCGTCCAAGTGCTGGCGGAGCAGTCGGTCTCCGTGGAGCTGGTCCTTTCGGATACGGCCAAGATCGTGGCCCGGGAGGAGATGGGGATCGATCTGGCCGAGACCGTCTCTCAAAAATTTATCCATCTCCATGATTTTAAGGATTTCACGGCGCCGATCGCGAGCGGTTCCTACCCCACGGAAGGAATGGTCGTGATCCCGTGCAGCATGGGAACGCTCGGGGCGATCGCCTCGGGCCTGAGCCAGAATCTTATCCACCGGGCCGCGGATTGCACGATCAAGGAAGGGCGGAAGCTTGTGCTCGTGCCGCGCGAAACGCCTCTGAGTGCCATTCATCTTGAAAATATGCTGAAGCTTTCACGGCTCGGGGTGCGGATCGTGCCTGCGATGCCCGCGTTCTACTCCGGACAGCAAAGCATCCGAGAGATCGTTGATTTTATGGTGGGGAAGGTTCTCGATCAAATGGGTATCTCACACACGCTTTTTCCTCGCTGGGTTGGGAAAATAGTTTGTGACCTGTAGCCTATGGTCGGTAACTTCCGGCCTGGGCCTAACAGCTATCAGCTGGGAGAGATTTTATAATGACTAACACAGGACTTCGCATTGGAAAGATCCACTATCTCAACTGCCTTCCGTTCTATTCCGGCCTTGTCGAAATGCTCCGTGCAAAGGGGGTAGAATCGGAAATAAGTTTTTTCGAATCTTATCCATCCGAGATCAATCAAGCCCTGGAGAAAGGGGAGATCGACGTGGCACCGGTGTCCTCTTTGGAATATCTCCAGTACCAAGATGATTATTTTCTCCTCCCCGACCTTGCGATCGGGACGCGGCTTTTCGCGCGGAGCGTGCTGCTCCTTTCCAAAATAAAGATCGAGCATCTCTACGGCTCGGTGATCGCACTTTCCCGGGAAAGCCTCAGCTCCGCCGGCCTTGTGCGCATTCTTCTCTCGAAGAAATATGGCCATCGCAACACGTTCGAGCTGACGGGGCAGGATCCCGAGGCCATGCTTCAAAAATATCCGGCCGCGCTTGTGATCGGAGACCAGGCGCTTTTTTGCCAACCCAAGGAATTGGTCTATAAATACGATCTCGGAGAGCTGTGGCGTTCCTGGACGGGGAAGCCCTTCGTGTTCGCGCTGTGGGCTGCGCGCAAGGACTTCGCGGCCCGGCATCCGGTCTGGCTCTGGGCTCTTGCGGAGAGTCTGAAAGAAAATCTTTCAAAGAATTTAGCGAACTTGGAAGGGCTCTTGAAGCAGGGGCTTGGGATCGGGCCTTCGGACAAACGGTTCTGTCAAACGCTGGGTTATCTTGGGAACCTTCATTACGCATTGGATGCGGACATGAAAGAAGGCGTGCTCCGGTTCTTCGAATTGGCTCATGAGGAAGGCCTTGCGCCTGCCCCGAAGCCTTTGGAATTTTTCTCTCTCCCCATCCCTCTTCCCACCCCAATCTCCGCCCCTCTTCCGTCAGGAGAGGGCAGGTGAGGCATGGCAAGATCCTCGAAAAACGTCTGAAGGGCGAACGGCTGACGTTCGAAGACGGGGTGAAGCTTTATGCCTGCGATCTTTTGAGCCTGGGTGAGATCGCCCAAGAGCTGACTTCGAGGCTTCTTCCCGACGCCGTCACTTTTGTGGTAGACCGGAATATCAGCTACACGAATGTTTGCACGATCGGTTGCGATTTTTGTGCGTTTCATTGCGCCCCCAGGGCTCCCGGAGCGTATGTGCTCTCCCAAGAAGAGATCCTCGGAAAAGTGGGAGAACTCGAGGCCCTGGGCGGGACGCAAGTGCTCATTCAGGGAGGCATTCACCCGGATCTTAAACTCGACTACTACCTTGATATGGTTCGCGCCATCCACGAGAAGTTCCCCAAGATCCACATTCATTCTTTTTCGGCGATCGAAATGGATGTGCTCTCTCAAAAAAGCGGCATGCCGTTGCCCGAACTTTTCCGGAAATTCAAAGAAGCCGGGCTCAATTCGCTTCCGGGGGGCGGAGCCGAGATCCTCGTGGAGCGCGTCCGGCAGCTGATCAGCCCGAAGAAGATCTCATCGGAGCGATGGCTTGAAGTGATGCGGGTGGCTCACGAGAGCGGATTTAAAACGACGGGCACCATGGTATTCGGGCATGTGGAGACGAAGGAAGAACGGATCATGCATCTTCTCCGGCTTCGCGAGTTGCAGGACCAGACGAGAGGCTTCCGGGCTTTCATCCCGTGGAGTTTTGTGCCGCCCAGAATTTCGAGCGAGCCTCGCCGATCCTCAGACGGGTCGCAAGACACTCCCGGCATGGGTGATTTCAAACCCGCAGGTGGAAATGATTATCTGAAAACCGTGGCGATCTCACGTCTGATGCTTGATAATTTCGAACATATTCAAAGCGGATGGCTTACTGAAGGGATGAGGCTCGGGCAGATCGCGCTGGCTTTCGGGTGTGATGATATGGGAGGCACCTTGATCGAGGACAAGGTCTTGGAACCCACGGGTATCCGGGTCCGGACGCGTCGTGAGGATCTTGTCCGTCTTATCAGGGACGCCGGTTTTATTCCCGTCCAACGCGACACGAATTATCAAGTTCTGAAGGTTTTTGAAGAGGCGAGCCATGCACGTGCCTGACAAGGGATTTATCCGCGACGCGTTCGATTCGATCATGCCGCGATACGACATGCTGAATCAGATCCTGAGCTTGGGAATGGCAGGATGCTGGCGTAAGCGTTCGTCGGAAATCCTCCTGAGCGATCCTAACTTTTCTCCCAAGACCCTTCTGGATCTTGGCTGCGGTACGGGGAAATTCCTGGAATGTTTCCTGCGCAGCAGGTCCTGGGAGAGCGTGACCGGAGTGGATTTCTCGGTTGCCATGCTTCAAAAGGCGCGTAAGACGATCCCGGGGAATGTGATGTGGCTCCAGGAGGATTTTGATGCCCTGCCTTTTCTCGAATCAAGTTTTGATCTCGTGATCTCGGGGTTTACGCTCCGGAGCGTCCAAAAACTTCCGGAATTTTTAAGCAGCGTTCATCGCATCCTGACCCCGGGCGGGAAAGCCGCTTTTCTGGATCTGACGCGCCCCCGGAATTTCTGGGTCCGGCTGTTCTTTTTTCCGTACATCCAATTCATGCTGCCGTTTTTGGGGTGGCTTTTTTCGGGTCGCCGGAAGGCCTATGATTTTTTGTCCCGGTCGGTCCGGAGTTTTCAGTCTCCCGCAGACACGATCCAGCTGATGCGGGCTGTTGGATACCGCAACTTAATGAGTAAAAGCTTTGCTTTTGGCGCCGCTACGCTTATCATAGGTACGAAATAACCTCAAAATGATGACTCCAGAAGAAAAAATCACACAATTAGGTTTGTCTCTACCGCCGGCGCCCAAGCCTGCGGGGCTTTATCAGCCGTGTGTGATATCCGGAAATCTTGCATTTTTAAGCGGACAGGTCTCCAGGGACGCTTCGGGAAAGACACTGGAAGGGAAGGTCGGCGGAGGCCTCTCTTTGGCGCAGGGGCAGGAAGCCGCGAGGCTTGCGGCACTCAATGTCTTAAGCATTATGAAGAGTGTTATCGGCTTTGCGAAAATTGCCCGTATCGTGAAAATGACCGGATTTGTCCAGACGGCGCCGGATTTTTATGAGATCCCGGCGGTCCTGAACAAGGCCTCGGAGCTTTTTGCCGAGGTGATGGGGGATCAAGGGGTGCATGCCCGTTCTGCCGTGGGTGTGGCCAGTTTGCCGCTTAATGCCGCAGTGGAAATCGAACTTATCCTTGAATTGAAATGACGTGGTTTTCACGTCATCCTGAGCCCTAAAAAAGGCGAAGGATCTTATTCGGGATTCTTGGCCCGCCGTCGGCGAGTTCGGAATGACAACAGGACAGAAAGGTTTTCCATGAAAGGTTTTCTCAAATTTATAGCAGTGTTTGCGGCGATCCTTCTCCTGAGCGCAGTTCTTGCACCGCTTTTTTTCAATTTTTTCCAAACATTCCATCCCTATAAATTCGAACGGATCTTCAACCGTATCGTGATGATCCTTTCGCTTGTCGCGGTCGCGTGCTTTGTCCGGGTCAAAAGAGAAATGCTCACGAGTTACGGTCTGGCCTGGAAGCCTCAAAGCCTGGAACTTTTGGCGAAGGGATTTAAGGCCGGTGTCCTTGTCCTGGGAGCGGTGGGGATCCTGCGGTTCCTTTTGGGCCAGGCGGTCTTCGCGCCGGACTCCCTTTCGTGGGAGGGGTGGACCGCCAAAGTTTTTTTGGCGCTTGGGACGGCCCTTCTGATCGGGTTCATAGAAGAATTTTTTTTCCGGGGGTTCATTTTCCGGTCGCTCATGCGTCTTTTGAGGGACCGGGTGTTCCTGAGCGTGATAATCACGACTTCGTTCTATGCGATCATCCATTTCATCGGGATGAAAAAGATCTTTGTCGACTCGTCCCCGAATTGGATCGACGGATTACGGTTGGTCGGGGCGCCTTTTTTTTCTCTTGCTCAGTGGCCGAAGTTCTGGCCGGAGGTAGTAGGTCTCTTCCTTTTCGGGCTGGCCCTTAACGGGGTGGCCTACCGGAGCGGATCTCTTTATCCTGCGATCGGATTCCACGCAGGGTGCGTCTTTTTTGTAAGACTGGACGACTCTTTCTTGCAATTCCAAAAGGGCAGGACTTTATTCTGGGGGTCCAAGGTCCTCTACGACGGCCTCGTGGGTTGGTTTTTTCTGGCGCTGATGGTATGGTTTTTTTGGAGGGTCTTGAAACCCGGCACCCCAGGTCCTGCGAGTTCTTCGAGGGACCCTAAGGTTTAGGCATGACCACGTTCAATAAGATCACCCGCGAGAAAGTGCTCGAATGTCTCAAACAGGTCCGGGAGCCTGTTCTCAGCGAGGACATTATTTCGCTTGGACTTGTGCGGGAGATCGAGATCGATAAGAACCATGCCTTTCTTCATTTGGAATCTTCCGTCGAAGATCCGTGTCTTCAGGAGAAATTGCGTTCAGCGATCGTTCAGGCCGTGCAGAAGGCGGGCGCGAGCGGGTGCGAGGTCCATTTTTCAGGAAAACCAGGATCCGGGGTTGACGCCCCGGTTCTCCGGTCTATTCCCGGCGTGAAGCATGTGATCGCGGTCGCAAGCGGCAAAGGCGGCGTCGGTAAATCCACCGTGGCCGTGAATCTGGCGCTTGCCTTGAAACAACACGGCGCCAAAGTGGGTTTGTTGGACGCGGATATTTACGGGCCGAATATCCCGATCATGCTCGGTATCCCGACCGAAAAACGTCCTGAGGGAAATGCCGCGGAAAAGATCCTTCCGCTGGAAGCTTATGGCGTCAAGACGATCTCGATCGGATTTTTTGCGAATCCCGAACAACCGGTGATCTGGCGGGGACCGCTTTTGCATAAGACCATGGAACAGTTCTTGCACCGCGTGGATTGGGGCGAGCTTGATTATCTGGTGGTGGACTTGCCGCCGGGAACGGGGGATGTTCAGTTGTCCTTGTCGCAATGGGTGAGTTTGTCGGGAGCGGTCGTAGTGACGACGCCGCAGGAGGTGGCCTTGAGCGATGTTCGGAAAGCGGTGAATATGTTCCGTCAGATCGAGGTCCCGATCCTGGGCGTGGTTGAGAACATGACCGGAGCGGTCTTCGGAAAAGGCGGTGGCGAAAAAATGGCCGGGGTGTTCCAGATCCCCTTTCTCGGGGGCATACCGCTTGAGGCTCAGGTGCGGGAATGCGGGGATTCCGGATTGCCGGTCGTGGCCGGATATCCGAAGAGTTCTCTCAGCGAGCATTTTTCGAAGATCGCGGAAGCGGTCCGTAGGGCATTGAAATAAAATATGACCGGGGGAAAAATGGGAAAGAAAAAAACAGAACAGAAAGAAGAAAAATTCGAAGGACTGGTCAAGGAGATGCTCGTGCTTTTGGGGGAGAACCCCAAGCGCGAAGGTCTCGGAAGGACGCCGGCGCGTGTGACAAAATCCCTCCGGTATCTGACACAAGGGTATCATATGGACGCCCGGGAGATCCTGAATCATGCGATCTTCAAGGAACCCTACGACGAGATGGTCATCGTCAAGGACATCGAGATCTTTTCACTTTGCGAGCATCATCTTCTGCCGTTCTATGGCAAGGCTCATATCGCTTATATCCCGAACGGGAAGATCATCGGGCTTTCCAAGATCCCGCGTCTTGTGGAGGTCTTCTCCAAACGGCTCCAAGTCCAGGAACGGCTCACGACGCAGATCGCCGAGTGCCTGATGAATGCGCTCAATCCCAAAGGGGTCGCGGTCGTGATCGAGGCCCTTCACCTCTGCATGTCCATGCGCGGCGTCCGGAAATCCGACGCCTACACGATCACCAGCTCGATGCTCGGAGCTTTCCGCAAAGACGCCCGCTCCCGCAGTGAATTCCTGAGTTTGATAAGGCTCAAAAGAGAAACATAGTCTTACCTGCTACTCGGGAAAAGGAAGACGGGGAAGGCGGGGTCCCGACTATTTCTCTTTTTGCTCGTTGGGTGAAAACAGCAATCCCATCATGACCCACCAGATAAGACTGACCGCCGGGAGGAAAAAAGTGAAATCCACAAGGTTGTGGATGAGAAAGACGCAAGCCCCGGCGAATAAACCGATCTGCCGCTTTTTTTCCGGTAACCTCTGAAGGTTTTCCCAGCCGTTTCTCAAGATCGCGGCGACCAGCCAGAAGAAGAAAAAGACGCTGGCGATGCCTGCCTCGGCCCAAAATTGCAGAAAAATGTTATGGGCATAATAGGTGCGTCCCGGAAGATCAAAACTTCCGAGTCCCGTGCCGATCCAAGGATGCGCCCGGATGATTCCCCAAGCGCCTTTCCAGTATTCCAGGCGTTCTCCTACGGAAAAGGTGGGCAGGAGGTGGAGTTCAGGGGCACTCATCCTGATGTGAAAAACAAATCCGATGATCACTGCGAGCAAGAGAGGGATCAGGATCTTCTTTTTTTTGGAATGGTCCCCTAAGATAAAAATGACCGCGGAAACGATCGCAAGACTTAAAAGGGCGCCAAGGGACCTCGTGAGCAAGAGGGCAAAAGCCAAAGGGATCACAAAAAACTTTCCCCATTTTATATTAAATGCAAGAGGAAGGATCATGGCCAAATATCCGCCCAGGATGACCGGTTCCGGGAACGGGAAGAAAACTCTTCGTTGCGCGATCTTTTCCATAACATAGGGATCGTTGATGTTCGCTTCTTTGAGATAATCCGTCAGGAAATTAAAACCAAAAAAATACTGGAACACAGCCATGAGACTGATGCAAAAAGCGCTCAAAACAATGGCGGAAGTAAGCTGGTTCTTTTCTTCCTGGGATAGGGAGGCGGCGATCACGAACAAAAGCAAACCGATGAAATTCTGGCTGATCTCTTCCGGGCTTTTCAATTGTGCGGCCGGGCAGCAGGCGATAGCGATCACCAGGAAAAGGAGGGTCAGAAGGAAGGGGTGCTTGATAGAACGGAATTTTTTTACGGGAAGTCTCCGGAGTATGATCCAAAGGACTGAAAATGCCAATATCACAACCAGGCAGAAGAAGCTTGAGAGAGAGTAGGGCTCAGCTGCTGATGCGGACGAAAGACAAAAGGGAAGCAGGAAGATCAAGAGACTCAATATCGAAAACATGATGGCGACATTCTATTTAAAGTCAGAAGAAAGTAAATCCTTTAAATGAAGGAAACCGTAACGCAGCGGCGGAGATTACTTTTTGGAAGCGTCTTCCAGTTTTTTCTCCAGTTCGGCCACTTTTTTCTTTAACATCCTGACATCGTCCAGGGTTTCGGCCGCGCGAAGCTGCGCGCCGATCTGACGCCGGGCTTCTGCATAGGGGCGGGCAGGTTGCCCGAATACGATCTGTTTGCCGGGGACTTTCTTGTTCGAGGGGAACCCCGCGCCGGCGCCCACCATGGTCCAGTCGCCGATCTCCACATGATCTCCCACACCGACGCTTCCCCCCATCGTGACATGGGAACCGATCTTGCAGCTCCCGGAGATGCCGGTTTGGGCCGAAATGACCGTGTGCGGGCCGAGCACCACGTTGTGTGCGATCTGAACGAGATTGTCGATCTTGCAGCCTTGGCCGATGCGTGTGGATCCGATGGCCGCGCGGTCGACCGTTGAGCAAGCTCCGATCTCCACGTCATCTTCGATCACCACGTTGCCGATCTGCGGAAGTTTTTCATGTGCGGCCGGAGTCGCGACATACCCGAAGCCGTCAGCACCGACCACAGTACCGGCATGGATCACCACGCGGGCGCCCAATTCGCAATTCTCATAAAGGGTCACATTCGGATGGATCACTGAGTACGGGCCGATCTTGACGTTCTCACCGACGAACACATGGGAACAAAGGACTGCGTCGTCCCCGACGGATGCGTGGTTCGAGATCGTCACGAAAGCCTCGATCGTAACATTTTTTCCGATACAGGCGGTCGAGGCGATCAAGGCTTGAGGAGAGATCGTTCCCGGAAATTTCCTGGCGGGAAAAAGTTCCCGGAGGATCTGCGCCCACGCCCGCTTGGGATATTCGACCTGGATCAGGGCTTTGGAGGACTGGGAGATCTGTTTCGGGACGATGATGCAACTGATCTCGGAAACCTCAAGTGCTTTGAAGCTTTTTTCATCTTGTGCGAACGAGATATGCCCCTTGAGCGGATTCTCAAAATTCGTAATGCCTTCGATCAACGTAGCACCGTTGCCAATGACGACGCCACCAGCAAGTTTTGCGAACTCTTGAACGGTTTTTTTCACCCCGTTAGATCTCCTGATGAAGGTTCATTAAAAATATTGTTCAGTATACTGATACAAATTAGCCATAGCCAAAAAATCAAAGATCTAACGGGGTGGACCCCTTTTTAGATCTCCCGATTAGGTTAAATGTTCAAGCTAAAAATTCAATACTGTTGTTTTTCGCATGTCCCCACAAATTCCTTGCATTGGCAGGGCAAGAGATCTATCAGGGTTTACAAGGCCGCAAGTATAACAAGAACGAGAGAGCTCTTCAAAAAGAATTTTGTGTTGGCAGCACGTCAAGATGTCCCCTTTTGTTAGCACATGAAATGTCCCCTTTAGGGTGTTTAGACAAGACATAAGGTTTGTTCTTTCTTTGAGGTTTTGGAGATGTTATTGGGGGTGTAGAAGCCGAGGAGATGGGGT
>JBDRCT010000020.1:0-6136 GCA_043821445.1 Candidatus Omnitrophota bacterium | reverse complement strand
GTACTTATAAATATCCTTGCGATGCACTTTAAATGTGTTGCACATCGTCCGGAGATTGATGAAGTTGGGGCTCTTGCCCTGCTTGATCAACTCATATTCCCGGACAATAACTAACCATTTACTGCTCAGCGCTTTCTTGGTAGATATATTCACGGTACAGCCTCCCGCAAGGGTTAAAGTAGGGTGCGTTCTTCGAACAAACACATCCTACAGGCTGTTACCAAAACTGTGAAGACCTACACGGCGTCCGGTTGCAATGAATGCCTGTCCCCTTTATCCCAGAAGAACTTTCCCATTGCCGGGGTATCGTATAGAATGCTGCCTCATTCATAGGAAACGCACTCGTCTCCTGAAAGGAACCTTTATGTCCGAGATCTCGGCCGGTGAACTTGAAAAAAAACTTTATATCGAAGTGGACGGCCAGCCGTATTTCGTGCTCGACGTCAAATTCGCGACTCCTTCCGCGCGCGGGGCTTCGACCATGGTCAAAGCCCGGGTGCGCAATCTCCTGAACGGCGCAGTGCTGGACAAGACTTTCAAGACAAGCGAAAAATTCGAGGTCCCCGACGTGGAAAAAGTTCCGGCGGTCTTTCAG
This sequence comes from Candidatus Omnitrophota bacterium, assembly GCA_043821445.1. Classification (GTDB taxonomy): domain Bacteria; phylum Omnitrophota; class Omnitrophia; order Omnitrophales; family Aquincolibacteriaceae; genus Aquincolibacterium. Next base: position 5,541 of record JBDRCT010000020.1, on the reverse strand, counting down.
TACATCACCGGTTCAGAATATCATTTTATGGATAACGTGGCTTACGAGGAATTCGTGCTCACCGCGGAAAAACTCGGCGAACAAAAATTTTATCTCAAGGAGAATCAGAAAGTGCTGGCCTTGAAATTAAGGGGCACGGTGGTTTCGCTGGAGCTTCCGGTCTATGTCGAACTCGCCATCACGGAAACCGATCCCGTCGTCAAAGGGATCTCCGCTTCCGGGCGTTCGCTCAAAAAAGCAAAGCTTGAAACCGGCCTTGAAGTCCAAGCACCCCTTTACGCGGAAACGGGCACTCTCTTGCGCGTGAACACCGAGACCGGAGAAGTATCCGGCCGCGCTTAAGAGTCCCTTTTATCTTTCTATTCGATGCCCATTCCGGCACCGACGGGCGCATCGTCCATCGGCAAATTCTCGGGGGCCCTTTCACCGGGCATGGAGTCCGTATCGCCTTCAAAAGCCGAAGGATCTGATCCGCCGTTATCATCCTGGCTATACACTTCTTCGAATTCTTCCTCGGCATGCAATGCCGGTGCTCCCGTTAAAGCGACAATAAAAAGAAACGCCAACCCAAAAATCATTTTTTCTTTCACGATTTCCTCCTTTTAAAAACGCGATCTGTCCGATTAAGCGTACTCGTTAAACGAACTGATCTCCGCCAAGGACTTCCTTGTTTTTGGAACTATCTTATCTTCCGCAGAAAACCCGAGAGCGATCACAATATCGATCTTTTTATTCTTGGGGACCCGGAGCTCTTCTTTCAAGGCTTTTTCGTCAAACCAACCGATCCAGCAGCTTCCAATCCCGAGTTCCTGGGCTTGCAGGACCAAATGCTCGCAGGCGATCCCGACATCCACAAGGCAATAACTTGTATCTCGGATCTGCCCTCCGAACGACGCCAGGAACTTCTCTTTTTCTGAAACGACGGCGACAAGCACCGGCGCTTCCATGGCGAACTTGTTCATGGAATAGATCCCGGAAAAGATCCGCGACGCCGCGCGCTTCCAGAGTTCCGGTTCATCGATCACGATAAAATGCCACGGCTGGGAGTTGCATCCCGAAGGCGCAAGGCGCGCGGCTTCAAGGCATTTGAGGATGTCCTCTTTTGCGACCGGCCGGTCCGCATACCGTCTGACACTTCTCCGCTTGTGAACTAATTCTTCGAATGTCATTTGACTCCGGAAATATCGATAAGGCGCTGAATGACTTCTTCGACCACGAGGTTCGGCGTAGACGCCCCGGCCGTAATGCCGACCTTGATCTTTCCCGGGGGAAGCCAATCCGAAGTCTCAAGGATGTCCTGGGCTCCGGTCTTCTTGTGCCGGATCTTCTCCAGCGAGATGAGCGATGTCGCGTCCTCGACATGGAACACAGAACAGAATTCGGAGGCGATCTCCACCAGGTGACCCGTATTGCTTGACCGGTAACCTCCAATCACGAGAATAATATCCATTTTTTTCTCGCCGAGCTCGCGGATCGCGTCCTGTCGGTCCTGCGTTGCGGAGCAGATCGTGTCAAAATGACGGAACCGGTCCGGAAGTTCGCCGCCGCCATAACGGACCCGGAGGGCGTCGCGCAACATATCCGAGATCTCGATCGATTCGCGTGACAGCATGGTCGTCTGGTTCGCGAACCCTATCTTTCCGAAGTCCTTGTCCGGGTCAAAACCCTCCGAACAGGCATCTTTAAAACTTGCGAGGAACGAGTCCCGAGTCCCAAGCCCCGCGATGTATTTGCAAACCTGCTCCGCTTGCCGCCTGTCCTTCACCACCAGATATTTCGCGGCCCGCGAACAAGTCGCGCGCGTTTCTTCATGGTCGTATTTACCGTGGATCACGGAAGTGAACCCGTCCCGGCTGTAGGATTCCACGCGACGCCATACGCTCATCACGGACCCGCAGGTCGTATCCACGATGACACAGCGTTTCTTCTGAAATTCTCTCAGCGCCTCGACTGGCACCCCGAAGGCCGGCATGATCACCACGTCCTTTTCGGTGATCTCGGAACGCGAGGCCTTATCGGTGAGGATCTTTACGCCCATGCCCTGGAGTTCTGCGTTCACACGCGGATTGTGGATGATCTCATTGGTCAGAAAAATGCGCCGGTCCGGAAAACGCGCGCGGGTTTCGTAGGCATATTCCACGGCGCGTTCGACTCCGTAACAAAAACCGAATTCTTTCGCGAGATGGATCTCGAGGCGTCCTACCTTCAGAGAAAATCCGGAAGCGCGAACCTTATCGATGAGCGGGCTGTGATAACTTTGGTCGAGTTGGCGTTGGACGATCCCTTTGAGTTCGGGACTTTTAGGGAAGGCTTTACTTTCTTCGGTCATGAAGACCCCGATCAAGAAAAAGGGATCTTGCGGACCGTCACACCGGCCTGCTCGAGCAGCTTAAGAGAGGTTTCCAGGAACGGATAGTTCCCCTGGTAGACGACTTCGCTGATCCCGGAATTGATGATCATCTTGGTGCACATCAGGCAGGGAGAAAAAGTCGTGTAAAGCGTGGCACCCTTGAGGCTCACACCATGGTAGGCCGCCTGCACGATCGCGTTCTCTTCGCCATGCGAGCAGAGACATTCTCCCAGGTCTTTTCCGGAAGCATCGATCGCATTGCAGCGGGGGCAGCCGCCATCGCTGCAATTCTTGATCCCCCTGGGTGTTCCGTTGTAACCGGTTGAGATAATGCGTTTGTCCTTCACAATGACGGCAGCGATTTTTCGCTTCATACAATTGGCACGCATGGCCACGACCTTGGCGATATTCATGAAATATTCATCCCAACCCGGTCTGGGAGCCTTCTGAGCGAGATCGAGAACGACCGACTTCACTTTCTCATGCAATTCCTTGAGCGGCCCGTTGTTATCGACCTGAAGGTCCGCCAAAGCGATCGTCTGATCGAGCTGCTGGTCGGTCTTGCTCGAACTTTTTGCTTCCTTGGCCTCAAGCGTCTGAAAATCCTCCCATGCCCGCGGATCGTTCTCCCTGCCGCGCTGCTTGAGACGTTCGAAACGAAGCTTTTCCGGAGCATGAATCCGGACCAAAGTGAAATCGCTGCGCCGGCGGAAGACTTGGACTTCCAAGGGATGGCGGATAGAATCGATTACGTAATTTTTTTCGGGATCCAGCTTCGCGAAGATCCGTTCGGCAAGACAACCCGGCCCTTCTTTTTCGCGCAATTCATTGCCGAGCGCGACAAGCCCGTCACGCACGATCTCCTGACCGCGTTTTTTAGCCTCCTCCCGGAGCGCGTCGGAAAGCGAATAATAATGAAAACCCTTGTCTTTGAGAAAATTCGCCGCTTCCCCTTTCCCCGAACCGTTCTTTCCCGTGAGTCCGATGATCATAAGATTCCTTTTTACGAATGGATCCAAAAATCAGGCGAGTAGAAACGCCGGTCACCCGCGTGCCGCTCCACCAGGATCAGATGATGAGCGTTCTTGCCGTCTCTGACTTCAGGTAACGCGGCAATCTCGCGAAGAGTTTCTCCGTGTTTTCCGGCCAGAGGTCTTATAAAACCCACGGATTGTTTCTCCAGATGAAAAACCGCCTCTTCAATGTCATCCACACGAAGCGCCATGGCATAAGGCTTCTTATCCCCGAAGTGAGCGATCCACTCCAGACCTGTCTTTTCATGGGGATGCTCAACCAGAATTGCGGGAGCACATCCTCTGCGAAAAACCTCCACGCTATGTCCTTTGTGCTCAAGGACTTTGGCCTCGAGATCTCTTTCATAGCCCATCTCGAGAAATTCGTTCACTCTTTCTTTTATATGAACGGTCCGGAAAATGAAATGGTCCAGGATGGGGCGGAGGCCGACCCCGACAAGCGACAAGCCACGTGTCATGACCTGGGCCGCGGTATTTTCCAGGGCGAGCCCTGCGGCATATTGCTTCAGGATCTTCTCCAAGAGGACGGGGTCCTTGCAACCGGCATCAAATGGCATCTTGACTTCCTTGTGGGTGTGTTGCCTACAAAGACAAAGCTTGCCTACCCCGGGATTCAGGGTAGGCAAACCGGGGAAAATTCAAACGAACTTTGAACGGCTCTTTTTATTTCAGCTTGTTCCCCGGCTTTTTCGGGGCTTCATCTCTCGAGCGAGGCGTCGCCTTGGGGTTCGACTTGAACTGGACTGAAAGTTCCGCATTAATCTTGGCATAGGTCGGGTCCATATCCTCGGACTCGACGATTGAGCCCACCGGGCATTCTGACGCGCAAGCGCCGCATGAAATGCAGGTCACCGGATCGATTACCATGAAATCTTTACCTTGATATGTTCCGGGATAGATCGCTTCGGTAGGGCAGATGGCGGCGCAAAGACCGTAGCGTTCGCCGTGACACTTTTCAGTAATAACATAAGCCATTCTGTGATTCTCCTTACATGGGTGTTGGTTTTGAAAGAGGCCGTATTTTAACTGCTGCTTCCCTCATCGTCAATGCTTTCAAACCTGGGGGCCCAACCTCTCCGGACGACGAACGACCCATGGCCTCAAGGCGGGCTATGCGATCTTCTACGGAGGGATGCGTGCTAAAAAGAGCGGACCACCCCTTGCCCGAAAGCGGACTCATGATGAAAAGATGGGCCGTCGCGGGTTCGGCATCACGAAGTGGAAATTGTTTGGAGACGGCATCGATCTTCCTAAGTGCGCTCGCGAGGTAAAGAGGTTCTTCACAAAGCCGGGCCCCGCTAAGATCCGCTGTGTATTCCCTGGAGCGTGAGATCGCACATTGGATGAGCATCGCGGCAAAAGGCATTACGATCGATGTCAGGACCAACGCCAGCGGGTGGCCGCTGTTCTGTTTATCACGCTCCCCGCCCCAAAGAAATGACCAGCGGAACATGGAAGCGATCATGCTGAGCGTGCCGGCCAAGGTTGCCGTAATCGAGGACAACAAAATATCGTAATTCAGAATATGCGACAGCTCGTGCCCCATGACACCGGAGAGCTCCTCTTTATTAAGAAGCCCGACGATCCCGTGTGTGACCGCGATTGCCGCGTGCTTGGGATCGCGGCCCGTGGCAAAAGCGTTCGCCGAAGCCGACGGAAGCATGTAAAGCCGCGGCATGGGAACGCCGGCTTTCACCGAAAGCTTTCTCAGGATCTCAAAAACCTCGGGGGCTTCATCCTCGTTCAGGGGTTGTGCCCGATACATCGCAAGTACGATCTTGTCGCTAAACCAGTAAGCGCCGAAATTCATCATGCAGGCAAGACAGAACGCGATCGACATGCCGCGCCCTCCGCCCAAGGCAAGCCCTGCAAAAACTACCAAAAGCGTCAGGAGCGTCAGAAGGAATGTTGTTTTTAAGAGGTTTTCCATTATTCGGGGAGCTTATCATGATATTCATTATATATCAATTTATGTTTGATTATTATAAATATATTCTTATAATGGCTTATCGGTTTTTCTGTAAATACGTATGTTGGCAGCACGTCAAGATGTCCCCTTTTGTTAGCACATGAAATGTCCCCTTTAGGGTGTTTAGACAAGACATAAGGTTTGTTCTTTCTTTGAGGTTTTGGAGATGTTATTGGGGGTGTAGAAGC
>JBDRCT010000019.1:0-3433 GCA_043821445.1 Candidatus Omnitrophota bacterium | reverse complement strand
AAAAAATATAATCAAACAAGGGCAAGAAGATTTAAATACCCTCCCTAATCCTTGAATTTTCTTGGTAACCGCTATATTTATCCTTATAATACATACCAGTAAATAAAGATAGGTTTCCCTTCGGCTCATACGAAAGGGACCCCAAATTTCCCGCTATTTAAGAGATGGGAAATTTGGCCCTAGGCTAAATCATTTAGTCGGGGGCATATTTCCCCGCTAAATCCTTTAGCCGGGAAAAGGCACTAAGCGCACTTGGTTGTCGGGTGCATAAAATTCCCCGCTAAATCCTTTAGCCGAGAAAAGGCACTAAGCTAAATCATTTGGTCGGGGGCATATTTCCCCCTATTTAATAGATAGGAAATTTGGCACTTGCGAGCGAAGCAAATGCATATTATCCTGTACCTGTGCTGAGCCCGTAACTAATGTTACGGGCTTTTCATTGCAGGAGGCAATGCACCGGACGATCCGATACAGCCGGGTGTAAGGTTGCCTGTTTACAGAGAGGCCCTCCCCTTGTCGAATATTACTGCCTGTCCTTACGGGGTAATGCCTCTTATTTAAACCAGCCTCGCATAAAGTTTCATTGAAGAAATAAAATATACTGCTCGAAGATTTTTTATAACTGAAACATCGTTTTATGGTGTATAATAACCTTTGAATAATCCATTGTTCAAAAAGCTTTATCTTCCGAACGACTCGCTTACGGGAAAGAGTAGGAGCGTGCATTGCCTCTGAAGTCTCTTCAAGATTATATCTTGCCTCTTAAAATGCGTCTCGGCACCTTTCTGGATTGGAACAGGATCGTTGAGGAAGAGCCTCTTCGTGCCGAGCTTTTTAGCATTGAGCAGTTCAAGGCGCATGCGAAAAACCTGGCCCGGGGGCATCTGGTCAGTTACAAAAAGGGGCGGAACAAACTTTTGCTCCGGCTGAAGAAAAATGAAAAGGTCCTTGCTGAGATCCATGAACTCCTCAATGAGACCGGCAAGACCAAGCGAAAGATCTCTCCGGCCGGTGAATGGCTTCTTGATAACTATTACCTTATTGAAGAGCAGATAAGGCTCGCCCAGAAATACCTTCCGGAAAATTACATCCGTGAATTACCCCACCTTTCTTCGGGGCCGCTTGCCGGTTATCCGCGCGTTTATGAGCTTGCCATGGAACTTGTTTCTCACGGCGACGGACGGCTGGATAGTCAGGGGCTTGCGGAGTTTGTTACTGCCTATCAAACCATCAGCCACTTGAAGCTTGGCGAATTGTGGGCTATCCCTATCATGTTAAGGCTGGCGCTTATTGAGAACTTAAGGCGCGTGTCCTCCCGGTTGATCGTAGCGCAAACTGAAAGAGATAAGGCTAATTATTGGGCGATGCGGATCTTGGAAGTCTCGGCCAAAGATACCGATGGGGTGATCTTTGAAATTGCGGCGATGTCCAGGAGTAACCTGCTGCTTTCCGACGCTTTTGTCGCGGAATTCACCCGGCGTTTGCATGGTCAAAGTCAGGTGCTTAATCTTGTTTTTACCTGGCTGGAAAAGAAGCTTGCGGAGCAAGGGGAGACCCTTGACAGGATGATCCGGGCGACCAGCCAAAAACAGGCGGCTGACCAGGTCTCTATCGCGAATACGATCGGGAGCCTGCGTCTTCTGGGGGTCACCGATTGGCATGATTTTGTCGAAGCCCTAAGCTTTGTGGAAAAAGTTTTGAACCAGGACCCCTCGGGGGATTATAGCCGGATGTCTTTTGAGACCCGTGACCGCTACCGGCATGTCATTGAGAAACTTTCCTTGAGAAGCAAGATTAAAGAAAAAGATATCGCGACGCACGCGATCCGGATCGCGAAGACGGCGAAAATGGAAAAAGGCCCTGGCCACGTCACGGCGCATGTAGGTTTTTACCTTCTCGACCGGGGATTGGAGCTTTTTTGCCGCGAATTGGGCCTGCGCTTACCTCTTTGCCAGTATCTTCAAGCAAAAAAAACCTTTTGGCCGTCTGTTCTGTTCTTCGGTTCTATTATTTTTATGACCCTTGCTGTGACCGTAGGTATTTTTAATTGGATGCAGCCGGCGGGGATCTTGAGTTGGCCGTGGCTTGTTTTATTCGGGACATCGCTTCTAGTTGTGACAAGCCAGACGGTGGTCTCTTTGGTGAACTGGTTTTCCATGATGCTCACAAGCCCCCAAAACCTTCCCCGGATGGACTTTTCAGAAGGAATTCCCGCCTATGCCCATACACTGGCTGTGGTCCCTTGTATGATTAGTGATGCGCGGACGGTCGATTCGCTTCTTGAAGGGTTAGAGATCCGTTATCTGGCGAATATTGACGCGAATACGGATTTCGCACTCTTGACGGATTTTTGCGATGCCGAGCAGGAGACGATGCCTGAGGATGAAGCGCTTCTGGCGCAGGTCATGGATGGGATCGAACAGTTGAATTACAAATACCGGCGGCAGAAAGATTATGTTTTCTGTTTTCTTCACAGGCCTCGCCGGTGGAATGAAAGAGAAAAGGTGTGGATGGGGTATGAACGCAAGCGGGGTAAGCTCGGAGATTTGAACGCATTCCTTCGCGGAAAAGGCGATGATCGGTTCAGTGTGATCCTCGGGGATACTCAGAGGCTTCAAGACGTGAAATATGTCATTACGCTGGATGCGGATACCCGGATGTCCCGGAACGCGGCGCGAGATCTCGTGGGGGTCATCGCGCATCCCCTGAACCGACCGGTCTATGATGAAAAAAAACAACGGGTCATTTCAGGGTACGGGATCCTACAGCCCAGGGTCGAATCCAGCTATCCCGGAGAAAATCCTTCGTTGTTCGTGAAGATCTTCGGAGGCGATACAGGGATTGATCCTTATACCAAAGCGGTGTCCGATGTTTACCAGGATTTTTTCTTCGAAGGGTCTTTTATCGGGAAAGGGCTTTATGATGTGGATGCGTTCGAAAAATCTATGGAAAGCCGTTTTCCGGAAAATTTTATATTGAGTCATGATCTTTTGGAGGGGTGTTACGCCCGGTCGGGGCTTGTGACGGATGTTCAATTCTATGAGGAATATCCCCCAGGGTATCTTAAGGACTCCAGCCGAAGGCACCGTTGGATCCGCGGAGATTGGCAGATCGTTCCCTGGCTCTTCGCTTCGGTCCGTGGTCCCAGTGGCGCAAAAGTCAAAAATCCGATTTCTTTCCTGTCGCAATGGAAGATCGCGGATAACTTGAGGCGCAGCCTCGTTCCTTTAGCGACAGTTCTGCTGCTTTTATCAGGATGGATGTTTTTTCAGCCGTCTTGGATATGGTCGGCTTTCGTCATCGCTCTCCTTGGTTTTCCACTCGTGCCGATGTCCTTGGCGCAGACCGTGAGGAAATCCGAGAACTTGACTTTCAAGACTCATTTTGGGTTGGTGTTATCCTCATTTAAGAAGAACGCACTCCGGTTTTTCTT
>JBDRCT010000018.1:0-8735 GCA_043821445.1 Candidatus Omnitrophota bacterium | reverse complement strand
TGACCAACACAGCTCTGGGTTGGACCAAGCTTTTCTCCACTCCTAACGAATATTCCAACGAAGGCAAGAATGTGTGGTCAGGCGTCGCCCAAGGGGTGGTGGATACCGTTGTAACGACGGTTCTTGGTGCCGTTCAATTGGCCACCTTTCCGATCCCGGCCGATATTCCCATCCCGAGTGATGTGAATCTCACCGGCGCGAAATAAGCAAGAAAGACCTGTTTTTCAAGAACGCCCTGCCAGAAATGGCGGGGCGTTCTTGTTTCTAACCCCTGCCGGCTGCTTCAGTACCGCACGATATTTAAATGGGGAATGCGGCATAGCACTGTTAACCCTTCGGACCAAATAGAGAACAGCGCTAGTCAAAAAGCTCGTCCACCCAGCTCTTCTCGGCCTTCTTTGCGATCTTCCGGCGGTAGGTTTTTTTGGAGGGCTTCACACGCGTCTTGGGGTTGATGGCCCAACCATGGCGGGGTTTGGGCATTTTTGAAGGGACCTTCTTTTTTTTCATGTTTCTTCCTCCGGAAAAACCGGATGGCGGAGGGCGGAGGGCGGAGGGCGAAAAAACAGGCCTGGCTCCATCCTCCATCCACTGCCCTCCACCCGGTATTTCATCGCCATTCGCTTTCCGTCATCCTGATCTTTTGAAGGGTTCCAGGGCCGCGAGCATCTCCGCGTGGATGAGACCATTGGTGACAAGGTTCTGCGATCCCGCAAGCGTCAGAGGGGCCCCCGAGAAATCCGTCAGCTTTCCGCCCGCTTCTTCGGCGATCAACATGCCGCCCGCCTTGTCCCACGGAGAAAGCTTCATTTCATAGTAACCGTCAAAACGGCCGCAGGCCACGTAACAAAGATCGATCGCCGCTGACCCCCCGCGACGAATACCCTGGATCCGGGTCAGGAAGACGCGGAGCATTCTGAGATAGTCATCCGGGTTTGTGTCGCGGTCGTAGGGGAAGCCCGTCGCAAGGAGAGAATCCGAGAGCGTCTTTGCCCTTGAAACATGGATGCGTTTGCCGTTCAAGGTCGCGCCCCCGCCGCGCTCGGCGAAAAAGAGCTCTTTGCGAAAGGGATCGAAGACACCGCCCATCTCAAGCCGGCCGTCCCTCTCGAACCCGATCGAGATTGAAACGACCGGAAAGCCGTGTGCGAAGTTCGTCGTGCCGTCGATGGGGTCGATGATCCACCGGCATCCGGAGCCTTTCACGGCTCGGGATTCCTCGGCCAGGAGCGAATGACCGGGGAAGCGTTTCAGGACCAGTCCGACGATCGCTTTCTCCGAGGTCTTGTCGATCTCGGTCACGAGGTTGAACTCGCCCTTCTTCGTGATCGTCTGCACCTTGCCGAAATTTGAACGGACGATCTTTCCGGCCCTGGCAAGCGCCTCCAAGAGCGTTCTTTTAATTTGAGTGTTCTTCATATAAAATACGGACTCTTTCGGTGAGATGGCCTTTGGAAGGAGGCATTCTAGTCCCAATACTTATCAATTTCAACGAAGTTGAAATTGGGGCAGTCCCAATTCCAATCAATTGAAGCGAAGCTGAGATTGGGGCTGTCCTGACTACCATTTAGGAAAAGAAAATAAAAGTCAGGGCTGCCCTTGTCAACCATTTAGGAAATAAATATCAGACAAGGGTAGCCGAAGGCTCTTTAGACCGCAATGTTCTCATAGGAAACAAGAACCCTAAAAAATGAGGAACTTGCTCCGTTAGAGATCGGCGGAAGCAGCCCATGGGGTACAAGCGGTAAAAAGGCCTGAAATTTTAACAATCTTTTTAAATAAACAGAAGCATTTCAAACGGTGCTTCCTATCTCTAACGGAGTGAATATGAAATCCTATCGCGTCACACTGATCCCCGGCGACGGCGTCGGGCCTGAATTGGCGGAAGTCACCCGGGCGTGTCTTGAAGCGACCGGGGTAAAATTTGATTGGGACGTTCAAACCGCGGGAATGGACGTCATGGCGAGTGAAGGAACGCCGCTTCCGGACCGCGTGCTGGAATCCATCCGCAAGAACAAGGTCGCCATCAAGGCCCCGCTCACGACTCCCGTCGGTACGGGATTCCGCTCCGTGAACGTGGCGCTCCGCAAGGAACTCGATCTCTACGCGTGCCTGAGGCCCTGCAAATCCTACGCAGGTGTCCGCTCCCGTTACCAGAATATCGATCTTGTGATCGTGCGCGAGAACACCGAAGACCTTTATGCCGGCATCGAATTCCAAAAGGGAACCCCTGAAGTGACGGAATTACTCGCCTGCATCGAAAAGCTTTCCAAAAAGAAGATCCGTCCAGATTCGGGCGTAAGCATCAAACCCATCTCCGTCACCGGGACGGAGCGCATCGTGAAATTCGCGTTCGACTATGCGAGGCAGTACAAGCGCAAAAAAGTCACCGCCATCCACAAAGCCAACATCATGAAATTCTCGGACGGGCTTTTCCTCGAGGTCGCACGCGAAACGGCCAAAAAGTATCCGGACATCCAATTCGAGGACCGCATCGTGGACAACATGTGCATGCAACTCGTGCAAAAGCCCGAACTTTATGACGTGCTCGTCCTCCCGAACCTTTACGGCGACATTCTTTCCGACCTTTGCGCGGGACTTATCGGCGGGCTGGGTGTGGCCCCCGGCGCCAATATCGGGACGAACGGCGCGCTTTTCGAAGCGACCCACGGTTCCGCGCCGAAGTACAAGGGACTCAATAAAGTGAACCCCATCGCGATGATCCTCTCGGGCGTTCTGATGCTCCGGCATCTCGGAGAGACCGGGGCCGCAGACCGTTTAGAAAAAGCCGTGGCCGACGTCATCCGGGAAGGCAAGAACGTGACTTACGATCTGAAGGAAGACCGTAACGACCCTACAGCGGTCGGAACACGCGAGATGGGACAAGCGATCATTAAAAAACTAAAATAGCGCAACGCACAACGCTCAACGCGCAACGCATAAGCTTTTCCGTTGAGCGTTGACCGTTGTCCGACAGAGGACGGATCCGTCCTACGCATTGTGGCGGACGCATTGAACCTGCGAAGATCCTTTCGAAAGGCGAGAAAATAAGAAAACAAAGCAATGGTTGTTGGTGATGAAAAAAGGGGTTTGTTGATGAGCCTTTTGAACAGTTTCGGCAGTAAGGTGACGCTCAGGATCGCGGGGAAAGACTACACGATCTACCGCCTGCGCGCGCTCCAGGAATGCGGCGTCGCCAAAGTCCTGAAACTGCCTTACTCCATCCGCGTGCTCCTCGAGAACCTGCTCCGCAACGAAGACGGCAAGAACGTCACGCGCAAGGACATCGAACGGCTTGCGACCTGGGACCCCGCGCGCAAAGGCGGACACGAGATCGCCTTCACCCCGGCCCGCGTTCTGTTGCAGGATTTCACCGGCGTCCCGGCGGTCGTCGACCTTGCGGCCATGCGCGAAGCGATGGTCAAGATGGGCGGCGACCCCAGGAAGATCAACCCCCTCCAGCCCGTGGACCTCGTGATCGACCATTCCGTGCAAACGGATTTTTACGGGACCCCCGAGGCGTTCGCGAAAAATATCGCCAAAGAATTCGAACGCAACCGCGAACGCTACCAATTCCTCAAATGGGGCCAGCAGGCCTTCCGCAATTTCCGCGTCGTGCCGCCCGCGACCGGAATCATCCACCAGGTGAATCTTGAATACCTTTCGCCCGTGATCTTCAGTAAAAAAGAGAACGGAAAGACCTTTCTTTATCCGGACACGCTCGTGGGCACCGATTCGCACACCACCATGATCAACGGCCTGGGCGTCCTGGGCTGGGGCGTAGGCGGGATCGAGGCCGAAGCCGCGATGCTCGGCCAGCCGGTCTCCATGGTGATCCCCGAGGTGGTGGGCTTTAAGTTCTCGGGGAAATTGTCCGGAGGCGTGACGGCGACCGACCTCGTGCTGACCGTGACGCAGATGCTTCGCAAAAAAGGCGTGGTCGGCAAGTTCGTGGAATTTTTCGGGCCCGGCGTAAGCGACCTCTCGCTCGCGGACCGCGCGGTGGTCGCGAACATGGCCCCCGAGTACGGAGCCACGGCCGGATTTTTCCCGGCGGACCAGGAGACGCTCCGTTTTCTCAAAGTAACCGGAAGAAGCGAAGAACAGACCAACTTGGCCGAGACCTATCTGAAGGCCCAGGGGCTTTTCCGCGAAGGCGGGGAAGAAAAGATCGTTTATTCCAATGTCTTGAAGCTCGACCTCGCGAGCGTGGTGCCGAGTCTCGCCGGTCCCAAGCGTCCTCAGGACCGCGTCACGCTGGGGGAAGTAAAACCTTCTTTTAAGAAGGCGCTCGCGGAGATGGTGAAAGACAAGGCCGGCCTCACAAAAAAAGCGGCGCTCGAGATCGCCGGGGAGAAATGCGAGCTCGCGCAAGGCGCGGTCCCCATACCTATCAATCAAAGCGAAGCGGAGATTGGGGCCGTCCCGTCCACCGTTATGGATAAGAATATAAAGGACGGGGCGGTCGTGATCGCCTCCATCACGAGCTGCACCAACACCTCGAGCCCTTCCGTGATGCTGGCGGCGGGGATCCTCGCGAAAAAAGCGCTCCAAAAAGGACTGACCGTGAAACCCTGGGTGAAGACGAGCCTCGCGCCGGGTTCCCAGGTCGTGACCGATTACCTCGCGGCGAGCGGACTTCTTTCCTGCCTCGAAGTGCTGAAGTTCAATCTTGTGGGCTACGGCTGTCTGACGTGCATCGGAAATTCGGGGCCGCTCCCGGGGCCTGTCGCCAAGGCGATCAAGGAAAAAGACCTGGTCGTGGCGTCGGTGCTTTCCGGGAACCGGAATTTCGAAGGGCGCGTGCATTCGCAGGTCCGCGCGAATTATCTCGCGTCGCCGCCGCTTGTCGTAGCGTACGCGATCGCGGGGACCGTGATGATCGACCTTGAAAAGGACCCTCTTGGGCTAGGAAAGAACGGCAAGCCCGTTTATCTTAAAGATATTTGGCCGAGCCCGGCGGAGATCCGGAAAGCTCTTAAGAGCGTAGACCCGGCGATGTTCCGGAAGCGCTATCACAATGTCTTTGAAGGAAACGAGGCCTGGCGGTCCTTGAGCGCTCCCGCGGGCGACACATTCGTTTGGGACAAAAAGTCCGCTTACGTGAAGTCCCCGCCTTACTTTAAAAAAATGCCGGTCCTGCCGGCGGACCTCAAGGACATCAAGAACGCCCGCGTGCTGGCCGTGCTCGGGGATTCGATCACGACCGACCATATTTCTCCCGCCGGTTCCATTGCGGCGGCGAGTCCCGCCGGGAAATACCTGATCGAACAGGGGATCGAACCCAGGGATTTCAACTCCTACGGTTCGCGGCGCGGCAATCACGAGGTCATGATGCGCGGCACGTTCGCCAATATCCGTCTGAAAAACCAGCTCGTGCCGGGCGTGGAAGGCGGAATGACGAAATATTTCCCCGCCGGAGGCGGACAGGCCCGACAGGGGAAGGGCGTCGCGATGCCGGTCTTTGACGCGGCCATGAAATACGCCGAAGAGAACAGGCCGCTTGTGATTCTGGCGGGAAAAGAATACGGCTCCGGGTCTTCGCGCGACTGGGCGGCCAAAGGCCCCGCGCTCCTGGGCGTCCGCGCCGTGATCGCGGAAAGTTACGAACGGATCCATCGCAGCAACCTGATCGGGATGGGCATCCTCCCGCTCCAATTCTTCCAGGGCCAGAGCGCCGCCTTCTTCAAGCTGACCGGCGAAGAGGTCTACACGATCGAAGGCATCGCGAAAGGGCTGAAGCCGGGCAAAATTCTCACCGTCAAGGTTTCCGGCGCCGGAAAAAACAAGACCTTCGAGGCAGTGTGCCGCATCGATACCCCGATCGAGATCGAATACTACCGCCATGGCGGTATCCTGCAATACGTCCTGAGGCAGCTCTTGCGATAGAACGGGACGGTGTTAATGCTCAGTAATTAGGTAACGATTTCATTGACGCAAAGTCATGTCATTCCGGCCGAGCGTAGCGAGAGCCGGAATCCAGAGACGGCTCAAGTGTAACAATTAGGACTATTTAAGCCTTGGATCCTCCGGTCAAGCCGGAGGATGACAGGGGTTTGTTATTTTAGATACTCTTAAAGCGTTACTAAATTAGTGAGTCAGTACACCCGGTACCATTTAAGCGCGGCTTCGAATGGTTCGTCTCATACCGCCTGTTACCGTAAACCCAAATAAAAGGCGTAAGGCGTCCCAATCCTCCCCTTAATTTTAAGGGTTGATTGGGACAGCACTAAACTTCATTTAAGCTTTATAAGTTGTTCAGCGCGTAAGGCGGAAGGTGTAAGATATAAGACGTACGGCGTCACGCGAAGTCCTTTTCGCCGTACGCTAGAAACATAAAACGCTTACGGGTATGCGGAAGGGGGCGGTTGCGATGGAGAGAACACCCAAGCCGTTAGTCCGGACGATCGAGATCATGATGCCGTGTCATCTCGGTTTCCATCTGAGGGCAGCCGGGCGGTTTGTGACCCACGTAAAACGGTTCAGCTCGGCCATCCGTGTCCGAAGGGGAAAAGTGACGGTCGACGGTAAAAATATCATGGCCCTCCTTCTTCTGGCGGCGGCCTGGAGGTCCAAGATCCATATTGAGGCTGAAGGAGACGATGCCGGAGAGGCGATCGCGTGCATCGAAGGGTTCTTTCAAATGGAGACGTAGAGACGACCGGACAGTGTCCCGCGAAGTCCTTTTCGCCGTACGCTAAAAAAAGGTCTGCCGGAATGAAAAAGACGGTTCTCTCCGGTGTTCTCCTCACGTTCTTCCTTCTATCTCCGGCTTTCCCGTTCGCCCGCATTCATGAAATAAAAAAGGAGGAGAACTGAAATGAACAAGAAAATACTTCTCGCATGGGGTCTGATCTTTTTGCTCCTTCCTGTCGCCCGGGTTTTTGCGTATGAAGACACTTCCTACATGGACATCTTGAAAGCCAAAGTGAACGCTTTGGAACAAAAGGCTAAAGCAAGCGACTCGAAAATGGCAGCCTTAGAGTCAAAAATGAGCCAATTGGAAAGCAGGATCGGTGCGAACAACGCCGAAAACCTGGCGGTCCGGAGGAACATGATCCAATTGGGCGTCCGGATCAGCGATCTGGAGGCCGCCCAGGACGAAACGGAAAATTCCGGAAAAAAATTAAAAGAAAGAACGGACTCGCAAGAAACGCAGGAAATCACTTAAACGGACGCACTGCCCCGCCTTTTTTTGAACAGGAACGGCAGGCGGGACGCACTGAACAACCCATAAAGCTTAAATGAAGTTTAGTGCAGTCCCAATCAACCCTTAAAATTAATGGAAGGATTGGGACGCCGTACACTGGAAGAAAGGTTCTCCGGCATGAAAAAGGCGGTCCTCTCCGGCATCCTCCTTACGCTCCTCCTTATATCCCCTGCTTTTTTACGGGCCAAGGACCCTCCGGCGGAGCTGCCGCAAGTTACCGCGCAAGTCCAAACCTATGATCAATTGGTCGCCGCCATTCGCCAGGCCCGCGCGGCCAGCCAAGCCCGTGTCGAGCAGGCCGCCCAGCAGGAGAAAGTCCGCGAGTGCTGGGAGATCGGCAAACTGATCGATGAGCACGTGCTTCAGCACAAGGAAAGGGCGGATTACGGTAAGCAGGTCATTCTAAGACTCGCTGCCGACCTCGGGATGAGCGAGTCGGAACTCCATCGAATGTTGGAATTTTACCGCGCTTATCCAATTGTCGCGGCGCCGCGAGAATTGAGCTGGGCGCATTACCGGGAGCTCCTGTCGGTGAATGATCCTGCGGAGCGCGCCGAACTGGAGGAGAAAGCCGCGAAGGAAAACTGGACGCAGGATCAAACCCGAGAAGAAATAAAAAAGCGCAAGGCCGCGAAACAGGGGGCGCCGGCGCCGGTCCAAGAGGCCCCGCTTACCGCCCAGCCGGGGAAGCCCGGGACTTACAGGATGGTCAAGGCCGCCGCGGGCCCCGAGACCGGGAAGGGAGTGATCGACCTCGGGTTTTCCAATTATTATCGGACGTCCCGGGACCTCCGTTTCAAGGAAGGGGCCATCATTGAAGTGATCCCCGCGTTCCCGGGAGGCGCGTCCGCGCCTTCGGACCTGATCAAACTCTCGAAGCGGACCTCTGAGGACCTCTATACTTACCGCGCCTGGGTGTCCCGCGTTCTCGACGGCGACACGATCGAAGCGGTCGTCGACCTTGGCTTCGGGTTTACCACCACGCAAACCCTGAGACTCCGCGGCATTGACGCTCCCGAGCTCGTGAGCAAAGAAGGCAAAGAAGCGAAGGAATTTCTGGAACAGAAGCTAAGAAGCACAGAAGCAGAGAAACAAGAAAGATCTCTGCCTCTTGCCTCTGGCCTCTCAGCTTCTCCGGTTCTGATAAGAACCCTCAAATCCGACAAATACGATCGTTACCTCGCCGACCTATTCGTTACTGACAAAAAAGGCAAAACGCAGTACGTTAATAACCGCTTACTCGAAGAAGGCCATGCCGTCAGAGTACGGAGCTAACCTCATGCTCCGACTCTGTGGTACTTGTTTAAAGAAACAAGTGCGGTCCGCGTAAGAGAGTAGTAGAAATTAACCTCTCCCTGCGCCTGCCCGCCAACGCTGTGCGGCGGGGACGCCGTGTTTCACTTCAGCATTTCGGTAACAGATTTTAGTTTTTCTAACGGTGTTGTATGTCCCAATCCCGAATGTCTTCTCTCGTAATTGTAGCGGTACAAAAATCCGTTTAATTCCGCGCTAAAATCATGCGGGG
>JBDRCT010000017.1:0-97312 GCA_043821445.1 Candidatus Omnitrophota bacterium | reverse complement strand
GTTATGTTATGTGGAGTTCTGAGTTATGTTGCGTGTTCTCATCAGTATCACCTCTCTTTCTTGAGTTAAATGCCCATCGATCCCTTTTTCACTACACATAACTAGGGCTGGTAAACTCCTTATCCCTCTTATCAGGGAGAAAAGGAGCTCACCATGCTTGAATTGTTCTACAAGGAACGAAGGGCATTAGTTGATTGCAGACAAGGACTGCTAGGTCCCCACTTTGACGGATTTGCCGCCCATTTGAAAAAGGCGGGGTATCATCCGGTAGTTGCACAAACATTTCTCAGGCACTGCCGCCGCTTTAATGCATTTGCCACTGCCAAAGGAATTCCAGCCTGTGAGCGAATCGGTTTCGCTCACATGAGAAGCTTTCTTCGGGCTCAAACTGGATCGACTGCAAAGAAGATGGCGCGTCGTGCTGTGGTATGTTTGTTTCGGTATTTAGTGGAAGTGGGCGTGCTTCGCGAAGAAGCGCCACAGAGAATTTCCAGGAACGCTTGGATACTTGATCCGTACTTCAAGTATCTGAAAGACGAACGCCAACTGACAGAAACGTCATTTCGACAAGCCCAAAAACACATCTTTGATTTTCTCGGATTTTTGGGAAATGAGGTCGCGTCATCTACTCGATTTAAATTCTTAAAGCCGACATCCGTAGAAACTTATCTCAGAAAACAGATCGATGTGAAACGGGCTGGCCTTACTCGGATTGTCAGCAATCTTCGAGTGTTTTTGCGTTTTTGCGCGCGCGGGAAATTTATACGTAGGGACTTATCAGGTATTTTTCCTGCAGTTCCAAGGTATCGTTTATCCTCGCTACCCAAAGGGATGGAGGAATCGGATTTAAGGAAGATCCTTAAAGTGATTGATGCTACCAGCTCATGCGGTCGCCGGGATTATGCGGTAACGCTTCTTATGATGATCTACGGTATGCGGGGTAGCCAAGCAGCAGCTTTACAGCTTCATGATATTTCGTGGTCCCGCTCAACGATCCGAATCCCTCCAGGCAAGAACGGAAAAGAAGTCGTCCTCCCGTTGCTGGAACCGGTAGGAGAGGCGATCCTTCGTTATTTACGTTACCGCCCCCAGTGTCCATCTCGGCATGTCTTCATCACAGTAAGAGCCCCTCATCGACCACTGACCGATTTAGTAGTCAGCATGCTTGTAAGAAGACGCATGGCCAAAGCCGGGGTGAAAGTTCTTCGTAGCGGTTCGAGTACCTTTCGGCATTCTTGGGCTATCCGTGCCTTAGCCCACGGTGCTTCCATAAAAAGCATCGCCGATGTGTTGGGCCATCGCTACTTGGGCACTACTTTAGTTTATGCCAAGGCCGATTTGAAAATGCTTCGCCAAGTCACATTACCCTGGCCGGAGGTGAGATCATGATTAGGTATCGTTTTAAAAGCGCGCTAGCTTTTCGGTTGCAGACTTTCTGGGAAACGCGAATGGCTCTAGGACGCAAAGGTGCCGCAGATTTAAAACTTCTCAGCTATCTTGATCGATTTCTATCGAGGATGCTGAAACCAGGACAGACTATTACCCGAGAAGTTACCGAGCAGTGGATGAAGAGCATGCAGTGTTTAAGCGTTGGGACGCGTATCAATCGCATTTCTATCCTGCGACAGTTTTGCCGGTATTTAAATCAATTCGATTCTCGTACTTACCTCATTAATCGAGTAGGAGTTCCGCGAAGAATTCGTCCAGCTCCTTATATATTTACCTCAGCGGAAATAGGCAGAGTGATTCAGACCATTAAACACCATAAAGCGAAGAGCCCTTTGCGTCTTTTGATGTTATCAACTCTTATTGGATTACTTTACTCGACAGGGCTTCGAGTTGGAGAGGCATTGAGATTAACATTGGCGGATGTCGATCTGAGGCGTCGTCTTCTCATTATCCGCCAGACCAAATTCAAAAAATCTCGGTACGTTCCGATCTCCCCAAGTACTGCTCGCGCTTTGACTTTATTCTTGGAGAAGCGGAGAGCCTATGGATGTTCAACATCCCTCGCGGCTCCGCTCTTTCAAAGCCCGACCGGAATAGCTTATGGGCACCCAGGGATGTGCGAATATTTTTTGATGATTTTACGAAAAATCGGAATCCGGGGTCCGACAGGAGAAAAAGGGCCGAGAATTCATGATTTGCGCCACAGCTTTGCCGTTGAGAGGCTCGCCAAATGGTATCGCCAAGGAGTTTCCCTCCCGGAGAAATTACCGCTTCTGACAACGTATTTAGGGCACACCACTCCCTTCGGAACTCAAGTTTATCTTCATGCCACGGCTGAGCTCCTCAAAGAAACAAGCCGGCGGTTCTATAACTGCTCAACAGTTTTTAACCAAAAAAAGGAGTCCAATCATGAGTGTTAATATTGCTGCACCTGTTCAGAAATTCTTCGAGAATCATTTGACGACCGAACGCGGCCTGAGCCCGCATACGATATTTTCATATCGGGATACTGTGAAGTTGCTGTTAAAGTTCGCTGGCGAACGACACGGGAAATCCTGCCTCAATTTATGCGTTGAAGACCTTTCCAGCGATATGGTTCGAAAGTTTCTTAACCATCTCGAAACAAATCGGCTCAATGCGGTACGCACCCGGAACGCAAGATTAGCGGCCATTCATTCTTTTTTTCGTTATCTTGCGTCTTTGGATCCACGATTGATGACCCTTTCCCAGGCAATCCTTGGCATTCCGTTTAAACGCCAGGCCAACCCACTTTTTGAATATCTGGAGCAAAAAGAAGTTGCCGAGATTTTTAGCTGCCTTGATCGCAGCAAAACAAAAGATCGAAGGGATGAGGCGGTGCTTCGCATTCTTTACAACACGGGGGCAAGAGCTCACGAGATTGTCGGCCTCGATATTTCTCATGTCCGGTTTGTTCGCCCTTATTTGGTGCGAATTCATGGGAAGGGACACAAGGAGCGGACTTGTCCTCTCTGGCCTGAAACGATTGGAGCGATAAAAATCAACCTTCAGGATAGAGATGTTAAAGTTTCTGATCGATTGCCGCTTTTTGTTAATGCAAGAGGGCAAAGACTTACCCGGTTTGGGTTGCGCCATATCATCACTCAGCGAATTACTCGCGCAAGCGAAAAGTTGCCAACGCTACTGAACCGTAAAATCGGACCTCATACCTTCAGACACACTACCGCAATGCACTTGTTGCAGGCTGGCGTGGATCTCAACATGATTCGATCATGGTTGGGTCATTCTTCAATCGAAACGACTCATACCTATGTTGAATTGGACATGGACATGAAACAGAAGACGCTTCGATCTTGTGAAAAACTCTTGCCGAAACCGAGCAAGAACGGACCTTCCTGGAAAAGAGATCCTGATATTCTCACCTGGCTTGAGAAGCTCTAGTTATGTGAAGTGCAGGAGATCCTTTTCTCCTGTGTTCCTATCAAAACCTTGTTGTTGCTCCACATAACTCAAAAGTCCACATAACACAATCATCCCTCCGGCAAAGTTGAGCCAAGCCGCGAGGACTATGAAATCACTCAGAAGATCAAAGCAGCCTGCCAAACGGTCTCGATCCGGGTGTTGGACCACATTATTATCGGTGAGAACCAGTACTTCAGCTTTTCCGAGCGAAACTCGCTATGAATGCTTACCAAGGAATCAGGTCCCTAGGGATACTCATCCGAGGCAGGACATAAAGGCGGGGATGTCGGCCAGATCCTGGAGAATGTGGTCCGGCGGATCTTTTCTGAAATGTTCCCGGTTTCTGCCGTTGGTGAGTACAGCGATGCTCCTGACCCCGGTTTTTTTAGCAGCCGCGATGTCGTATTCGGTGTCTCCGATCACAAAGATCCCATCTTTCTTAAAATGTTCCCTGGTGAGTTCTTCCGAATAGGCTATGGCGGCAAGGAGGATCTTGTCGCGTTCCCGGGCGTCATTTCCAAATCCGCCCGTTAGAAAATAGTGTTCGATCGCGCCGCGTTTGAGTTTCATGCGCCCGGCCCGTTCAAAGTTGCCAGTGGCGAGGGCGAGAAAGATGTTCGGATCGCGGGAGAGATATTCCAGGATCTCGATAACGCCAGGCATCAGTTCAAAACGCGGCGACTGTTGGATCTGCTCTTCGAAAATTTCTTCGTAGCGATCCATCAAAAGTTCAAATTCTCCCGGAGAAAGTAGCCGGCCGACTTCGCGTTTGGCCACTTCATCGAAAATGGCCGGATCCGTCTTTCCATGAGGGTCGAGGTTGCCCCAAGCATGGGGGATCTCGAAGATCTCCTCAAAGGCCTCCTCAAAAGCGATCTTACCAGCACCTCCGGTGAGCAACAGCGTCCCATCGATGTCAAAAAGAAGGAGTTTTTTCATGGATGGAATTTTATCATGGGTGGAAAAAAAGGTATGCTATATTACCGTCCATGAAAAAGTCAGGTTGGTTTCCTCTCGCGATCGTTTTTGCCTGCGTTTATTTTTTTTCCTCGAACGGCCTCGGAGCTTTGCCACTATTGGCTGTTAATTTTTTATTGAAGGATGGGGCCAGGCTGACGCCCGAGCAGCTAGCCTATTTCCAGGCCGTGACGTTGATCGCATGGGTGATCAAGCCGCTTTGGGGTCTCATCTCAGATCTTTTCCCGATATTCGGTTCCAGGCGCAAATCCTACCTTATACTCACTTCGCTTTTTGCGGCAGTGGCATGGCTTATTCTTGCTCTCTTGCCCGATCCTAGCGTTGCCCGGCTGCTTTTACTTCTCATGACGCTGATCTATATGGCTTATGCGTTCCAGGACGTAGTCTCAGATGGTCTCATGGTCGAAACCGGGCAGCCGCTCAACATGACCGGACAATTCCAGGCGATTCAGTGGGCGGCTGTTTATACGGCCATGATCATCACCTCATTCGCGGGAGGATGGGTCGCCGAGCTCGCGCAGAAAGGCATTTTATCTTATCAGAGCATTTTTGGAATGACCGCCGTATTTCCGCTTTTAACAGCTACGATCGTATTTTTTTTAGTTCAAGAACCTTTGAAGATCCATCCGGAGAGGGAGGCGGAACTCGGTCTCCGGCACGTTTTCCGGCACCGGAGCATCTGGATCCTCTCGGCCTTTCTGTTTCTGTGGAATTTTTCGCCTTCGTTCGGCGCTCCTTTTTTTTATTATACCGTGGACATATTAAAATTTACCGCGTCTTTTCTTGGTATGCTGCAAGCGGCTACGAGTGCGGGGGCATTGCTGGGGAGCGTTCTCTACGGCCTGGCTTTTTCCAGGTTTCCGGTCCGGAAGTTTTTATCGATCGCAGTGCTTATCGGAGTGCTTTCGACCCTTTCCTATTTTGTCTATTTTGCTCCCTGGCTCATCGCCCATCCGATCACGCTTAAAGGCCTTGCACTTGTGATGAATTTTTTCCTCGGTGCCGCAGGCGCCGTAATCTTTTTGGCGCTTCTCAACCTGGCGGCCCGGACCTCACCTCAATATGCCGGCGGAACAGTATTCGCTCTCTTGATGTCCTTTTACAATCTTGGCCAGATGGGGTCGAGCGCTCTCGGAGGGTTTCTGTTCTCCCGGATCGGCCTCGAACCGCTCATCCTGCTTTCCGCGGCTTTCTCATTGCTGGCGCTTTTTCTGATCCCTTATCTTCCAACACAAACGGCATCGCTTGAAACGGCCGATATCGGGGATAAATGAAAAAAAATCTCGTGATCATCGTTTTTCTTTTCATGCTGGCAGCGATCCTGTGGAGAGCGTATGACGTTCTCTGGCTTCGCCATCGATACCTGATCACCGCCTATTGCGATTGTCCGATCTGCATCAATGTGCCGGAATTCCGCGACAATAAGTTTGCCAACCTGCGTCCCGTGCACTGGGGAGGTGTGGCCGCGGACAAATCGATCTCTTTCGGAGCAGACGTAGAATTAGTTCCGATCACGTTGCAGGATTGGCTCGCGGTACGGAATTTTTTAAGTGATCGACGGCATTTTACAGTCGAAGACCGTGGTGGCAAGATCCGCGGCCGGCATATCGATATTTTTTTCCCTCAGTCACGGGGAGGTCATCAGGCTGCCGTGCACTGGGGAGTCCGTCGCATGCGTATCAAGGTCAACGGACAGTTGATGGATTAAAGTTCCCGCCGGCTTACCTTAAACTCCATCGGCCCAGGGATCCCAGCCTTCGGCTAAAACCGCTTTGGGCAGAGAGGGGAATTGGGTATACTAAGGCCTCAAATTTATCCAGGAGCATCCCTTGACCCAGACCGATCCGCCGAACCTAGATACTCAGGTGAAACTCACACCCATGATGGAGCAGTACCGCTCGATCAAGAAGACCCTGCCTGCGGACACCATCCTGTTCTTTCGCTTGGGGGATTTCTATGAAATGTTCTTTGAGGATGCGATCCGTTCATCCGATATTCTGAATATCACCCTTACGGGCCGTGAAGGTGGAGAGGCAGGTCGGGTACCGATGTGCGGGTTCCCTCATCATGCTTTTCAAGGCTACGTTAGGACATTACTTGATAGCAATCTCAAAGTCGCTATCTGTGAGCAGATCGGTGATCCGGCGCAGGCCAAAGGCCTCGTGGAGCGCAAGGTGACGCGTATCATTACACCGGCCACTTATCTGGACGATGAAACCCCTGAGAAAAATCTCCAATATATGGCCGCCATCCTCACGGGAAAGAATTCTGCGGTTCTGGCTTATCTGGAGCTGAGCACTGGGGAATTCTATGTTCGCGAGGTCACACCCGGCCGGTTGCTTGATGAATTGACGCTTCTTTGGCCGCGCGAAGTTGTCATGCCGAAGACGCTGGGATCTCGCGAAGATCTTTCAAATTTCATCAAAGAAAATCTCAAAGCCACGCTCACGGTCTATGAAGACTGGATCTTCGAGCCTGAAGATTCCATGCGGCTTCTTCAGGAGATCTTCAGGCTGGGTTCTCCGCAGGGGATACCTTTCCATGATCATCCGCTTGCGGTCGGGGCTTGCGGCGCTATTTTGTATTACCTCAAAGACCATTTTCATAGCGCGCTAGAGCATGTCCAAAAGCCCCGGCTATTTAACGTCGCTCAATTCATGGTGCTCGACCGTCAGGCTCAACGCAGTTTGGAATTGGTGGCGTCCCAAAGCGGTCGTAAAGACTACGGTACGCTTCTTTCAGTCGTGGACCGTACGCTCACGGCGATGGGTGCGCGGCATCTTTATCATTGGCTTACGCATCCGCTCCTGGATATGGCCGAGATCTACAAACGCCAGGAATCGGTCGCGGAGCTCATCAAAGAACTTCATCATGCGGAAAACATGGGCCGGCTCCTCAAAGGCGTTAAGGATATGGAGCGGACTTTGAGCCGCCTGAATTATGGTGTGGCCAATGCGCGGGATCTCGTGAATTTGAAGGCGTTTTTGGACCGCGTTCCGGAGATCCGCAATATCATGGGAGCGTTCGATACGGATCTGATACACGGTCTCCAGAAACAGGTCCAGCCGTTCCCGCGTTTAAGCGAACTGATCGCACGTTCGATCGTGGAAGAGCCGCCGCTGGGCGTCAAGGACGGCGGCCTGATCCGTGACGGATATTCCGAGGAATTGGACGATCTGCGCAATATCTCCCAAAAAGGAAAGCAATGGATCCTGGAATTTCAGCAGCGCGAGATCGAGCGCACGGGGATCAAATCGCTTAAGGTGAAATATTCAGGGGTGTTCGGGTATACGCTTGAGGTGAGCCGCTCTTATCTGAGCCAAGTTCCCGGAGATTACATTCGCCGGCAGACGCTTGCCAATGCCGAGAGGTTCATTGTGCCGGAGCTTAAGGAATGGGACGAAAAGATCTCCGGCGCGCAGGATAAGATCAAGACACTGGAATATCAGATCTTTCTCGAGATTCGCGCCAAGGTACTGGAGGATCTTACGTTGCTCCAGAATATGGCGAAGGCCATTGGGACATTAGATGCCCTCATGTCGCTTTCGAGGGTCGCGCTCGAGAAAAAATGGGTGAGGCCGGAAGTAAGCGACGACAAGGTACTTTCTATTCACGGAGGCAGACACCCGGTGGTGGAGACTATGCTGCCGGCCGGAAAATTCGTTGAGAACGACGGATTGCTTGATAGCGACAAAAACCAGTTGCTTATTTTGACCGGGCCGAACATGGCCGGAAAATCGACTTATATCCGTCAGATGGCGCATATCGTGCTTTTGGCGCAAATGGGTTCGTTCGTTCCCGCCAAGTCCGCACATGTGGGTTTGGTGGACCGGATCTTTACGCGTATCGGCGCTTCGGACGACCTTGCCCGGGGAGAAAGTACGTTCATGGTTGAAATGCTTGAGACCGCCCATATCTTGCAGGAAGCCACGGACCGGAGTCTTCTGATCCTGGATGAGGTGGGCCGCGGCACATCGACCTTTGACGGGGTGAGTATTGCTTGGGCGGTTTGTGAATATCTGGCGCAGGGGAAGATCCGGCCTCGGACGCTTTTCGCGACGCATTACCATGAGTTGACACAGCTTGAAGACCATTTTCAAGATATTAAAAATTATAAAATGACGGTGAAAGAAACTTCGGGCGGGATCCTGTTCTTGAGGAAAGTCGCTCGGGGTGCCTCGGAACGAAGTTATGGGATCCATGTAGCGGAGCTGGCCGGGATCCCGGGGGAAGTGACCCGGCGCGCGAAACAGATCCTGGCGATCCTCGAAAGTGAAAATACCGAGGCCACACAGATCATTGAGGCCAAAAAGCCGGGAAGCTCCAGGAAAATCGTAGAAGCCGGCCCTACGCTTTTTGATGGGGCGCAGCCGGAGCCGAGTGTTATAGAAGAAGAACTGAAAAAGTTGGATACGGACCGATTGACTCCGATGGAGGCGCTGCAGAAGATATCAGAGTGGAAGCGAAAGCTTGGGGGGAGCGGAAAAGCTCATGGGTAAAATACACATATTGTCCGAGCATGTAGCCAACAAGATCGCGGCCGGGGAAGTGGTTGAGAGGCCGGCCTCCATCGTGAAGGAGCTTATCGAGAATTCCTTGGATGCCGGTGCCGACCGGATCGAGATTGAGATCAAGCATGGCGGAAAAAGTCTGATCCGTGTTGCCGACAATGGTTCCGGGATGACGGTTGGGGATGCCCAACTCGCGCTTCAGCGGCACGCAACGAGCAAGATCGAAAATGCCGAAGATCTTGATCATATCGCAAGTTTCGGATTTCGGGGGGAAGCTCTTCCTAGTATTGCCGCGGTGTCGCGTTTTAATCTTCAGACCCGGACGGCGGATGCCTCGGCCGGCACCGAACTTGTGGTGGAAGGCGGAAGTCCTGTCAAAGCGAAGGAATGCCCTACTGCCGCGGGAACCGTGATTGAAGTCCGGGATCTTTTTTTTAACACGCCCGCCCGCCGGAAATTTTTGAAGCAGGATACCACAGAATTTGGGCATATTCTGGATATGGTGACCTGTTTGGCCTTGGCGAATCTTCATGTTCGGTTCGTTCTGAGTTCCGGCGGCAAAACTGTTCTGGATCTTGTGCCGACTCGGGAACTCTCAATCCGGGCGGCTGCCATTTTTGGCAATGATTGGGCCGGGCAGACCTTGCCAATCCAAAGCGAGATCCCGCACGCGAAGCTCTCGGGATTGATCGGGAAACCTTCTTTGGCTTCGGGTAACCGGGCCCAGCAATTTTTCTTCATCAACCAACGGTGGGTCAAGGCTTATGGCTTGAGTTACGGGCTTCAGGCAGGGTATCACGGTCTTTTGATGCAGCATCAATTTCCGGCGGCGGTCCTTTTTCTTGAATTGAACCCGCAATATGTGGATGTGAACGTCCATCCGACGAAGCAGCAGGTCCGGCTTTCTCATGAAGCCGCAGTTAAATCCATGATCGAAAAGACCGTGGCCGCCGCGCTTAAAGAAAGCGGTGATCTGGCGCCGTCTTTCCGTGGAAAGGATGAACGACCTTCCGTTGCTTTCCAGGGGCCGAGATTCCAGGAGCCGAATTTCGGGTTCGAAGATCGCATGGCCTCTCACAGTGCTCCGCTTAAGATTGCGGAGGCTGTGGTGGCGGACGTGGTGATGCAAAAAGGGGATGCTTCTCAGCCGCTTGAGATCGGTAAGAGGATCAGGATCACGCGCGTGCTTGGACAAGTTCATCGCACTTATATTTTAGCTGAGACGGAGGAAGGGTACGTGGTCGTGGACCAGCATGCGGCGCACGAACGGGTAATGTTCGAGGCGCTCATGAAGAATTTTGAGTCGGAGCGTCCCGCAAGCCAGGGGCTTTTACTGGAAGAGGTCCTGGAATTGCATCCTCGCCAGGTTGAGATCCTGAAGAAGAAACTTCCTTTTCTTACACAACTGGGGTTTGAAATAGAGTTGTTTGGCGAGAAGGCTTTCGTGGTGCGCGGGTTGCCCACCATTTTAAAGGATGAAAATCCGGTAACGATTATCAAACAATTTGTCGATGAAAGAGAGGCGGGTAGGGCGCAGACCGGGCTTTCAGGCGCACAGGAAGATATCGCTGCCATGATTGCCTGTAAACGTAAGTCTGTGAAGGCTGCGGACCCGCTGACGTTTCCGGCCATGCAGGGTCTTTTGGAGCAGCTGGCGCTTTGCAAAAACCCCTTCAATTGCCCGCACGGACGTCCCAGTGTTATGAAGTATTCGCTCTCGGATCTTGAAAAACAATTCAAAAGGAAACTATAAAATATGGCCAAAATACTGATTGCGGATGATGAACCCGATGTTCTGCTGATTGTCTCGGAGCGCCTGCGCAGGAGCGGCCACAAGGTGGAGTATGCCCCGGACGGAACTCAAGCCATGCAGAAAGCAGGGGAAAATGTTTACGACCTCCTGATTCTGGATATCCGCATGCCTGGGCATACGGGCTTCGAGATCTGTGAATATACTAAAAGTTCCGAAAAAAACGGAAAAGCATTGGTTCTTCTGATCAGTGCTTTTCCGGAAGAACAAAAGGTGTGGCGTCAGAGCAAGGCGGATGCGTTTCTGATGAAACCTTTTGAAGTGGGGCAATTAATGGCGACGATCGACCAGCTTCTCAAGGGGAGTGCGTAAGAGTACGGCAACGGATTTGGGAGAATCATGACGTCCAAGTCTTTCTTTTCTTCTCATGGATGACGACTTGGCAGCCATGATTTCCGATTTATTTTTTGATCAAGGAGAATCATGACGAACGAAGGAATTCAGCAATATATGAAGCAGGCCCGGCAGGCGATCATCCTGTCCGTGGGGGTAGCTTTGCTTTTAACCCTAGTGAAATTCTCAGCCGGTCTTGTGACGCATTCTATGGCGATCATGGCTTCGGCTCTAGATTCTACGCTGGATATGTTGATGTCTGCGCTGAATTTTTTTGCGTTCCGGGAAGCGTCGAAACCGCCCGATGCCGAACACGCGTATGGCCATGGCAAAGTCGAAAGTCTCGCGGGACTTTTTCAGAGTCTTTTCATCATGTTAAGCGGTTTATTCATAGTTTATGAATCCATTCGCCGGCTTCTTCAAGGGAGTTTTGTTTCTGAGATTCCGCTGGGAATCGGGGTGATCGTTTTTTCAGGCATTGTGACATTACTGCTTTCGTGGCGTCTCAAGGTCCTTTCTCGAAAGAACCGGTCCCTGATCCTTGGAACAGAAAAAGTGCACTATTCCATGGACTTTGTATCCTATATCGGTGTGATTGCGGCGCTGGTCCTCGTCGGGTGGACGAGGAATGTTATTTGGGACCTGATCGTGTCGATACTTGTTGCGGCTTATATTTTTAAAGAAGCGGTCCATATTTTAAAACGGGCGGTTTCAGAACTTTTAGACCGTGGGCTTTCGAATACCATGCTTAAAACGGTGAAAATGCTTATTCTCCAGCATCATCCGTCGATCGTAGGAATGCATAGCCTCCGAAGCCGGGTAGTCGGCAATCAGTTGTTTCTGGATTTTCATATTGAGATCCGGGGCGAGGATAATTTTAAAAAAGCGCACGATATGACCGAATCTCTAATCGATAAGATCAAAACCCACCATCCCAACGCGGATGTGACGGTCCATTTCGATCCGGAAGGGGAATAGGAGAACATTATGAGGATCTTGATTGTTGAAGATGAAAAGAAGATGGCGAGTTTTTTGGAGCGTGGTCTGAAAGAAGAGCACTACGCCGTGGATATTGCCTACGACGGTGAAAAAGGTTGGGAATATGCCATGACCAACGACTATGATCTCTTGATCCTGGACTGGATGCTTCCCAAAATGAGTGGCGTGGAGCTTTGTCATAAATTCCGGAAAGAAGGGAAGACCACGCCGGTGCTGATCCTGACAGCGAAGGATTCGGTCGATGACAAGATCAAGGGGCTGGATCAGGGCGCGGATGATTATCTGACCAAGCCGTTCAGTTTTGAGGAGTTGTTAGCGCGTATCCGGGCGCTTTTTCGCCGTCCACCGAATATCACGGATAAAACCGTGTTTCAGTGCGCGAATATAAAATTGGATCTCATCAAACGTCAAGTATGGGTTGGAGAGCAGGAGATTTCTTTCTCCCAAAAAGAGTTCGCATTGCTCGAGTTCCTCATGCGCCACGCAGGCGAGGTCGTCTCGCGGACCGCGATCGCAGAACATGTCTGGGATCTTCATTTCGATCCCATGAGCAATACGATCGACGTTTATATCAATTTTCTCCGGAAGAAGATCGGAGAAACTTCCTCCCGAAGCAAGATCGAGACCATTCGCGGGATCGGTTACCGCCTCGCTTGTCCATGACCCCGTTTCGTTCCTTTAAGTCCCGCCTGGTGTTTGGTTATGCGTTCATGATGACCGTGTTTCTCGCAGGATTTTCCTTTCTAATGTATGTGGAACTTTCGAGAGCGCTTTATCGGGATGTGGAGCGAAGCATGTACGTGGAGGGTCAAAGCATTGAGGAAGGGGTGGCCACCTTTTTTCAGGAGCGAAGGGATTCAAAGCTCTTAGTTCCTCCCAAGATCGAAAAAGGAACCCTGGTTTTTCCAGCAGAGTTCCAATCAGAAATGACTAAGGCCATTCGCGAATGGGAGAGGAAGCAACGCCGGATTACGCGCAGTCTTTTTCTCATTCGTATTATCGGTTTGGACCGATCCCTGGTTGGATCCAATCTGGGCGGTTGGGAACGGGACATTCTTTTTCCGGACTATGAGCGTGATTCGGTCTTAATGGAAAAAGGGAACTCCTACCAGACGATCCATTTCGAAAAAAATCCGATCCGGCTTTATTACCATTTGGTACGGTTCCAAGGCAGGCCGTTTTTTATCATCCAAGTTGCCAAGCCTCTTTATGAGATTGAGAAAACATTGACCCGCTTGGGGCTTATCATTGCGGTGATTATCCCGCTGGGCGTGGCATTGGCATGTTTTGCGGGATGGTTTCTAGCCAAACGCTTCTTAAGTCCTGTGGACCGGATGATCCAGCAAGCTCGGAAGATCACGGCCGCTTATTTGCAAGGTCGGCTTCCGCGTACATTTATGCAGGACGAACTGGATCGTTTGGCTGAGACATTGAATGAAATGATCGACCGGCTTGAGGCCTCGACGCGCGCGGTGCAAGAATTCAGTTCGAATGTCTCTCATGAATTCAAAACACCCCTTGCGATCATTCGCGGGGAGATAGATCTTGCGCTTCGGCGGGCCCGCTCGCAGGAAGATCTTCGGAAGACGATCGGCGTGATTAGCGAAGAGGTGAATGGACTTATTCGCTTGGTGGATGACCTCATGTTCCTTGTTCGTAACGATGCGAAGCAGCTGAGCCTGCAAAAAAAGAATTTGGCGTTGGTGCCCATTCTGGAACAAGTTCTTAATCTTTATCGCGAACGCGCTCTCCAGACAAATATTGAATTGATTCTAGAGGCTCCCACGGCCGCAGAGGTGTTCGGAGATGAGATCTACTTGAAGCGTCTTTTTACAAATCTTTTGGACAATGCCCTCAAATTCACGGAGCCGAACGGCAAGGTAATTGTCCATGTTGGAGTGCCCAGACCCGACAGAGTGACAGTCAATGTCGAAGATACAGGGGTTGGGATCAATCCTGAGACCCTGGAAAAACTTGGGACGCGATTTTACAGGACGGATCAGGCCCGCTCTAAGGAGGGGGCTGGCCTTGGCCTTAGTATTGTAAAGGCCATCTGTGTTGCTCATGAGGGAGTTCTCTGGTTCGAAAGCCTTCCAAACCAAGGAACGCGGGTCTTCGTCGAATTGCCACTTTCAAAAATCCAAAGTTCTTTTTGCTAGATAGGCCGTCCGAGAGTGTTATATCCCACCATAAAAGTTTAAAATCATTTAATTTATCTTTAATGCTTCTTTAATGTTGTCCCTGTTAGCATATGATAGAAAGAAATAGAAAAAATTTGAGGGTCTTAAAATCAATGTTTTTAAAAAGGATTTAAAAATGGAAATCAGCGATCAGTTAATGAGACCTTTTATTGATAAAATTGAAAACGAGTGGCGGGATTTTTATCGCGAAATTTCTGACCATGCAAGCGAGGAAGCAAGTGTGTTAAAGCCCTCCATCGAACAGCGTATGCGACAAATCGAGAAATTCCGTGTTTCTGCACTTTATTTTGAAAAAGATGACACAAGGTTAAAAGAGTTTCCGAATTTGCGGGAAGTGCTTCGATTTTTGAAACTTGATCTCCGGACAACGCGGCGAAAGTGGCGTCGCTATTTGGTTTCGAAAGTCCGCACTCAAAAAAGACAGGAGCGAGCAGAACATGGGGCATCTTGTGCTGCATGAAGAGAATATTGTTCCGGGACTTGATGTGCTAAACCGTGAAGATGCCCTAAAAAAAATCGTTGACGCATTACCGGTCTGGAGCTTGCGTGGGATTAAAAGACAAAAAATCTTGGATCTGCTCATTCTGCGCGAACAGATCGGAACCACAGCGATTGGTCAAGGTATTGCCCTCCCTCATTGTTTTTCGCCCGAAATCCACGATCCCATCGTGGCTTTTGGCGTTAGCCCCCTCGGCGTTTCTTACCCATCCCTGGACGGACGCCCGGTTCATTTTATTTTTGTATTGATTCTGCCTCAGAATGAGGCGGCAGAACATCAGAAAAGGCAGATTCTGCAGAATATCAAATGGGTTCTCTGTGATCGCTATCTGCAGGAGCGTCTCAAGGTGGCTCATACCGCTTCTGAAATTCATCAATTGATTGTTCCGGAGTCGCGGCATGCTCCGGTACTTGGAGCTTGGCAGTTTTCTCATTGATTTTTAAATAAGCAAATCGCCCTGGCAAAAAACAGTTGAAAGGCGGGGGGTCTAACAACTGGGCTAGCCGGGGCGTTTGTTTTTCAGGGTTGCACCGCTCTCGGCGTGCCGCGTTTTTCTTTCCCGGCCCATTTTTTTCGAAGCATTTTTTTCGGTTTTTTTCTAAGAATGCAAAACGATATTTTTGAAAAAGTTTCTTGGGAAAAAATTCGCTCGGAGACGTCAAAAAAAAGATTTTCCTTCTTGCTTTCTGAGTTGAAAATCGTAAGATAACACTGGTTGCACATCATGGGAATTTAACACAGGAAATCATCGGGACTCATAGGTCGGGAAGCGGTTTTTAGGGGCAACGCGATTCGTTTTAATTTTAAATTCATAGTCCTCTCAAACTCGTATTGTTTCTTTCCGTTCGTGGTCCTGTTTCCTCAGCGACGGGAATTTCAGACATGCCTTTATTGATGCGAGAAGCTGTTCAAACGCGTTTACAAAAACGTGTTGATGATATTGAGAATGGCTATCGCCAGAATGTCGGGATCATCGGATCCTTAGGTGTTGGCAAGACACAACTTCTTTGCGAATTCTTCCAGTCTATCTCGCGTAGTTCCAAGCTTCTTCCTGTTTACGTGAAGGCGGAGACCATCGACGGGCATCAGCTCATGCAGCAATGGATGGGCGCTGTGTTGAGTGCCGTGATGCTCGATCGGACCTTGAACATTCCCAAGACTTTGACGGAGCTTTTGCGTGAGGCGGAGTCGATCATTCCGAAGACTGTCACTGCAGTGAAACATTTGCAGCGGCTGCTCCGTCAGGACAAGAACTCACTTGCGATCAAAGAGCTTCTGATGTTGAGCGGAACTCTGGCCCGCGAGACCGGGAAGAAGGTCGTCTTGATGATCGATGAGTTCCAGGCGCTTGAGAAGCTTCCCGTGTCCGATGCGTTCCTTTTGCTCGGCAAACAAATGATGATTGACAAGGAAGTGCTCTATGTGGTGACGAGTTCCACGGTCGATCGTGCACGCGAGATCTTCTGCGAAAAGCTTTCACTTCTCTTCGGTAATTTTGAGGTTCTCGAACTTGTACCTTTCGGATATATGGAGATGGAACAATATCTTGCCACGCGAATGCCGGCGCATCGCTGGTCTCCGGAACTGAAAAAATTCCTTTTTCACATGACGGACGGTGAACCCCTCTATCTAGATCTTCTTCTTCAGAGGCTCGAACAGGTCGAAATTCACGAATTTCCCCAGGATGTGAGTCCTTCGGTTCTTCTGGATGTTTTTTGTCAGGAGCTTTTTGACCGGCGTGGCCGCATTGCGCTGATTTGTGAAAACCAACTTGCGCAATGCGCACATTTGGCGAAATATAGCGGTCCCTATATCCGGGCCGTACTGGCACTGAGCCAGGGACGTCACAAGCTGATTCCCATCGCAGCCTATATCGAAGAGACCGTGGCTGAAACCCAGAAAGTGCTTAAGCGATTGGTGGAAGATGGTCTGGTGGTCAAGAGCGGGTCTCTTTATCATATTCCGGATTTCCTCTTCCGGTTCTGGCTTCGGGAAGTGTTCCAAAAGCGGCATGGGCTGTTCTTGCCCGAAGAGCGCATCCTCCGAAAGCATTTATTTGATGAACTAAGCAGGGTTCTGGATTTTTGTGCAAGAATGAACGAAGAGGACTTAGGGTTACGCGTTGAACTGCTTCTCAAGGAATTCCGGAATGATGCAGTGGAGATCGATCAGAAGAAAATGTCATGCCCGCAATTTTCGGAGGTGGTTCTTCTAAGGCATTTACCACATTCGATTTTTTCGCTCCTTGGGCGAGGGTTAAGAGGGAGGTGGCTTTTTTATTTGAGTGCGGAATGGATCGGGGAACCCGAGATTGAAAAAGTGATTGTTGATGCCAAGCGGCTCCTAAAGATCCAGCGCAAGATTTTGATCGTGCTCGGGGGGATCGACCAGAATGCAAAACTGATCGCTCAGGAAGCAAAAATGCAGCTTTGGGATCTTCGGATTTTGAACGGATTGTTGGACCTTCACGATCTTCCCAGGATCATTTTGCCGTCACACCAAGGAATCCATGAACCTCAAGAGATCCGCGAGCCTCATGTGGGCTCCGTGGCGCAAGACTTACCTGCGCTCGAGCTCCGGTAAACGTTCCGGCTGTCTTTTTTGTTCGCTTCTTCGGGACAAAAGAGATAAGCGCAATCTCGTCCTTTTCCGGACGGCCCATTATGCGGTCATCCTCAACCGCTATCCCTACAATAACGGCCACCTCATGATCGTTCCCAAAAGGCATATCGCTTCATTGTTTCAAATGAGCACACAGGAAAAGAAGGAATTTTTTGAAATATTAGAAAAAGTAATGAGCGCGCTTACCAAGGCGATGAAGCCCCAAGGGTTTAATCTGGGCATGAATATCGCCGACGTGGCGGGGGCCGGGATTCCGGACCATATGCATTGGCACATTGTGCCGCGATGGAAGGGAGACGTGAATTTTATGCCGGTCGTGGCAGGTACCAAAGTGATCTCCGAATCGCTTAAATCGGCATATGAGGCGCTGAGCCGGGCGCTAGTTCCAAGAGCCCAGAGCATGTCTCATGGGGGCAAGAGGACAAAATGACATCTGCGCAGAATGTGGCAAGAAAAAAAACAGCGAGGAAGCCGAAACGTGTTTTGACGCCCCTCGAGAGATTTCTTTTGCCGAATCCACAGTGGCAGGAGGGATACGAATCTTTTTCGGAGATCTTCGGCAAGCCGGTCGGGTGGTTCGTACTCTGCGAGGAATACGGGAAACAGCGTTTGATCCGCCTGGACCGCAAACAGAATTGTTCTTTTTTATCCAAGTCGGTCGAGCATCAGCGGGAATGCGAAGCCTTTGTTTCGAAATTTGCTGATCAGTTGTCCCATAACGTGGCGACCATGGAAAAGCTCCCTCTTTTTTATCGGTGCGCGTTCGGAAAAAACTGTATCGTATTTCCGCTTCGTTATCTAGGTGCCTTGAAGGGATTCCTCGTTCTTGATTGTGTGAAACGTTCTGAGAGAGAGATCCGTCCGTTGATCGTGCCCTTTAGTTATTTTCTCGCTAGTCAGATCGAGCTAGCCTTTAAGAATTTCGAGCTCAATAACTTCTATGAAACGGTCCATCCGCGTGCACTGGCACTCTCGACCATGCACTCTGTCCACCGAGTCATCAACTCCTCCTTGCGTCTTAAAGAATTGCTTCCTCGCATCGGGCGGTTGAGCGCGCAGATTTTAAAGGCTGCGGGCTGTTCGATCATGTTGACGGATCCCGAGAGGCAATATCTCAATCCATTCTTCTCTTTTGGCTCGCATCCCAAGTTCGTTCACAAACAACGCGTGAGGTTCGGTCGGGGCCTTGAGGGTCACATCGCGGATACCGGCGAATTCTGTTTACAGAATCGTTATATCGCCGTGCCATTCATTGAAGATGACGTGGTGGGTGTGATGACACTTTGGGGAAAAGCGGATCGGCAGTCCTTTACGCGAACAGACCTTGAGATTCTCAAATCCCTTTCGGAACAGGCGGTCGTGGCGATCAAAAACGCACAGCTTTTTGAACGCACCGAAGAACTGACGCTTGGCAGCATCAAGACTATTAATGAGCTTATGAAACGCCATTTCGGGGATAAACAAGGGGATGTTGAAATCATCGGTGAGGTGGTCCTTGCGGTCGGCAAGAGAATGGAACTTCCGGGCTCCGAGCTCGTGCATCTTGAGCGGGCGATCCTTCTCTTGGATACGGGGCAATTGGCGTTCCCGGAGAAGGTCTGGCAAAAGAAAGAGAAGCTTACGCGGAAAGAGCAGGAGGAGATCCGTAGCATTCCCATTCGCGGGGCTAATCTGCTCCGATCAATCAGCTCTCTCAAGCCCGTGCTCCCGATCGTTATGCATCGTCATGAGCGCTATGACGGAAAGGGCTATCCCCAGGGGTTGAAAAGGCGAGGAGATCCCGGTGGGAGCGCGTATCGTCGCAGTGGCCGATTCCTTTATGGCCATGGTTTCTAAGCGCCACTACAGGCAGCAGTTGACGATCAAGGATGCTTTGGAAGAGATCCTCAAACACAAAGGAACGCAATTTGACCCAATGGTAGTCGATGCATTTTTGAAGGTTATGAAAGACAGGGCTATTTTGGAAAAAGTTGAAATCTACGTCAAAAATGATAGGAATGCCGAGAAAACATCGCTGGAGGGATGAACGTGTCCAA
The DNA here is from genome assembly GCA_043821445.1 of Candidatus Omnitrophota bacterium. Lineage (GTDB taxonomy): Bacteria > Omnitrophota > Omnitrophia > Omnitrophales > Aquincolibacteriaceae > Aquincolibacterium. Next base: position 77,933 of record JBDRCT010000017.1, on the reverse strand, counting down.
AATAAAGATCGAAATCCAAAAGCCACAATACCTTGCCGCCAAGGAACCCATCGCGAAAACTGATGAAGGAGCGGAAGAGAAGAAAACGCCGTTCTTTTTTCGTTTATTGCTGGTCGCCACTTATATGCTTTCGGGAATGGCGATCTGGTATGTCTACCAGAGATACAGCACGCATTCCTGATATTCGTTTGACTTAAAAGGAACTGTTTCCCATGGATGGCAATAAATGGCTTTATTTTCTGGGTGTGACCCTGTCTATCATGGTCGGGTGCGCAAGTGCCGACGATCCGGGAACGCTGTCGTTGAACCGCCAACAAGGCGCGACCATTGAGAGCCTTCAGGGAGAGATCCTCCGTCTCAATCAGGAATTGGATGGAAGGGGCAGCCTGCGCGAGGATCTACAAAAGGTGATGCCGAAGATCGAAAAGATGCTCGCTGAGCAGATCCTCCGCGGAGACGCCCGGATTGTCTTGGGTCCGAAGGGGCTTGTGGTAACGGTTCTGGATCATGCGCTTTTTGATCCTGATGATACTCAATTTACTTCGGCCGGCGAAGAGATCCTTGGGAAGATCGCCTTCGTGCTGTCTTCTGATCTTTCCAAAAATCAGGTCATTTTGGAAGGGCATACGGACAATCAACCAATCGAGGATGCAGACCGGGTCACCAACTGGGAATATTCGATCGGCCGTGTGACCGCAGTCCTTCACTATTTCATTAAGACCAAAGAACTTGCGCCTGAGAGGTTTGGGGTTGCCGGCTACGCGGAGTATCGGCCCGTAGATTCCAATGCCACTGAAGAGGGGCGTGACAGGAATCGTCGCGTCGAGATCGTGATCTTGCCGGAAAAGGGTTCGGATGCGCCGGGCTAGTCATAAAGGGGCTTTTGTGAATGGGCTCAAGAAAACTGCCTTCGTGCTGGCAGTTTTTTTTGGGTTGAGCGCCGTGTCACTTGCTTTAAATTTCTGGGTTTATCACGAGATCCAGTCACGGCTCAAGATCCGGATGGGTGGGAACTATGTCCCCGCCATTTTTGTACCATCATTTGAAGTGAGACAAGGGACTTTTATTTGGGAAGACCGTGTTCAGCTGGTGAATGGGAATTTCAGGGTCACATTCGATCCGTTGACCCTGGTGTCTCGGCGTGGCATCCGAATCATTCTGACGAGCCAAGCAAGTCAGATCAAATTTCTCGGCAGTTGGGCCCTTCAGGAGGGGATCGAGAACGCGACGGTCGATTCCTTGGTGGCGGATATTATCCTGGGTCGCCGAGGTCTTGCCGGCATCAACGAGGTGGAAGTGCGGTCTCAAAGTTTTCAATTTTCTTTAAAGAATGCCGATAAAAAAATAACCCAAAGAACCTGAGGTCCTCCGGAATCTATGCGAAAACGTCTTGATGATCTGTTCAAAGGTATCCCGATCCTCGAGAAATATCACTGGGACCCGAAACGCATCTTCAACAAAATCACTTCCGATTCCCGTGCCGTTGAGTCCGGAGATATCTTTGTTGCGTGTCCCGGCACCCGGATGGATGGTCACGATTTTCTGGGTCAGGCTATTTATGCCAAGGCTTCTGTCGTAGTGTTCGAGAAGGAACCTACGATCACGATCCCACCGCATGTGACCGGCGTGAGCGTTCACGATGCCAAAGCTGCACTTGCCGTTATCCTCAACAGATTTTATGATCGCCCTGACCAAAAAGTTAAGCTGATCGGTGTGACCGGTACGAACGGGAAGACCACCACGACTTATCTTTTGCATAGGCTTCTCCGCGAGAAATTTCCGACGGCTTCTCTCGGTACACTTTGGTATGAACTTCCGTCTGGAAAAACAACCTCGATCAACACAACGCCGGGATCGGAAGTCTTGATCCCGATGCTCCATCAGATACAACAGGAGGGGGTCCAGTGCTGTGTGATGGAAGTCTCTTCTCACGCGATCAGCCAAAAACGTATTCATGGGCTGGAATTCGAGCTCGGGATCTTCACGCAGCTGACCCGTGACCATTTAGATTTCCACCATAACATGGAAGAATATTTCCAAACCAAGCGGAAATTTTTTACAAATTTTTCTCCGCCTCGTAAAATGCTCTTTAACAAGGATTGTCTCTACGGGAGAAGACTGATCGAAGAGCTGCCGCAGGCTAAGACGTATAGTGTTTTGGAAGAGGCGGATTATTATGTCAAGGACCTCCAGATGAGCTTTCAGGGGAGCCGGTTCGTCATGTGCTGCCGGGGTCAGGAATTTCCGTTCCAGATCCGTTTTCCCATGCGCTACAACATCTCCAATGCTCTGGCGGTTTTAAGCTCGATCGACCTGCTCGGGTTTGATCTCAAAGATTTCCGCGGTGCGTTAGAAGAAATTCCTGCGATTCCCGGTCGGATGGAACGGATCGGGACGGGCATGGACTATACAGTGTTCGTGGATTACGCCCATACGCCGGACGCTTTTGAACAAGTGCTCCATGACGCTAAGCAGATGAACCCGAAACGGATCATTACGGTCTTTGGTTGCGGAGGGGATCGCGATCGCGGGAAACGTCCTCTCATGACTCATACTGCATGCCGTTATTCGGACATAGTTATTATGACCTCGGACAATCCGCGTTCTGAAGATCCCGAAGATATTTTTCGTGATATGCGGGCCGGGCTTCCTCATCCTTTGACGGTTTCCGGGAGCATCTATGAGATCCAGGACCGGCAGGAGGCCATCGAAAAAGCTGTCTCGCTTGCGAAGGCGAACGATGTGATCTTTGTTCTTGGAAAAGGTCATGAAGATTATCAGATTCTTGGTGAGGGGAAGATCCCTTTCAGCGATCGCGAGGTTGTTGAGTCCGCGTTAAAAAGACGAAGCCGTGTTTTCTTATCTTGAAACGAGCCGACTGCTCAGCGTCCTTCCCGAATTTAAAAACCTGTCCCTGACTGTCCGTAGTTTCTCCATCGATACCCGTACGCTCAACCCGGGCGATCTTTTTGTCGCATTCAAGGGAGAGAAGTGTGACGGACATGATTTTCTTGCTACAGCTTTTGAAAAAGGCGCTTCGGGAGCTTTGATCGATATCCGCCAACATAAATCGGTTTTTGCGAACCTTTGCATAGCAAAGGTTCCCGTCCACAATCTGATTTCGGTCCCGGACCCTCAGGCCGCGATGACCGCACTTGCGGTCGAATATCGCAAAACACTTCCGGTCCAAGTGATCGGAGTGACGGGAAGCGTGGGGAAGACCACGACCAAGGAATTCCTGTTCTACCTGCTATGCAAAAAATATTCCGTGCTTGCTACTGCCGGAAATCTGAATAATCATTTGGGGGTCCCCATCATGCTTTCCAGGCTGGAGCCTTCTCACCAGTATTGTGTCCTGGAAATGGGCGCGAGCCATCCCGGCGAGATCCGCGCTCTTGCCGAGATGGCCGTTCCCTCAGGCGGGATCCTTACGCCCATCGGACCGGCGCATCTAGAAGGCTTCGGGTCTCTTGAAAATGTTTACAATACCAAGCTGGAATTGGTGGATTTCCTGCGGAAGGACGATCCGATGGTGGTCCCGGAAGGCGATGCCCGGCTTCTTGAGAAGATCGGCCAAAAAGGCCGCAAGGCCATTACCGTAGGATATTCCGAGCGGGCAGAATACCGGATTGCGGATGTAAGGTCGGAGGGCGGGGAAGTCGCATTTTCATTGAATGACAAGGGGCGGTTCTCTTTCCCGGGCCAGGCGTCTTTTCTTGCGTTGAATGCGGGTCTTGCGATCGCGATGGCCAGGAGTTTGGGATTGGCGTGGGAGGAGATTCCGAGCAAGTGGGAGGATGTGGGCTTTGCATCGGGGAGATTTCGTGAGACAATACTGTCCAATGGTGTTCGTGTGATCGATGACAGCTACAATGCGAACCCCGTTTCCTTCGAAGGTGCCTTGGTTGCGTTTCGATCGCTTTCTTGCGTTGGGAAAAAGATCGTGGTATTTGCGGACATGCTTGAGTTAGGAGCCGGGGAAGAGCGATTCCACTCGGAACTTGGCGAAAAGATCGCAACGTCCGGTGCAAACTTGGTTTTGGCTTATGGGAAGAGGGCCCGGGCGAGCATTGAAGCCCTTGAGAATTCGAAGACGGGCTGTATTGCCAGGCATTTTAAAGACAGCTCGGAAGTTCTTGTCGCGCTCAAAGAAGCGCTGCGCCCCGGCGACCTGGTTCTTTTTAAAGGGTCCCGTGGCATGCATGTGGAAAAAGTCCTGGATGGTATTTGCGATATTTCTTTTTTATCACAAACATAATTATCGAGTCACGACCTAGATCATGTTTTATTACTTGCATTACCTTTCAGATCATTCGATCATTTTCAATCTTTTCCGCTACATTACGTTCCGTTCCGCTGGCGCGAGTATCACCGCGTTCTTGCTGTCTTTATGGCTGGGGCCGCGGTGTATCATGTGGCTCAAACAGTTGCGTGCGGTGACCAACCAGGAACGCGCCCACGCTGAGACCATTCACGAACATTTCAAGCATAAAAAAGATGTGCCCATGATGGGTGGCATTCTGGTCGTGGCAAGCGTGGTCAGTGCGACCCTTCTTTGGGGCAATCTCACAAACCGTTTCGTGTGGATGATGATCGCGGTCATGTTGTGGTTCGGGTTCGTGGGTTTTTTGGATGATTGGCTCAAGCTGCGCTCAAAAAGTTCGGAGGGTCTGAGCTCGATCACAAAACTTTTCGGTCAGGTGGCGATGGGGCTTGCCATCGGCATTTATCTTTACTGCGATCCGACTTTTGATAAGTGGCTCTATCTGCCACTTTTAAAGAAAGGGATTTTTTATCTCGGGATCCTGTTCATTCCATTTGTGGTTCTGGTGCTGACCGGGACCTCGAACGCCTTGAACCTGACGGACGGACTCGACGGGCTCGCGATCGGGTGTACGCTCTTTACGACGACCACGTTCGCTCTGATCATTTATGTCACAGGTCACCATGACTTTGCCGCCTATCTCGCTATCCCGTATGTTTCGGAAGTCGGGGAAGTGACGATTTTTTGCGCAGCGCTGGCCGGTGCGAGTGCGGGGTTCCTTTGGTTTAATTCCTATCCCGCGGAAGTTTTTATGGGAGACACAGGATCGCTTTCCTTGGGCGGTGCGCTCGGCACGATCGCGGTGCTCACAAAAAAAGAATTTGTGCTCGTGATCGTCGGAGGGATCTTCGTGTGGGAGGCGCTCTCCGTGATCCTGCAAGTCGCGAGTTTCAAGTTTCGAAAAAAAAGGATCTTTTTGATGTCTCCCTTCCATCATCATCTGCAGCGCAAAGGCTGGCCGGAGTCCAAGATCACCATCCGGCTTTGGATCATCGCCTTCATTCTCGCTATTGTGGGTCTTAGCACGCTCAAGGTCCGTTGATATGAAAATGGTGCCCGGGATCAAGGTAGCGATATTGGGGTTACGGGACACCGGATTTTTGAGCGCTCTTTATCTTCACGAGAAAGGTTATCAAGTTTTCGCCTCCGATCTTGCGGACACCGAAGACATCCGAGAAAATGTTTCAAAGCTAGTGAAACGGGGAATCCGTGCGGAATGCGGGAAGCATTCGATGGATGCGATACTTACCGCGGATGGGTTCCTGGTCTCTCCGGGGATCCCGCCCGGATCCAAGATCTATCAGGCGATCCTCGCTTCGGGAAAGCCGATCCATAGCGAAATAGAGGTCGCGAGTTGGTTCTCGCCGGCAAAAACCGTGGTGGCAGTCACGGGTTCCTGTGGCAAAACGACGATGGCGACCCTGATCGCACAAATGATCGAAGCCAGTGGCCACAACGCCGTGCTTTGTGGGAACATCGGAAATCCCTGGATCGGAGAAATTCCTAAGATCACACCGGATACATGGGTCGTGCTCGAGGTCAGCTCTTTTCAATTGATGCATTGCGCGAGTTTTGCCCCTTCGGTCGGATTGCTTCTCAATATTTTTCCAAATCATATGGATTGGCATGCCAACATGAAGGAATATGCCGAGGCTAAGCTGAACCTTTTCCGTGCGATGAAAAACACGGATATGATGATCTGCCGGAAAAAAGACGAAATCGATTTCTTTCCGGACTTTCGGACAGCGGCCCGGCGTATTTATTTCGATGAGCGTTCGGTGCCCAACCCGAACGAAGCGGCACTGTTTTGCGTTGCGGAGGCTTTGAGCTGTCCGGGAGAGCTTGCCGGAAATGTGATCCGGAATTTTCGGGGGATCGAACACCGGCTTGAGAATTTCGCCGGGCGGGACGGCATTACTTTTGTAAATGATTCCAAGTCGACAACGATCGCGTCACTGGCTTGGGCTCTTGAGAAGTTCGGCGATGGGACCGTGGTGCTTGTTTGCGGCGGAAAGCACAAGACCGGTCTTGAAGATTTCAGGAGTTTAAGAGAGGTGATCGCCCGGAAAGTCCGGTGCGCTCTATTGATCGGGGCCGCGCGGCCGATCATGAAAGAGGCCTGGCAGGGGATCGTTGAAATGGCGGAAGCCGAGAGCCTCGAGGAAGCATGTTGTTTGAGTCTTGAGAAGGCTCGAAAAGGAGATACAGTTCTGTTGTCGCCGGCCTGTGCGAGTTTTGATATGTTCAAGAATTACGAGGAGCGGGGAAGATTGTTCAAGGAAATGATCAGGAAAAGACTGCAGTCCAAGGTTTTAAAGAAATAAACATGTCCAAAGAAGCGCGTTTATTATTCATTGTCACCTATCTCCTGGTCGGTATCGGGATCGTCATGATCTACAGCGCCAGCGGGGTGTTGGCATACGACCGGTACGGGAGCGAAATGTTCTTTCTCATCCGCCAGGGGATCTACGTGATCTTGGGGACGATAGGGTTTTTTATCGCGGCTACCCTTCCGATCGATTTCTACAAAAAGAACGCTCGCGCGTTCATGTTGCTCGCGATCATGCTTTTGATAACAGTCTATCTTCCCGTGATCGGACATTCGGCCGGTGGAGCACGGCGCTGGATCCATATCGGAGGATTCCAGTTCCAACCTGTGGAATTCGCCAAGTTGGCCTGTTGTATCTATTTGGCGGATTACATCGGACGGAAGATCGCCTGGGTCCAAAAAGGGGATGTCCAGGTGTTCATTCCGCCGCTTATTTTGATCGGCATAGTCTGCGGACTGACGATCCTTGAACCGGATCTGGGTTCGGTGGCGTTTATCGTGATCATGACTTCGATCATTTTGTTCGTTTCGGGGATTCGATTACGCTATGTGTTCGGCGCTTTGGCGTTTTTGCTGCCGGTCCTTTATTTTTTGATCATTCGCGTACCGTACCGCATGAGCCGCCTTGAGGCCTATTTGAATCCGTGGGAAGATCCCCAAGGGTCCGGCTTCCAGATCATTCAGTCTTTTCTCGCGTTCGCTTCCGGCGGGGTGCACGGAGTGGGGCTTGGACAGAGCACTCAAAAACTTTTTTATCTTCCGTCGAGCCATAACGACTTTATCCTCGCTGTGATCGGCGAAGAGCTTGGTCTTATCGGTGTCATGATGGTGGTTGTGCTCTATATCCTGTTTTTTCTTTGCTGCGTCCGGATGGCTCAAAGGACGGAACAGCCGTTCGAGAAACTCTTGATCACTTCGATTACGCTTCTCATTATTCTGCAGGCCGTGATCCATATGATGGTTGCGACCGGCCTTGTCCCGACCAAAGGATTGCCGCTTCCCTTTATCAGCTATGGCGGAAGTTCGATCGTGATGAATTTGATCGCGGTCGGAATTCTCGTGGCCATCGACCGGCGCAAGCGCCACAAAGTTTGATATGCCACAGATTCCGGATCTTTCAAAAACATCCCGGTCCACGATGCGCCTTGTGGTTTACGCCGGTCCTACGGGCGGCCATATTTTTCCTGCGCAGTCTTTTAGCGAAGGCTTCCGCAAGCGCTTTCCGGATTCCAGGATCGATTTTGTCACATGTCGCCGGGCGAAATCTCTTATTGATAAAACGCCACGGGAGATCTTCAGCTCGGTCTCGTATCTCCCCGAGTTCGGTTTTCCTGGAGGATTTTCCTGGAAGACCTTAAAGCCGTTCTTTCTTTTTCCGTATCTTTTCCTCCGGGCGTTTCTCTTCCTGAAGCGGACAAAACCGGACCTTTGCGTCGGGTTCGGTAGCTTTGTATCCTATCCCGGTATGATGGCCGCGCACGGGCTTGGGATCCCGACGCTCATCCATGAACAGAACAAGGTTCCCGGAAAAGCGACTCACTGGCTTCTGCCGCACATGGACGTTGTGGCTGAAAGTTTCGAGGGGACGCAATTCCTGCGAAGGCCTAAGAAGCTCTACACAACAGGACTGCCCTTGCGGTCGTTTATCGTGGATGCGGCCGTGCGAGTGACGGGGGAATCGGTCCCGCGTTCGTTTACCCTGCTTGTGGTCGGCGGTTCGCAAGGCGCCCAGGGCTTAAACGCGGTGGTCACGGACGCGATCGCGGCATTGTCGGATGAAGAAAGATCCAAAATTGCCGTTATTCATATTACGGGAAAACAGGACCAAGCTTGGGTTGCGGAACGTTACGAACGGCTGGCTTTATCATACGAAGTGCACGAGTTTTACAGCGCTATGGATGAGCTTTTTCAAAAGACGGATCTTGCTATCACCCGGGCCGGCGCAAATACGCTTTTTGAATTAGCGGCATTCGGAGTTCCGGCGTTCGTAATTCCTTATCCTCATGCAGGCGGTCATCAAAAGCGCAATGCGCAAGGCTTCGCGGAAAAGGGCGGGCTGATCTTTCATGAAGAGGATTCCAGGGCGAAAGATTGGCTTGTCGACCAGCTGCGGCGAGCGATCGAAGATCCTGGATCCCTAGCAGGGATCGCAAGATCGATCAAAGAGCTCTCGCGGCCCAAGGCCACGGAAGAACTCATAGAAATAGCCCGAAAGTTGATTGAAACCCATGAAGATCATACACGATAATCTAATCCGCGAAAGTCGTGCGGCCTATCTGATCGGGATCGGAGGTTCCGGGATGAGCGGGCTTGCGCGCATTTTGAAGCATCTGGGACTTTCGGTTTCCGGCTCCGACTCCAAAGAAACATTCGTAACGCAAAGTCTCCGCCGCTTCGGTATCCCGGTCCATATCGGGCAAAAGAAAGTCGGGTTTGGAGACGCCGATCTTATTATCTATTCCACCGCGATTGGTGGAGATCATCTGGAGCTCAAAGAGGCCCGGCGGCTCGGACTCAAGGTCCATCACCGGGCTGAGGTGCTTGCCTCGCTTCTCAACCATGCCGAGACCTCGATCGGGGTCTTGGGGACGCACGGCAAGACCACAACATCGGCCATGGTTTCTCACGTGCTGTCACAGATCGGCGCGAACCCCACCTGTTTCGTAGGCAGTGATATGCTCAATTATGATACCAATATCGTGGCTGGCGGTCGCGATTATTGGGTAAGCGAGGTGGACGAAAGCGATAGTTCCCATGAATTTTATGCCCCCCATTATTCGATTATCACGAACCTCGAGCCTGAACATCTGGATCATTATGGTACCTGGGAGAATTTGACGGATTCGTTCCGCCGTTTCCTCGAGCAAGTCCAGGATCCGGGGCTAGTAGCTTATTTTGGCGATGATCCGACGCTTCACATGCTGGTGCGGGAGAGCGGCCGTCCTTGCGTTAATTTCGGGTTTTCCGAGGAATGCATTTATTCGGCCCAAAATGTTTGCCTTCACGCATTCGGTTCTGAATTCGACCTTTTCGAGTCCGGTCTTTATAGCGCGCACATGAAACTTTCCGTACCGGGGCGCCACAACATCGCCAATGCCCTAGCGACGTTGTCCATCCTATTGAATTTGGGATTCGATCTAGATCTGGTTCGCGAAGCGCTGGCCACGTTCAAAGGAACGAAGCGACGTATGGAGCTCAAAGGACAGACCTCGCAATTCCTGGTGCTCGATGATTACGCGCATCATCCGACCGAGGTCAAAGCGGTATTGCGCGCCCTTCACGAAGCTGGAAAGTATGTGCGTGTTATTTTTCAGCCTCATCGTTACAGCCGTACGAAGAACCTTTACCGGGAATTCGCCCACGCGTTCGATGATGCCGATGAAGTCGTTCTGACGGATATTTATAGCGCAGGGGAGCCTAATCCCGACGGAGTTAATGTCGAGCTGGTCTATCAGGAAGTTTTGAAGACTGGACACAAGCACGTTTCAGTCGTGCGTAAAGAACAGATCCTTCCTTTCCTGGTGGAGCATCCGCTTAAAGATGGCGTGATGATCTTTATGGGGGCGGGAGACATCGGGGATATCGCCAGCGAGTTCGTGAGTCACCTCGACGCCTGCGCCTCAACGTAGCGTTTCCGTTGAGCTTCACACAGTTTTGCGTGCCAGATCCGGAATGAAATAAACATAAAATATTAAGAAAGTCCCAAAGGTTGTTTTGCATGCAAGCGGAATTACTTTCGAATTCGAAATTCGCATCGTTCAAGAAAATTAAGATCGGCGTGGTGCGTGGCGGCCTTTCGGCCGAACGGCGCATTTCGCTCCGCTCCGGCCGTGCGGTGACCCGTGCTTTTAAGCGCGTGGGCATTCCGGCCTTTCCGGTCGATCCTGCCGATCGGAAGGCTTTTTCCCGGAAAATTCGCGAGGTCGATATCCTTTTTATCGCCCTTCACGGTAAGGGCGGGGAGGACGGCGTGCTCCAAAAAATGCTGGAACGGAAGGGCCTTCTTTTTACGGGCTCGCCCTCCGGTGCTTGTGCGAAAAGTTTTGATAAGGGGATCAGCAAACGCCATTTTACGAAGTTTGGTGTTCCGACACCGGAGTACGCAATCCTCAATAAAAAAAATTGGCACAAAGTAGCCGCGGCGTTCCCAACGCCTTATTTTGCCAAACCGCTTGACGGAGGGTCGAGTCAGGGCGTGTTCTTGGTTGAAGATTTTCAGAGATCAGCCGAAAGATTAAGACGGTCCGTATTACGGTTCGGAAGGCTTTTGATCGAAAAAAAGATCGCCGGACGCGAATTAACGGCCGGACTTTTGGGGCACCTGAAGCTCCCCATCGTGGAAGTGAAGCCATCGCGTCCCTTTTATGATTACAAAGCGAAATACACCAAAGGGATGACGACCTACGAAGTGCCGGCCAAGATCCCGGCCAAGGTCGCCCGAAAGATCCAGGCCATCGCCTACCGGGTTTACCGGGGTCTCGGGCTCAAGGGATTTTCAAGGGTGGATGTGATGTTGGATTGCAAGAACCGGCCGTATGTGCTGGAGGTGAACAGTATTCCCGGGCTTACGGAATTCAGCCTTCTTCCGAAAGCGGCGCAGGCAGTCGGAATCAGTTTTGAGGAATTGTGCTTGCGTGTTCTTGCGGATGCTTACGAACGAAAAGGAAAGAAATAATTCTCCATGGGCAGGAAAAAGTTCAAAAAAGGTAAAAAGGGGTGGTTCTTTTCTTCGCTCGGAGCGATGTTCCGTGGGATCGGCTGGCTTGTTTGGAAATTACTTCCGGTTGCGGTGATCGCCGGGGCGCTGGTCTATGCCGGTCTTGTCGTGAAGAAAGGTTTGTGCGAGGATCGTTGGCTCAGAGTACAGTCCATCCAGGTTGTTCCGCCGGACGCCCTTTCGCCTCAGAGTATCCGCACACTCGAAGATAAGATCCTCGGCAAGAATATCCTGCTGCTCGATCTGAAAAAGATCGCAAACACGATCGAGCTCGGACCCGGAGCACAAAGCGTGCGTGTGGTCCGCGAGATGCCGACGACGATCCGTGTCGAGATCCAGAAACGCAGGCCCGTCGTGAATGTGCAGCTGAAGCCGGGAGGTCCCTATGCGATCGCGGCGGACGACGGCTTCATCATCGAGATCCGTCCGGCACTTGATCCTACATGGATCCTTATGGAGGATTTCAGCGAACCGTTCAAAGAACCCCGGATCGGCGCGCGTCTCCAAAACAAAGGTTTTGCTGAAGCCTTACGATTCATGAAAGTTTTCCGGAAACATGAGCTTGCGCGTCACGAGACCGTGACCCGGATCAGTCTGGATCCGAACGGATATGTGACGGTCAGGCTGGGGGAAGGGCCGGATTTTAAGCTTGGTCGCAAAGCATCTGAAGCCATCGCCTCCCTCACCAATGCCGTCTATCTTTTAAAGACCGAGCCGCGTGAGAATGTTGAATACATGGACCTGCAATACGACCGCGTGGCGGTTAAAAGGAAATCATGAACATTCCGGTCGATCTGAAGAACAAATGCGTGGTTGTTTATATCGGTACCCGGAAGTTGACGGTGATGTTGGGAGATACGGGCGGCAGCCATCCACAGGTGCTTCGTCACGAAGAGGTCTTGTTTCCGGAGGGTTTTGAAAAAGGACTGGTCTCGAATCTCCAGAACGCGAGCACCTCCCTTGAGAAGTTGATGAAAGCACTTTTGCCATCCGAGGCCTGGGAACAGGTCTCGATCTATGTGGTGCTTGGGAATAGCCGTTTCAAGATGTATCGATTCTCAAGCTGCGAATATTATTCTCCCGAACGGCGTACGATCAGCTCGCATGAGATCCAATCCGTGGTCCAGCAAACGAGGAATGTCGCCACGCTGCCTCTGAACGAATCGATCTTGCAGGCTATTCCGGAATCTTTTCTCGTGAATGATATGCCGGCGGTGCGCAATCCCGTGGGTCTCGAGGCCGAGCGTCTGGGAGTGACGCTTCAGATCTATACCATGGAATTTCAGGCTTTTCGTAATATTGCCAAGATCTTTGAGACGTTGGATCTCGATGTGGAGGGCTATTTCCCGAAGATTTTACCGCTGTCCGAGGCCGTGCTGGGGGATGCCGAGAAACAGGAAGGGGGCATGATCCTGGACATTGCGGACGATGCGACGCAGCTGGTGCTTTGGAAAAATGGTCTTTTGACCGGAGTGCGGACGCTCCCGACGGGCGGACACTATCTCACCCAATGCCTGGCCAAGGACTGGAATATCGAGGAGCGGGATGCCGAGAAGGTGAAGGAAAAATTTGCGACACTCGACGCCCGTGAACAAGAAAGTGAAGAACTTGTGCCGCTTGTCACGCGTAACGAGAAGGTCCAGCAGTCCATTTCGCGCAAGGAATTCCTTCAGAAATTCTTTAAACACGCGCATGGATGGATGACCCAGATTCTGGAGTCTGCGGATGGCTTCATGCAGGACGAGAAAGTCCGTTATCCGCACATCCTTTTCACCGGGGGGGCGGTAATGACGGACGGTTTTCTCGAGTGGGTCCAAAGGGAATTCTCGCGTGACGGAAAGCTCGGGATCTCACGCCACGTGGAAGCTTCACAGGAACTTGTCCGCGATCCGTCTATGGCATCCGCGCTCGGCATGTTCCGGTGGATCATGACCTACAAGCGCGCCCAGGAAGCCCTCTTCACCCCTCGCGGTCTTATCGCCAAGACCGCTACTGCCGCCCGCGCTTGGATTACCAACTACTTTTAAGTTTTTTGGCTTTCTTTTTCTTCGGCGAACTTCTATAATCCCGCTCTGACTTTTCTCTTCTTTTTTCAATCAATCTGGTTTTTTTCCATATGACCATGACGTTAGAGACAGAACCGAAGAAGCTTCCGTTGCACGATGAACATCTCCGAAAAGGCGCCCGGATGGGCGATTTCGGGGGATGGCTTGTCCCGCTCTTTTACGCCAGCATCATGGAAGAACACACCGCCGTTCGTAACAAGGCGGGCATCTTTGATATTTCCCACATGGGGGAATTTCTTGTCGAAGGCCCCGGTGTGCTGGACTATCTTGAAAAGAACCTGCCGCGGCGCATCGCTCCTCTCCAATTCAGCCAGGCGTTCTACATGCCGCTTGTGAACGACCGGGGCGGCATGATAGATGACATCATCGTTTACCGCATGGACAAACAAAAGTTCCTCATCATTGTAAATGCCGGCAATATCGAGAAAGATTTCGAATGGTTCAATACCCGCGTGACGCGAGGAGTGACCCTTACGGACTTGAGCCATACGATGGGGCTCTTGGCGCTTCAGGGACCTTTGAGTCAGACGATCCTTCTCGAATGTTTCGGGGCTTTTTATAAAGATCTCCGCCGTTTTCATTACAAGGATTTTGAGGGGGGCATTATCGCGAGGACGGGATATACGGGCGAAGACGGCTACGAAATCATGGTCCCCAAATACAAGCTAAAGCAAGTCTGGGACGTTCTTTCCCGTATGGGAGCCAAGCACGGGCTTTTACCGATCGGTTTCGGTGCGCGCGACACGTTGCGTCTGGAAGCCGCGATGCCGCTTTACGGGCACGAGCTCACGGATGAGATTACGCCGCTTGAGGCAGACCTGGAATGGGCGATCGATCTGACCAAAGACGAGTTCCCGGGAAACGCAGTTCTCAAAAAACAGAAGGCAATGGGGATCCTGAAAAAAAGGATCGGTTTTGAAATGATCGGGCGGGGCATTCCGCGTCAAGGTTTTGAGATCCAAAAAAACGGCAAAACGATCGGAATGGTCACAAGCGGCAGTTTCATTCCGACCACGGGCAAGAATATCGGTATGGGTTATGTGCCGGCGGCGGAGGCCAAGACCGGGAACGCGATCGAAGTGCTAGTGCGCGGGAAACCCGTGGAGGCCGTTCTGGTTTCACTACCTTTTTATAAGAGAAAAGGGTAGAATGACCTCAATTCACTTCTAAAATTTTCCGACATTTTCAATGGGAGGCAATCATGGATTTTCCTGAAAATTTGCGTTATACCAAGACCCACGAATGGATCGCCGTCGAGGGTGCGAAGGCCAAGGTCGGCGTGACCCAATATGCGCAAGGGGAGATCTCGGACGTCGTATTCGTGGATCTGCCCAAACAAGGTCAGATCGTCCAGCAGGCCAAGATGGCGGCGGTTGTGGAATCCGTCAAAGCGGCTTTCGATATCTACGCACCGGTCTCCGGTAAGATCACGGATGCGAATAAAGCACTTGAATCGAATCCGGGACTCATCAATCAAAGTCCTTATACGGAGGGCTGGATCTTTGAACTGGAGCTTTCCAGTCCTGCGGAGCTTGACGCCCTTATGACGGCTACGCAGTACCGCGTGGTCGTTGAGCAGGCTCCGAAACATTAAATCGAAAAGTCCTCATGCCCTACCTCTCGCTCACGGAAGAAGAAAAAAGGTCCATGCTTGATCGGATTGGTGTCCGTTCATTCGATGAGCTGATCACGGATATCCCGGTTTCGCTGCGTGATCCCAAGATCGTTTTGCCGTCTTTTTTAAGCGAGCCCGAGATCCAGGACCTGATCTCAAAGCTCGGGCGCAAGAACACCACAACCCGGGACGTCCTTTCATTTCTCGGCGCGGGAAGTTACGAACATTTTATTCCTGCGGCGGCCCTCGAGATCGTCGGACGCCAGGAATTCCTTACGGCCTATACACCTTATCAGCCTGAGGCCTCCCAAGGGACTTTGCAAGCCATCTATGAATATCAAAGTCTCATGACGGAGTTGACGGGCCTGGACGTTTCCAATGCCTCCCATTATGACGGTGCCACCAGTCTCGCGGAAGCCGCCTTGGTTGCGCTCAAGCATATAGACCGTTCGAAACTTCTTGTCGCACGTTCCGTGCATCCTCACTATCGGGAGATTATACGGACATACCTCGCGGGTACACCTTATATGATCGAGGAATTCGGATTTGATGGAAAGGGGAATTTTAACCGCAAAGAATTTGCCTCGAAACTCGACCCGAGCGTGGCCGGGGTGATCTTCCAGACGCCGAATTTCTTTGGCAATACGGAGGACCTCGAAGGTGCGGGTGAAAAGATCCACGCGAACGGTTCGCTTATGATCCTTACCGGCGACCCTTTGTCTTGGGGGCTTTTCAAATCGCCCGGGGAGTGGGGGGCGGACATCGCGGCGGGAGAAGGACAGCCGCTCGGTCTTTCCATGGAGTTCGGCGGCCCTTATTTGGGTTATTTCGTGACCTCGCGGGCTCTCATGCGCCGTATTCCCGGAAGACTTGCGGGCCTGACCCAGGACGCGGACGGGAAGCGGGCGTTCTGTCTTACGCTTCAGGCGCGTGAACAACACATCCGCCGCGAGCGCGCGGGTTCCAATATTTGCAGCAATCAGGCGCTTTGCGCTTTGGCCGCGTGCGCGTACATGACGCTTCTCGGGAAAAAAGGCATCCGTGAGATCGCCGAGATTAATTGGGACCGGGCGACTTATTTGCGCCAGAAGATCGCGAAACTCAAGAATTTTGAAGTGGACCTCGCACAGCCCATTTTTAATGAATTCAAGGTCAGGTCGAATAAGCCGTTCGCGAAGGTCGAAGAGAAAATGACAGCTCAGGGTATTTTCCCGGGGGTTTTGCTGGAGCCCTTCTATCCCGAGCTTAAGGACCAGTTCCTCGTTTGTGCGACCGAGACGAAATCCAAAGAGGACCTTGATCGGTTCGCGGAGGCGTTGGCCCAATGTTAATCTCCCAAGACGACCGTCTCAGTTTTGAAAAGAGCAAGCCGGGCCGCAGGGCGGTGAGTTTCTCTAAGGAACGTTACTCGGGTGAGGATCCTTTCCAAAGTACTCCGAAGGGTCTTTTGCGCCAAACTTCCATAGGCTTTCCCGAGCTCAGCGAGCTCGATATCGTCCGGCATTTCATCAATCTTTCGCGGAAGAATTTTTCGGTGGACACACATTTTTATCCTCTCGGAAGCTGCACCATGAAATATAATCCCAAGGTGAACGAGTGGGCGACCCGGCAGGAGAAATTCACGGCCCTGCATCCGCTTCAGGCCGAAGCGACCGTGCAGGGGATGCTTCAGATCCTTTGGGAGCTCGAGGAAGGCCTTAAAGAGATCTCGGGGATGGACCGTTTCACATTGCAGCCCGCGGCCGGAGCGCATGGGGAGCTGACGGGGATGATGCTTGTCCGGGCGTACCACGCTTCCCGGGGCGGGCCTACACGCACCAAAGTGCTTGTGCCGGACTCCAGCCACGGAACCAATCCCGCGAGTGCCGCGCTTTTCGGTTATCACGTGGTCGAGATCAAATCCGATCGCTATGGGTGCGTGGATCTGGAAGATCTGAAGCAGCATCTTGATGAGCATGTAGCATGCCTTATGCTCACCAATCCGAACACGCTTGGGCTTTTCGAAAAGGATATACTCGAGATCACAAAACTCGTGCATCAGCACGGCGGACTTCTTTATTACGATGGCGCCAATTTGAATCCGTTACTTGGGATCGCACGGCCTGGGGACATGGGTTTTGACATCATTCACATCAACCTGCATAAAACTTTTTCGACTCCGCACGGCGGCGGCGGACCCGGGGCCGGGCCTGTGGGCGTGAAAAAACATTTGATCCCGTTCCTTCCCGGTCCTCTCGTGGAGCGAACGAAAAAAGGTTATGTGTGGGCCTCGCACAGCCCACGATCGATCGGTCGTGTCAAACTTTTCCACGGGAACGTCGGGGTCATGATACGTGCTTATGTTTACTTAAAAATGCTCGGCAAAGAGGGGCTCCGGAAAGTGAGCGAAGCCGCGATCCTGAACGCCAATTACATGAAGGAAATGCTCAAGGGCACTTTCAAGGTTGCGACGGAGGGGCCGTGCATGCACGAGTTCGTCCTCTCACTCAAGTCCTTTGCCGCGCAAGGTGTTCACGCGGGAGATGTGGGCAAGCGTCTTCTCGATTTTGGTTTTCATGCGCCGACAGTTCATTTTCCGTTGGTAGTGCCCGAGGCCCTCATGATCGAACCCACGGAGACCGAGGCCCGTGAAACGCTGGATCTTTTTATTGAAGCGATGAAAGAGATCGCTCTCGAGATCGCGACCGATCCGGAAAAAGTGAAAACAGCGCCTCATACGCTTCCGGTGCGCCGTCCCGACGACATTCTTGCCGCGCGCAAGCCCATTCTTTCCTACCGCGATCAAGTCCGGGAAAAAGTATTGCTGGCCGAAGCTGTGGCATGAACTGGAGTCTGCTGCCCACGATCAGCGCGCCGATGCCGCTTCAAATGGCCCTGGATGAGCTTCTTTTTGAATCCCAAATAAATGCGGTCCAAGCTCCCATCCTTCGATTCTATGTTTCGCCGGAGCCGTGGATCAGCGCGGGGTGTTCCTTCCGGGATTCTGCGGCTCTTTCAAAGTCCGGTCTGGTTGTTAAGAACCCTCAAGTGCCGGTCTGCCGGCGCATTACGGGCGGAGGATGCGTGCTTCATGGCCGGGATCTGATCTTTTCCTTGATCGCACGATATAACGGAAGCTTCTCTCCGTTGTCCTACGTTTCGGCGAGCTATGGAAAAATTCACGAAGGCGTTAAAATGGGTCTTGAACTTTGCGGTCTCGATCCGAAATTCTACGGTCCCGAAGATACCGTATCTCAAGGGAGTGACTGTTTTGATTTTCCGGTGAAAAGCGATCTTTCCTGGAAGAGCAAAAAGATCGCCGGAGGCGCGCAGAAACGTTCCGGGGGTATGCTTTTGCATCACGAATCGATTTTGATTCCGCCGGGTGTCAAGCGGGAGGATCTGATCGGGGCGGTCCGGAAGGGCTTGGAGACGATTTTTGAAATCATGATCCGGGACACGGATCTTGACCCGGAAATTTTCTTTGAAGCGGAAAGGAAAGCCATGAGCCGCAAGCCATGGGCTTTGAGTGAGAGCTTTTCCTCATGGCCCGGTTCTCAGGCCTCAAGGCCTTGAAAGATGGAAGAAGCCGGAAGTTTTCTTAAAAAGATCGAAGCCATTCTTGAAAAGGACCCGGACTATAAGTTCGAGGCCTATACGTTCGTTTTGGCGGCGCTTCACGACACGGTGAGCAAGCTCAAAAAGCCACGGCACATCACCGGGAAAGAGCTTGCGTTGGGGATACGCAAGTACACGCTGGATCAGTTCGGTCCCATGGCCAAGACGGTGCTCCACCACTGGGGGATCCACACGACACTTGATTTCGGAAAGATCGTTTATGCCTTGATCGATGTCCAACTTCTCAGCAGACAACCCGAGGACAAACTCGAAGATTTTGATAAGGTCTATGATTTTGAGGAGGCTTTCGGGAAGTATAAGATTGATGATGAATCACTTTAAAGAAGTTCATCGTGTGCCTGGCGTCATACCAAGATTATAAGATGAAAAACCTTCTTGCCAATTTGAATGCTTCTCAGAAGGAGGCTGTTTCCTGGCCTCCGGTCCGGCCGCTGCTTATCCTGGCCGGGGCGGGGAGCGGGAAGACACGCATTCTCACGCACCGGATCGCGTATTTGATCGAGCATGGTGTGCCGGCTTTTAATATCCTCGGGGTGACGTTTACGAACAAAGCCGCGCAGGAAATGCGCAACCGTATCGAAAAGCTCGTTTCCCAAAGAGTATGGGTGAGTACGTTCCATTCCACCTGCCTCCGCATCCTCCGCCAGGACGGACCCGCGATAGAAATCGACCGGAATTTCATCATCTACGACGAATACGACCAACTTCAAGTGATCAAGGAATGCATCGCGAAGCTCAAGCTGAACGAAAAGGATGTGAACCCCAAGGCCGTGCGGGAGGAGATCCAGCGTTCGAAAGATTATCTTGTTTCTCCCGCCCATTACTTAGCAAGGGCGACGGATCTTTTTGAAGATCATGCCGGGAAGGTTTATCAGCTTTATGAAACTCGAATGAAACGGCTCAAGGCATGTGATTTTGGGGATCTTATCATGAAAACCGTGGCGCTTTTTGACAAGAACCCCCAGGTGCTCAAGACTTGGCAGGACCGTTTTCAGCATGTCCTTATCGATGAATATCAGGATACGAACCATGCACAATACCGCTTTGTGAAACTTCTGGCCTCCGCAAGGCGTCAGATCACCGTCGTGGGGGACCCGGACCAATCCATTTATGCGTGGCGGGGAGCGGATATCAAGAACATCCTTAATTTTGAAGCAGATTATCCTGAATCCGGAGCGATCCGCATGGAGCAGAACTATCGCTCCACGCCCGTGATCCTCGATGCGGCGAACCACCTGATCAAGAACAATCAGATGCGCAAACCCAAGGAGCTTTGGACCGAGCAGAAGGGTGGCGCGAAGATAGAACTTTTTAACGCGGAGAATGAAAACGAGGAAGCCAAGTACGTCACCGGCAATGTTTTGAAGTACAAGGCCCAGGGCCGCAGCTTTGCGGACCAAGTGATCTTTTACCGCGTTCACGCTCAATCGCGTGTAATGGAAGAAGAGTTGATGCGCGCGAACATTCCCTACAAGATCGTGGGCGGGACGCGTTTCTATGACCGCCGGGAGATCAAAGACGTCATTGCCTACCTCAGGATCATTGCCTACCCTTATGATGAGATAAGTTTGAAGCGCGTCATCAACGTGCCGCCGCGGGGGATCGGGAAGAAAGCGATGGAAATGCTTGAAATCGAAAAAAACAGGATGGTGGGGCACGGAGGACGGAAGGTCCAAACCGGTTCTCGCCATCCGGCATCCGCTACCCGTTCTCCGGAGGAAGTTGCCGATTGGGATGCCGTGCTAGAAAATGTTGGGGCCATCGACGGATTAACCCCGCGGGTTAAAAAGAGCCTTGGGGTGTTCTATGCTTGGCTGACGAAACTTCGGAAAAAGCAGTACGAGGTGACGGTCCACGAGATCCTGGAGCGGGTCCTTGAGGATACGGGGTATGTCGTAGCGCTTGAGGCCGAACGCACTCCGGAAGCCCAGGCGCGTCTTGAGAATATTGAGGAGTTCTTCAGCGTGATCGAGGACTTTACGGAAAAGGGGGACCCAGGGTTCGGGACTCGGGACTCGAGAAAACAGGAAATTCCAACGGGTCAAG
Source organism: Candidatus Omnitrophota bacterium (assembly GCA_043821445.1). Lineage (GTDB taxonomy): Bacteria > Omnitrophota > Omnitrophia > Omnitrophales > Aquincolibacteriaceae > Aquincolibacterium. The sequence goes on along the minus strand of JBDRCT010000017.1, from coordinate 57,218 downwards.
AGGAACTAGTCCCAACTTTTCCGGCGAGCTCCTTGCGAACGTTTCTCGATTCGATTGAGCTTGTGACCGATCTCGATGCCTGGGACCAAGGGACGAATGTGCTCACGCTGATGACACTTCATACCGCCAAGGGACTGGAATTTCCGATCGTCCACATGGTCGGCATGGAGGAGGGGATATTCCCGCACGTAAATTCTTTTGTGGGCCCCTCCGACGAGATCGAAGAGGAACGGCGGCTTTGTTACGTGGGTATCACGCGCGCTCGCGAAAAACTACATCTTTCCTACGCGACCCAGCGGCGCATGTACGGCACTATGCATCATAATCTTCCATCCCGGTTCTTGAATGAGATCCCCGCAGATCTTTACGACGTCCGGGCCATGCATTCCGGGAACGGCTACCGGGATGAAGACGAAGACCAGGACCGCACGGGTCATTCCATCCACGATACCCTCATAGAATTCGATGACGATTCTCCATCCCCGCCGGAACGTTATTTCCGCTGATCCCGCTTGGCTCAGGATCCGGTTTGCGGATCAGGAGGGAAAAAGCTGTTTCCAATGGAGAGTTTGACCGCTAAAATGCCGCCTATGAACCCCGTCAGAGATAGGAAACGTTTTTAGTGCGCTTCCGGGACATGAGAAAAATTCACATTAAATGTTTCGACTTTTAATATTCCAGAGAGAACTGAAATATGAGTCCAACAATCTCTAACGGGGTGAATATCCTCAAAGAACGCACATTCGGACCCTTGGGAAGCCTTTTTTATTCGCTGAGCCTTTGGACCGCAACGGTTTTTTTAACGCTTTTTGCCGCGTCCTTGAACCTTCTCATTGTTTTTCCATGGACGCTTCTCTTTGACCGCGAGACCCGGAAGGTCCTGCATGCTATTTCGGCCGACTGGGGACGGACCATCATTCGCTGGAGTTCGATCTGGGGGATCGTTGTCACGGGGCGGGAACATCTCCAGAAGGGGAAACACTACATTCTTGTCGCTAATCACCAGAGCCTGCTGGATATTCTTGCCGTGTGCGCCGCCCTTCCGATCAATTTCAAGTTCCTTGCCAAACGCGAGCTTTTTCATATCCCGTTCATGGGTTGGTCGATGACGATTGCGGGTTACATTCCGGTCGATCGCGCAAGTCACAGGAGCGGTCGGGATGCCATGCAAAGGATCACCCGGGTCCTCAAAAAGGGTGTGAGCGTACTCCTTTTCCCGGAAGGGACCCGTAGCCCCGACGGAAAGATCCATGCGTTCAAAATGGGGGCCTTCAAGCTCGCGCGTGACAACAAAATCGAGATCCTTCCGATTGTGATCGATGGGACCGGTCAGGCGCTTCCGAAAAAGTCGTGGCTCGTCAAAAAGAAAAGCACCTTCATCGTTTCGATCGGGAAGCCCGTATCGCTTGAGGATTTCTCGGACAGTTCGATGGAAGAGGTGAAAGAGAAGATCCGGCATGAGATGATCGGCAGGTTAGAGCACATAAGACATCATCACAGTCGATGAGCGGTTCTTGCGTTTCTGCTTTGAAAAAAATAGCATGTCTCCGGGAAAAAATAAGGGATCTCTTCTTAGCGGGGTGCGTTTTGATGATCGTGACCGGGGGTGCCGGGGAGGTTGGTGGATCTCATGGCGCCAGTGAAAGGAAGAAAGGCGTGAAAATACTGACGTTGAATACCTGGCAGGAACGTGGGCCGTGGCGCGACCGGTGGGAACTTATTCTCAAAGGTCTAAAAGAATACGATGCCGACATCGTAGGCTTTCAGGAAGTTTTCAATATAGACTGGGCCCGGGAAATTCAAAAACGGAGCGGGTATTCCTATCTTGCTGTGAACAGCGAACATTCCGGGCTGATCTTTCTTTCGAAATTCAAAATTGTCGAACAGGAATGCCTGGTCATGAAAACGAAGTCACCCACCGAGGATTATCTGCGCTATGTTTTTTATGTCCAAGTGGATACGGGCGGGGGGAAGGTTGCGCTTTTTAACACCCATCTTTCGTGGAAGGCCGATGAGAACGAGATCCGCCTGAAGCAGACCATGGAGCTTGCGGCGTTCGTGCAGAAGAAGTCCGGAGATCTGCCCGTGGCGCTCATAGGAGATCTCAACGCGGGACCGGATACACCCTCCGTCACTCATCTTCGGAAGATGCTGAAATGGTGCGACACCTTCGATGCGAAGAACCCCGGGGATCCGGGATTGACCTGGGATTACCGGAATCCTTATGCGGAAGCGGAGCGGGAGAAGATGACTGAACGGCGTATCGATTATATTTTTATCCGCGAACAGACGGGGCTTTTTGAGAAGATAAGATCCTCACGTATTGTTTTTGATAAACCATCGGAAGAAGGCGTCTATCCCTCGGACCATTTTGGCGTGATGACCGAATTCAATTGACCATGGAACCTACGGACCTAAAAGCGAAAGAATATCAGATCATCCGCCGCAGGCTTTCGCTTTTTCAACTCGCTCTTACGCCCTCGCTTCTCGGGATATTAATTGCAAGCGGGTGGACGTTCGGGATGCGGCAGAACGCTGTCGGACTCGCCGGGGCGAATGATGCGGGCGTTGTTGCGGTCTATTTTTTTCTTTTCTCTATTTTTTTTCTGATCTTTGATCTGCCGCTTGCGTTCTATTCGGGATTTGCGTTAGAGCATCAATTCGGTCTTTCGAATCAGAGCTTCGGTCAGTGGCTTTTGGATCTCGGAAAAAAAACGCTTCTTTCGTTCGCGCTGTCACTTGCGCTTCTGGAATGCCTTTACCTGATCATTCGTATGGATCACGCGCATTGGTGGATCTGGGCGTGGGCGGCTTACGCCTTTGTGAGTTATGTCCTCGGGAAGGTCTTTCCGGTCTTGATCGTGCCGCTTTTTTATAAATATGGTAGGCTTGAAGATAAAGAACTGGAGACGAGGGTTCTGAAGCTTGCCGCGCGTTTTGACATGCCGGTCGGGAACGTCTATTCGCTTAATCTGAGTAAAACGACCAAGAAGGCGAATGCCGCCTTCATGGGGATCGGAAGGACCAAACGGGTGGTCTTAAGCGATACGTTGATCCAGAACTTCACGCACTCTGAAGTGGAGGTAGTCGTCGCGCACGAACTGGGCCACTACAAGCACCGCGACGTTTGGCGGCTTCTGGCGGTTGGCCTCATGGCTTCGCTTGCCGCGTTTGCCGCCGGGTTCTGGGGAATGAACGCACTTGCACCCAGGCTGTCTTTGAATTCTCCGGCGGATGTGGCAGGCCTTCCGCTGCTCTTCTTGATCTTTTATGCCGTTCATCTGGTTCTGATGCCGGTCATGAACGGTTATTCCAGACGGCGGGAGCGGGCGGCTGATATTTTTGCGTTGAGGGCGCTTGAGACCCGGGAAGTTTTTATCGCTTGCATGAACAAATTAGGCGAACAGAATCTTGCGGATCCCGAGCCTCCGGCGTGGTATGAATGGTTCTTTTACGATCATCCATCGATCGCCAAACGTATTGAAATGGGAAAAGAATGGACGACAGGCCACAGACCGTAGACGATAGTCTGAAAATAAGGATGCCAATGCGGGAAAACAAAGAATTAAGGCGAAAATTTTATATTATACCTTGTGTGTTGTGCTTTGTGCTGATGGGGAGCTTCCTTGCTGCCACCGGCACTTATGCCGCGATCAACGATGACGATCGCGGCAAAGAAACCGTAGAGCGCCGGCAGAAGATCGAGATCGATCGATTCTATGCCGGGAAGGGCGGGAACGCGCCGATGACGCCCATGGCGATCAAACTTTATAATGACGCCGTCAAGTTCTTTGAGAAAAATGAATTCGAATTGGCCCGCCAGGCGCTTAGCGAGTCGCTTTCGCTGGAACCCCGGAACGCTTTGGCCCTGGAACTCTTGGGTGAGATCGAGAATTTACAGCAGGATTTCGAAAAGGCCGAACATTATTACAAGCAAAGTTATCTCGTGAGCCCCTCGACGCGCTTGCGCCAGAAGATCGAAAAAATCCAAAAAGAGAATTTGATCGAAAAAAATCTTGATACCGACGACGAAGAGCACTTTATCATCAAATACCGGAAAGGCGAGCAAGGCTACGAGGGCTATTGGCTGAAAAATCTTTTACGGGACGCTTACCGTCAGATCTCGCAGGATTTCGGCACTTATTTTAATCATAAGACCACCGTGCTTTTTTATTCCGGGAAGGAATTCCACGACGTGACCGGTCAGTCCATGTGGGTCGGTGGGCTCTATGACGGGAAAATACGTCTTCCGGCTTTTCGCCAGGGCTTCAAGGAGCTGGACTTGCATGCGTCTGCGGTTCATGAGATGACCCATGCGTTTGTAGCGTCTTTAAGCGGCGGGCGTGCTCCCGCCTGGATCCATGAAGGTCTGGCCCAATATGAACAGAATAAGATCCAGCCGGTGAACACGACTGTCTTCAAGGCGGCTATCCGGACGAACTCTCTTATGCCGATGAACCGGTTGCTTTCCGAGAATTTAAAAATAGACAAGATGGATCCTCTGGAGGTTGCGCTCTTTTATCAGGAGGTTTTTGCGCTTGTCAGTTATATGGTTGAACGTTTTCAGATGTACCGCATGAAAGAGATCCTTGAGAAGTTCAAAGAGGGACAACCCGCCGAGCAGGCGATCGAGGAAGTGCTTGGGATCTCATCTTCAGAATTGGAAAAAGAATGGCTCGCTTCGGTAAAATAAAAACCTCCCCAAGGACACATCGGTCTTTCGCGCCCCGGGTGTGCGGAACTTTAAAGGCCCAGGGTGTGAAGGCGGTGAGGGAGATCGGGCTGGACGGGCCGTTTTGCTACCGGTACCGGTTGGAAGACGCAGAGCTTCTGGAGTCGGTCAAGGCGTTTGGGGTTCTGACGCCGGTTATTGTGACGAATGCCGGGCGTCCGGTCGTGATCGCGGGCCACAAACGCCTCCATGTTGCGAAAGCCTTGAAGCTGAAGGAAGTACCTGTGCTTGTCGCGGAGAAAATGGAACTGAAAGACGCTTTTCTTTTAAATCTTGTTTTCAACTGGAAGCAACGATGCTCGGACATGGACCGGGCCAGGGCGCTTGGCCTTGCGTTCCGGGAATTTTATTTTAGGGAAAATGAGATCCTCTCGGTTGTGATGCCTCTCCTCGGACTTGCAAGCGACAAGGCCGTGCTGGAATTTTATCGGAGGTCCGATCAATTTCCCGCATCTTTCAAGGATCTTGTCGAGGACGGACAATTATCTCTCCGGGGGGTGCTGCCCTTTTTGAAATTCTCGGAAAACGACCAGGATTATTTTGCTAAGAATATCGGAGCTCGAATGAAACTTACGAGTTCCCAGTTGCTTCAGGCCGGAGAATGGCTATGGGACATCATGAAGAGGACGGGGAAATGCCTCCGGGAACTTTGCCGAGATCATAAAGTCCTTGAAAAGTTGAATACGCGCGATATGGACCCGCGCACTAAAGCGGACCGGTTCTTTGCCCGCGTCAAACGGTTGCGTTTTCCCGGGTATTCGCTTTATCTTGAAGCCTTCGAGGAACGACGGTCGGATATTCTCCGTGACGCCAAAGATCTGCGCCTGGAGCCCGTCCAGGGGTTTGAAGAACCCGGATTTGAGCTCCATGCGCGTGTGAAAACCCCGGAGGACCTCGAACGGCTTCTCCGGGAGCTCTCATCGAAGCGTTTTTCGCTTAACTCGTTGTTTGAAATTGCTTTGTGATTCCTATACAATACCCCTCCGAGTGACCCTTATATGAGGAAAATCCTTTTAACAGCCCTTATCCTTTGGGGCGTTTTTGTTCCATTTCTTCAGGCCGAGGAAGTCGGTGTGTCCGCCAGCCTGAACAAGCGTTCGGTACAGGTCGGAGAAGAGGTCCGGCTTAGTATCCGCGTGACCGGGCAGAGCATGAACCTTCAGGCTCCTAGACTCCCGCAACTCGACGGCTTTGAAACCTACTATACCGGTCGCGCTTCTCACATCTCGATCGTCAATGGTGTGTCCTCTACGAACGTTGAATTCAGCTATACGCTCATTCCCCAGAGGGCCGGACGTTTTACGCTAAGTCCCATTGAAGTCCGGGCAGGGCAGAGCGTTTTCAGAACGGAGCCGCTTGAGATCCAAGTGTTAGGAGGCCAGAACCAGGCGCTTGGGACGCAGGTTCCGTCGCAGCGCGTTGTGACGCCGTCTTCCACTTCGTCTCCGGTAACACAACCGGTCTTTCAGGATCAGGCTCCCGTGATGCCTCCCGGCACGGACGACAACATTTTCGTCCAGGCTTTGGTCGACCGGAAGACCCTCTATCAGAATGAGCAAGTGCTCTTGACCTATTCGCTTTTCACACGCTATGACACGCGCTATGAAGGATTCGACAAAGAGCCCGAGACAAGCGGGTTCTGGATCGAGGAATTTCCGATGGGCCGGGATGTGCCGCGTGAGACCGTTCGCATGAACGGTAAACGCTATATCAAAGCGGATGTGAAAAAACTCGCACTTTTTCCGACCGCTCCCGGCAATTACACGATCCAACCCGGGAGTCTGAAGGTCTCGATCCGCGAGGAACCGCAGGGGGCGAGCGCTTTTGATGAGTTTTTTAGCGATAGTTTTTTTACGGGAGGCGCCTTTTTTGCCAGGAGACAGGATCGTCTGCTTACGCCTCCGCCGATCCAACTTGTTGTGAAGCCTTTGCCTGAAAACGGAAAACCGGCGAGTTTTCAAGGCGCGGTGGGGACCTTCCGTCTCTCAGCCACGATCGATAAGGACAAGGTGAAACAGAATGAGCCTGTGATGCTTAAGATGGTCATTGAGGGCGAAGGGAATATCGAGACGATCACGCGGCCGAAGATCCCGGAGCTTACGGGTTTTAAAACCTATGACTCGGACACCAATTCGAAGCTTTTCCAGACCGAAAACGTGATCGGTGGCACGAAGAGTTTTGAGATCGTTTTTATTCCCAAGGAGGAGGGAAATTCTTTTGTTCCACCGCTTGAATTCAGCTATTTCGATCCCCGTCAGGAAAAATATGTGACTTTGAAGACCCCGAACTTTCCGATCCAAGTAGAGCATTCGGATCAGAATTTCCAGATGCCGCAGGAACTTACGGGGAATGCCATCTTCCAAAAGCGGGTCAAATCGGAAGGGAAGGACATTCGCTACATTGATGAAAAACTTCCTGAGACTTTTTCGGCTCATGCCGTGGATTGGGTTTATACGGTCCTTATGTGGGGCGACCTGCTTCTGTTCGTATTGCTGCTGGTGCTTTGGGTGAAAGATCGCCAGGACCGGCTATTTTCAAAAGATCAAGCGCTGCGGCGGCGGAAAACGGCCCGCAGGACCGCGTCTGTCAACATCAACAGGCTCAAGAAACTTGCGCACTCCTCAAAAGACGAGGATACCGCGGCTTTTTTTGTGGAGCTTGAAAAAGCCATGGTCCAGTACATCGCGGACAAATGGAATCTTTCAACTTATGGCGTGACGCGACAGGATCTGGAAGAGACTCTCGCGGCGCATTTCGGAGCGGAGGACGCGCACTTGAAGGACGTGTTTGAGCTTTACCATCTTTGTGATGAATCCCGTTTTGGCAAAGGATCGATCCCTCAGGCATCGAAGAAGATCGGGCTCAAGATCTTTCAGGATACTGTGAACCGGATCGAAAGGATGCGGAAATGAAACGGCTCACGTGGCTTTTACTCATCGCGTTATGGTTTGCGCCTGCCGTGTGTGAGGGGGTCGAGACAGCGAAGGTCTTTCAAGAGGCCAATACGAGTTACCGGACCGGGGACTACGCGAAAGCCGCGGAACTTTATGAGTCTTTGCTCGAGCAGAAGCCCCGAGTTGCGGCCTTTTATTATGATCTTGCGAATACATATGTGCGGCTTGGAAAGCTGAGTCGTGCTATCCTGAACTATGAAAAAGCCCTGCGGCTCGATCCCCGGGATGGGGATATCCGGGAGAATTTGCGCTACACGCGCGGGCTCTTGGAATACCGTGTCGAGGATACGCGCAACTGGTACTTGAAAGCTACCGAAGCTGTGCTTAAGTACATGACCGAGCGGGAGGTTTATGTTGTGGTTCTCGCGGTCTTATTTGTTTTTCTGGCCGGCGGGATCCTTTATTTTTTGAGCGAGCGCGGAGTATTCTGGAATCCATGGCAACAATTCGTTTTCATCGTGCTTCTGCTCGCGGCGCTTGTGGCTTTTGGAAAGCAGGTGCAGAGCAATGTGATCCGCGATGCGATCGTGATGCAAAAAGAGTGTGAAGCCCGTTACGGCCCTTCGGAACACGACCAGGTTGCGTTTCGCATGGGCGAGGGTATCAAGGTGTTCGTGATGGACCGGCGTGAGGATTGGAGCCGTGTGATTTTGACGAACGGGGAGAGCGGTTGGGTGAAGGATTCGGACATTGCTGAGGTGAAAGTATGAGGGCAAAAAAACTTCCGGACGCAAAAGGCCATTTCGGCCCTTATGGGGGGCGCTATGTCCCCGAGACGCTTGTGAAGGCCTGCGAGGAATTGACCTTGGCCTATCGGGCGATCAAAAACGATAAAAATTTCCAGAAAGAGCTCCGGTATTATCTCGAAACCTATGCCGGACGTCCGACCCCGCTTTATGAAGCAAAAAATCTTGCCGCCCATTTCGACCGCGGAAGGATCTTTCTCAAGCGCGAAGACCTCCTTCATACCGGCGCTCATAAGATCAATAACACGCTTGCCCAGGGGCTTTTGGCCAAACGGCTCGGGAAGACGCGCATCGTGGCCGAGACAGGCGCGGGACAACACGGCGTCGCGTCCGCGACGGCGGCCTGTGTCTTCGGACTTAAGTGCGTGGTTTATATGGGCGAGGTGGATATGAAGCGCCAGGCCTTGAATGTTTATAAGATGAAACTGCTTGGCGCGGAGGTGCGGCCGGTCCATTCGGGATCCAAGACCCTCAAGGACGCGACGAACGAGGCGATCCGTGATTGGGTCACGAACGTTGAGGACACGCATTATCTTCTGGGTTCGGTCGTCGGGCCGCATCCTTATCCTGAGATGGTCCGTGATTTTCAGGAAGTGATCGGAACGGAAACACGCCGGCAGATCGCCAAAGCCGCAGGACGTCTTCCGAGTTACCTTTTGGCCTGTGTCGGCGGAGGCAGTAACTCCATGGGTTTCTTTTATCCATTCCTTCAGGACCGGGGTGTCCGTATCATTGGGATCGAAGCGGCCGGCGAAGGCGTTTCCACGCCACATCACGCGGCCTCCATCACCAAGGGAAGGCCCGGGGTCCTTCACGGCATGAAAAGTTATTTACTTCAGGATAAGAACGGTCAGGTGCTGCTTGCCCACTCGATCTCCGCAGGACTGGATTATCCTTCTGTCGGACCGGAACACTCGTATTTAAAGGATTCGGGGCGGGTGTCCTACAGGGCTGTGACGGACGCTGACGCGCTCAAGGGTTTCGACCTTTTAACAAAACTTGAAGGGATCATGCCGGCGCTTGAACCCGCACATACCTTGGGCTATTTACCCAAGCTGATGCCCAAGACCCGGAGCTCGGACATCGTGATCATTTGTCTTTCCGGCCGCGGGGACAAAGACATCCATACGGTGCAGCAGCATCTTTGAAAAACAAAAATAAAAGGCGAAGTGTCATAGTGTCAATGTGTCAAAGTATCAAGATTTTGACACTCTGATACTCTGATACGTTGATACTAAGAAAGAATTTATGTTGCCAGATCGATTAGATCAGAAGATTCGAGAAGCCCGGAAAAAGAAGCGAAAACTTTTTTGTATTTTTCTGACGCTGGGATATCCAAGCGTCGCCGCGACGGAACGGCTCATTCTTTCCTCCGAAAAATCGGGGGTGGACATTGTCGAATTGGGCTTTCCTTTTTCGGATCCTCTTGCGGACGGGCCGACGATCCAGTACTCGTCCGAGCAGGCCATTAAAAAAAACGTGAAGATCAAAGATGCGTTCGCTCTTGTGCGCCGTCTCCGGCAAAAGGGTTCCAGGGTCCCGATCGTTTTCTTCGGCTATTTCAATCCGATCTTTTCGTATGGCGGGAAGGATTTTGCCCGGGATGCGAGAGGCGCAGGGGTGGACGGCTTGATCATCCCCGACCTGCCGCCGGAAGAAGAAGCGGAGTTCCAGAGATTGTGCCGGAAACAAAAATTACAAAGAGTCCAGCTGGTGGCTCCGACGACCCAAGATAAACGGGCAGAAATGCTTGTAGGGAAGTCCCAAGGGTTCATCTATTATGTCTCGCTTCGGGGCGTGACCGGCGCACGAAAAGCTTTGCCCGAAGATCTTAAAGCGCATCTTGTAAAACTGAAACGGATGACCCCGAAGCCGGTCCTGGCCGGGTTCGGTATTTCAACGCCAGAACAGGCAAAGAATATCTCTCGCATGTCGGACGGTGTGATCGTCGGGAGTGCGGTGATCGAGCATTTGAAGCGAGGGATTTCTTCGGCCGAGCGTTTTATTAAAAAGATGTCCCGCGCGGTTCATGGTGCATGAGCGGCACGCTGCTGGGCCTTGACCTCGGAGAAAAAAGGATCGGGGTCGCGTTCGTGCCAGCCGGAACCACGATCGCGTTTCCGGTGAAAACGATCGAGGTCCGAGGGCGGGAGCAGGTACTGGCCCAGATCCAGAAATTGATCCTCGAGCACAAAGCGGAGAAGGTCGTGGTCGGTCTTCCCAAGACACTCAAGGACGAGATGGGGATCGCGGCGAAGAAAAGAGTCCAGGAAGTTGAATGGTATCAGTCCCGGATTCAGGTTCCGATGGTGATGTGGGACGAAAGATTGTCGACCAAAGAAGTCGAACGGATGCTGATCGGTGCGGATGTGAGCCGCAAACAGCGCAAGGAAGTGATCGATCAGTTGGCCGCTCAGAGAATATTGCAGAATTACCTAGACAGTATGATCGCAAACTCATAAAGGAAAATCATGGTTTACCGGCTGACGGCTTTGGATAATGGTCTGAGGGTTTTGACCGTTCCGATGGCGAACCGGGAATCTGCGGCCGTGGCGGTATGGGTCAAGGTCGGCGGTCGGTACGAACCTAAAAAGATCTCAGGGATCTCGCATTTTCTGGAACATATGATGTTTAAAGGCACGCCGACGCGGAACACACGTCAGATCAAGGAAGAGATCGAGGGCGTGGGCGGGATACTGAACGCATTCACCGGCGAAGAAATGACCTGTTATTTTTCGAAACTTTTGAAGCAATACTATCCCCGGGCGCTTGACGTTCTTTCCGATATGGTGCTGCATTCGACCCTGCCGGCGGATGAGCTTGCCAAGGAAAGGACCGTGATCCTTGAAGAGATCAAGATGTACCGCGATGTGCCTTCCCATCACGTGCATGATCTGATGGGGGAGCTTTTGTGGCCGGACCAGTCGCTGGGCCGGACGCTTGCCGGTTCTCCGAAAACAGTTTCCCGGATGACGCGTGCCGACATGTTGAAATACAAGAAGGGTCATTATCATAACAGCAACATCCTGGTTTCGGTTTCCGGAGATGTGGATCACGACGAGGTCCTGGCGCGTGTGGCCGACATTTACAAAACGCGCCGGCCGGAGAAACCTTCTGCTTTTGTTCCGGCGAAAAACGCGCAGACGAAGCCGCGCACGCATTTTTTTGAGAAGGCGACCGAGCAAACGCATTTGGTGATCGGGCTGCACGCCCTTCCGCGGATGCATCCGGACCGTTACAAGCTGGGTCTTCTGCACGTGATGCTCGGAGCGAATATGTCGAGCCGTCTTTTTGAAGAAGTGCGTGAAAAACGGGGTCTCGCGTATGAGATCAAATCCGGCATTTCGGGCTATCAGGATACCGGGTCCTTCACGGTATCGGCCGGCGTCGAAACAAAAAAGACCGTGCGGGCTGTGGCAGTGATCATGAAGGAGCTTGCGAAAGTGCGGGAAAGTTTCGTAAGGCCGGGCGAACTTCGCCGGGCCAAGGACTATTTCATGAGTCAGGTTTCTCTGGGAGTGGAAGACACGCTGGATCATTTGCTTTGGGCGGGTGAAAAGGCTCTTTGCTCCGGAGAGTTGCCGGATCAAGCGGAGATCCGCCGGGAGATCGAGACGACGACGCCGGAAGATATCCAGCGGGTCGCGCAAGGGATCTTTCGGACCGGGGATTTGAACCTTTCGCTTATCGGGCCGGTGCCCGAGAAGATGCAACGCGAGATCACGGAAAATCTTGTCATCAAAGGGACCTAAGGAGAACGAAGTGAAGAAAATCATGATCGCACCCAGTTTGCTTTCCGCGGATTTCAGTCGGCTGGCTGAGGAGATCCGGGATGTCGAAAAAGCCGGTTGTGACGCGCTCCATATTGACGTAATGGACGGGCATTTTGTGCCCAATCTCACGATCGGGCCGCTTGTCGTGAGTGCGATCCGCAAGGTCACGAAACTCCCGCTTGATGTCCACTTGATGATCGACATGCCGTCCCGCTCTCTGGCTGAATTCCGCAAGGCGGGTGCGGACTGGATCACGGTCCATGTCGAGGCGGAAAAAGATGTCCGCGGCGTGCTTCAAATGATCAAGGCCTCAGGAGCTAAGACCGGGATCTCGCTTAGGCCAAAGACCGCCGTCGAAGTGCTTTTTCCTTATCTTTCGGACCTGGACCTGATCCTTGTCATGTCCGTGGAGCCGGGGTTCGGTGGGCAGTCGTTCATGCCGGAGACGATGGAAAAGATCAAAATGCTGCGACCGAAGTTCCAAGGGCTTATTTCCGTGGATGGCGGCATTGACGCAGGGAACGCGTCTCAGGCGCTTGAGGCCGGTGCCGATATCCTGGTTGCGGGAAGCGCTATTTTCGGAAAAGCCGACCGCACGAAGGCGATCCTGGAATTCCGTGAAATCTTCAAAAAATTCTAATGAACCCCGTTAGAAGCTAGGCTTTACAGCGGTTTAATTCGTTTGATTCAACAAAAGGATTTTTAAAGTGGCAAATGGCTTCCATCAGGAGGACGGTTCTAACGGGGTGAATCCCTCCAAAATCCGTAATTTCTCCATCATTGCGCATATTGATCACGGAAAATCCACACTTGCGGATCGCTTGCTCTTGCACACGGGCGCCATCAGCAAGCGGGAATTCCGCGACCAGATCCTGGATGATATGGAACTGGAGCGTGAGCGCGGCATTACGATCAAAGCCCGTGCGGTGCGTATCCATTACAAAAGTTATTGGCTTAATCTGATCGATACCCCGGGTCATATCGACTTCACTTATGAGGTGTCCAAAAGTCTCGCGGCTTGCGAGGGTGTTTTGCTTCTTGTGGATGCCGGGCAGGGGATCCAGGCGCAGACCGTGACGAACCTTTATCTGGCCATGGAGCGCAACCTCAAGATCATCCCGATCGTGACGAAGATCGACCTTCCGACCGCGGAACCGGAGCGGGTCAAAAAAGAGATCGTTGATTTTTTAGGCGTGGATGAAAAGGAGATCATTTTTTCCAGCGCCAAGACCGGGGAGGGCACTGAGGAGATCTTGGCGGCCATTATCGACAAGGTCCCGCCGCCCCAGGGAGATCCTGAAAAGCCTTTGCGGGCCCTCATTTTTGATTCCAAATTTGACAGCTATCAAGGGGTGGTGGCTTACTTCCGTATTTTTGACGGAAAGCTCCGAACGCACGATCAGGTCCTGATGATGCAGACCCGTAACCAGCACGAGGTCGATCAGATCGGGATCTTTAATCCGAACCCCGAGGCTGTCGAAGAACTCGGGGCCGGGACGGTCGGCTACGTGAACGCGAACATCAAGGATATTTCCGACGTGAAGATCGGGGACACGATGACGCTTGCCCTCAATCCTGCCACGGAGCCTTTACCGGGTTATCAGGACGTGAAGCCCATGGTTTTCTGCGGTCTCTATCCGATCCAAGCCAATGATTTCGCGATGCTCAGGGACGCGCTTGCGAAACTCAGGCTCAATGACTCCTCCTTTGTTTATGAGCCGGAGTCATCGGCATCGCTCGGGCACGGATATCGCTGCGGATTTCTCGGGCTCTTGCACATGGATATCATCAAGGAGCGGCTCGAACGCGAATTTAATCTCCAGCTCATTATCACGGCCCCGAATGTCGTCTACAAGGTGCTCACGACCAAGGGGGAGATCCTTGAGATCGAGAATCCCACGAATTTGCCGCCGGTGCAGCAGATCGAGATCATCGAGGAACCGTATATCCGTGCGCATGTGATGATCCCTTCCACCGCGCTTGGGGTGATCATGCAGCTTTGTCAGGACCGCCGCGGGACTTATAAAAGTACAGAATATCTCGACGCGACGCGCGCGGTGCTGACCTATGAGATTCCATTCTCAGAAGTCGTCATGGATTTTTATGATAAGATCAAGTCATTTACGGCCGGCTATGGGTCGCTCAACTACGAATTCATCGGCCATAAACCTTCGGACCTTGTCAAGATGGATATTCTCATCAACGGAGAACCGGTGGATGCGCTTGCGATCATCACTTGGAAGGAAAAAGCTTATCCGCGCGGCAAGGCGCTCGTAGAGAAGCTCAAGGAAGTGATCCCCCGGCAGATGTTCGAAGTTGTGATTCAGGCGGCGATCGGGGCGAAGGTGATCGCCCGCGATTCGATTTCCGCTATCAAAAAGAACGTGACGGCCAAATGTTACGGTGGCGACATCACGCGTAAGCGCAAACTCTGGGAAAAACAAAAGGAAGGGAAGAAACGCATGAAAAAGATCGGGAAGGTCGATCTTCCTCAAGAGGCTTTTATCAGCATTTTGAAGGTGGAATAATATGGAAGGGAATCTTATACAAGTGATTCGAAAGTATCTTTGGATCCTGCCGGTGGCCGTGGTGCTGGGCTACGTTTACCGAGCGAAACTCATTCACGAATGGCAATTCGCCCGGGCCGAGCCCCGGCGGTGGCTCTTTGAAAAATGGAAAAATTGGGGCGAGCCGCTTCTGATCGCGGCGGTGCTCGCTATTTTTATCCGCACGTTCATTTTTGGGCCCTACAAGATCCCGACCGGCTCCATGAAGCCGACTTTCATGGAAGAAGACAAGATCTTTGTCGACAAGTTGAGTTACCGTTTTCGTCCACCCGAGCGTGGGGATATCATCGTGTTCAAGTATCCTCTTGACCGCAAAAAAGATTTCGTCAAGCGGCTTGCGGGGCTCCCGGGTGAAGTGCTTGAGATACGCAAAGGGGTGCTGCTCGTCAATGGAAAGCCGATGACCGACCCTCCGTTTTCCGGGAACACCTATTACAATGTTGAGGATTGGAAGTTCGGCAAGTCTGGTCAGATGATCCGGGTTCCGGAGGGGCATTATTTCGCGTTAGGGGATAATTCCGCCCACTCGGCCGACAGCCGTCAGTGGGGTTTTGTTCCGAAAAAAGATCTTGTGGGTAAAGCCTTCATGATCTGGTGGCCGCCGAATCGCATTAAGCTTGCAAAGTAGGCGAGCCTCGCCTGAAACTCCTTTGAAGCTTTAAATCGAATTTCAGTGCAATCCTGGTTTTCAATTCAAAATTGAAAGGAAAAACCAGGACGCCTGATCCTCAAGGCGGGCCGCCGAGCCGCATTAAACTTGCCAAATAAATCGCGCAACGCGCAACGGTCAACGCGAGAAGCTGGTCGTTGCGCTTTGTGCGTTGAGCGTTGTGCGAGTTTTAATTAAGTCTTCCGTGTGAGTTGCCGTAAATACACCCACGGAGGACTTAACCATGCAAACGGAATTATTCGATCTGCCCGTGCCCCGGACTCTTTCAGAGGACTCGACGGCCCCCAAGGCTTCTTATCTCGAAAAGACTTTCATCACGCTGCGTCTCGACCAGACGATCGGGTTGACGCTCGTCCTGCTCATGATCTATGTGTTGAGCTTTTCTTGGGGAGTTGAAAAAGGAAAAAAGTCTTTAGAGGGCCAGGGAGTTCGTTCGGTTCCTACCGAGGTCGTTTCTCCGGAGGCTTCTCAAACGGTTGTCGCGTCGGTTTCGAAGACTCCTTTGCCGACGATGGTCGACAGATCTGTTCCCAAGGAAATTCCTATCACAGTTGCGGAGCTGCCCAAGCCCGTGGCCAAGGTTGTGAAGCCTGAAGGAAAGTATACGATCCAACATGTGACTTATATCACTCAGGCCGCGGCGGATCGTGAGATCCAAAAACTTTCCCAAAAAGGGTACCATTCCTTTGTGATCCCAAGCGGCAAGCACCTGCAGGTTTGTATAGAGGGATTCCAGACGCACCAGGATGCCTCCAAAATGCTCAAACAGTTGAGGACCCAGGGGCTTGCTTCAAGCGACGCCTATGTACGGCCGATGGTGCGCTGATCGCGCCAAGTTCGTGTTTTTGACAGCTTCCAAATAAGATTCCCCCTAATTTTTCAGCTATCCTTGCCTCGGATTATTTTCCAAAATGGCTGGCAAGGATTGCCCCAATCTCCACTTCGTTTCGATTGATTGGAATTGGGACTGCCCCAATTTCAGATACTCTGAAATTGATAAGAATTGGGACTAGCCATTTTCCGTCCGCATCGGTATAATACGCCCCTCCAGCAGAATAACTGTTCGGAATGATCCAATTCACAAATAAAGGAGTCCAGTGTCTTATGTCGCAACATCCCAGTCTGCGTTCTGACAGCGTCGGAGCCAAACACCGAAATGTTTTTAAGCGTCTTGAACGCGTTAAGAAACTCCAAGAAATGGGCAAATGGAGTGACCGCGGAACGGCTTACAATCTACCCAAAGTAAGGTCCCTTAAGATCAAGATGAGGAAGGTCAAAGAGGCGAAGGCAGAAACCGCTGAGGGAACTGCAGCCCCTGGCGCCGTTGCGCCTGCGGGTGCTGCAAAACCGGCCGCAGGGAAGGCCGCTGTAAAACCGGCCGGCGATGCCAAAAAAGCTTAACGGAGGCAAACGGAATCCTTTATGATCACGATCCGAAGGTCCATGAAAGATGATGATGCCGCGGTGGTGGATCTCATCTCTAGCGTCATGGACCGCGAGTTCCATGACGCCAAGCATACCTATCCGATCGAGGATGTTGAATGCATTGAGAAAGCCTACGGTGGGATCGGTGAGGCGTTTTTTGTGGCGGTAGACGAGAAATCACACAAGGTGATCGGAACCGTCGCGATCAAGAAGGAAGACAGCCGGGTCGCGTTGCTGCGCCGTTTATTTGTTGCGCCAACGCATCGTAAGCTAAGGATCGGTATGCGGCTGATCGATCGTGCGCTGGATTTTTGTCGCGAAGCGGGTTACGAGGAGGTTTTTTTCAAGACCACTTCCAAAATGTCGGGGGCGATCGATCTTTGCCGCAAGAACGGTTTTATTCAGCGCGCCCATATTGTCCTGGGGCCCATCGAGCTCATCAAATTGTCATTGTGTCTTCGCGAAGATGTCCACGCTGTGAAAAGGAGAGCTTAGCATGGGATTTTTTGGCAGGAAGAAAAGCACCGAATCGTCATCATCGGTACTCTCGGAATCCGAGATCCAAAAAAAACTTTATGGCGAGTTTTCCGAAGGGACGACGCATGTTGTGATCGGAGAACGGGAGGATTTCAAGACTCCCGCTTCGATACCACTAACCTCGAAAGAATCTTCCCTGGAGAAAGATGCAGCTCGCGATCTTTTTAGTGCGCAAAAAGATGTATTGTCCGGACCGAGCTTTTTACCGCGCCATGTCTCGCCTAGCGATTTTGAAAAAGGGCCAGCTTCTTTTGCCTCGATACCATCCAGTTCGGATTCCCATACTCGTTTTCGCTACCATCGTTCCCCGGGAAAGAAACGCATCTCGTTTTCGGATCTCACGGACGGATTTTTTGAAAAGACGGATAAGTTATTTAAATTTTTCTTAGACCCCGAGCAAGTGGCCATCCGCCGTTTTTTTTATTGGGGAACGGCAGTGCTTGTTGTTTCTCTTCTTTTCTGGGGAGTGAACGCGCTCAATTCTCAGCGGGAGGAAGCGATGCGCGTTCGATACAAGATCCCCGGCGAGGTTCCGGCAAAGACCCCAACCGCTGCACCAGTGGTTGTTTCTAAACCCGCGGTCGAGCGTCCCGTGGTGATCACTCCGGTTCCTCCCAGGCCCCCCCAAACGCCGCGTGTGTCTGAAGGCGGCGCAGCGACTTCGGTGCCGGTGAGCGGATCTTACGTGATCCAGGTCGTGACCTATCCGACCAAGCAGGATGCGGATCAGGTCGCGGAAACTTTTAAGCGTGAGGGTTTTCGTGCTTTTGTCAAAGAGAATACAAGACCTAGCGGACGGGTTTATTTCCAGGTTTTTCTCGGAGGGTTCCGCACTGAGGCTGAAGCCCAGGCTCAACTCTTGAAATTCCGCGCTAAGGAAGTCGCTCGTCCCTTTCAGGACGCCTTTGTGAGATTGAACCGGTCATGAACTCTCTCTGGGATGGTTTTAATAAACGGAAGTTTACAAGACTTCATCTGACCTGTGAGGTGGCGATCCAACCGGTGGGCAAGCAAAAGGCCTATACCGCAAGCACTGAAGATGTCGGGATGGGAGGTGTTTCGGTCATGCTCCCGGAGCCTTTGGAGCGGTTCGGTCGTTGCAAGATCAGTCTGGAACTTAAGGATGGCGAACCTCCTATCCAGTGTACAGGGCGCAGCGTGTGGGTGATCCCGAGCCAGGACCGGAAGTCTGCCAAAAAGAATTTTGACACAGGTTTTGAATTCCTGGACTTGGATGAGTTCTCCCGTAAGCGCTTGAAAGCCTTCATCACTCCGCCTTCCAAGAGCTCTTAGCCGGTTTTTCGCTCGATGGCCCAACTATCCTCTTTCGACATCGTATCTCAGATCGATCTTCAGGAGATCGACAATGCCGTTAATCAGGCAAAGAAAGAGCTCCAGACCCGTTTTGATTTCAAGGGCAGTAAAAGCTCCGTGGAATTTCTCAAGGATGAAAAAGAAAAAAAGATCCGCCTCATTGCGGATGATGATATGAAATTACGGAATCTCCAGGACATTCTCAAAATGAGGATGGCCAGCAGGAAAATTTCTCAGAAGGCCCTCGATTTTAAAACTCCGGAGAAGGCCTTTGACGGTTGTCTTCGGCAGGAAGTGACCCTCACCCAGGGGATCCCCCAAGAGAAGGCCAAGGAGATCGTGAAGATCATCAAGGATCTTCCTGTGAAAGTCCAGGCTGCTATTCAGGGGGACGAGATCCGGGTCTCTTCCAAAAATAAAGACGATCTTCAGTTCGTGATCCAGCATCTTCGGACCGCACCTCTGACTCTGCCTGTCCAGTTTGTGAATTTTCGATAACCCATTTGTTTACAATGGGTTGCGCTATTTTCAGCCCTTCTTTCCAGCAATCTTGTTGGCGCAGGGACCCTAAGGACTCCAAGGGCGGTTCTCTTCTCAAAAAAATCGCATCATCCTCTTGATAAATCCAAACTCATGTGTTACTTTTCTCCTTGTGTGAGGTGTTTTTAATTAATTTAATGCGTGAAGAAGTCGATATATAACCAACGGAAAGTCAGGCTTTTTCCGGTCATTACGATACGAGAAAAGTAAAGGAGGAAGCGATGGAAAAAGATAAGCGCAAATTTAAGCGCTTTGACGCATATATGAGCGTGAAGTTCACCGGAACCGAGGCGACGTCCGTTAAAGGGATCGCGTTGAGCAGGGACCTTTGCCGCGAAGGATTGAAGATCAATTCAGACAAGTCGCTTCCGGACGGGACTCCGTTGGATCTGGAGATCACGATCCCTGATGATCCGAAGCCTATTTTCAGCTCTGGTTTGGTCATGTGGTCGAAGCCTTCTGCGGGAACGGACCAGGGCTATGATCAGGGGGTTCGGTTACTGAACATGGATCCGGTCGATAAATTCCGCGTACTGGATTATGCGTACAACCATTGGCTTGAGACTAAGGTCAACGATTACGCGGACCCGGAAGGCGTTCAGGAGTGGTAGAGACCAGGACCTGCCGACCGTGAATCCTTGACGGTTTCTCGTTTTTTTTGAAATATCACATTTTAACTTCTTCAGTTTAAAGGGGCGCCTCCGGCGCCCCTTATTGTTTTTCTCGCCTGAGATTTAATTTCTTAAAGGGTCGACAAGGATTGCCCCAATTTCCGCAAAGCTGAAATTGATAGGTATTGGGACTATAAGGTGAATAGGATTTCCTGCCGATAATCCCCCATGATGAATCTTTTCTCTTTTTGGAAAAAGGCCAAGCCCGAAGTAAAAGAGGGGTACCTGTCGGAACCGAGCTCTCTTTTTTCGTCCCTGGCGCCGGAAGGGCAGGCCCTGATCGAGCAGCATTCCCGGTTGGTGGGGTTTAAGCGGGGCGACATTGTCTACGAAGAGGGGACGACACCGGACGCCTTTTATATCATTATTTCCGGACGCTTCCGTCTTTTTACCCGTGCCCGTGGTCCGGAAAAGGAATCCACGCTCCTCTTCTTTTATCGCGGCGAACATTTCGGGGAGACCTCTCTTTTGACCGGCAGCGTACATAGCGCGTCGGTGGAGGCCAAAACCGATGCCATGGCGCTCAAGATCAGCGCTGAAAGTTTTCAGCAACTTCTCAAAGAGATCCCGGCCCTGGCGCTGCATCTGAGCCGCTCTCTCGGGAGGCACCTGACCCGCGAAGATCTGGGGTACAGTCATCACCGACGTGAGGTCCGCATTGCGGCTTTTTATTTCGCGGCTTCGACGGAGGGGATGGCGTGCTTCCTTGTGGATTTCATCAAGACCCTACGGCGTGAGACCCAAAGCAAGGTATTGCTTTTGGACCTCTCGGGGAAATTGAAGAGTCTTCTTCCGGCCGAGTTTCGCCGGGGAGATGCTTCCGGGTTCGATCTTAAAACGATGGACCCATCCCATGAACCATCGATCCAAAAGTCTATTCTGGTCCATGAAACCAGCTTTGATCTTCTGCCGTTTACGGTTAATGCGGCCCTGGACGAAGATGAAAAGAAATTCACGACGCTTCTGACCTATTTGACCTATCGTTATGACTATCTCGTGCTCTGTCTCCCGGATCGTAACACCCCCGTCGCCATCAAAGCCCTCAATTATTCAGACCGTGTTTATCTCTGGGCCGAAAAGAGAACAGATGTCTTCACATTCGCTTCAAAAAAAGCAGGGGAGCTCTGTCAGGATTTTGGGTTCAGCAAGAACGAGATCAAGATCATCATGCCCTCCCAGGAGGGGAAGGCTTTTTCGGAGAGCGGTCCGTCCGCGGCTTCGGAGATACAGCTTTTTTCCATGCTTCCTTCGCTTCAATACCAACGGTATCAGTACGAAAAAACGATAACCTTTCTGGCCAAGGAATGGTCGGAGCGATTGGTGGGATTGGTGCTGGGCAGCGGTGCCGCGTATGGTCTGGCACACATTGGGGTGCTCCGGGTCCTGGAGGAGGAGAAGATCCCCGTGGATGTGCTGGCGGGTTCCAGTATCGGGGCTCTTATCGGTACGCTTTGGGCCGCAGGATATGACTCCCATGAGATCGGGAAGATCGCCAAATCCCTGGACAAGAAGAATGCATTCTTCAGGCTGCTGGGTCTTCGGGACATTTCGGCGATCCATCGCGGATTTTTCAAAGGGAATCAGATCACTCAGTTTCTTTCCGCGTATTTGAAAGATATGACATTTTTGGATCTCAAGATCCCGGTCAAGATAGTGGCCACGGACCTTTTAACCTCGGAGGAGGTGGTGTTGGACTCCGGGAGCGTGCTTAACGCGGTTCGCGCATCGATCTCGATCCCGGGTTTCTTGCGTCCTTACCCTTACAAGGGAAGTTATCTCATGGATGGCGGGATCGTGGACCCGCTTCCGGTCAAGATCCTTTCCAATATGGGCGTCCGCAAGAGCATCGCGGTCAATGTCTTGCCGTCTCCCAAAGACTTGATCGAGCGCAATGAACTGCGGCGTAAGACCTTTCACCAGAGGTTTCAACATCGGGGCTATTGGCAGAGGATCGTCATGAAGAGCCTGGATCGCCTCCAGCGGCGCTACACGGCCAATATCTTTAACGTCATGATGAATTCTATCCAGTTCACCGAATTCGAGATCGCCCGCATGGAAGGAAGCGAGGCCGATATTTTCATCCACGCATGCGTCCCCGACGCTCACTGGATCGAATTTTTTTCTGCACAAAAGTTCATCGATGAAGGTATCAAAAAGGCCCGCGAACAGCTGGCGGATATACGCCAGCTGTTGCTAGAATAGGCCTCAGAGACCTTATCATGGCAACAGGGAATTTCCGAATGAAAAAGATCGTCATCACGGGTGTGGTCCGGACGCCGCAGGCAGCATGGGCTGCGGCCAGGGCGGCACGCTGATCTTCGAACAGATATGATCCCGGATCCCTTCTCAAGAAATAATAGATTTTTTCGATAATGCTCTAAGCTATAATAGCGCGATCAAAAGGGTGATGAACCGATCCGGGGTTTTTGTAAACAAGGAAGGGTGCTATGCGTAAGATAAGCTTTGGGTTCGCAGTGCTGTTCCTGCTCCAACTGGGTGCTTCGGCTCCCAAAAATTCCGTTGACCCCAACCGATCTTCCCCGGTTCCCAAAGGGCCCAAGGCACAAAGCTCCTTATCTTCGGTAGCGACTCCCCAGGCCGTTGGAGACCGGATCGTTCAATTCTTTGGACGCAAAACCGGCAAAGAATTGATGATGGAAAAGGCCAAAAATGCGGCCGGTACCAGGACGGCTACCAAGCAAGTTTCGGCTGGAAAATCCCCGGTTCAAACTGCGAATGCCGTGCCCCTCAAACCGGGATATGTTCCCCCTCCGCCGGTGCCGCGCGCTTCGGTGGCTCAGATTCGTCAAGAGATCCAGAAAATACTCGATCTGAATAAAAAGATCAAGAATCTGCAAAACGGGCGCACGATGCAGCTTCAACGGGTTCAGGAACAGGCGCGCATCCATCAAAAGATCTTGAACGAACTGGAAGCCTCACAGAAACAGGCGAACGGACAGAAAGCCTCCGCGAAGACGGCGCTCTTGGCGCAAGAAAAACTGCGTATTATTCATGAAGAGACCCAGCGTAATGCTCAAGCGATCGATGACCTGAAAGAAATGCCTGCCGGTGCGGTCCCAATACCAATCAATCGAAGCGGAGCTGAGATTGGGGCCGTCCAAGTCGCCATGGATGAAAAGAAAATAAAGACTCGGACGGTTTCCAAGACCGTCGACAAAGTAAAGACCGTTGCTTCCTGAGAAAAGGCCCATGGCCCAGAAGCGTTCAGGATCGCCTCCCGATTGCGTCGAAGAAAACGATTTGATGGCTTGCTCGCTATGACCTCTGCCTGGACCCCGTTAGAGTCTCATAAAAATTTTAAATGGGAAAATCAATACGATGTCGCCCGATAATTCCAGCGCCAACCCGGCCCATGGATTGGTTAAGCCTCTCACGGGATGGATCCAAGGTCATTTTAAGGGCCGGGATGGAACGAAGATCTTCTACTGTTTTTATCCGGCACCCGGGGCGCGGCATACGGTGATCATGCTTCATGGTTACGGAGAGCATTCGGGACGTTATGAAAAATTCCCCGGCAAAATGGGACGCCTTTCCGCGCAGTTCGCGATGATGGATTTCCGCGGAATGGGCCGGTCGGAAGGCAGGCGCGGGGATGTCGGTTCTTTTGCAGACTATCTCGGGGATATCACGGCCTTTATCGAGCACCTTCGAAAGAAGCATTCGATCCCCCCAAAATTCATATTGCTCGGGCACAGCCTCGGGGGTCTCGTTGCGATCCACTGGGCCATGAAAAATCCGGAACCTGTGAAACTCCTGATCCTTTCCGTTCCGTTACTGGGAATTCGATTTTCGAGGGTCATCCGGCCGCTGAACCGTCTGGTGCTTTTTTTCGCGCCGGGCATCGTTTACAGGGATCCAGTCCAGGCGAGAGCTCTGAGCCATGACCCGGCCGAGGTCGCCGTCTACCGGAAAGATCCTCTGATCCTTCGCCATATCTCCGCGCAGTTGGTCGAGGAGTTCGAGCGGCGCACAGAAATCTTGCGAAAACAGCCGATCCTTTCGGTGCCGTTCCCGGTCCACTTGCTTGGGGTGGGGGAGGAGCGCATCGTGGACCCCAACGCGGTCCGCAGATTTTTTGACCGTCTCGTGGCTCCCCGCAAGGAACGGACGATCTTTGAGGGCTTCTTTCATGAACTCTTCAACGAACGGGACCAGCAAAAGGCCTTCAATGTTTTGAAGACAATCATCGAAGATTGTGTATAATACCGCCCTGCTTTATCTTTCCGGTGCACAGCATTTTAAGTTTTAGAATTTGTTGGGCCTGTCCAATTCTCGTTCAAAGCTTAAGGGTTAATTGGACAGGTCCTTGTCAGCCATTTAGAAATAAATGAAAGACAAGGGCCTGTAGCTCAGCTGGTAGAGCGCTGCATTCGCATTGCAGAGGCCAGGAGTTCGACTCTCCTCAGGTCCAAAAATTCCCAATGGTTTTTGCCGTTGGGAATTTTTTTTGAATAAAAAGAGAGTCGAAGGGAGCCCTGTTCTGAAACATGACGGGTGTCATGTTTTAAGGGCGGGTGGCCTACCGGAGTCCGTGTTTTTTACGGACAACGGAGCCGACTCTCCTCAGGTCCATTTCTCTCCATGGAATTTAAGGTCAAATGGGCCAGCCCTCGTCTGAAATTTCTTTTCCAAATGGCTGACGAGGACAGCCCCAATCTCCGCTTTGCTTCGATTGAGTGGTATTGGGACAGCCCTGCCGACCATTTAGAAATAAATGAAAGGCAAGGGCAGGTCCACCCTAATTTTCAATAAACCATTAATGAGAATTAGGGTTGTCCCAATCACCTTTAAAGGTAATCAAAGATTGGGGCAAAATTTCCCGCCTGTAGCTTCCGCCAAAAATCGCGGCGAGACCCGTCCACAAAGTCGCTGAATAACATGTGCGATTTTTGAGACGGCCCTGGCTTTGATTTTCTTTTGAGTTTGCGGTAGTCAGGGCCGCCCCAATCTCCGCTTTGCTTCGATTGAGTGGTATTGGGACAGCCCTGCCGACCATTTAGAAATAAATGAAAGGCAAGGGCAGGTCCAGTTTTCATTAAGAAGCCCCTCGGAATTTTCCGAGGGGGCTTTTTGATTTTGACACCTAGCCAGTCCAAACTATCATTTCTTTTTCAAAATCGTAGTCAGCACCGATACTCATAGTTTTTAGATGGGAAACCAGTGCTGCCTGTCTCCATACTTGCAAGAGTTCATCCCATAGCGTTTTAACTCCGATCGAATTCAAAGGACCCCCGTTTTAATGAGTTTTATTTCAAAGAACTTTTTATGAATATATTAAATATGTTTATTCCTCCAGATATTATTTCTGAAAAAAAGTGGCATTTTTTGTTGTTTAGTAATGCTATAAAAAATTATATGGGAGCAACAAAAAGGTTAAATCTTATTCTAAAGTTACATAACATGTTGATTAATAATGGGTTACATCATTAAAAATTTTTTAGGTTTCCTTGACTGTGGAGACTTCGTTGTGTATATTTCTATTGAGGTTATTAAGGTCTTAAAATAAGTTTAATATAGTGGTTAAGAAGGCTGGGAATTACAGAGTAATTCTGATCGACTTTCAAGAGAGGACGGCAATCCGATGATCAGTTGGCAAACACACAGTTTTAAGCCTTGGCTTAGGACCGTTGCGCTTCTGACGGTTTGTGTGTTTACCTTCACCTCGGTCGTTTGGGACGGTGGCGTTAAAGCCTATGCTGCCGCGTCCAGTCCCTCAAGCCTCACTCCAGTCGAATCCTTTAAAGCCAACGCGGCGCTCTCCCTGATCGATCGTCCTGACCTTCCGGACAGCTACGGAACGATCAAGAGCTCCTTTAAGGGGAGCCGCGGACAGATCATCCTCGCGATCCAGGACGCGCACATCAACGAGGAGGCCCAGCGGAACATCGCCAATATCCTCCGTCATTTTTCGGAAAAATATCAGCTCGGCCTTGTGAACCTTGAAGGCGCCTCCGGCGAGCTTTACACCGAGCTCTTTTCTTTTTTCCCGGACAAAGAAGCCCGCCGGAGCGTCGCGGATTATTTCCTGAAAGAAGGCCGTCTCACCGGCCCGGAATATCTGGCGATCGTTGAAAAGCCGGTGATGACACTTTATGGCGTGGAAGATCCGGAACTTTACGAAAAGAACCGCAAGGCCTACGTGGACGCGCTTCAGTTCAAGGCCCGTGACGAAGAGATCTTGGCCGCGCTTAACAAGGTTTTGGCGTACATGGGCCGCTTCGTGTTCCCGGAAGAGATGCGCGAGCTCTATCGCCGCCGCGCGGCGTTCCAGGAAAGCGGCCGCGAATTGGTGGCTTATGTCCGTTTCCTCGTGGGCATGGCCCAAAAGCATGATCTCAAGCCGGAGAATTATAGCGGGATGCAGTCCCTGATCCAGCTGATCGACCTTGAAAAGCAGATCGATTTCGACAAGGCCGAAAAAGAGACTGATCAACTCATTAACGATCTTAAGGGCGTTCTTTCGCGCGAAAAACTTTCCCGTTTCCTGACCAACACCGTCCACTTCCGCATGAAGAAGATGAAACGCGTCGCCTATTACGGATACCTTCAGGATGAGATCCGTAGCATCAGTGTGACTCAGACCGGAGGGAGGGACCTGACCAAGCAATACGCTAATGTCCTTGCCTACTTCCAGTACATGGTGCTTTACGATTCGATCGGTGTTTCCCTTTTTGATGAGATCGAGGTCCTCGAAAAAGACGTTAAGAACAAACTTTTTACGACGCCGGAAGAGATCAAGCTGGATCATCTCATGCGTATCTATGATGTCATGAACAAAATGTTCGATTTTACTTTGACCAAGCAGGACGCCGAGTTCTATTACACTCACCAAGATGAATTCAAAGCCGGAACCTTTTCAAGTTTTCTCAAACCGCTCACCCAGAAGTATCACTTCTCCCTAGGATTGCCGTCCCAGATGGAGACCCTCGATCAGGACTTGCCGCGTGTGGAGCGCTTCTATCAAGCAGCGCTTGAACGCGACCAGGTCTTGGTCGAGAGAGCGGTTGAGAAAACCCTTGCCTCCGGGCAGAAGATCTCCGCCATCATCACAGGCGGGTTCCATACGCCCGGGATCGAAAAGTACCTTCAGGAGAAGGGCTTTTCTTACATCGTCGTTGCCCCGCGCATCTCCAAGGCGATCGACCAGAAAAAAGAAAGCGCGCTTTACGACGCCGCGCTCCGCGAAACGCCGCTCCCGATCGAAAAAGTTCTCTCGGAAGCGTTCCTTCAACCCAAGACCGGCGTTCTCAATGATCCGCGCTTCCAGTTGTCTGCGCCGAATGGAATTCCGACGACATCCCAGATCGGAGCGGGGGAGAATCTTACATTTGCCCAAACATATGGGCAGCTTGTGTCCACCGTGAGCGTGTTCCGGGGTGCAACTGCACTGTCCTCAATTCGCGAGGCGCTCGCGGGACTTTTTACAGAGGCTCGCGACTTTATGAATAAAATTTTGCCGTCGGTAGCGATCCAAGACGGGAATAAAGTTTGGTTTCCTGTTCTTATCCCTGAGGGAGGGCGTTCTGAACTGCGTGCGACCGTCGCCGTTTTTTCTGATCCGGCGGTGCGACGAAGCGAAGTTCAGTTAGGTGTCCGCAAAAGGTCGGAGATCCGCTTGGGCGATAATTTGACAGTTACTTTTTATCAAGGTGTTGGTGAGCTCAGGATTCCGCCTGCTGTCGCAGATGTTGCGCGGAATGCTGGTCCGAAGGAAATTGTCCCGGGCTTGATGGCGGAAATGGGAGCGATCTCTGCCGTAGCGCGGTCGGAAGCCCGGTTGCCGGTTACTCCGACACCCAATGCTGATGAGCAAGCCCTTTATGAAAAGAATCTAAGACTTTTTCATGCCGCGGGTTTTGCGGATCCGAAACCCCAGGAGAATGTTGATAAGCAGAAGGCCGCAGAACAAGCTTTCAGGAAACTTTTACTGAACAGAAATTTTCAAGCGAAATTGGATGCCCTGGATCCCCAAAAGGGGGGCGTGGGCACTCAAGATCTTTCCGGTAGCGTGATCCTGCGGCTTCTTTCGCGCTCCAGCCCGGAGGCGATCAAAGCGAAGATCCCCGTGCTTCGTGAGGCGATAAGCCTCGGAGCAAAACTTAAGATCACGACAGATACCGTTTCGCTCACGATGGATGCAATCAATGGAGTGATCGCCGAACGCAAAACAGCTCTTGCCAGGGAGGCCGAGGCAGCCGCCGTAGCTGAACGGAAAGCAGCTCCCAAGCGCGAGGCGGAGGTTGCCGCCAAAGCCGAAGCCCCGAAAGCCGCAGAAGTAACGCCAGCAAAACCGCCCGTGGTACCCGAAGCAAAACCGGCTGAAGAAATAGTTCCCGCGGTTCAGGAAAAACCGGGGATCTTCAAAAAGGCGGGGGTCTTTTGGGGCCGGTTCATGGACAAAGTGAACAACGGAACAAGTGTTGCCCTTACCCCGTTCGTCAAAGTCCGTTTTACGCTCTACCGGTACGCACAAGGCTATCGCTTTAAATCAGCCGAGGGGCTATCCGGGATATCTGCATTTACGCGCTTCGCTAAAAAAGACAAAGACCTCTTTATCCATCAAATTCGGGCTCGGACGTTGGGTAGGACCGGACACAGTATGAAAGAAGAGGAACTGCTGGCGAAGATCCCGAGTTTGCGTGTGGATGGAAAAACGCCGGTCCGTTTAGAAGACCTAAGCCTGGCGCAGTTGGAAGAAGTTGAAAGAGCGATCCGCGACCTGCAGGTCGAAAAAGATTTTGAACAGCGCCAGCATATGAAAGAACAGAAGACTCTTGACCTTCGCGTGAAATCACACAAAGGGATTTTCTATGCGACAGGCCTTGCAGTCGGTCTGTTGACAGGCGTCGGAGTGGCAGCGCTTATTTCCCTTGCGTGGCCTGTGTTGGCCCTTGGAGCGGTCATCGGTCTGATGATGACCAAGGAAATGGCCAACGTGACGTTTGTCTTTATTGAGAACGTCAAAACTCTCTTTAAGAGCGGCTCTGTCGCAAAAGGATTGCTGGGGGTTTTGTTTGTTCTGGGTGCGCCGCTCTATCTATCGATCCAACTCATGTCTTCGTTCATTCAAAAACTTATTTATCC
The DNA here is from genome assembly GCA_043821445.1 of Candidatus Omnitrophota bacterium. GTDB lineage: Bacteria > Omnitrophota > Omnitrophia > Omnitrophales > Aquincolibacteriaceae > Aquincolibacterium. Next base: position 28,184 of record JBDRCT010000017.1, on the reverse strand, counting down.
CATCATGTACCGCATCCACGGAACGGGACAGCGGACCTATTTTGTAAAGATCGGCAAGGATGGAAAAGTCGAGATCGATCCGGAAACCGGGGAAGCGATCGTCGATGTGAAGGCTCTGACGGATGCCTTGAATCGCCGGCTTCCCTTGGTGGTAGGGCAAACGATCGAGGACTATCTCACTGAGAAGAAGGATGCGGCATTGACGGCCCTTGCGGAAAAAGCGAAAGAGTTGAGCCGGCAGGCTGCGACGACGACCGGGGATTGGGACCAGGTGAACAAGGAATTGGATCAGGTGTTGGCCGGTCTTCCTTCTGCAGAAGCCCAACGGATCCGCACTCTTTTTGACCAGCACATCGTGGTCCAAAAGAGACTTCAGAATGTAGCGAATCACCTCGCGCGCAGCGACGCCCTTCATGCCCGTATCATCCGGGTCCTGCATCTTCAGAACTTTTTGGCAAAAAAGATCACAGATTTTCTGGGTTCCAAAGCTACTTCCGCAAAAGCGGTCCGTTACGTCCTTTCCGATATTACCAATCCCTTGGGGGCTTTTTTCCAATGGTTCGTTTTTGGCCGCGGCGCGTTGTTCTTCAAAGGGATCATCGCCGGGGCCTTCATCCTTACGGGGCCGATCGGGACCGGTATCGCGCTTGCCCTTTTTGTTTCCTACCGCGCTTACGGGGTCTATCAGATCCGTAAAGAAAAATTCAAAGAGACCTTAGCCGCTATCGAGGGCAAATACGGGGCGCTCCCGAAGACCGAATTGAATGAAGCGCAAAAGGCGGCGGAGATCAAAAAGGCCACACGGAGTTACCGCGTCAAGACCGCGGGTTCCGTTTTCGGGATGGCGGCCGGGCTCGGAATTGCGGGCTATTTGTTGATCGGCGCATTTGTGGCGCCCGACCTCATTTCATTTATTCCGCACAACCTGTTCAGTAAGCAAGTCGTTCTGAAAGTCTTTGGTGATGCGGTTCCCTTAAGTCTTGGCACGCTCCTTAAAGATGTTTTCCTCGGCATGATCATGGCGTACGGCGGGGCCGCTAAGAAAAGCCGTGCTGAGCATATTCAGGAAAAATATTTCCTTGAACCTGTCCTGAAACTAATGCGGTCGTACGGCTTTAAAACGATGGAGGCTTCCGGGTTCTTCGCTTTTAGCAGGACAGAGGGCGGCAAATCCGTTTCGACTTTGACTTATGAAGGAATAGGACAGTACTTTGATGCGATCGGGCCGGAACAACGCCAGGAAATGGCCAAACAGCTTGGGATGGATGAGAAAACGTTCGATATGTTCCTCTTGTCCCACCTTGAGATGCTGCGCGGCATGATCGTCGCGAATGTCCTTAGTTTGAATCAGAACGAGCAACTCCTTTTATTGGAACGTATTAATGGAATTCAGGCTGAGCTGGCCGGCCGGTACACACAGGATGAAATTCAAAAGGCCCGGGAGACAGGACGGGTTCTGACCAGTTCTGCTGTGGATGATGCGGTCGCGACACGCATGGAGATCAACCGCATGGCTCGGTACCGCACTCTAGGGAGCGGAAGATTCTATCTTTCCGGCTTCACGACGGCCATGGGGCTCATCACCCTGGCATTTGAAATTCCGGCCGTGTTACATCTTTTTGGATCGCTCGATAGCGTGGCAAATCAGGCCTTAAAACCTTTAGGCATCGCAGAATTCCATGGTTTTCACACCGTGGCGATGTTCATTGAACGGACCCTCCTCGGTCTATTCAATAATGTGTGGCAGGGGATGTGGTCGTTGGGCGGGCTTGTGCCGCTTGTGGCTCCGGAAGTGTTTCTGAATAGTGCCCTGGCCCGTGTTGGAACAGATATCGCTGACCGGCAAGTCTCGCATGACATTGCGACCCTTCAGGCAAGAATGACCGGAATGAGCGAGGGGACCGAAGCTTATAGGACAGAGGCCGGGCATTTGGCGGAACTTCAGGCGGAAAAGGTCCGGATGACAGCGTCACCTGCCCTGGCGCGTTTAGACGGAGAGCTTCGTAAGCTTCCGAAATCGTCAGTCACGGCGTTGCTGGCGCGACAACTATTTTCCAAGGTCACGGATGCTGTTTTGGACCCGAACCATGCCATGAGTTTGGAGGAAATGAACATTGCAATTGCCTCCGTGGAGACGGTGATCCGTCAAGCAAAGGCAGAGGCTGTGCAAACCCCGGCCGCGACGGGCGAACCTGTAAAAGTTATGCAGGCCGGGATGGTCCCCAATCCGCTTCCGTTGATCGAGAAAGTCTTCAGTGGTATCCAATCCTTATTCGCGCCAAAGACAGCGGCCACGCCCCAACCGCCTGTTCAGGAAAGATCCGGCGTCCCGGCCTCGACGACGATCACTCCTGCGGCGAGAGCTACAGAAATGGCTGCGGGGCGTGTGGAAGACGCCGCACTGCAAAGAGAAGTCCCCACCGCTGAAGCGCAGCGCACAGAGCTTGTGACCGAGCGGCAGGCCGCGCCCGCGGAACTTCAGAAATTATCCACCGATTTACAGCAAGCTGTCGAGGAAGGCAAGGCAGCGTTGGCTCAGGAAGGAAAAGCGCCGACGCCTTACAACATCGGTGCCTGGCTTAAGGCTAATGAAGCAAAATACCCCAAAGTCGTCGAAAAATTTCAAACCGAAGTAATGAACAACCCCGAGCTCGCCGCTGTCATGACGGGCGCGGCCGTTCCCGCAAAATTTACCGAACAGTTAAAGGGCCGCAGTCTCCGGGCTCTCACGAAGCCGGTCGACGATATTTTCGGGCCCAATACGTCGGCGGTATTATCTTTAGTCGCAATGACAGGTGTCGCAGCGATCGGTGAAGAAGCCGCCACAGTTACCGCGAGGCCCGCTCCGAACGTTACAAGAGCAGCTACGGTAGAAACGGCTGCCGTTGCCGGACCGATGGGAGCCGCGGCCGAAGAGGCGCGACGGATTCACGACGAACTTGTATCAAAACGGGAGGAAGCAGAACTCCGCCTTGAGGAAAGTCGCAATGGGTATGCGCAGAGGTTTGCAAACTACCTGACGAGTGAGATCACCGACAGGATCACTTTTAACGCGAATACCTCGGATGCCGGCCGCGAGATCGCCAGGTCCCTGCTTGGTCGGCCCGGTTTCATTAAAAGCCTTGCCGACCAGTACGTGGCCTCCCTGAGGGGCGCCGACGGCCGTGGCGATGTTTCAAAGTTGAAGGCCGAAGACCTGCAGGCGGGTTTTGATGAGTTGATGGACCAGACCGGCGGCATTAACGCATTGACACCTCCCGAGATCGAGATGCTGCGGAATGTTGTCCGAGAAGCCATTCTTCAACGGTTTAGCGCTGTTACCGAGGCCAAGGAACATACTCCGGTCACGGAAAACGTGACCATCGCTTTGCCTCTTTTTAATGAAGGGCAGCCGGTCAGTGTTGACAAGCTGCTGGAAATGGCGATCGCGACGCGGATGGCCACGGCAGGTCCTTCGAAGGCGATCTTGGACGCCATGGCGAAGTTCCAGAGGAATGACCGGAAATTCACCTTGAGTATTGTCGCCCGCGCGGGCACCGATTTTATTTTTAAAGGATACGGTGTCGGCACCGAGGTCAGTTTCTATTTGTCGGATCCCACGAAAAATGAACGCCAGGCGATCGCCACGTACCGTGAGCGGGAAGGACTATTGCAAATGGACCGGGAAATGGCCGATGTTGTCCGCGAACTTAGGACGCATGGGAATAATTATGCCCGTGCGAGAATCCTTGCAGAGAAGTTGCGGCTTTCGCTTGAAGATGTGCGCAACGACGAAGAAATTGCGAAAACACGTACCCGGGAAGGACAGGACACGGATGCCGCCATGGCGATCGGTAAATTACGCCGCCAATTGGAGCGTGACCTGGCGGACCGTCGTGCTGAATTAGAAGGGATCTTGCGTTCGATCGGCGCTCTGGTCGGGGTCACGGACAAAAAGATCATCCTCCCGAGAGAACTGGAAGATCCGAAAGAGGCGGCCAAATTTTTTGAGGCTACCGCGGCCCCGGCCGCGCGAGGACAGAGCCTGGACCTTGCGGCAGCGCAAGGGAAATATGCGCTGGATGTACTTAACACCTCTTTGGCTGAGGCCCGCGGGAAAATGGGGATCCTCTTTAGAACACGTATCTTTTTCAATCCTCCCAAAGCGTTCGACTTCATGTCGCCGCTTTCATCCGTTCGCGATCCCAAGACACCCGCGATGGTCCACATGCTTTCCCGTGAGGGGGCTGCGTTGCAATATTATCAGGACGCCCAGCAGATCAAGGCGGATGAGGAGGCATTGCGTGGCCGTCTCGAGACGGCTGTCCGGATTAACGGGATCGTCCAATCCCGGCTTGATGGGGCAGAGAACCTTTTGAGGGAAGAACGGCAGCGCTATCGCAACGAGTCGGGCTGGTCCATGCGATTTAAGGCTGCGGTCGAGCAGTATGACCTCGCGAAAAGACAGGCCGCAGACACGGCCCATCAAGTGGAACAACTAACAATCGAGATCAACCGTTTTACGTCCGGGGTGAGCGCAAAGCTCGCGAAATTCGAAGAGGATTTCGAGCGTGATGCCGAAAAGGTCAAAAAAGGGGAAAGCCGAAAACTTTTCGACGCGGAGTACTTCGCCCAGCTTGAAGCGAAATACCGGCAAAGTGACCGGCCGGTTGATGCCACGGAGTTAGCGGACAACCTTGCCGGCGGGAAAAATGTGAACCTCCTCCTTGAGGAGTTCCGTGCCCGGGAAGTCAAAGAACGTGAAATCCAGATGCTGGCTGGGGAGGGAATCAGACTGAAAGGAACGGTTAATGGTGTTGAGATCAAAGATCTTCAGAAATACGAGGCCCAGCTTTTCTCGGAATATGAACGGGCGACCAGTCCTAAGGAACGCGATCTTTTCCAAAAGTTCGGTGATCTTTTCCGTAAGGCGCCACGCTTACCGGAAGTGATCAAGGCAGAGATCGAAAAAGTGAATAAGGCCAAACTTGAGGCCTATGAGGCCGTACGTATTGAGATCAACTTCAGCAATTGGATCGGTCAGATCGGTGATATTGAAGCCCGTATCCGCAAAGCGGAAGAGGTCCTGAACTCCGACCAATCCACCCCGGAGCAAAAAGAGAAGGCGGCCAAAGACCTGAAGGCCCTGCATTTTACGCTTCCGAAAGTCAAAGCGGACCTCCAGGCACTAAAAGATAGCCATCCGGAATTGAAGGACAAGAAGCTGCGGGACCTCCGCATCCGGCGTTTTGTGGACGGCGGCGTGGAGGCGCTTGGCGTTTTCAAGGCCGGAGTGGGCGGAGGCCTGACTGGCACTTGGGATTTCGGGGACATGTCCGCACAGTGGGATTTCTTCGAACAAGCGTTAAAGGAATCGGAATTGTTGCAGCAGGCCCATAAGCGCGATTATGTCAAGAATATCATTGTCCAACGCCAGTTCTTGGATCAGATCCATTACCGTATCGATGTCTTTGAGGGCGCGATCATGCACGAGCAAACATTGTTGGCACTATTGGAAGCATCGAGGGAGAAGGAGGGTGTGACCCCGGAGAAGATCAAGGATATCGACCGGCAGATCATATGGGGAAGGCAGCGCCTTTCTTCCTTTGAAGAAGCGAAGACTTCCCTGGAGTCGGAGCATAACCGCGCAGAAGAGAAAATGCTCCGCATCATGGGCCGTGACGTTGAGGATCGTAAAGACCCGGGCAGGTTCACTTACACGCCCAAAAGCAAACAGTCTTTCATGGAAGGAGAGCTCAGTGAAGAAGAATTGGGCCTTCTTTCCGGGTTCGACAAAGATATCGATCGCAAAGTCGCCGAGCAACGGGTCCGCATCCAGTGGGCGATGCTGAACACGGCCGACCACAAGAGCTACAAACAATTGCACCTCATGGTCCCGTTCATCTCCGCCGTCCCCGTGACGACGAACTATGTCCCGATCAGCGAGCATCTTGATGCCATCATCGAAGACCCCGCGCATATCGGGATCGGCGGCTCCGGGAGCCTGCGGACTTATTCCGGGCACCTGGCGAAAGATAAAACGCTTGACATTGCGGTGGCCGAGGCGAATCTGCGGACCATGTTCGATGATTACCAGGACTTTATCATACGTCAAGGGCTTGTTTCCCAGAACCTTGACCGGCAGGTCGCCAACACGAAGGACCAGAAGACGGAAACCCGGCGCCTGATCGGGGACCTTGACGAGAGCATCAGTGAATATGAAGAGAAGGAACAGGCCGGTTTAGCGGATGCCGGCGACAGGGAGCTTTATACCGCTATCCGTCAGGTGAACCGTGACGACCAGGATGACAATGAACTGATCCACCAACTGAACTTGCGGCTGCTCCAGGTCAATCGTGCGACCAAGGGAACGTTGAAGATCGGGGCCCAAGGCCGTGTCATTGATCTAACGACGCCTGAGAATCTCCGGGATTTCGTCAAAAGCAACAGCGACCGTGTTGCGGACTCCAACGAAAAACTTGCCCAAGAATTACGGGATATACAGGAATATGGTCGTTATTTGCGGCCTTTGGCTATCAGCACGGAAGTTTTCAGGATTCCTCTCGGATTCGGCAGAGGAGATGATTTTCAAGCGGGCGGTCGGGTGACCTTTGACTTTAGAGAACTTGCATTCAGCAAAACGCAGCTTGAGATTTATATGGCTCGGGCGAAACAATTGGGTCTTGAAAAAGAGTTTCGCAGGGACATCCGACAGCGCTTAGTGGAACTGGCCTGGCAAGACGTGTTAAGGTCCAAGGCCATCTGGGACATCCGCGAACAGGAAATGCAGGCCCGGAAGGAAATGGCAGCTGCCGCGCAAACCGGCACCGCTCTCGAAGACCAACAAGCACTCAGTGATGCGGTCATACGTACGGTGACCATGGCCAAGACGGCCGAGCGGGACTTTGAGATTTACGTGAACATGTTGAAATTCATCGCCGGGATCCCCGCCGAAATCGATATCCAAGTGCCGCCGACGAACCTTCTCCAACGGGTCTACAACGGGGAACCTATCGGGGAAGAAGTTGTCGCGAAGATGTTGAAGAGTGCCGCGGAAGACCCCAGGTTCCAATCGATCTTGAGGAACAACGATGTAGCCACGGCCGAAGTCAAGCAAGCGGAGAAGAACCGCAGCTGGACTTCCCAAGTCGGGATCTTCGCCGGTTACCATCCCTCGGTCGGCGCCGAATATACGCGCCACTTGATCGACCGTGCGAAAACGGAACTCGTGAACATTGAAAAAGCAAAGAAAGAACTGGCGGTGGCGCAGCAAGACCCTCTCAGGAGAGCGGTCCAAATGCAGGCTCTCGAAGAATACGCCGCTTTTGTCCTGAATCGCGTCCGGCTGGTCCAGATCGCGGATGAATTCGCGGGGTCATTAAGCTTTGCGAATGACGCCACGGCCGGTTACCGTGCGATCGGGGAGCCTGGCCGCACAGTCAAGACCGTGAACGATGTTCTGGCCGCTTTTGACTACCGCGAGAACGATTCCCTGCGTCTTACGGGCATCAATTTTGAATTTCAAAAATCTTTGATCAATCTTTCCCATACCACGGAGCTGATGGGCCTTCACGAGGAAGCACAGAGGGTCCAGCACACGGCCAGAGCGCCGTTGCCGTACCAGACGCGCCAACAGGTAGCCCTGGAACAACTTCAGCAGGCGGAAGCGCGGATCGACAGGGAAGCGGCCGAGGTTGCGCAACTTCCTGTTCCTCCGGAGCCGGCCGAAGCGGTAGTGGATCTCAAGGTCCTTCAGAAAAAACTTGGCGAGGAGAAAAAACCGCCGGTTATTGAGCCGCGAACGGATTATCGTGATAAAAACACCAACGAGCCATACGTACCTTCCGTGAGCGAACTGTGGAGAAATATGTTTGGTGCCGACACCGCGGTTATCGAGCGTGGCCGTGACGGCAAAGTTGTCGGGGGATTGAGCGAGCCAGTCCTGGTGGAAGATGTCTTCGTCCGGCTTTTTGATGCGATGCGGTTGACCCCCAATGAAAGGCTCGCGATGTTCGAGATCCTGAAAACATTGTCCCGGTCCGGGACCGACGGGAAGCCTTCGCTTAAGGAAAAGCTGAATGATCCGGATTTCAAGAAATTCATGGCGCAATTACCTCGAAACGAAAAGTTGGGGCTGAATTACGCACAATTGATCGAAGGGTTGCTTTCGAATAGGACGTTGACGGCAATGAATCAGGAAGAGGCGAACTCGCTTCTGGACAGAAACACAGACCTCCGGATCCTGGGGGTCTACGTTTTTTACGCGACGTCCATTTTAAAAGGGATGAAGGTGGAAGATATCAACGCAAGATCCGCCAATGTTCCTGAGCTCGTTCAGAACCAATTTTCCGACCGTTTTAACAGTATGTTCTCCGAACGGTTGAAAGTCGATTTTATCTTTTTGACAAAGTTAGTCAAAAATATGGCAGACCAGGTCGAACGAAATAAGGCCTCCCCGAACGGTCAGGCCGTCCCCGTCATTGCGCCGCCCCAGTTTACCAGTGACGAGATCGCATTCTTGACACGTGACGGCCTGTTAAGCCGCCTCGTGGATATCAAGGATAGACGTGTGGATTTTAAGGCCTGGGCCGAGCAGCAGAAGCGGCTGGGTTCCCAGGAGGATGACGCCGCCCTGAAGCGGAGGTTCGTTGGTCAGGTGTTTCTGGATTGGGCCACCTACACGGACCGCCAGGTCAGCGCACAACCTTATTATAAATTTTCGACCCTGGAAGATACCTTCCAGGAATTTAATAACGTTCGTAAAGCAGTGTTCGACCTTTACCGCGCGAATTTCGGAAGGGATCTGGGTCTTTATGGCGATATCAAGGACCTGGCCGATATCACGGCCTGGCAATACATGAGTTTTATGGGAAAACTGTATTCTCCGGATAAAGGCGAGCGGGCAAAGCGTCTTAATACGGTCATTCTTCTCACCAACTATATCCTGGAAAATAAGCGCGTGCCCATCGTGGGTCTCAACGGAGAACCTTCTGCCGCCGATCCGTCGGCCGCTATGTTGCGTTTTCTGAGAGCGAGCGCGGAAGCCAATCAGACCTACGCGGACCGTCGGGAGGTTCAAAAGGAAGAAGCGGGTCTTCGCACCGGGGCGCTCATGGGTGAAGTTGTTTTCCGGACGATCCAGGGGATCGAGCAATACGCTGAAGTTCATGGTAAGAGCATTTCGGATGCGTTGGACGAATTAGGGAACGCGCTGCCTCAAGGGATCCGCGCCGGTCCGCTGGGCGATATTCGTAGCGGTATCGATGACTATTATCGAAAAGCGCCTGAGATCCTGAAAGCCCTCGACGCCAGCAGACTTTTTTCGCGGGCACTTAATATGAAGGACCCGCGCGACAGCGGGCAGGTGTCCGCCTGGTATGAATACGGGACACGGTACCATTTGACGATCGATGAGTTAAAACAGATTATCGAAGTGGCAGGCAAGCTTTATCCGAAGCTTCAGGAACTTTATGGCAGGGATTTCCGGTTGGATCAAGGAGGAAAGGTCAGCGCGAACATGGGCATTGTCATGGCGCACGCCCAATTCATTCTCGGGGTCACGGACTGGCACAAAGAGGCGGCGCAGTACCGGGAAGATTTCCGGCAAGGGAAGCTTCTCTCGCAGTTCCAGCTTGATACGATGTGGGACTATGAGAAATGGGAAACGATGGGCGGCGTTAACGCCCCGATCGGCACGCGTATCGATGCGCGGATCAAAGAATACGAACGCCGTCTGGATCTCATGGATAAGTTCGCCAAGCACCCGAAGGCGTTCAAGGGGGCGGAGGAGATCTTCAAGATCCTTTACGGCAGCAGCTATCAATACAGCATTCGTGAACCCGAAGAACAGCAGGGTGTTGCCTTCGGCCACATCATGAACGAAGCGTACATCGCCGAGCGAGATCATATCCCGTACGACCGCCTGGCCCAGCGCTATGAAAATATCGTGAAATTGATCGACTCTCCGGCTTTTACGGATTATCTCCGCGCACTTAAAGTGATCGGTGAGAATCAAGACCTCAGGACCTTGCTGCCCGAACTTGCAAAAGACAAGACCCCCGAGGGCAAGGCCAAATTGACCAAACTCATGGGGCGTCTCACCGGTGCCGCTAAAGACTTGCCGGCCGATTTTGAAGCGATCTATGCGCAGAGGGGGAAGGTCTTGAAATTGTTGGTGGACCAGCATGGCCAGGATTTCGAAGGGTTTTCGACATGGCTCAAGAGCCATTATGGGAACGTGACGGTCGCTTATCCTGAAGAAACACCGAGGACGATCGAACAGATCGAAAAAGACCTGTATCTGTTCCTGCAGAGGAGTAAATATGCGGAAGTGATCAACAGGAACCCGGCCTGGAAGGCCCAGATCGATGCGATCATCGATACGGAAGCCAGCGAGAATTTCCCGGGCGCTTTCGTGGAAGGGATCGTTGCGGGCATGCCCGATATGTTGAAGGCGCGGGGTCTTGACATTACTAAAGATGATCCGGCTTCCCTGGCAAAATTAAGGACGTTCTTCGATAACTTTTTCCTGATCGTCGGGAAATTCGACCGCTATCCGGTCGTTCAGGACGCAGGCAGTCTGAATATGGAGCGCAAGATCATAGGCCTGCAGGAATCCCTCATGATTGCGGACCCCGATCTGGCCGGGGTATTGCAAGCGCAGTCGACGCTTCCGCTTTTGCAACGCGTTTCCGCCGGGAGGATGCTGGTCGGGACCGCGAGCTTTTGGCTTGGGAGGGTCATGGATTCGGAGGCGCAAAGGAACGCCGCAACGCCGAATTACTGGCTGTCCCGTCAGGCTCCGGGGTGGGCGGCAAAAATGATTCCGGAGTGGCTGTCGAAAATGGTCGAAGAAAACAAATATCCGGAGAGTGAAGAACAATACGTGGATATGAAAAAAGTCGAGACGGTCATCATCCCCCGGGCGAAAGCCGCTTGGGAGGCCTATCACGGTATTCTCGAGCCCATGGGATATTCCATTACCAAGGCCGATATCATGAGCGTTGTCCTTAATACCAAAGAGATCGAAAAGGTCTCTGATATTCAGGAATATTTTGAACAGTGCCAGCTGATGCTGGCCCTTGCCCTCGGGCGTCCGGATCTTATCCCGGGACAGTACAAGAGCATGATTCCGGAAGAGAAACTTAGCCGTAAACCCGGAGAAAAACAAATAACGTTGGAACAACAAAATCTCGGCCGGCCGCTGGCATTTAACGAAATGCAAGGATACGTGATCGAATTCCGCCGCAGTTTGAAGATGCGTCACCATAGCATTGTCGCCCCTGGGTACAACGGTCCGTCGCTGGCAGTCCAGAAAATGGTCACAAAATTCATTTTCGTGGAGCCTTCGGATCCTTCCAAAACATACTTGAATGTTGCCGCCTCCGCGGAAGGACAGGACGCTTTTCGCGGTAAATACGCTTTGCCGGGATCTGACCTCCAACAGATGGCCGATAAACGGGGAGCGTTATGGGAGGCCTTGCCTGAAGGGGAGAAAGCACGGACGGCTCTTCTGCTTAGCACGACGTTTCTTTCCCGGTGGCCGGTTGATCCCCAACTGGCAGACAAAGATTTCTTCCACTTCCTGATGGGCCTCGGAAAGAACGTGAAGGACCTACAGCGGCTCCAGGAGATCGCTCGTCTCGGGCAAGATCTCGAAGGGTCCTTCCGGGATGAGTTCTTTGCGCGGAACGGAAAGGACCTGACCTATGATCGGAAGATGTTGGAAGACGCGTCACAGTTTAGGCGTTTTCTCATTCTGAGGCTGATGACGCGGCCCGTCGTGCTTGCGACCCCGGCAGATTTCGAACAAGGGTTTGAGGCGCGCCTCCAGGCGAAAAAGACCGTTCCGGCGAACAGGATCCCCGAACTGGTGAAATATTATGTCGATAACAATCATTTGTTCGGAGCATTGAATGCCGGCTCGCTCCAAAAATTACGAGACATCAAAGATGAAAATCAACTCAATCTTATGGTCAACGACCTCAAGACGCTCATGCAGGAGATCGTCGTCGGGGACCGGTTGGCCATGGATCCTAATAGACTGTTAAACAGCATTCTTTCGCTGCATCAGGACAAAACGGTTGCGACCTTCAAGAACTTCGAAGAGAACATGCTTAGAAAATACCTGCAGCTTGCGGCGGAAAAACAGGAGCCTCTCCAACCTGAAGACGCCGGGGCGCCGGAACAGTTCGTGCAGGGCCTTTCCGAAAAGTTATCCCTCGGCCTCACGAAGGAACAACAGGACGCGTGGATCCAAGGGCTTGGTCGCGGCCTGTTGTCACCCGCTCAGGTTCGCGTCGTGCTGACCGATCTGGCCTGGTTCCGGGGAGAGCAGCAGGATATTCCTGCGGACCTCCGGGTCCAGGATGATAGCCTCCTGCGTTTCATCGCGGCGGGGCGCGACATGCCGCTGGTCCATGCCGGGGTCATCGCGGACCGGAAACCTGTTTTTTATTCGCAGGAGCAGCTGGAAGTCCTGGGGCAACTGGCAGGGGCCCAGGGTGTAGAACTTGCCAAACAGTATGAGTCCTATTTTGCGGACAATTATGTGCTTTCGAGCAACACCCGGATCCAGGAGGAAACCAAGGGCGGGAAAGCGCGGCCCAAGCTGAGCGACTTCCTCACAGAGCGCGGGTCCAGGACCCGCCAAATGGGCGAATTCTGGAGCGCCTGGTCGGTCATCCTGCCGATCTTTTCCGTCATTACCACGATCTTTGTTCTCATCGCGGCATTCGCCGTCCGGCAATTGCGCAAGGCGGGCAAGATCAAGGTACCTGTACTGGATCACGCTGGTAATCCTGTGCTCAGAGAGGAGTTTCAGTATGAGCGTACGGGCATGTTGCCCCGGTCTGAAATGAGGCAGCTGTTTTCCAGGCTCATTAGCACAGAAGAAGAAACGATGGATCCTGCGTTGGCCGCACGGAATCGCGAGGTCCGCCGTGAGCCACTGGGCAAGGAATATGCCCCACCGTACCTGACTTTGCGCGGAGCTGTCATGCTGCTAGTGCACGGCGCTTTCGTGGGGTTGTTCCTCCTGATGAGTTGGCAGGTATTGGAACTGACGAATTCGAATATTTTCTGGAACGTGATAGACCTTTTCGAAAGCGGGTGGATGGCGTTCATGCTTTCGCACATCCTTACGGCCTGGCTGGCGGGACGGATCTTCCCCAAGAGCATGACTATGGGGGAGCAAAGCCGTGTGCGAGGGGTGTTAGCTAAGATTTTCCCCAAACTCGTGAAAATGAGACCCAGTGCAGCATCGCGCGATGCTATTGAGCGTCCCGAACTCGATCTTCTGGTACTGAAGGCCACCGCTAAGCCCGAGGCTAAGACTGAGGCTGAGCAGCCGCCCAAGTCTTCAGATTCCAAGGGCAATCTTCCACCGTATATTGAAAAAGAAGATGGAACGAGGGTTTATCTAAAACCCGCGGACCGGCATGATCTTTCTTTCACCGTTGTTGAGGAAAAGGATGGAGAAGAAGTTCAGCGCGAGGTTTCTCTGAAAACGGAAGAGGGCCAAAAACGACAGGCGCTGCCTCCGGGCCACAAAACGAGCATCGCCTATTTCAATTTCGATTCGTTCCCGCCGCCCCAGGAGTCTATGAAAGATGCCGCTGGTAAGCCTATGAAGGATGCCGCTGATAAACCTGTGATCGATCACACAATAAGATTATGGCTTTTAGAGATGTTTAAAGCCCATGCGAGCATCGAATACATCAAGGAACAATTTAAGATCGAATTCGGCGTCGACATAGACAAAAAAAATAATGAAGGCGGCTGGCAAGATTTCTTTTTTCTGAAAAACGTGATTGATTCGCTGGCGTACAATCTCGATCCGTACGGCAGGACGACTTTGCTCATCCTTGCCGAAAAAGAATATTCGAAGGTCATTAAAAAAGCGGGGAAAAATGATGCCAACGCGATCTTACAATTTGAATTCATCAAAGCGGCTTTGGAATATGCCCGGGAACAGGTCATTCAAATAGGTGCGAGCCGGTTCGGCGATGGAAGCGTTTACGTTCCCAATGGGAATGGAGATTATACGATCCCGGGTTATGTTTATACGAAAGATGAACCTACGAAAGGTGCACGCAAAGGAGATCTCATACCTCTTACTCGAGCCCAACTCGGCAAGGCGCTCATTTACTATCTTCCTCTGACGGAACTTCATTTCGAAAAGAAACAGGGGAACATCCTGTCTACCGAGGATTATTTGATGGGCCAGGACGGTCCGCCCGCGGCGACTGAACTGCCTATTCCGTTACTGCGTTTTTCGGGACGCGTCAATGATCCGGTGGGGGCAGCGGTTGTGAATGGAGTGGCGCTTGTCCTTACTGTGGCGGGCGTTATCTGGTTAGCTCCGGCGCTTGCAGTGCTCGGGCCTATTTTGAGCAGTCCCTGGATTGTGGGGGCGGTGATGTGGCTGATGGGATATTTTGCGGGCCGCGCGATCATGAATTACAAACAGCACAAGGCGAATTTGAAACCGAATAAAGTGGGAACCCGCTATTTTGCCGATGATCTTTATACCAAGGATTCAATTTGCGGGTTTGATCCGGACCATTTACTGAGGAATCGTCTGCCGGAAAGAGATGAAAATGGTCGACTTGCTCCAGTAGAGGATTCACAAGGCCGCCGCGTTCAATTGTTCACGACAAATCCCGAGGGTACCCAGCATATCTTCACGATGGATAATAAGAACCGTCTGGGGGACAATCCCGACAATCCGGAATACCCGAACGAAAAGGCCTTCATCAATGTCGTCCGGAAGTTGGTGGAGGTCGCCCGCAGTACACATAATTGGGCGGGCATTATCATCCCGAGGACGAAAGTCGTCACGGAAAGGACGGCCCGGACATTTTTTACGATGCTTAACGATTTCGCGAGCAATCACGGCGTTTTTTACGCGCACGCCCTGCAGTTGATCCGGGGGCGGGGGAATTTTACCGGCAAGGCGCTGGTCAATCTTCACAGCCATTACCATACGGGAGATGCGCGCAACATGCCCTCCCGGTGGTGGACGGTGCTTGTGTTCACACTGGCAGGTATCGCGGCCGGGCCCATCGTGTTTTCTCTTCTGTCATTTGTTCTTCCTCTCATCCCAAGTGCTCTTCCTTTCGTTCCGGGGGCTCTTTCTTTCCTGTTAAGCGCTCCGTTGATGGTTCAATTCTCCATCGGACAAATGCTGGGGTTGTTTGCGGGGTTATGGGTCTCGGGCAAGAGCGCCGGGTCTTTCGGCGTCGTGACGATCAAGGAACTGAGCCACGACTACAAGGAAGGGGACACGACGGGAGCCGTGTTCGTGGACAATGCCGCGATCCTCGAACCTTCCACACCTACGTTCTTCGAAATGGAAGGCAGGAGCTTCGTACGCTGGGCCCAGGGCGACCTGATGCGTGTGTATGATATTTTCCAGCCGGGCGTTCCCTTGGCGGCCCGCTGGATGAGCTTTGTGGCGGTGCTCGGATACATCAACCCGATCATCTTCGGTTTCTGGGTCATCAAACGGTTTTTCTTTGACCCTTCGCTATCTGGGATGGCGAACATGTATACGATCATGGTGCCGCGGTCGACCGAATTCCTGATGACGTCGTGTGTTATGCCCCAGCTCTGGGTGGGGGTGGTCATCGGGATCGTGGTCGCGCTCCTGATCGCCGGGTTCATGCGCCGCTCAGCGGCGGACGCGGAACAACTCTCCGGGAAAAAAGCTCTTAATATTATACAGCGTCTATTAATGCCGGGATTTTTGGTGGCGCTGCTGGGGGTTGTCGGCGTTCTTTGGCCGGCTTGGCTCCCGTTCACGGTCGTACTTGCGGCCATGTTATTGGGTTCTTTCATGATTGCCTTGATTCTGGAATGGACCAGGATCTCTAAAAAGATGAACGGCGTGATATTTACTTCCATGGTCGTGGCATTAGTATGGGCGAGTATCACCCTGACGGCAAAATTCCTTCCGGCTTTCGTGGTGCTCCCGTTCCCGGTGGTGGGGTTGCTCTTCATCGGCGTGCTTTTCGTCGTCATCGTTTTCCCCGTGCTTTTTGGGAGCATTCAGGGCCAGACCTGGGGGAAGGTCATGCTGCTCTATAAAGGGACCACGACCGGACTGGCGGATACTTTTCTCCATATCAAGCGCAATTTCTGGGAGAACCCCTGGAAGCTCTTTATGCAGGGTTCCCAGAATGTTAGCAGGAGCTGGCATTTGACGATCGGCACCGTGATCGGGAATCTGATCCAATGGGTTTCGAAACCCGCGATGATCTTTGGTATTCCCGTTCTCTTTTGGTATGTTATGAACGGGAATTTCGTGTTTTGGCATTTTACGTCCGGTGCCGCGGTGCTTGCGGCAAAACTGACGGCATGGAGTGTTTTATCACCCTGGGGCATCACGGGCATCTTGGGGACTTTGGTAGCGGCACATCCTATTTTTACGGCGTTCGTGATCAGCTATCTGGTGCTGCGCTATACCGTTAAATTCACCCGGATGATCTTTATTGTGATGCGTGACCAGCAGCTGCCCTGGGCCACTTCGTTCGGGACCGGACAGATTGATGGCGCAAAGAGCCTGCTGCGCACTTACATGTTCTACAGTCCGGCTTTTGTCGCGGCGCTCCTCGCGATCGCTTCCGGCGTTCTGTTCCACAGTAATTTGTTCACGTTCGTCTTCGGTATCACGTTCCTTTGGTCCTGGTCCATGGCGGGTTGGCATGTCTGGCTGGACCAGTTCAAAAATTTGCCGGCCGGCTATCCCGACCTTGAAGAAGGACTCGGTTTTAAGGGGGGCGGCATCAAGAGGCTCGGTCTGTTCTGGGTGCATGTCTACAGAAGCATGAAGGCCGATATGTTTTCAGATAGCGAAACCAAAAAAGAGCAGAAAGGCACCTTGGGATGGTTTGCCGGCTGGAGTATGAGAATTTCGAATGTCCTGTTTCACGTGGGGTTCAATGTCGGGGTCGGGCTTATGATCGCGGCCGGTGTTTTTCTCAAGATGAGCGCGGCATCGGCTGTCTATTTCTGGTTTGCGTTACCGATGGTTTTTGTGATCCCTGCATTGACAGGGTTTTTATTGGCAGCGCCTTTCCTTTTGATGGCACCTGCTAGACATTGGCTGGAATTTATCCGCGGCTACATTGGTGTTGAAGAGGCGGCTATTAAAGCTGATTTGACACCATCAACGCAGCTTTACAAGCTAATGTATAACGTTTCTGATTACATTTCCAAAAATGAAAAAACTTCGTCGCGTGTGAAAAAATTGGGACGTGTTTTACGCTTTTTTGGACTTCCAAAGAAGATGGAAGAACCGAAAAATGTGGCGGACGTTGATCAATATGGGAATCTCAGAACTCCTCCTGGCCGGTCTGAAGTTCGGACGCTGGAAGAGGTGCTGCCCGATCTAAGTCGCCAACAGGAGCTCGCTCAGGAAGTATTACCCGGGAGTAAACAGATCGTTGCTACTCCAAAGACGGCTCAAAGCCAGCCTGAGATTCTAGCTTCACAAGTTGCCGCGCAAACGCCGTTAGCCGTGGCGCCGGAAACTGTCGCTGCGTCGCCTGCGGTTCCGGTAGCGCCACTCGTGGCAGCTATTGCGCCGTCGGAGGATGTAACAAAATTAGAGGGAGAAGTCGCGGCGCTGGATGCCCGGATCAAGAAAACCCCTTGGCAGATCGCCGGATTAATAGGTACTGCGATCGTTTTATCATTTGCTGGGTTGATGTGGGGTGGGCTGTTCCTTGTTGGGCCGGTGGCGCTGTTGCTTGTTTTGGCGAGCGTTGTAGGAGTTTTGTGGATGTGGATCCGCCATTCTGAAAATATCAAATTATCGGATGCAAAAGCGAAACAACTGGAGGAACTCAAAGCAACTCCGGCGGCGCCTATGCCAATGCGACTCGAGGTTCCAAAAGTTCCCGCGGAGGAGGCCCAGGTGAATCCTCCGTCGCTGGCGGAAGTCCGGGCACCGGTCTACGTACCCTCTAGAGAATTTGGAATTGTTGGAACCCTTGTTCCGGATGTTGTTGTCAGCCTGGCGCTTGCGAGAAGCGAAACTCGTGTTCTCGATGTCTCGAAGGAGGGGACGATCCAGTATGATGTGAAGTTGGACGGTCTTGTGGGAGGGACTGTCGAAATGGTGTTTGGCCCTGTTTCACAAGCTGCGCAGGATGTGCCGGCTCCGAGCGCTAAGCTTCTGAGTGTCAGCAATTTCTCCCTGTTACCGGGTGGTCCGATACTTCATGAAGATCGTATCAAAGATATCAACACAATGATCGGCCGGTGGACCGCTTCGATGCAACGCGGGCCGGTAGCGTTGAATCTTATTGCGCGGGCGGACGCGGAAAAAGCTTTAAGCAAGGTTCGGTCCGAAGCACGTGCCGTGGTAGACAATAAGAGCCGGGAACTGGTCGGAAAGATCCACGTGACCTCGGGCGAGATGCCCGCGCTCCAGGAACAGTTGAAAACCCGTTTTATGGCCAATTTAGAAAGGATCGATCCGGCCCGGGACCTCGAAGGTGCGGAAAAGATCTCCGCGATGAATAATCCTCAAGACATTATCGACGCCTTAAGCCCGCTCGGCCTTTTCGGTTGGCAGCAGGACGTTCCGATCCGCGGGGCCGCATGGCAAATGCCGGACGGATCTACCGTGACCTTCCGTGACCACCAGCAAGTGATCTTCAACGGTGTGAAAGCATTGCAGGCTAACGATGTATCTTATTTCCGGAGCAGGAATCTAGCGAGCGTGACATTAGATGAGGCCGGCCTCAAGGCGTTCGTTGATAGTTATAATGCCAGTCTGTCGGAGCAGGAGAAGAAGTTGCTTGCGTTGGCGTTGGCGTTCCACGATTACGGGCGCCTGATCACGACGGGGCCGTTGCATCCGGTGGTGGGTAGCGAGCTGGTCAAAGCGATCCTGGAGAAACTCGGCATGGACGCGCGAACCGTCAGGATCGTGACAGCATTGACTTCGCGCGAACTGGAATATGGTGCTTTGCCGTGGGGAGAGACGGTTCCGCGAAAGGTGGTTGAAGGGCTTCCGGAGAATGATATTCCGGTCTTTCTGAAACTGATGTCTTTCATTTATATCCTTGATGTCGCGGCCGTGGGCAAAGGTAAACTTACATCGGCCCAACTCGCAAACGCCCGTTATTTGCAAAGTGCGGCGAACCTTGAGCGGTTGCAGTCGAACTGGGCGTCTGTTCGTGCGGCCGGTTTTTACGAACCGCGCGACGGCGTGATCCTTGATCTGAGCCAGGCCATTGCCGAAGAGGCAGTTCCCGCGGAGATCCGTAATGAACTGGCCTCCAATCCCGACTTCAAGACTTTCATGGAGACTGTAACGTTCCAGCGGATCGTGTATGTATTCCGTGAGATGGTGCGCCAGGGGAATCCTGAAAGTGTTACCAAACTCGTTTACGCGCTCTCCAAGCTTCAACAATTAACGCAGACCGATTTTATCAGTTTAAGCGTCGACCGGAAGGAATATGCCACAAAGATCAATGAGCTGTTGAAGATGGTCTCGTTCGATCAGTTGAAAGCGGCGGATTTCCGGATGGAAGACGGCCGGTTTGTGGTGGCGTCCGAAGGCAGAACGGTGTTGGAGGCGGGTATTCAGCAGTCTGCCGACAAGAAAGTGGTTGTTAACGTGGAATCCATTCCGGCGCGTTCGGAATTGAGAACGCCCGAGGTCCAGCCGGCGGAACAGGAACAAAGCGCGGCGGCACGCGAACAGGAGATCCAAAGAGCGATTGCGGCGGCTGCAGGGGTGCAGGAAGCCCGGTTTACGATGCAGGTTCTTCCTGAGATTGTTAATCCGCTTGCCACTCGGATCGAAGGGCGCATGATCGAATCGATCATGCAGTCGCTTAATGTAAGTGTGATTCTTTCCCTGAAGGGGAATGGACTCCATATTATTGAATTCAATCCGGCCGACGGGTTTGACGGGGCTTACATCGCGCAACGGGTAGCGCAGAGTCAGGCCGGCAGCAGGTTTGTGGTCATCGCAGGTCAGGCGGATGAAGCGGCTGCGAACGAGGCTCTGAAAGGGGTCGGGAAGATGGACCTCCGCATTGGCCAGGTCAACAGCCTATTGTCGCAGGCGGTTACAGAAGAATTGGATCGGTTACATATTGATGTTGCTACGGCAAAGGCGAACCGGAATGTGATCCAAGCCCAGGTGACGGAGGGTGTTGACCCCAGCGAATTGCATGCGGCGTCAGCGTTGCTCAATCAGTTCGACGGGGTTGTGACCGTGACCGGGTCTCGCACAAAGGTGAGCAGTGCCTTCCAATTCACTGTCGCTGAGCTCCTGGGCGCCGCGATCCAAGCCGCCGCCGCGATCGGGAAGTCCGCGTAAGCCAGATTACAGACCATAGACCGCAGACTACTGCCTGCGTCTCTCGTCTCTTCCCTTGACTTGGTTCATCACTTGTGATACACTCCTCCCGGAGGCGATGATATGGCTACAAAACAGCCGCGGTTGAATGTTGTCCTGGAGCCGTCGATCTACGAGACGCTCTATAAAATGTCGAAAAGAGAAGGCCTTTCCATGTCCCTGGTTGCCCGCGATCTCTTGCGGGAAGCCCTCACGATCCACGAAGACGCTTTTTGGGCGAAGGCGGCAGCCGAACGGGAAAAATCACTTTCCAAAACGAAACCGGTCCGTCACCGGGATGTTTGGGGCTCATAAGGACTCTGCATGTCTATGGAGCCGCATTTCGAAATCCTTTACCATCCTGATGTTCCCCAAAAGGATATTCCTCGCATCACAGCCGCTGATCAGCGAAGAATCCGGCGCGCCATCGAACAGAAGCTTGCTCTTTTTCCGCAGGAGTTCGGAGCACCGCTTCGGCATACCTTGAAGGGATACTGGAAGCTGGGTGTTGGCGACTGGCGTGTTATCTACAAAGTCCACACAACAACGATCACTATTCTTCGCATCGGTCATCGCAGAGAAATCTACGGAAAGTCCGCGTAAGCCCGGTCTCTAGTCTGTAGTCTCCGGTCTGGTTATGATACAATTCCCCACATGAATAAGCTCGTTCGTTTTGCCATCGCCCAGATGAATCCCACGGTGGGGGACTACGCCCAAAATACCCGGAAGATCATTGCCTGGATCCGGCAGGCCGAGGCCAAAAGGGCCGATCTGATCGTTTTCCCGGAGGGGGCGCTTTGCGGCTATCCGGTCTGGGACCTCGCGAATAAAAAACAATTCGTAACCGAAGGACTCAAGCATTTGAACCTTATCGCGAAGGCCACACAGGGGAAGCGCATTGCCGTGGCGGTGGGATTTATTGCGCCCTGCAAGGTCCACGGGGACAGGGAGACCGGCAACACTCACAATGCGATGGCCTGGATCGAAAAGGGGAAGGTCCGGACGGTCTATCACAAACAGCTGCTTCCGACCTACGATGTTTTTCTCGAAGATATTTTTTTCCGTCCGGGCCGTGGAACATGCGTCCTGCCGTGGCGGGGGCTCAAGGTAGGACTTACGATCTGCGAGGATATTTGGGATGAGCGTTATCCGGTCAAGCCTCTCCGGTCTTTGAAGAAACTCAAAGCCGATCTCGTCATTAATATCTCCGCATCGCCTTATTACTGCGGCGTTGCCCGGGTCCGTGACACCCAGCTCAAGAGGCAGACCCGGCGGTACGGTCTTCCCACGCTCTATGTCAACCAGGTAGGAGGGCAGGACGACCTGCTTTTTGACGGGCGCAGCGTTTTTAGCGACGCGAAGGGCCGTATTCTTTTCCGCGCGCCGGCATTTACTGAAGGTCTTTTCTTTTTCGATTGGGAGCCTGTTGCCGGGAAGACGCATGAAGTCCCGCTTCCGGAATGGACAAGCCGGGCTAAAGAAACTTATAACGCGCTCGTGATGGGGCTCCGGGACTATTTCAGGAAGAACGGTTTCAAGAAGGCCGTGATCGGCTTGAGCGGTGGCATCGATTCCGCGATCGTGGCGGCGCTGGCGGTGGATGCTCTCGGCGCCAGTGCGGTCAAGGGAGTGACCATGCCGGGGCCGTTTTCATCGGAAGGGAGCTGGAAGGATTCCGAGCAACTGGCAAAAAATCTGGGTATTGAGTTCGAGGTGAGGCCGATCAAGGGGATGTATGACACGTTCTTGAATTCTGAGGCAAGAGGCAAGAAACAAGATGCAAAGAAGAGAAGTCCGAGTGTGGCGATGGAAAATCTTCAGGCGCGCCTCCGTGGTCTGGAGTTGATGTTCCTGTCCAACCACGAGGGGCGGCTTGTTTTGACGACGGGGAACAAATCGGAGCTTGCGGTGGGTTACTGCACGCTTTACGGCGATATGGCGGGCGGATTGGCGGTGATTGGGGACGTCTACAAGACCGACGTTTACCGTTTGGCGTGGTACCGGAATACGATCCGCAACGTGATCCCCGAAGCGATCCTGACCAAGGCGCCGTCCGCGGAATTGCGGCCGGATCAAAAAGACGAGGATTCTTTGCCGCCGTACGATATCCTGGACACGGTGCTTTATCTTTACATCGAGAAAAACCTGAGCTCGGACGCGATCCTCCGCAAACTCAAAAAAAGAGTTTCCTCCGCGGTCGTGGCCGAGGTGATCCACAAGGTCGACCACAACGAGTACAAGCGCCGGCAGACGCCGCCCGTCCTGCGCGTGTCCGAAAAGGCCTGGTTCGGCCGCCGCATGCCGATCACGAACCGGTTTGAAAATTAGCAGCAAGAGGCAAGAAACAAGAGGCAGGGGACGAGAAGTAAGAGACAAGAAACAAGAGGCAGAGAAGGAAAAAAGATATCCATGGGACCGAATAAAGAAAAGAAGCCGGTGAAAACATATCGGGACTTAAACGTTTATAAACAATCCTTCGAAATGGCATTTCAAGTGTTTTGCGCCACGAAAGAATTTCCCGCCGAAGAAAGGTATGGGCTTACCGATCAAGTCCGGCGCGCCGCGCGTTCGATCCCAACTAATATCGCCGAGGGATGGGCCAAACGGAAGTACGAAAATGTATTTAAGCGCCATTTGCTGGATTCGGTGGGGTCTTGTGAAGAGGTTAAAGTCTGGCTGGAGATGGCCCATCGATGTGGTTACCTCGACAAGGCACGATGTGCAGACCTTTTGTTATCCTATGCCGAGATAGGATCCATGCTTTCGAGTTTGTTGGAACGATGGAAAAGCTACTCGTAAAGACCAAAGCAGGCATTTTCTTTCTGGAAGCTACTTCGCACGGTCTGTCAGCCGTTCATTTCCCCGGGAAATTCCACAGCCCAAACCGTTTGCCTTTCCGGGTGTCACCGTTCCTTAGGAATGCCGGAAAAATGTTGAGTCGTTACTTTCTTGATCCTGGAGTTCCATTGAACCGAGTCAAGATGGACTTAAGTCCTCTGACGCCGTTCCAACGCAAAGTTTATGGAACGCTCCGGCGAACGGGGAGTAAGCTTATCAGCTATGGCGAGCTTGCCAAAAAATGCGGGTTTAAGAATGCGGCGCGTGCTGTGGGCACTTCTATGAAAAAAAATAGGGTCCCCATTTTTATGCCCTGTCACCATGTTGTTAAAGCTAATGGTGACCTCGGGGAGTATTCCTGTGGCATCAAGTGGAAACGCTATTTGTTAAGAAAAGAGGGCCTTTTATAGCCTGTTTTTCTTTGCTTCTATGCTCCTTTCCCTCTATAATCCGTTCAATTTTCCGCCACACTGCTTTGGACGGATCCGTCCTCTGGCGGATAATCTTGCTTCTATGCTTCTTGCGTCGAAGCTTCTCCTGAAAGGGTGAGTTAAAAGTGCAGCCTAAAAAGATCGCCGAGTTACTACGAACACTTGCAGAAGACAAGAAGGCCGAAGACCTCGTGCTTCTTGATATTTCCAAACACTCCAGCATCGCGCATTACTTTCTGATCTGTCACGGGAATAGCGACCGGCACGTGAAGTCCATTGCCATGCATCTGATCGACGAAATGAAGCAACGCAAGATGCCGGCCTTCCACATTGAGGGTCTGGCGGAGGGGAAGTGGGTGCTCCTCGATTTTGGCTCTGTGATCGCCCATATTTTCTACCACGAAACCCGCGAATTCTACGGCCTCGAGCGGCTGTGGGGAGAAGCGAAGAAAATCTAAAGGTCGCTCAGCGCTCTACGCACAACGCGCAACGTTTTTGTTCTGTTGCGTTGAGCGTTGACCGTTGCGCGTTACGCGAATTCATGAAATCCAAAATTGAAAATATCATCAACTCCGTGGTCGATGACTATTGCGGCCAGAAGGGCGTCGCAAAGCCCTCGGACTTTGCCTACGACCTCCATCCTCCCAAAGACAGTCAGCACGGGGATCTTTCCTGCAACGTCGCGTTCAAGCTCGCCAAAGTTACACATCAGAAGCCCATAGAGATCGCCGCAGGACTTATCAAGCTCCTCGAAAAAAAGTCTGCTCACGATTCTCTCGTAGAGAAAACAGAACTGGCCGGCGGCGGATTTATCAATTTTTACCTGACAAAGTCAGGCCTCGGCGCCGTGCTTCTGGAGATCCATAAACAGGACAAGAATTACGGCAAGTCGGAGTTCGGAAAAGGAAAGAAGGCGATCCTCGAGTTCGTCAGTGCCAATCCCACGGGGCCGCTTACGATCGCGCACGGCCGTCAGGCCACCGTCGGGGATTGTCTGGCGCGCATCCTCAAGTTCACGGGCCATGCGGTGCACTCGGAATATTATCTGAACGACGCAGGCCGGCAGATGCGGATGCTCGCCCAAAGCGTCTGGGCGCGCTACAACGAACTTTTGGGCATGGAAATGCCGTTCCCGGAGGAGGGTTATCAGGGCGATTACGTCCGCGAGATCGCCCGGGAGATCATCGAGAAAGAGAAAAAGGATTCGCTGCTGAAAGAGTCCGAGGAGAAGGCGGTCGAATACTGCGGCCTCTATGCGGTGAAGTATCTCATGGGCTCGATCGAAGAGGATCTCGCCAAGATGCGGGTCCATTTTGATCATTACTTCAGCGAAAAAACGCTTTATGCTAAAAATGAGGTGGAGCATGCGCTGGGGGTCCTGAAAGAAAAGGGCTATCTTTATGAAAGCGAGGGCGCGCTTTGGTTCCGCTCGACGGATCTCGGGGATGACAAGGACCGGGTGGTCAAGAAATCCACGGGGGAATACACATACCTGGCGCCGGACATTGCCTACCATCTTTCCAAGTACGAACGCGGCTACAACATGCTCGTCAATTTCTGGGGGCCCGATCATCACGGCTATATCCCGCGTCTCAAGGCCGCGTGCCAAGTGCTGGGTTATCCGCCGGAGGCCATTCATATCGGGGTCGTTCAGCTGACCACGCTTTTCAGGAAAGGAGAGCCGGTGCGCATGTCCACGCGTGCCGGGGAATTCGTGACGCTTCGGGAACTCTACGAGGAGGTGGGGGTTGACGCGACACGTTTTTTCTTCGTGATGCGCCGGCAGGAAAGTCACCTGGATTTTGATCTCGATCTTGCCAAAGAACAGTCACAAGAGAATCCCGTTTTTTATCTTCAGTACGCTCACGCCCGCATCGCGAGCCTTTCCAAGTATGCCGAGCAGGGCATTACGACAAAAGTGGATCTCAAGCTGCTCGCCACGCCGGAAGAAGCGGAGCTCATCGGGTGCCTCTCGCAATTCTCCGATTATCTTATCCAGACAAGCCGTTCGACGGAGCCCTACCGTCTCGCGGATTATTTGCGTCAAGTGGCCGCATGTTTTCACAAGTTCTACAGCTATCACCGCGTGGTCACGGAAGATAAAGAACTTACCAAGGCACGCCTTCTTTTGGCCGACGCCACCCGCATCGTTCTCCGCAACGGGCTCGAGCTCCTCGGCATCTCCCAACCCGAATCGATGTGACGAAACCCACCGTTCTTTTCATTGTCGGCCCTACGGCTTCAGGGAAATCGGCGCTTGCGGTAGCGCTCGCAAAAAAACTCGGCGGTGAGATCCTGTCCGCGGATTCCATGCTCGTTTACAAGGGGATGGATATCGGGACCGCGAAACCCACGAAAAAAGAGCGCGGGGGCGTTCCGCATCAAGGCTTTGATCTGATCCCTCCCACCAAGAGCTTCTCTGTTTTTGCCTATCGCCAATTCGCCCTTAAGGCTATCCGGGATATCCTCAAACGGGGCAAAATCCCTATTGTGGCAGGGGGGACGGGCTTCTACATTAGGGCCCTTTTAGAGGGGCTTTCTCCTCTTCCGGGCACGCATGCCGCTCTAAGGCGAAAACTTGAGCGGGAGGCCCTGGAGAAGGGCTTGCCGGCCCTCTACAAACGGCTTCTTAAGCTGGATCCCCCCAGGGCCAGGGCCATCGGGCCCCATAATCAACGCCGCATTATACGAGCGCTGGAGATCTACCTCGTCTCGGGGAAAAAACCCTCCCGGATATCCTTCAAAACACCGGGTCTCCGGGAGCTTGGCTACAGGCCTGTCGTAATCGGTATTCATCGGGACCGTGACGCACTTTACCGGAAGATCGACCGGCGCGTGGACGTGATGTTCCGCAAAGGACTTGTGCGCGAAGTGAAGCGGCTCGCCCGGAAGAAACTTTCCAGAACGGCGCTCCAAGGCGTGGGTTATAAAGAAACGCTGGATTGGATCCGCGGCAAAGGCGAGAGACCTCTTGAGGAAGTGAAAAACAAGATCAAACAAACAACGCGGCACTTTGCCAAACGGCAATGGACCTGGTTCAAACGGGAGCGGGGCATTCGTTGGGTCTGGTGGCCGGAGAGTGCCACTACGGCTCAAGTGAGGGACTTTATCTGGATCAACTTTTTTAATAAGAATAAGAAGCAAAAAGCGAGACACAAGAAGCGGAGAGGCAGAGATGCATAGAAATACAAAAAAAATATTTTTTTCTTCGCTTCTTTGTTTCTCAATTTCTTGCCTCTGGAATTACCATGCGCGATAAAGTCTGTCTCGTCATGATCAAGACCGGCGCCCGAGACCTTCCGGACCTCCGGGATGTTCTTGAGGAAATGACCGAGCTCACCGAATCGGCGCAGGGGACCGTGGTCGCGAGTCTTACGGCGAGTGTCCCGCATCCGAGCCCGAGCCATTTTATCCGCGGAGGAAAGATTGCGGAGCTCCGGGAGGAGATCGCGAGGACCGGCGCGAATGTTCTGATCTTCAGCGTGGACCTGACGCCTGTTCAGGCGCGGAACCTCGAGACCGAATGCGGGGCGCGGATCGTGGACAGGACCGGTCTCATACTCGATATCTTTGCCCGCCGCGCGGTTTCAAGCGACGGAAAACTCCAAGTCGAGCTCGCGCAGATGCAGTATCTTTTGCCGCGGCTTGTAGGGCAGGGCGTGATCATGTCGCGCCTGGGCGGCGGCATCGGCACCCGGGGGCCGGGTGAACAAAAACTCGAGGTGGACCGGCGCAAGATCCGCAAGCGTATCGGATATATTCAGGAGCAGCTCGAGAAACTCAGAACGCACCGGGCGCAGTTACGCCGGGGCCGCCGGCAGAAGGGTCTCCGGCAAGTTGCGATCGTCGGATACACGAATGCCGGGAAGTCCACGCTCTTGAACGCTTTGACCGGAGGGGATGCTTATGTGGAGAACAGGCTTTTCGCCACGCTCGATCCCAAGACGCGAATTTATGAAGACGGGTCCGGTCCTTCTATCCTTTTTACGGACACGGTCGGTTTTATCCGGGATCTGCCGCACGGGCTTGTGAAAGCTTTCCACGCGACGTTGGAAGAGGTGCTGGATGCGGACCTGATCCTGATCGTGGTCGACGCCTCGGGTGAACATGTCGCTCAGCACAAACGCGTGGTGGATGAGGTCCTAAAAGAGCTGGGTGCCGAAGCCAAACAGAAGCTTCTCGCGATCAACAAGATAGACTTGCTGGGATCCGCCGAACAGGCCCGGATCCAGGATATTTTTCCGGAGGCGGTTCTCATCTCGGCTACGCAAAAGCAAGGGATCCAGGAGCTGATCGCGAGGATCCGTCAGGCGGCGGGCAACTAGCAAAAGCAGCAAGGCGCAAGGGTCAAAGTGAAAGGCAAAATTGTTCATGATCTTGAGTTTCAAATCGCGCGTTGACTCATAATTATATGTTACCGGGGGGTTGAATCGTTGCCTCACAATAGATGTTACCGTGCGAGGCGGTGAATTGCCGCAATTTTCTCGTCGATAGTTTTCCTGAGTTTGAATGGGTTCAGGCTTTTCGAGATTTCTCTGAGAGTGTTTTTCGTTGTGTTTGAAACAAAGGACGAG
>JBDRCT010000016.1:0-23664 GCA_043821445.1 Candidatus Omnitrophota bacterium | reverse complement strand
TCTCGAAAAGCCTGAACCCATTCAAACTCAGGAAAACTATCGACGAGAAAATTGCGGCAATTCACCGCCTCGCACGGTAACATCTATTGTGAGGCAACGATTCAACCCCCCGGTAACATATAATTATGAGTCAACGCGGCAACGCGCAACGGTCAACGCGCAACGTAAAAACTATTTCGTTGTGCTTTGCGCGTTGTGCGTTGCGCCCAGATATTTCTTCAAATACTGTCCCGTATAAGAACGCTTGCAGGCCATCAAACCCGGGATATCTCCCTGATACACCACTTCCCCGCCCTTGTCGCCGCCTTCGGGCCCGAAGTCGATCACATGGTCCGCCAGGCTGATCACACCCAAATGATGTTCGATCACAAGGAGTGAATGACCGCGATCCAACAGTTCCTCGAAGGCCCGGATAAGGTGACGCACATCATCTTCATGAAGTCCGGTCGTCGGTTCATCCAAAAGATAAAAAGAAGGACCGGAATCCTTTGAGGAAAGCTCAAAGGCAAGCTTGAGCCGTTGTGCTTCCCCGCCTGAGAACGTAAGCGTCGGCTGTCCGAGCCGGAGATACCCCAAACCAATCTTCTTTAAAATGCACAGCTTCTCGCAAAGGCTTCTGTTGCCCGACAGGAAATCCAGGGTTTCGTCCACGGTCATGTTAAGCACCGCGTCAATATTCTTACCCTGATACCGGATCTCGAGGACTTCGGGTCTGAAGCGTTTTCCGTGGCATTCTTCGCACGGCACGAAAATATCCGCAAGAAAATGCATCTCGACTTTCACCGCCCCATCGCCTTCGCAAACAGGACAGCGTCCCTTTTCGACGTTGAAAGAAAAATGACCCGTGTCGAACCCTTCGCGCTTGGCCTCAGGCGTCGCCGCGAATATCTTGCGGATATCTTCGAACGCCTTCATATAAGTCGCGGGATTGGAACGCGGCGAACGGCCCAAAGGAGATTGATCGATCAAGACCATATCCGTCAGTTGTTCAAAACCCCGGATCTTTTCCACGCTTCCGAGCTCCTCCTGAGATACCGGACGCCCTTTGGCTTTAAGAAAATGATTGTAGAGGATCTCATAAAGGAAGGTGCTCTTCCCGGAACCGGAGACGCCCGTCAGGACCGTGAATTTTCCGACCGGGATCTCGACATCGATATTTTTCAGATTGTGTGCTTTCGCGTTCCGGACCACGATCCTATGTTTCGCCGGAGCCGTCCCGCGAACCTTCCGTTCGATCCCGCGCTTTCCGGCCAGGTATTCGCCCGTGACCGACCCCGGATGCCGCTTGAGTGCTTCCACGCTTCCTTGAAAAATAAGCTCCCCTCCTTTTGCGCCTCCCTCGGGCCCAAGATCGATCACGCAATCCGCGGCGCCGATCATGGTCCGGTCATGCTCGACGACCACGACCGTGTTCCCAAGATCGCGAAGCTTTTTCAGGAGGGCGATCAGCATCTGATTGTCGCGCTCGTGAAGTCCGATGCTGGGCTCATCCAGTACGTAAAGCGTGTCCACCAGGGCCGACCCCAGCGAACTTGCCAGATGGATGCGCTCCACCTCGCCGCCCGAAAGCGTGCGCGACATACGATCCAGCGTGAGATACCCGAGCCCGACGTCTTTGAGGAACCGCGTGCGACTGAGAAGCTCCGCCCAAACGGGCTCCACCTTTTCTTTCTCCTCCGGGGTGAATTTCAAAGTTTCGAGAAATTGAACGAGCGTCTCGATGTCCAAAGCCTGGACCTCTGCGATGTTCTTTCCGCCGATCCAAAAATCCAGCGCCTCCGCTTTGAGGCGTGTCATCCGGCAAGTCTCACAGGGCGCGTAACCGCGATAGCGATTGAGAAAGATCCGCACGTGCATTTTGTAGGTTCTCTTGTTCATGTATTCAAAGAAATCCTTGACGCTCACAAAGTCGTCGCCCGGATAGCCTTCGAGGATCCACTTCCGATACCGAGGCTTGAGTTTCACCCACGGCACGCGGATCGGAATGCGCTTGCGCTGGCAGAAATCGAGGAACTGCCCCTGCTCCCAGCGCGTGCTGGCCTTGGTCCAGGGTTCGATGGCCCCCTCGCGGATCGATTTGGCCCCGTCCGGAACGACAAGGTCCCAATCGACCGTAATGACGCGGCCGAACCCCTGGCAGGACGAACACGCACCGAGCGGGCTGTTGAAAGAAAAAAGGTTCGGAGACGGTTCTAGAAATGACCGCCCGCATGAAAAACACCTGGTTTTTTCTGAAAATTTCAGGATCTTGCCCTCGACCCACGCCTGGGCTTCCCCGCGTCCCAAGCGGAATGCCTGCTCCAGAGAATCTGTGAGCCGCTCTTGATTCAAGGGGCCGATCTTCAAAAGATCCACGCTCACGAAGAGCTCGCTTAGAACGGCCTTTTTTTCGATCAGAGCTGCCGCGTCAGGCCATGCGCCATCATGGAAAAATCCGCTGAAACCTTGCCGCTCCAGTTCTTCCAGATTCTCATGTAAGTATTTCGGGCTCTTTTTCCCAAGCATCACTTGAAAAGCAATGCGTGCTTCTTTGCCCGCAAACTCCGCGACGAGATACGCCGCCACTTTACGAGGGCCGTATTTTTCGACGGGAACGTGACATCCCGGACACCGTAAACGCCCCGCGCGCGCAAAGAGAACCCGTAAATGGTCGTTGATCTCGGTCTGGGTCCCGACCGTAGAGCGGGCGTTCGTGATGGAATTTTTTGCTTGGATAGCCAGGGCCGGAGGAATGCCTGAGGCGGACTCCAGATCGGGTTTGGCCATCCGCTCGAGGAATTGACGCGCATAAGCGGAAACAGATTCGATATAGCGGCGCTGGCCTTCGGCGTAGAGCGTGTCGAAGGCCAGGGAAGATTTTCCGGAGCCGGAGACGCCGGTGATCACATAGAGTTTCCGGTGCGGGAGGTTAAGATCGAGGTTCTTTAAATTGTGGGTTTTGACCCCACGGAGCTGGATCGCATCCAAGGGCGGATCAGGATTTGATCTCGCGGCCCAAAGCTCCGCCAATGGCTTCCAGAAGCTTTTTTCCGCCGAAGACCTTTTGACTTTTTGGATCGATGGAAACTGAGGTGGTCTCGCGATCCACACGCTTGACCACGAAAGTGATGACCCTCAGGTCCGAGTCGTCCAAACGGCTATAATTCATGTCCCTCACCCTGATCAGGCCTGCCTCTTTATCGGTCTCTTCGAGTTGCCAGTTCTCTACGATATTCAAGGCATCCATCGCCCTCAAGTAGGTCAGATCATACGGAAGCTTGTAGACAAGAACTTCATCGTTGGGCGGAAGGACTTCCCCGACGGTGTTGCATCCCGCAAGGCCCAGCCCGAGGATCAGAATAAGAACGAACTTTGAAAAATCATTCATGGGGTCTCTCCTTACTCCGTTAGAGATCTGAACTTCTTAACGGGATTATTTTTAGAATTTATTTTCGTCGCCAACAACACACTTTACCATTCAAATGATATTGAATCTCTAACGGGGCTTAAAATTTTCCGGTCATGCGCACAAACGGCCCATGACTTTTGAAACTATTCGTGTCGCGAAGATCATCGCTGAAGTCGGTGAAATTATACCCCACTCCGAGCCGCACGTATTCATAAAATTCGCGGTCCACTTCGACCAGCGCACCCTGCTTTAAAGTGTCCAACGCGTACGACTGCATCAGGATCCGGTATTCGAGGGCCACATCCCATTTGCGCGTCACATGGAAATTGATGCGATTCGCGGTCAGGAACGTATTGACAGACACGGTATCTCCCGCAGAGGTATTGACCGTGGAACGCTTGAAAGCCAGTTTCTCGACCAAGCCGAAATAACGGTTCACGTCATAAGCCACATCGGTCGCGAGGATATGGGCCGATTGATCGAACTGGAAACCGTTATATTGGGTGCCGTTGTATTGCTGACCGGTGCCGAGGTCTTTCAGGTAAGTGTAGCGCGCCAGTAAATTCAGCTTATCAAGCTTGATGGGACGGTAAGCAAACCCCGTGCTGCATTCCACAAAGGTCGCAGGGGTGTTGTCCGGATCGTATTGGCGGGTATCCCC
This sequence comes from Candidatus Omnitrophota bacterium, assembly GCA_043821445.1. Classification (GTDB taxonomy): domain Bacteria; phylum Omnitrophota; class Omnitrophia; order Omnitrophales; family Aquincolibacteriaceae; genus Aquincolibacterium. The sequence goes on along the minus strand of JBDRCT010000016.1, from coordinate 19,615 downwards.
GTAATTGAAGTAGGAAAGAAAACCAAGGTCTTCGGTGATCTGGTAGCTCAAAGAGTTGCGCGTAACGATCTGTCCCAGTTTCGGGGCATCTTGATCACCGCGCAATTCCCAGTAGGTCCGTGCGCGAAGTTTCTTACCGCTCGCATAAGCAAGGCTTGCGCCGGCGGTGTTAAAATCATTGGCCCGGGCAAGCGAATTCTGGGCCGCCTGATCGAGCAAACGCGTGCTGGAATTCTGCAAATGGCGGCGCTCATACTTGGCCCCGTAATCCCAATGATCCCCCGCCTTTCCTTCATAACCCAGAATGTCCGCAAAAGCGTCGCTACCCTGATACGACGAATATTCGCGTTCGGAATACATGCGCGATTTTTCGGTGAGCGCGAATGAATTCCCGATGGCCGTCGCAAGCGTTTTGTCCCCGATCCCGCGGTCGATGGAACGGATGTTCGCGTAACTCCGGGCGCCGTTCCCATGCTGGCGCTCAAACCCGAAATAGGTCGAATCCCCGAGAGGTCCGATCATCTCTTCCAGATAGGCAAAAAGATTATTCACGATCTCATAACGCACGCCACCGCCGAACTGATGATCGTTCTTTCCGCCGATCGCGGCCTGGACCTTGATATAGGGAAGTAAGCGATCGTTGATGTGATAACCCAGTTTTCCCGTGACCCCGTTCCTGAAAGGGAGCTGATTTGTAAGATCGGGCAGCAGGCTCCCGACATCCTGCACCGAATCCAGATTGCGGCGCTGATATTCCAGTTCCGCGAGATACTTCCCGTCATCGTAAACGATCTGCGCGGTTTGGGTCTCGAGCGCTTCGAACGGCGCCTGGGTGTTCGTAACATCCAGCGGCATCAATTGGCTCAGAACCGCACTGTGATCGAAACGATATCGAGCAGCCAAACTGTCCGTAAACTTGTACCGTGCAGCCAGGCCATATTTTTCAAAACCTTCCTGGTCCCGCATATAACCGTTCGAAAAGGTCGGGTCCACGCCTTGGACATAACCGCTCGTTTCCAGATTTTTAACAGGCTCTGAAGAGGCCCGGATGAGATAAGCGCTTTCCTGAGGCCGCGTATGCCTCCCGTTCAAGGAGCCCATGTCCGCATAGCTGATACCGCCGTCATAAGAGATCGAGGTCCCCATCTGTTGGTTGATCGTCCGAGCATATTCCGCCGTGACCTTTGTATTACGCCCGAATTTCAGCATGGCGTCCACGCCGACCATGTCATAATCCGAACCGGGCCGGCTTTCCTGGACCCCGGTCGCGCCGATCCTCACGTGATCCCCCATCCAGGTGTAAGCCCGTATGCCTTGATTCGCGATCGAAGGGACCGCGTTGCTGGGGTCGTATTCGTAATCCACGATCAAATACACCGGACTGCCGTCCAGGATATCGGTCGAAGTCATCGTATCGGCTGCGGCCACAGAGGAAAGAGGCCGGGAAAGCATGATGCGCCCTTCTCCATAAATGATCTCGTAATCGATGCCTTCCTGAAGATCATAGCTGGCTATTGTCATATTCTGGATCTTGTCGCGGATCTCGACGCGGATCTTTTCGCTGCCCTCGATGATGTTCCGGTTACGCGTATAGAAAAGCGAACCGCCCGTGGCATAAAGCTCGTTATGGTCCGCCCGGTGCGAGGAGTCTGCACTGAAGACCTTGAACCCGCGTTTCGGATCGCCATAGACCGTGCTTGAGACCGTATCAAAATTGATCTTCAGTCCGGAAAGTGTGCGGTTGTACGTGGCAAGCTCTGTATCCTTAAACTCGGTCTTGAAACTTCCCCATTGGGCGTAAGAGCGGTCCATCTCAACAAGTATAAAAAGCCGCTGGGCCGTGTCCTGCGCTTGATAGTCGCGCGTCGAATGGTCCCCGTAGATCGGATAATAGTCATTTGGATTGAGGTTCGTAAAAAGTGCGGAACGTTTGTCGGAAGTGTCGTACTTGGCCTTCACAAGGAACTTGCCCTTGAGCTTGCCCTTTAAAAAGAAGGACAGGCGCCCCTCTTCGCGGAACCCGTCGCGATAAACCTCGGATTCTGCGGCTTCCATCGCACCGCTCGCTTGGTTCAAGCCGAATTGTTCTTCTCCCAAAGCCACCATAAAAAACGTGCTGTCCTTCACCTTGATCTTCTTCGCGAAGCTCGTGGTCTCGCCCTCCGGCGTCGTTGCCGAAACAGCCACGTTATATTCGCCCGGCTCCACGAAAAATTCCTTCTGGAACATACCGCTTTCCCCATCGACGGTCACGGGAGTATCATTGATCTTGATCTTGTTTTGGGGCTGGGTCTTGCCCTGCACACGGACCATGGGCTTCGCCACAAGCGGAATGCTCCGCTTCCCGTCCTTAAAAAGATTGAAGTCACCGATGGGCGGGATCTCGGGGTGATAGTTCGGTTTCGCCTTCGGGTCCTGTTTGGTCATGACCTCAAAAAATTTAAGGGCGGTCCAATCTTCGCGGTTTTTCGCATCACGGACCTTGAGTTGGTAAGAATAAATCCCCGGTCTGATCAAAAGACCCGATTCCGTGATCCCGGACCAGATCACTTCCGGAGGCATCTGCCCGACCCCGTAGCCGGTCCATACCGGTTGTCCCATTTCATCACGGACTTCCACGGTCCATTTTTTGATGAATTTCCCGTAATTATTGTCAAGCGTGAACGCCGGCTCTTTTTCGAGGACCCCAACTCCGAGTTTCATGACATCCGGGGATATCTGAATATCCAGGGTCGGCTGAGAAACATCCACGCCCTGCGTGACCATCACCGTCAGATCTTTCTGGAAATTCTCAGGGATCTCGGAGGGCGGCAACAACACCGCGAAGTTCGCCTTATTCATAATGCCCGGCGTGGTCTTCACAAGGTACGCCTCTTCCGTGATGAACTTCGTTCCCTCGGGCAGACTGTGTCCGTCGATCTTCACCACATGGCGGCCCGGTGTCACCCCCGGTATGTGATAGAGACCGTTCTCGTCGGTCACGATCCCGATCCCTTCTTCCGTGTAAAGACGCACCCACGGGACCCCCTCTTCCCCCTTATCCTGAACGGTATTCTGGTTAAGATCGTTAAAGACCTTTCCGATGATCGTTCCCTGCTCAAAAACCGGATCCCCTTGCACAAAAAACTTTACGCCCTGCGTCTCCGAGAGCATACCGGCTCCCACAATGGAAAATTCCATGGAATACTCTTTTCCGATCTGGACCCCGCTCGTCACCAGCATCACAAAACTCGTCGTGAATACCGAACCCGGAATCATGGTCCCGACAGGAATGATCAAGGAACCATCCCGGTAGCTGGCCTGGCGGCCATTCAAGCGGATCGACTTTGCAACATAGTCGAAGCCGTGCGGAAGCGTGGCTCTCAGTTCGACTCCGTTTAAAGTATTCCCGGAAGCATTGTTGTAACTGGCATTGATCCCCACAGCATCTCCAGGCGCCACATTCCGTTTCGAGGCCGACACGGTCAACTTCGCCGGATTCACTTCCCCGTTGGCCAGGTCAAAACAAACCCGTCCCGCGGCGCCCCCGAAAGTCCTGAGGACAAAAACAACCCGTTGGGTTCCTTCAGGCGCCGTGCCCGCCGCCGTGAATGTTTGATATCCGAGACCGGGAAAGGCGTTGCCCTGCGTAATAAACACGGAAGACGCTGTGGAAATAATCGTATCGGAACCGTCGGTGTTGACGCTTTTAAATTCGATGACAAGCTGTCCGCCCTGCGCGCCGCCGCCCACGGCGATACTGGATTCCGCGAGAGCGCTGAAAGTGACATATTGCCCTGGCTTTACGCCGTCCTTGACCTGAAAAGTGAAATCCCCGGCGGGACTGCCTTGCGTGATCGCGAAAACCCCATCCGGGACATTGGAGAACCCGGGCGGCTTGGATCCTGGAGCGTTGGTGAAACGGGTGGTCCCGTTCGTATCGTCCCAGTTCCCGCCCGAGCCGTTCCCGATTGTCTCTTCAAAACTGGGATTGCCGAGCAGGTTCGCGAAAGCGAGCGGCACGCTCAAACTCACAAAACAAACGAGGAAACAAAGGAACGGAAAAAGAGTTTTTATTTCCCTGCCTTTTTTTTGTTTTGTGAAAAATCGAATATTCATAAGTTCCATAGTGTTCCGATTAAAACCGCCGGCTCGAGAACTTGACGCCGAAGCGGAGGTCGTAATTGGGAAGATTCGGGACTTTCCCGTCCTGTTTGACGCGCTGGGCCCCGCCGATGCCGCACCACTCGCCGAAGATCGCCGTCTTGGAAAGCCATTCGTTCTCTTTCCACCGGTAGGTCCTGAAAGGCATGATCCTCAGACCCGCAGCGACGAAGTATTGGTTCTGATACCAGAATGAAAACGAGTCGTTATTGACGTGCTCGAAACGCATGTACGGCATAAAGACCAGTTCATCATTGATATAGTTGTGCGGCAAAGGGATCCCGGGAAGCTTGATGCCCAGGATGACCGTGGAGTTGGCGATGAACGCGTTGAAGCTTTTTTCGGAACTGAAACTGGTCTTGGAAACAAAGTAATTCCCGAAATATTCGCCCCAAACGTACTGGCGGAGGTAATCCGAGAACACCTCGGGTTTTGTCTCAGTAAGCGGCGGCAGTTCTGTGCCCCATTCGTAGTAACACTGAAGGCCCCAGATAAGATCGTTGTCCCGGCTGTTCGTGATATTATCTTTGATATTGAATTGATCGCCGTACTTGATATAGAAACGGTAATTACGCATCCACTCCAGGATCGGGATCCCACCGAACGGCTGAAAATTCACGAGCCATGGATTGCGGGCAAGCGGCCGCCATTCCAAACCAGCGTAGAGCTGCAAATTGCTGGCGTAATCCGCGGAATCGGATTGCAAACTGACCGTTTCTTCGATAAAGGGATCGATATTATGTAGAGGAAAGCGGATCCCGCTAAAGACCAAGCGGTTGGTCCAGTAACCGACTTGAGTGTCGAAGCCTTTGGCCGCGAGGTTGGTCTTGCGCCAGCTGGTCTCACCGAAGGACTGCCAGGTGATCGGCGTGCCGCAAGGCGTTCCCTGGAGGACACCGTACATCTTCTCCCCGATGCCCAGTTGGTCGGTGAATTTAAGGATGAGCTCCTCTTCTTTTTTGAATTGTGCGGGTGTTTTGACTTCGATAGGTTTTTCCGCCTCAGGCACATAAACCGGTGCGCTGCGCACGGCCTCGGCAAAATTACCGCCCTGCAACTCCACATCTGATTTGCTCGCAATGATCGCGGTCATAGCCTCTTCAGACGACGCGAACGCCCGGTTCCCGATCCAAAAAAGTTCCGTGACCTGGCCTTTCACGTTAGGAACGGAAAGCTGTCGTATTTCAACACCTTCAAAAGTAGCGGTCTTGAGATTCTTTTTAATGTAGTCGTCGACGGCCTTCACATCTTTAAGACCGGAAAGAGGGCGGGACTTCACGGCTCCGCCGCCAAAATCCGTCACGATGAAAAATTCGGCGTCTTGCTCGCGGGAGTGGCTCTTGAGGACCGGGAATCCGCGGACTTCGCTCATTTTATGATCAAGCTTTTGCGGGGCCGGGGCGAAAAAACGTTCGGCGAAAAGGTTGGTCGTATGCTCGACTTGACCCTCAAGCTGAGAGGCACGATTGATTCCAACGGCCGGGGCCGGGACCGGGACGGATTTTATTCCCGCGACGGGTGGGGCGACAGGTTGGGCAACAGGCTTGGTTTGAGCTGTAAAACCGGCCGCAGGTTTTGCTTCGACGGCCGGGGTGTTTTCCTGGGCAAAAGAGGGAAAAGCTATGGACAAAAAAAGAGCGATGTAGAGTATTAAAAAGTTTTTAATTCTCATCGCCTATAAGTTTTTTCTTTTGTTGCAACCCATTGAAAAACTTAGGGAAAGGAAACGTTGCTAAGCTATGCCCAGCACTTGTTGCATATGATAAAGACCTTGCTTCTTTTTCGCAAGGAATTTTGCCGCCAAAAGCGCTCCGCGGGCAAAGGCTTCGCGCGAAGAGGCCTTGTGAACCAACTCGATCCGCTCTCCGTCCCCGAAAAAGGATACCGTGTGGTCCCCGACCACGTCCCCGCCCCGGAGCGCAAGCACCCCGATCTTGCCTTTTTCACGGGCACCGGTTTCGCCTTTGCGTCCGTAGACCACATCCTTCTTGATATCACGACCCCGGGCCTCGAGCAGGATCTCCAGAAGCTTCATCGCGGTACCGCTCGGCGCGTCTTTCTTCATCCGGTGATGGACCTCCGTGATCTCAAGATCGTAGCTTTCATCGAGTGCTTTTCCCGCGATCGCGGCCAGCTTGAAAAGCAGGTTCACGCCCACGCTCATGTTGGGGGATTGCACGATCGGGATCTCACGGGAAGCCGCTTGGATCTGCCAGAGCATGGGAGCCGGGATCCCCGTGGTCCCGATCACACACGCTGTGCGTGTCTTGACGGCGGCTTTGAGATTTTCCGGAAGCGCCGAAAAATGGCTGAAATCGATCAGAACATCCGCATGCTTCATCGCGGCGGTCGCATCCTGTGTGATCTTCACGCCCATCAGATCCCGGCCGAGCACCGGCCCGAGGTCCTGGCCCAAAGCGGCATGGCCGCGTTGTTCAAGCCCTCCGGTGATCTTGAAGGCCTTGTCCCGGCTTGCCAGTTGAAGAATGGTCTTTCCCATTCGCCCCGCAGCACCTGCCATGACGAGTTTGATCATTTCACGACCCCCAGTTTTTTAAGGACCTCCGTGAACTTCTTCTCGTTCTCGGGTCTCATCGCGCAAAGCGGCATCCGGAATTCAGGCTTGATCTTTCCCATCATCCCGAGCGCCGTTTTCACCGGGATCGGATTCGTTTCGATGAAAACGGCTTTGGAGACCGGGTAAAGCGTCTTATGGATCGAACGCGCCTCCTCCATGTTCCCGTTCAGGGCCGCGGTCACCAAATTCTTCACAAGCCTCGGCGCGATATTCGCAACGACCGAGATCACGCCGCGCGCTCCGATCGCGATCAGAGGGAAATTCAGGGAATCCTCCCCCGAAAGGACCGGCAGGTCGCAAAGCTGCATGATCTGATCGGCCTGGTCCATACTACCGCTTGCTTCTTTGATCGCGACGATCGTGTCGATCTTGGAAAGACGGGCCACGGTCTCGGGAGCGATGGAAACCCCCGTACGTCCCGGCACATTGTAAAGCACCATCGGAATATCCGCGCGGCTGGCGAGATATTGATAGTGACGGAACAGGCCTTCCTGCGTCGGCTTGTTGTAATAAGGGGTCACGACCAGGACACCGTCCGCCTTGATCTTTTTGGCATGCTGGACCAGGCCGAGCGCCTCGGTCGTATTGTTCGAGCCGCAACCGCAGATCACCGGAATACGGTGATGGATGTACTCGACCACAAAAGACATGGTGGCGCGGTGCTCGATATGCGACATCGTGGCGGATTCTCCCGTCGTGCCGCATGGGACGATCACATCGGTCCCTTCTTTGAGATGAAAATCCAGAAGCCCTTTAAGCGCTTTCTCATCCACCTTCCCGTTACGGAACGGCGTCACAAGCGCGACCATCGAACCTTCAAAAACAGATCTCTTTTTTTTCATAGAAAATATTCCCCTCTGTAAACGAATTGGGCTTTGCCTTCCAAAAAGACTTTCGTGATCTCGCTGCCTTTCCGTCGCATGTCGATCCGGAGTTTTTCGCCGCTTTTCGTCAAAACATGGACGGGCGGTTCGACATAGCCTTTGAGAACGCTCACGACCGCCGAGGCCGTGGAGCCTGTGCCGCAGGCGAGCGTTTCGTTCTCCACGCCGCGCTCATAGCTCCTGACCGTGATCTCTTTTTTACTTTTCACTTCCACAAAATTCACGTTCGTTCCGAACGGCTGGAAACGCGCGTGGTTCCGGACGTCCTTGCCGGTCTGGAAAACCTCGGTTTTTTCGAGACCCTCGACGAAAATCACCACATGCGGCACGCCGGTATCAAGAAATGCGTAATGAAGAGAGTGTTTACGCACCTCCAAAACGCCCTCCATCTCAAAAACGCGCGGCTTCATGAGCTGGACCTTGACGTTGTCCCCGGACCCGACCTCGGCTTCGATAAGCCCCGATCCGGATTCAAAATTCATGCGCGAAGAATATTTTAAAATATCATGGGCATAGAGCGCAATGCAGCGGAACCCGTTCCCGCACGCCGCCGGCTCAGACCCGTCCAGATTGAGGACCCGCATCTTGAAATTCGCCTTCTTGGAACTCTCAAAAAGCAGGACCCCGTCCGCCCCGACGCCCTGATGGGGACGGCAGACCTCCCGGGCAAAAGCAATCGCGTCCTTCACGACCCCGCGGCGGTTATCCACCACGACGAAATCGTTCCCCGAAGCGACCATTTTGTAGAAAGGAATAGAATTTTTCATGGTCCCCATACCTATCAATTTCGACGAAGTTGAAATTGGGGCCATCCCAACTGCCCTTTATGTGAAAAAAATCAAAGTTGGGATGGGTAAAGGCTTGCCGGTCTTTTGGTTACAAGCGGACGTATTGTATCAAATAGTAGAGGGGCGTTCTACCCCAAATCGACTGCGGGCGCAACGCGTCCGCCACAATGCGTAGGACGGATCCGTCCTCCGGCGGACAACGATCAACGCACAACGGAAAAACAGGTGTTGCGTTTTGCGTGTTGAGCGAGAATTAGACGAGTATTATTTTTGCGGGCTCGAATCCGTTAAAATTGGGGACGGCGCTTGCCGAGGAGTAGGCGCCGATACTCTTGGCGTAAACCACGTCCCCCGCATAAAGTTCGGGCAGTTCCTCGTTATTGGAAAGAATATCGAAGGAATCGCAGGTGGGTCCGGCGAGCGTGGTCTTGTATTTGGCCCCACGGCGCAGGGTCTTGAACTCGTATTTGCAGTGGTCAAAGACCATTCCGGAAAAGTCCTGATAAACACCGTCGTTAAGGTAATAGAAATTCTGGTTGTCACGGAACGCGCGGCCGATCACCTGCGTCACGAGGATCCCCGCGGGACCGGCGAAAAAGCGCCCCGGCTCCGCGATGAATTCCGTTTGTTTTGAAAAAAGGGCCTTCATCTGTTTGCGGATCTCGGAGGCCATACGCTCAAAATTGATGCCGATCTCATTCTCGAAGTGCTGGATCGGAAATCCTCCGCCGATATCGACGACCTTGAGCGGCATATCGTTTTCCTTCGCTTCCCGGAAAATATTCGCCGTCAGTTCGAGCGCCTGAAGATAATTCTCCACATTGGTGGATTGCGACCCCACATGGAAGCTCACACCCCTGGGCACGAGCCCGAGGCCCTTGGCTTTCCGCAGAAGATAAAAAGCCTGGTCCGGTTCCGCGCCGAATTTGAGCGACAACTGTACCACGCTCCCCCGGTTCGCGACCCGGATGCGGACGATCACGTGCGCTTTGGGGAAATTCTCCGCGATCTTGTAAAGCTCGGCTTCGTTGTCGAAGGTCATGAGACGCACCCGCCTCCGGCGGGCCGTAATAAGGTCTTCCTTGGATTTGATGGTGTTGGCAAAAATGATGCGCCCCGGGGACACGCCGTGCTTCAGGACCGATTTCATTTCCGCGGCGCTCGCCACATCGAAGCTCGCGCCGAGCTCCGCGAAGGTCTTCACGATCTTCGGATGCGGATTGGCCTTGATCGCGTAATAAGGCGTGACTGCCGGAAGGGCCTTCTTGAAACGGGCGAACTGTCTCTCGAGCACGCTCTTGCGGATCAGCATGAAAGGGGTTTTATGCTTCTTGAGCATCATCCGGATGAGATTCTCGACCCCGGAGACCTCGGCCGTCTTGGGCTTTTGCAAAGGTGTTTGAACGGGAACGTCCAGAACGAGTTGTGTCATCAGAAATTACACTCTTTCATTTACGAGGAACGAGTTGAACTGCCAAAGGTCTTCTTCTCCCGGGGCTTCGGAACCGAATTTCATGTATTTCTTGTTAAGGTTCTGAAGCGGCGTCCAGTCCGAAGGAATGGAAACGAAAGGAACGATGTAAGGCATCACGAATTTCAGAATGAATTCGTGATCGATGTCGTCGGGGAGCAGGAACCCTTCCTTGGGATTTTGGATCATCCAAAGCGCCGCGGCGACGACCGAGACCGCGACCTGCAGTGTCGTGGCCTGTTGATGCGCCACAAGTTTCCGCGTGGTATGAATATCGAGAAGACTGCCGCACCACCAGGACTTGAAATCATGTCCCATGAGAAGTACGCCGAGCTCGTCGCGGCCTTCCGTGATGTCGTCGGCAAGAATGCGCTGACGCTCCTGCATCTTGTACTGGCGCATCCGGAGCTCATGCAGTGAAAGGATCGCCGCATCCGAAGGACAATAGGCGTAATGAACGGTCGGACGGTAAACGGCTTTCCCATTTTCCCAGACCGTCAACCGGTCCGAAAGACTGAACGCCTCCCCGTGACGGATCACCATCCCTTGGATCTCACCGCACGGCACCCAGGACCGGACCAGCGTGTTCATGCCGAGCGTCCCGAGACAGATCTGGTTCCTCGGTCCTTCCTTGTGCTCGTACCCGTCCTTGGGAAGCTTCCTTTCGTGGGTCCCCCATCCCATCTCCGCCGGGGCCACGCCTTCCTCATAAAAACCTTCGATCGACCACGTGTTCACGAATTCATTGACCTGCTTCGGGACGTCCGTGATCTGCGTGTCGCGCTCGCTGATGTGGATGACCTTGACGCCGGTGGTCTGGGCGAGTTTCGGGAAATTTTTTTCTTCGAGATATTTCGTAAGGTCCTTGGCGCGCGGGTCCGAAGGCTTCTCTTTGAGGATCTTCTTCGCGATATCGATCAGGGCCTTTTTTGTGAAATGAGACACAAGCCCGGGATTCGCGCCATGGTCGACGATCGCCGTGGTGCCTTTCTCGCGCCCCCACTTTTTTTCCATCAGCCTGCGGAGCTTCATGTGCCTGGCATAAAGCGTGTACTGGGTCGGGTCCGTCCGCTTATCAGCACGGTACGGGTCCCATTCCTCGACCGAGGTGTTCACATAAAGGACCCGGTTCGTGCGGCACCAATCCAGGATCTCCCAGCAATCGATATTCCACGCGAGATCGATGATCACGTCCCCCGGGCCCGCGTACTTGGCGAGAAGCTTTTTGTGATTGTCCTGGGTGACCTTGTCGAAGACGTACTTCACGCCGCGCTTCAGGGCGTCTTTGACGCGCGCGCGGTGGTCCGTAAAATCCATGATCGTGATCTTCGAAGCCGGCATGTTGAAGTGGCGCAGAACAAGCGGCACAACGCACTGGGCGACGCCCCCGCAGCCGATCACGAGAAGCCTGCCGCCGAACTTTACTTTTGTTTTTGGAATGACTGCTTTGACTTTCGGATATTTGAATCCGCTCATTTCTTCTTGGTCTCTCCGCCCGTTAAATGAAGAAGGCACGAATACTACATCAAAAAAAAATCCACATCAAGAAATACCCTGAGGGAAAAATGCGGCGTGCGAACGGGGCGGTTACTGCGGTCTGTAATCTGCGTTTATTCTGCTTGTTCCCGCTGCTGTTGCTGTTCTCTAGCGGCTTGTCTCACTCCTTCGGCAAAGGCGCTTGTATCGGCACTGTTATAGTCGGTATCCGTGATCCCATGTTCCCTGCCCCACTCACGTCCCGCTTCGTATCCTTCGTAAGCGTACACCCTCGATGCGATCCCGAATCCTAATATCAATACCACGACTAATAAAAAGGACGTCTTCTTCATGGCGAGTCTCCCTCGATTGGCGGGTAGTATAGACCTCATTTTGATTGCATACCAGAGAAAGCGGATTGTCGAATGATGCCGAGTTCCAAAGGGACAGATAACTTGCTTCATTCCGTTACGTTCTACGCGTCCCGGGAGTTACGCTAAAGCACCTGGACCGATTTGATTGTCTGCGTGAAACCGTCTGAAGCTATCACGTATCTTATGGAAACCTTATTTCCCTTGATCCAACTCAAGCTTATCGGATTTCCGTCTTTCCCCGTAACGGTGGCGTCGGGTGCTAGGACAAAAACTATTTGGATCCCGTCCCGGTCCCGGATCGTCATTTGCTGGATTTTTCCTTGTGAGGTGTCCCGTACCGATATCGAATCGACTTTGCCGACAAGAATCTCACCCGGAAGCTTGACCGGAGGAGTGTACTTACCCGAGACCTCTCCGGTAAACCATACGAAGCCGATCAAGATAAATGCGAGAACACATGATACAAAAAATACCTTTTTCATATTTTCCATCCCCCGTGTTTTGGCATGAACCCCACGAAGCGCTCAACCCGCCTCTCCCTTTTTCAAAGCATGGGGATTTGACTCTATTATCGGATATCGCCCGCGGAATCTTGATGCCCGCCGCGGATCGGACGAGACGATCAAAATCTCGCCGAAGCCGTACTGGATTATTGGAATCCAGTGCGAACGTCTCAACGTTTTCCGCAAGTCTGAAAATTTTTGAACGATGCTGCTCTACGGATCTCTAGCCCCGAGTCCCCGAAATGACGTGGATCGCGCCTCATTTCCGCGGAACTTCCGGGCTCCCTTCATTGTCTTAGAGGGCAAAAGAAGCTTCAAAAGCAGGAAGGAGGTCCTTTCCATGAAAAAAATGTTAAGCGTTCTTGGTATCGTTCTCGTGATGACCGTTTCCGGGTGGACGCCATCGGCGGAGGCCGTGGAGCGAGGGACCCCGGGCCGTAACCCGGACGACACGCGAAGGTCCCACATCACATCCGTTCACCGTCCGGTCTATTACGTGCGTCGCCTGCCGGCCGGCTACCGCAAGTTGAAGGCCGCGAACGTCGTTTATTATCACCGGAACGGCGTTTTTTTCCGGTCCACGCTCTTCGGGTATCAATGGGTGCGCGCACCATTGGGCGTGGCCTTCCGCACATTGACTGCGCCTTTGCGGGTGAGCGTTGGAAAAATCACCTACTTCGTATGCAACGACACTTATTTTATCCGCAAGCCGGCAGGATATTTCGTGGCTTCCTCACCGGGCACGATTTTCAGGTGAAAAAAGAGGTCGCGCCTGTTTCTTGGGTCCGTGGTCTGTCATCTGCGGATCAGCGGGGAAGGTGCTTTAAAAAATCGCCGATCCCGTCAAGGTAGGCCTGTTCCGATTCCTGGAACGCCGTATTATGCCCGCCCCGGATCCTGAGGAACTGCTTCGGCGGTCCCGCGGCCTCGAACAGCTTCTCCCCCAACGCGTAGGGCACGATCTCATCGTCCGGGCTGTGGAGGATCAGTTTGGGACAGCGAACGTTCCTGATTTTGGAAAGTGAGTCGAACTTCGACCCGAACACGAAAGGAGGGACCCATCGGAGAATGAGCGGAGCCATGTCTTTGACCGACGAGAACGTCTCTTCCGTGACGAGCGCCTTCACTTCTTTGCGGGAGGCTAGATCGACGGCCACGGCGCCGCCGATCGATTCGCCGTAGAGAACGACCTGCCCGGCGGAGAGACCGCGCTTCTTAGTAAGATATTCATAGGCGGCGTCGGCGTCCCTATAAAACCCGGCCTCCGAAGGGGTGCCCCGGCTCTTGCCGTAGCCCCGGTAATCGAAAATGAACACGCTCAGGCCGAGCCCCCGCAGAAGAACGATCTTCTCGATGCGGTGGCTTATGTTGCCCGCGTTGCCGTGAAAGAAAAGCAGCGTCTCGGCCGCGCCCGGGACCGGAAAGTACCAGCCATTCAACCGTTTGTGGTCGGCGGTCTCAAAATAAACATCTTCGTAAAGCAGCCCCAAGGCCCGGGGATCCGCTTCGAGGGTTTTTATCGGAAAATAAATGCTGAGCCTTTCAAGAAGACGGACCGCGACCACGAAAAGAACGATCGCCGTGAGACACCCGAAAAAGAACCGCATGCGTTCTCCTTTGAAAATCGGATATCGGAGGGTGTTAAACCATCCGCCTTCCACCCTCCATCTTTATCCTTTAACGACCCCCAGCGGCGAGAGTTCCACCCAAATATCCACGAGGTCGGACTGGTGTTTCATCACCTCGGCAATATCTTTATAAGCCCCGGGCGCTTCGTCCAGTTCATGGGCGCTCCGGATGCCGTGTAAAATTCCCCGCTCGTCCATTTTGCGGATCTCTTCCTTAAGATTCAGCGTTCTTTCCGCCTGTTTTCTTCCCATCCGCCGGCCCGCTCCGTGAGAACAGGACTCGAAACTTTCCGGGTTCCCTTTCCCCCGGACGAGATAACTGAAAGCGCCTTGAGAGCCGGGAATGATCCCGGCCTCCCCTTTTTTCGCCGAAGTCGCTCCCTTCCGGTGGACCCACACGTCCTCGCCGAAATGATGCTCTTTGCGCGCGTAGTTGTGGGCGATATTGATGAGCGGCTCGAAGGAACAGGCGGTGTGCCTCAAGAAACATTCGCCGATCCTTTCCATCATGAGCTTCCGGTTCTTGAAGGCGAACTCCACGCAATAGTTCATTTCCTGAATGTAAGCCTGTCCCTCCTCGCTTTCTTCCGGAAGATAAGCGAGTTGATGTTCCGGAGGAACGGGAGAATGCCCCTTCGCGTTCAAACGCATCGCGATCCTGTTGTAATGGTCCGCGACCTGTTTCCCGAGGTTCCGGCTCCCGCTGTGGACCATGATCCAAAGAGCCCCGTCCGAACCTTTTTGGACCTCGATGAAATGGTTCCCGCCCCCGAGCGTCCCGACCTGGAAGATCGCGCTCCGGTATTCCCGTTCGCAGACCACGCCTTTGGGGAACGCTCTGCCAGGCATGTCAGAATCGTCCTGCCGGTCCTTGTGATGGTTAAAACCGACGGGCACCGCCGCCTTGATCTCTCCCAGGATCTTTTTCAGCATCTCCCGCTCAAGACTTTCAAGGCTTGTTCTCATGACGCACATGCCGCAACCGATGTCCACGCCCACCGCGTTGGGAAGGATCATGCCTTTCGTCGCGAGCACGCCGCCAATGGGCATCCCGTATCCCAGATGACTGTCGGGCATCACCGCGATGTGTTTGAAAGCGAAGGGAAGATTGGCGAGGTTCCGGAGCTGGCCCATGGCGCCTTCCTCGATGTCGTCGAGCCACATCTTGATCGGGATCTTTTCAGTATCGCAAATCCGCATGCGTTCCCCGTTTTCCGAGTCCTGTTTTTCTTTTTTCTTTACCCGTTACCCGTTCCCCGTCTTTTGCTTTCTTTTTCCCAGTATATAACCTAAAAGACAACTGATAAGGGCAACGCCGATTAGGGTCAGCACTTGGCAGAACGGGCAAATTTGCGTTCCGTTACATTGACAGAACTTCATCCATTCGGGAAAATTCATGGCTGCCTTCTTTCATATTCGAATTACACACCATGGACCACGTGTCCCGTGGAACGAGTCCCATGTTCCCGCGTTTAAACGATCGAAAAGATCAGGATGCCGAAGGAGGCGGCGACAAGACCGAGAAGCCGGATCACAAGGACGGGCATCTCACTGTAGTGGACGAGAAAATTCTTGAGCTTCTCCAGGTCGCAGGCGAATACGATGATCCCGCTTAAGAGAAAGACCGCTCCTACCGAAACCGTCGCGACCGGCACTGCGCTCTTGGAGGCGATAAGGAGCAAGAGGAACCCGACCAGACACCGGAACACCCCCGCCCAGTAGATACGTTTTCCTTCTTTTATAAAATTGAAGACCTTTTGAACGAACTTCGGCGAGACGAAGATCGTCAGCCCGAAACCCGCCACCGCCAGTCCGATCAGCTTTGCCAGAAAGACCAACATGAGAGACCTCCTTTTGTTTTGTGATGACTACCGGTAATCGTTCCCGCCGTCAAAGGTCAGGCGGGTGCCTCGGTCAAAAAAATCCAGAACGATCTCTTCTCCTCTGAACGAACCGTACCATTCATAATGCCGGGTGTAGTCTCCTGCATGGTGGGGAGCCCCGTACTCCTTGGTGAGCTCTTTTTTGAGTCCGGCACCGACCTGCGTGGTGTCCCAGGTGGTCCGGATCTTGCTGAGGCGCAGGTTCTTGTTGAACATGAACTGGACCCGGCAGGGGTCTCCCGCAAGAAAAGCTTCCGCCTCGATCATCTGCGGAAAGGAGGATGGGAGAATATTCCAACCCAATCGGGTAAGCCGTTCCGTGACCTGGTCCCGGGTATCGCCCCACTTGGAGTCCCCCACGCGGAATGCCAGGGCCGAAGGGACAAGGATCGCGGCCACAAGGAGTGCTATCAAAACCGTTTTTTTGAGCATGGCCTTCCTTTCTTTCGTTCAGGGTACAAGATACCGTTCTATTTTTCTTCGAGCCAGTCCACCTTGCCGGTCTTAACATCGTAGAGCGCGGGAACGATCTTGAGCGAACCTTGGGTGGCCAGGTCCCGGATCGCTTCGCTTTCGGCCCGGAGGTCCCTTTCCACCTGGAACGCGTTCCGTTTCGCCGCCTCCGTCGTGAGCGCGGGGTCCTTGAGCTCCGGATATTCCAGCCTCACTTGCTTTACGACCGGTTCGAACTGCTGCTGAATATCGTGGAGACTCCCCTCGAGCTTCGCCCCCGAGACCGCGGCCCCCACCACTCCGCATTGCGTGTGGCCCAGGATCACAAGAAGCGGCACGCCTAAATGACCGGTCGCGTATTCCAGAGAACCGATCACACTGCTGTCCACGGCGATATTTCCCGCGACCCGCACGGTAAAAATATCCCCGATCCCACGGTCAAAGATCATTTCCACCGGCACCCTCGAATCCGAGCACCCGAGCACGACCGCAAACGGCTTCTGCCCCTGCGCGGCGGTTTCTTCCCGCCTCGCATTATTTTCGCCGGGATACTCCCTCTTCATGGCGACAAAGCGGGCGTTCCCTTCTTTGAGCAGTGCGAGTGCTTCTTCCGCGGTCCGTTCCGTCCCCTCGCCCGCGGTGCCTACGGGACCCGTCCCCGCCGCGGTCCCTATCATCAGCACGGCAAAAAAAACAGTCCTGAAATTTTTTATCTTCATAAGTGCCTCCCGGGAGTCCCGGTCCTGCTCTTCTATGCCCGTTGCGGGTTCATCAACTTAAACCAGGGACATCGCTTGACGCAGAAGAGCAAGCCCCTGCCCTCTGCTTTGGAATAGCCCACCTTCTGCAAAGAGGACGCGACTTCCCAGCATTTCCTGCCGGCTGACGGAAAGGCGGGGCATTGGATCTTTGTGGCCCTCGGACAGTCCCAAAATTCCCAGCAGTTTTGCGGCCTCTGATCCGTCATAGACTCTTTTTCCTCTTTCTATTTTCTGTCGAACGGCGCTGGTAAACGGGACGTCCGGTTTGCATAAACACTCACTTTCGCGAACCCGGCACTCCCGGAACTCAGGGGACAGGCAATCCCTTGATGCCTGTCATCTTTTATTTTCTCCGTACCCGACGGGAATGACGCAAAGGGGAATTTGCTCCTTGGGAAGGTTCAATAGGTTCCTCACTTGGCCGTCATCAAAAGCGCCGATGGGAACCGAGCCCAACCCCATTGCGACTGCCTGCAGGAGGACATTTTGGGCCACGTGGCCCGCTTCTATGTCCACGTATCTTTTGCCGCGCTCCCGGTATTTTCCGGTCACCCGCTCGTACACCGCGCAAATGACAATATCGAGCGCCGCATCACGGACCGGGTCCTGGCCCAGGCAGGCGCGGCTCAGGTCGCCACGAAGATCACGTTCTTCCAAGACTTCGAGCGCATGTTTTTGGGGAACATAACGATACGCGCCGTCTTGCGTCAGCGCGTAGACTTCCATGGGGTATAAAGCGCCTGCGGAGGGGGCGCTTCGCAGACTGTGCCCTTCGGACGTCCCCGTGATACCCTGCGCCGCCCAAAGCAATTGTCCGACCTGCCCGGTCGTCAACGTTTGATCGCTGAACGTCCTTTCGGAACGCCTCCGGGCGATCGTCTCCTCAAGCGAGGTCTCCCCCCGGGTTGCGGGTTGCGGCAGTTTTATTTCCCGGGTTTTTGCCATGGCCGGACCCTCCGTGCCGGAAAAAAAGAATACCGCGATCCAGAAAAAGATCCCGATTCTGGTTCTTGTCATAAGGTTGCCCATAAAAAACCCGTCACGGCCCTTTCTCTCCGGTTTTTTGCAGGCGGTTCGCGGGTCGTGGCACGTACCCTCCGATCTCACTCCCCCGCTCTCATCGGAACAAAAATGACGGCGATCAGGGACTCCCTCTCAAAACCCGTATCCGTTCGTGTAATGCGGATGAGCTCTTGGAAAGAGCCTCCCACGGGAAGCACCATCCGCCCTCCGACCTTCAACTGCTCCAGCAAGGCTTCCGGAACTTCGAGGGGCGCCGCCGTGACCATGATCACATCGAACGGCGCATGTTCGGGCCATCCCTGATAGCCGTCCCCCCGTTTGACCTTTACGTTTTTGTATCCGAGCTGTTTCAATTTACCGGTCGCTTCATCGGCAAGTTCTCTTATGATCTCCATGCTATAGACCTCCTTGGCGAGCTCGCCAAGGATGGCGGCTTGATATCCCGAGCCTGTTCCGATCTCAAGCACGCGGTCCTCCGGTCCGACAAGGGCTTTCTCCGTCATGTAGGCCACGATAAAGGGTTGTGAGATCGTCTGCCCGCGGCCGATCGGGAGGGGCTGGTCCAGATAAGCCGCGCTGCGAAGAGACGCCGGAACGAACAAATGGCGCGGGACTTTACGCATGGCGTTGAGCGTTCTTTCATCGTGGACGCCGCGCAGGGCGATTTGTTCGTCCACCATCTTTTGCCGCGCCAAGACGAACGCGTTCTCTTCCGCTAAGACCGGCCGCGGCAAAAGCGACGCTGTGAAACAAGCAAGATAAAAGATCTCTGCTGTTTTTATCATGATTCCCCGTGCCCCACACCCTGAGCCCGGCACTCCCGCCTGCCCGCCGACGTTTTGTGGCGGAGGACGCCGGCTTTTTATCTGAAAAGACTCAGTGTGCCGTGAAGTTTGGAAAGAGTAATGTCGTGATACTTGCTCAGGGTCTTCATCTCCTCGCGACTGAATTGTTCCGTCGCGTAGGTGCACAAAGCAGAGGTTTTGCTTTGAGCAATGGCTTTTGCCACGGAGCTTTCGTAGGCAATAAGCTTTTCCCTGTCTTTGGTCAAAAACCCGGAGCTATCGCCGATCGTACGAAAAGCGCTAAAACCCCGCTCTAAAGCTTGGCTCTCTTTTTGGGTAAAGGCCTTCAGGGCCTCTGCCGGATCGAATTTTCCCGAGGGGACATACCAGTCGTGAAACTCCCGTATCTCCAATTGGCCCGTTTTGACATACTGATCCACGTCCTTCAGCGTTTCTTTCAAAGCCGCCTGGGCAACTTCGACTCCAAATTCTTCAGGGATGATCCACAAACAAAGCATATGCTTCTTGATCCCATCCTCCAAAAAATTGGCGGCGACACTGTACAAGTCCTCTAAAGAGTGATAGTACAAACAATTGTGTTCGCCCATAGAGCCTCCTGATCCTTTGACCCATTGAAAAACCGTCTACGGGGCGGCTTTTCACATAGGTGCAGGTCTTAATTATACTCCGAAACCGGAGGCGTTACTACCCCATGCCACGCACCTGTCGTAAGCTAATGAAATGTCCCCTTGCTCTAGCACATGAAATGTCCCCTTCAACCTTAGGCTACAGTATGCGTCAAAACCCCGACATCAGGAGGCTTTATGACGCGATACTCTATGGCCGCTACGGTGAAGGCTATGAA
>JBDRCT010000015.1:0-29671 GCA_043821445.1 Candidatus Omnitrophota bacterium | reverse complement strand
TCATAGCCTTCACCGTAGCGGCCATAGAGTATCGCGTCATAAAGCCTCCTGATGTCGGGGTTTTGACGCATACTGTAGCCTAAGGTTGAAGGGGACATTTCATGTGCTAGAGCAAGGGGACATTTCATTAGCTTACGACATTCCTCACAAGTTTCCTTGCAAAGAAATATGATTTGCTGGATAATACCGCCCGTCAAATTTTGCAGATGAAAGAAGCCTTGTAAGTTGGGTGTGGACCCATCCCGGATCCCTTTGGACACCATCAAGAAAGATCTTCAAAAGCTTTTTTGGATGCTCGGGCTGGCGCTGACCCTGCCCATGGTTCTTCTGAGCGGCCCTTTCGCGGGTTATTTGATCAGCCAGTGGTTGATCGGAAAATGGGGCTGGGCCCCAGGCACCACCCTGGCATTCGTGCTTCTAGGACTCGCCGGTTCAGTCATTCAAACCGTACGAATTTTGAAGCTTTTATATAAAAGCAGCGAGAAAAAAGATTTATGAACATCACTGAACAGCATGTGACGGCCGCCGTGCAAGCCGTGGCACAAGCCCACGAGCAAACCGCCGGAGAGCTCCCGAACCTGATCACGATCCTGGAACATTTTTTTCCAAAATCCCACTTGGTTCATTTTCTGTTCTCCTGGGAAAATCTCGTCTTTTCATTTTTAGTCCTGGGTTTCATTGTCTTTAGATCGATTAGCGCCGCACGAAAAAACGAGTTTATCCCCAAAGGTCTTCAGAACCGCTGGGAACTCGTCATGGAAGGCCTTGCCGAATTCGTCACCGGCATTCTCGGACCCCGGGGCATGGAACATGTCCCCTTTCTCGGTACGATGTTCATTTATATTCTTCTCCAGAACTGGCTCGGACTTATTCCTTTGATGAAATCGCCGACCAGTGCGTGGAGCACCACGATCGCTTTGGCGCTCATCACCACGGTCTACATCCAATGGGTCGGCATCAAAGAACACGGCTTCGTCAATTATATGAAGCACCTCGCCGGGAACCCCATTGGGGTCCTGGGGATTGTGCTCATCCCGCTTATGCTCGTCATCAATTTGAGCATTGAGTTCTTCGCGGTACCTTTGAGCCTCTCCCTTCGTCTTTTTGCCAATGTTTCGAGCGAGGACAAGCTGCTTTACAAATTCGCGGAACTTAACGTGATGTACTACTGGCTGCCGTTCTTTTTCCAACTCTTCGCCAATGTCCTTGTCATCCTCTTCAGCTTCATTCAGGCTTTTGTTTTCCTTTTGCTCTCGACCGTGTATATTTCACTGATCCTGCCGCACGAACATGACGAGGACCATGACGCGGCATCCGAAAAATCATCGAGTCCTGCTCATTCACACTCAACGTAAGGAGAATTATCATGGATTCACACGTCGCATTAGGTTTTGCACTTCCGATCGGACTCGCCATCACGGCGTTCGGATCGGCGCTCGGTCTCGGTAAAGCCGTTGCCTCCGCCATGGACGCCACGGGCCGCCAGCCCGAGGCTTCGCAGAAGATCCTGGTCAACATGATGGCCGGATGCGCGCTGATCGAGGCGTTGACGCTTTATGTGCTGATCTTCGGCTTTGTGTTGATGGGAAAGATTTAGACGCGAAACGTTTATGGAATTCTTTCAAGAGAACATCCATCTCGCCGAAGTCCTCGTCCAGCTCGTCGCCTTTTTGATCGTGTTCTTCGCACTCAAGAAGTTCGCATGGAAACCGCTTCTCGCTATCATCCAGGCCCGGCGTGAGCGATTTGAAAGTGAGTGGGGCGGGATCGAAAAGACCAAACAAGAGGTCGCTCTGTTGCAAAAGGATTACCTCGCGCATCTTCAGAAAATCGAAGAAGAGGCCCGCGCGAAGATGCAGGAAGCCGTCCAAGAAGGCCGCCGCCTCGCGCGTGAGATCCAGGAAAAGGCGCGTCTGGAATCCCAGACCTCGTTCGAAAAAGCAAAAGCCAATATAGAGCTCGAGATCCAAAAAGCGCGGCTCACGCTCCGCCAGGAAATCGCCGATCTTTCGATCCGCGTCGCGGAAAAGATCCTGACGGAAAAGATGGACGCCGCCCAACAAGAGAAAAAGGCGCTCGAGATCCTCGGGGAGCTTGAGAAGAAACTATGAACAACGACATCGCCGCAGGCCGTTATACCCACGCCTTGTTTGGACTTGCGGAAAAGGAGGGGCGCCTCGCCGAAATAGACGCCGAGCTCCATGCGCTTGCCAAGATCCTGGCAGCTCAGCCGAAGGTCCTGCTCCTGATGGTAAATCCTACGCTCACGAACCAGGAAAAATTCGCCTTGGCACTGAGGGCCCTTGCCAGAGAAAAAACGGGACTTCTGGAAAGATTTCTCCGTGTTCTGATCGATAAAAAGCGTTTTGCGCTTTTGCCGGACATCCAAAAGATCTTCCACGATCGTTTTGAGAAAAAACAAGGCATCCAGGAAGTGGTGATGTTCTCCGCCGTGCCGTTTTCTGCCAAAGTTCTGGAAAAGTTCAAGGTCACGCTTACGCAAAAACTCCGCTCCCAGATCCGTTTGATCCCAAGGACCGACCGCGGCATTCTGGGCGGATTCATCCTGCGTTTTGCTGGCAAAGAGATCGACTGCAGTTTTAAAAACCGTCTTCATGAGATCCGACAAAAGCTTTTCAGCTCCACTGAAGAAGGGATCGCCTAATGCTTAAACCCGAAGAAGTCACGCAAGCCATTCAAAAAGAGATCCAGAAATACGAAACAAAACTCGAAATGCAATCGGTGGGTTACGTACTCCAGGTGGGTGACGGAATTGCCCGTGTCTATGGCCTCGACGAAGTAATGGCCGGCGAGCTAGTCACATTCCATGATGGAACGACGGGCCTGGTGCTGAATCTCGAACCTCACCACGTTGGTGTCGTCATCTTGGGTGAAGACCGTAATATCAAAGAAGGCGACCAGGTCAAACGCACGGGCAAGATCGCGCAAGTCCCGGTAGGCGAGGCTTTAAAAGGCCGTGTTATTAATCCGCTTGGAGAACCGCTCGACGGCAAAGGGCCGGTCATCGCGCAAAGAACGCGTCCGATCGAACGCTTGCCCCCGTCCGTCGTCCAGCGCCAGCCGGTCAAAGAACCGCTGCAGACCGGTATCAAATCTATCGACGCAATGATCCCTATTGGCCGCGGCCAACGCGAGCTCATCATCGGCGACCGCCAGACCGGTAAGACCGCTATCCTGATCGACACGATCCTGAATCAAAAGACCACGGGCGTTCATTGTATCTATGTCGCGATCGGCCAGAAATTATCAAGCGTGGTGGCGCTCACGGAAATTCTAGAAAAATACGGCGCCATGGAATACACCACGATCGTGTCTGCCTCTTCCGATGATCCCGCTTCCCTTCAGTATCTCGCGCCTTATGCCGGCGCCGCGATCGGCGAGGAGTCCCTTTTCACCGGCAAACACGCGCTTGTGGTCTACGACGATCTCTCAAAACATGCGGTCGCCTACCGCCAGCTGTCGCTTCTCCTTCAAAGGCCGCCGGGCCGCGAGGCGTATCCGGGAGATGTTTTTTATCTTCATTCGCGATTACTTGAACGCGCGGCCAAATTGCGCGAAGACATGGGAGGCGGATCACTTACCGCGCTTCCCGTGATCGAAACGCAGCTCGGCGATATTTCCGCTTACATCCCGACCAACGTCATTTCCATCACCGATGGACAGATCTATCTGGAAAGCGATCTTTTCTACGCGGGCGTGCGCCCGGCCATTAATGTCGGTCTTTCGGTCTCGCGTGTCGGCGGAAACGCGCAGACCAAAGCCATGAAACAGGTCGCCGGGATGCTGCGTCTTTCGCTCGCCCAGTACCGCGAACTCCAGGCCTTTGCCCAGCTGGCGACCGATCTCGACAAAGCCACCAAGGACCAACTCACGCGGGGCGAGCGCATGGTCGAGATCCTGAAACAAACTGACCTTCATCCGCTTCCTCTCGAGCGCCAGGTCGTAAGCATTTTCGCGGGCAACGAAGGCTTGCTGGATGATGTCCCGCCTGTCAAAGTACGGGGCTTTGAAAAAAACCTCTTGGATTTCATCGACAAGAATTATCATGAAATTTTCATGGAGATCGCGGAGAAAAAAGTCCTTTCGGACGCTCTCAAAGAGAATCTGAAGCAAGCCATTATCAAATTCAAACAAACCTTCGAAAAACGGGATAAAGAATAACGGAAGGCGGATGGCAAGATCATGAGCGGCCAACTGAGGGCGTTAAAAAACAGGATCCGCGGTGTTGAAAGCACTCAGAAGATCACCAAGGCCATGGAAATGGTCGCGGCAGCGAAACTTAAGCGTTTTCAAAAACTGCGCGAGCAAGCAACTCCTTATGTCCAGTCCTTGGAAGGCGTCCTGAACCGTCTGCTCGCCACGGATATTCCACTCCAGCACCCTTTGCTCGAAGCGCGCGAAGAACGCGCGACCGCCCTTCTCGTGATCACGTCCGACACCGGCCTGTGCGGTTCGTACAATCAAAATCTTATCGAGGAAGCCAAAAAATTCTTAAAGAGCAGATCCGAGACGCCCCTCCTCATTGGAGTCGGCAAACACGGCGTAAACGCCCTTGCGCGCGCGGGCCATACGTGGTACCGGACTTTCACGGATACCAAGACCGCGCAACTTGAATCCGTTATTGCGCAAACGAGCTCTCTGATTGAAACGCTTTTTACGGAAAGAAAAGTGGACGCCGTCTACGCGATCTACGCCCCTTTCACGGGAAAATCCGTTAGTCGCATCGTGACTGGAAAACTCCTTCCGTTCAATTGGGAAACAAACGGCAACACACCGGGCGAGACGGCAAGCCTCTATATCATGGAACCCAGCCGGGAGGTCTTGTTTACGCGGCTTGTTCCGCTCGTTTTCGCGGCCAAAACACGGATGATCTTTATAGAATCCCTCATCTCGGAGCAAATGGCACGCATGAACGCCATGTACCAGGCCACCGAGAACGCGAAAGAACTGATCGACACGCTTGTTCTTTTAAGGAACAAGGTCCGGCAGGCTGCTATCACCAAAGAACTTATTGAGATTGTTTCGGGCTCGAAAGCCTTAAAAAATTAGCACAACGCTCAACGGGCAACGCGCAACGTAAAAAATAGAAGCTTTCCGTTGTGCGTTGCGCAAGGAGGAGTGATGAATTTCGGTAAGATCATTCAAGTCATGGGCCCTAGTGTCGACATCGAATTCGAAGCGGAGCAACTGCCGAAGATGCTGAATGCCCTGGAAGTGAAGATGACGGACCGGACCCTGGTCCTGGAAGTTGCCCAGCATATCGGGGATAACATTGTCCGTGCGATCGCCATGGCTTCGACGGATGGTCTTGTGCGTGGCATGAAGGTGGAGGACACTGGTGCTCCGATCTCCGTTCCCGTGGGCGAACAAACCCTGGGCCGTATTTTCAATCTTCTGGGACAACCGATCGACGAACAAGGGAATGTCAAAGACCCGGCGAAGAAAAACAGCATTCATCACGCGCCGCCCTCTTTTGAAGAATTGCTCCCCGTTTCCGTGACTCTCGAGACCGGCATCAAGGTCATCGATCTTCTGGCCCCTTATCCGAAGGGTGGCAAGGTCGGCCTTTTTGGCGGCGCGGGCGTCGGAAAGACCGTGATCGTCATGGAACTGATCCACTCGATTGCCACCGAGCACGGCGGCGTTTCGATCTTCTGCGGTGTTGGAGAACGTACGCGCGAAGGGAACGACCTCGGGCTTGAGCTTAAGGAATCTGGTGTCATCAAAAAAACGGCGATGGTCTTCGGCCAGATGAACGAACCTCCCGGCGCACGTCTTCGTGTGGCCTTGTCGGGCCTCACGATGGCAGAATATTTCCGCGATGAAGCACACCAGGACGTCCTGCTTTTTATCGATAACATTTTCCGTTTCACGCAGGCGGGTTCCGAGGTCTCTGCGCTCCTGGGCCGCATGCCGTCCGCGGTCGGCTATCAGCCGAACCTCGCGACCGAAATGGCAGCTTTGCAGGAGCGCATCGCGTCCACAAAATCGGGATCGATCACCTCGGTGCAGGCCATTTACGTGCCGGCCGACGATCTCACGGACCCTGCGCCGGCCACCGCGTTCTCGCATTTGGACGGCGTCACTGTGCTCTCGCGCCAGATCGTGGAACAGGGCCTTTTTCCGGCTGTGGACCCGCTCGCCTCTACTTCGCGTATGCTTGACCCGCGCATCGTCGGGCAGGAACACTACGATATCGCCCGCGAGGTCCAGCGCATCCTCCAGCGCTACAAGGACCTGAAAGACATCATTGCGATCCTTGGGATCAACGAACTTTCGCCGGAAGATAAAGAGCTTGTGATGCGCGCGCGCAAGATCGAACGCTTTTTCTCGCAGCCCTTCTTTGTCGCGGAAGCGTTCACGGGACGCAAAGGCCGTTATGTCCATTTGAAGGACACGATCACCAGTTTTAAAAAGATCCTTGCCGGTGAGCTTGATCATCTCCCCGAGCAGTGCTTTTATATGGCGGGTGGTATTGAGGACGTATTAGAAGCTTACGAAAAGATAAAGGTCACTGCCTAAAATGCCCGCATCTTACTCACTCAAGATCATCACGCCGCAGGGAATTGCCTATGACGGAACAGTTTTCCACACATTCCTTCCCACGGAAAACGGTTTTGTCGGCGTGCTGGCCCATCACGCGCCGTATCTGGTATCTTCTAAGGGCGGGAAAATGGCGGTCAAGGAAAACAACGGACTCCAGAAGGACTTTCAAGTAGGCCCGGGATTCTTCGAGGTCAATCACGACCAGGCAGTGTTCCTCACTCAGACCTGTAGCGCCAGAAATTAAAAGAACAACCCCATCATCAAAAGCGCCAGTCCTACGGCCGCGGAACTCAAGACCACCACACGGAACGCGAGCGGCTCTTCTACAAGTGCCATCAGGAATTTCCGAGATTTTTTGTAAAAAAAGACCATCGGCGCGACTTTCACCAACCCGAGACTCATCACCAGGGTCACCACGAAATTCTCCATGCTCGCGGCCTTCGCAAATTCAGCCCAGGTCCATAACACAAGGGCTAACACAAGCGCCCCCACGATCGGCATCCAACGGGGGCGAGCTTCCGGATAAAGCTTCAGGGTAAGCCGCTTCAAGCCTTCCATGGAAAAAGCCGCCCACGCTCCTCCGAGGACCATCCACGCTCCCAGCACGATATTCAAAATTTTAAAGTAAGTCATTGAACCTCCGGAAAAGCAGGCGTCCTACGAATGGCCACCCTAGCTTTCAATGATTCCTTCACTCTCCCACCCCTCCTCCTTTTCCTCCGCCTGGGAAACATCGCTTTCGCCCCTCAATGATCAATGTTACCCCTGCAAGAAAAAATGAGAGAAATCCCAGGAACGAAAAGACCATGCTCGGCAAGGTCCCGGCCCAGAACGCACAGAGGATCAGAAGGATCCCCGGCAGGAAATATTTCCAAAGATAATTTTTCATAACTGTCGATATTCTCGCAGAATTGATCCCCAACCGCAAGTGAGACGGCTCAAAACGTGTACAGCGTAAGGCGTACGGCGCAGGGCATTTCTTTTGTTCGCCGTTCACCGTACCCCGTACGCGGGCTCCATTGAGCTTTCTTGATTCGAACGGCATTTCAAAGTAACATGGGTGTGACAAAAAAGGAGCGGGAAGAAAAATGAATCCGGTTTTATGGGATGCTTTCAAAGATACGCTTGCGATGCTGCCGTGGCTTTTGGGGATCTATATCGCGCTCGAGATCCTTGAGAACCGGTCGGAATCTTTCATCGGAGAGAAGATCAGCCACCGGATGGGCGCTGCGCCCCTTTTGGGAGCGCTCTTCGGCTGTATCCCCCAATGCGGTTTCTCGGTCATCGCGGCTACGCTTTATGCCCGCAGGTGTATTTCGCTCGGCACGCTTCTCGCCGTTTTCATTTCAACCTCGGATGAAGCGGCCCCGGTCATCCTCGCCCAGCATGATAAAGCCCCGCTGGTCCTTTGGCTTCTGCTCGTAAAAGTAATTCTCGCGACGATCGCCGGATACACGATTGATCTTATTTTTAAAAGAGACACCTCCCAAGAACCGCATGCGGCACATCCTCCCGTGATCCCCGAGGGCGGGCACCGTCACTGCAGTTGTCATGCTCACGGCGGGGAGATCCCCCGCTGGAAAACGTTTTTTCTTTTTCCTCTGAAACATACACTAAAAATTTTATTTTTTATTTTCGCGGTTTCGCTCGCGATCGGTTTTCTGGTCTCAAGATCCGGAGAAGCGGGTCTGGAGCGCGTCTTTTTCGCAGGCTCTTTCTTTCAGCCCCTGTTTGCCGTTCTCGTCGGCCTGATCCCGAACTGCGCGGCTTCGGTCGCAATCACCGAGGTCTATCTGAAAGGCGGCATCTCCTTCGGTTCCGCGATCGCAGGTCTCTCAGCAAGCGGCGGCTTAGGAATGCTGGTCCTCCTTAAAGAGAACAAAGACCGAAGGGAAAATGCCCTAATCATCGGCCTCCTCATCCTCGTAAGCCTTACCGCAGGGATCCTGCTGAATCTTTCTTTTTAGCGTACCCCGTAGCCTTGTTCGCATCTCCGGGTCGTATCCCTTACGCTTTATGGTATAATCCGTTTCGTTGTTCATCCCCCAAGGAGGATTTATGGACTGGAACGTCTTTTTGGCTACTTTAAGCGCCATTTTTTTCGCGGAACTCGCAGACAAAACCTAGCTCGTGGGAATCACCATGGCCTCGAAGACCGGGAAGCCACTTTCCGTGTTCCTGGGTTCGATCGCGAGCTACGCGCTTGTGACATTGATCTCGGTTGTGATCGGAACTCTTCTGGCAAAATACGTCAAGCCTGAGTTCATACGTTATGGCGGCGCAACAGCGTTCGTTGCCATCGGGATGTTGATGCTTTTTAACAAACTGTGACCGTAATTCAAATCAAAGGAGACGTTATGGCCAAGAAAGCAAAAAAAGCAGCGAGGAAAAAAACGAAAAAAGCAGCGAAGAAATCCGGTTGCTGCTGCTGTTAATCCTTCCGACGCCTCTGCGGGAGTTGAATTTCCTCATCTTCCGCGGAGGAAGAAGTCTCCTTATGGAAAAAGAGAATAATAAAGAAGAAAAGAAAAAAGGATTTTTCGCGAAGCTCTTCGAAACGCTCGATAAAAAGCTGGCAGACAAGGCAAAAAAGGCCGGCCCCTGCTGCGGCTCCAAGAACGACAACGGCACTGATTCTCTTTCATTCCAAAATAAAGGTAATCAGTGCCGTCCAAGTCACCATCCTCAAAAAGAAAATAAAGACTTGGACGGAGATTCATGCTGCGGCTAGCCGCCGAGTGGCTTGTTTATTCCGTTCTCTGGCTTTCTCCCGGCGCGCTTTGGGCGGAAACCATGACTTTTTTCATCTACGATTCCCTCAAGATCCTGATCCTGCTTTTCGTGATGATCGCGGGAATCGGCTTCCTCAGAACATTCCTTCCCCACGAAAAGGTCAAAGGATGGCTGGGAGAGAAAAAAGGGTGGGGGAATTTTTTCGCCTCGCTTTTTGGTGCTATCACACCGTTCTGTTCGTGCTCCTCGATCCCGATCTTTCTGAGTTTCATCAAAGCCGGGATCCCCCTGGGGATCACCTTTTCGTTCCTGATCACTTCCCCGCTGATCAATGAATACCTTGTGGTGATCATGCTCGGTTTCTTCGGATGGAAGATCGCGACGGTTTATGTCCTGAGCGGCATGTTCCTCGGGATCCTTTGCGGCATCATGCTTGGCAAAATGAAGCTTGAGATCCATTTAGTTGAAGATATGCTACCCGCCGTCGAACCGGCTCCAATAAAAAACGTTTCCTTCGGATTAAGGTCTAGGATCGCTTTTGGATTGGGCGAAGCCGTCTCCATTATCAAGAAACTCTGGCTCTGGGTGCTCCTGGGCGTTGGCATTGGCGCTTTGATCCATAATTATGTGCCACAGGAAATGATCCAAGGCATCATTCAAAAAACAGGCATTTTTTCGGTTCCCATCGCGACGCTCGTCGGTGTCCCGATGTATGGAAGCTGCGCAGCGATCGTTCCGATCGCGGTCGTTCTCTTTCAAAAAGGCGTTCCGCTGGGGACTGCCCTTGCTTTCATGATGGCGATCTCGGCCTTGAGCCTTCCGGAGGCCGTGATGCTTCGCCGGGCCATGAAACTGCCTCTCATCGCGATCTTTTTCGGCATCACCGCGACGAGCATCATCCTTACAGGTTATCTCATCAACGCCCTGCAACCGTTCCTGATTTGAGCCCCATGACAAACTCTTCTTTCACACGATGCCCGGTCCTCTTTGAAGACGCCGACCTTCTTGTTATCAACAAGCCCGAAGGGGTTCTCTCGCATCCGAATCCAGGAGCCAGAGGTTCCGGCGCTGCCTTTGAAGGTTCTTATGATCTTGGGAGCCGCCGATTTCAAACACCTCAAGGCCCCGTATGGCTGATCCATCGCCTGGACCAGGACACCTCCGGAGTACTTCTCGCCGCAAAGAACAAGAAAAGCGCCGCGGTCTGCCGGAACGCCTTTGAAAAGAGAGCGATCAAGAAAAGCTACGTTACCCTTGTCTCAAGGCGGCCCATGCCGCCCCACGGCATATGGCGCGATACGCTCATGGAACAAAGATCCTTCGGTGGCGTCCGCTCGGCGATCCATTGTTCAGGAAAGCCCAATGCTTTTTTGAATTACAAAATGACGGAGTATTTCCCGAAATTCAATCTGTCGCTTCTGGAGATTGAACTTTTGACCGGAAAAACGCATCAGATCCGCGTGCAATCGGCTTATCGCGGCCACCCCGTGGCCGGCGACCGGATTTACGGGAACTTTACCCTGAACAAGGAACTGCGGCAGGCTCTTGATCTTCGACGGATGTTCCTTCATGCTTGGCGGCTGGCTCTTCCCCACCCGACCCTTGGAAAGAATCTTACTTTTGAGGCTCCTTTGCCGGATGATTTGGAACACTGTCTCGTTCTGGCCGGCAACGCACAACGCGCAACGCACAACGAAAGACGAGTGCGTTGAGCGTGGAACTTTGCGCTTTGCACGTTTTTTTATGAAGGTCCTGCTTTTACAGCCTCCGGTCCAGGACTTTTACAATACGGATATCCGTCTTCAACCGATCGGCCTGGCGCATCTTAAAGCTGCCGCCCAAAAACACCTTCCCGGAGTGCGGATCACCATCAAGGACTTTCATCACGGCTGGGGCCGCAGGACGATCGCATTTCCGCGGGAGCTTGCCTATTTAAAAGATTATTATTCCAGGGATGACAAAAGCCCATTCTCGACCTTCCATCATTATTATCATTTTGGTGCAGATTTTGACACGATCGCCGGAGAGGTCACGAAAGCAAAACCCGATCTCGTGGGTATCGCCTCTCTCTTCGCCCCTTATTGCCGTGAGGTCCTGCGCTGTGCCGAAGCGATCAAGAAACGCTGCCAAGTCCCCATTTTGCTCGGAGGCTCTCAGGTCTCAGCCATGCCCGAACACATGCTTTCCCATCCTGCGATCGACTTCGTGATCCGAGGCGAAGGTGAAAAGCCGTTCGTGGAGCTCTTAAAAGTCTTGCGGGATGGCGGAGATCTCAAGTATGTTCCGAATCTGGGATATAAAAAACGCGGCCGGCTGGTTTTGAATTCGCGGAAAGAAAACTACCCGATCGAAAACTTGCCCTTTCCCGATCTTTCCGATCTTCCCCAGGATCATTACCTCTTCGAAAAGAAACCCCTCTGTTTTATCATCACTTCCCGGGGTTGTTCTTACCGCTGCGCTTTTTGTTCGGTCCATAAGACGTTCGGACGCAAATGCCGCCGGCGTTCCGCGGGGAATATTCTCGCCGAGATCAGACAGCGCTACGCCGAAGGTTACCGCGTCTTTGATTTTGAGGACGACAACCTCACGTTCGACAGGAAGGAAATGAGGGAGCTTTGCGGGCAACTGATCCGGACATTCCCCCAAAAAGACATCCAGCTGCTTGCCATGAACGGGGTCTGCTACTGGACCCTGGACCGCGACATCCTCAAGCTCATGCGGCAAGCGGGATTCACGCATTTGAATCTTTCGCTTGTGAGCACGAGCACGGGCTTGCTCAAGACGGTCCAAAGACCCGGCCCGCTCAAAAAATACCGCGAAGTCATCCGTCATGCGACAGCCCTTGGTTTTAAGATCGTCGTTTACCAGATCCTCGGACTCCCGGGCGACACGCTCGCTTCCATGATCAAAACTCTTCTTTTTAACGCCAAACTCCCTGTACTCCTGGGAGCTTCCCCCTTTTATCTTACTCCCCATTCCCCCATCGCCCGGCGCTTCGGCGGGCCTTCTGAAACGGATATCTACAAGGCGCGCCTCACGGCGATGGCAATCGAGACCAAAGATTTCAAACGGGAGGATCTTTACACGCTTCTCATCACAACCCGCATCTTGAACTTCCTGAAAGGGCTTTTATTCCACTCAAAGGAAATCACTCTTTCCAAGGCGCTCGCGATCGCAAAAAAACAAGATGCGCGATCGGCTATGGGCTCTCGAATTTTACGAAAGCTTCTAAGAGAAAAAATTCTTTATGCGGCAACCCCAAAAGGCTTTGAGCCTCTCCCTCGCTTTAAACCCGGACTCTTCTTTCAATTGTGGCAAAAACTTGATATTATCAAAACTCGGGAGTAGAACACCATCCGGATTCACCCCCGTTAGGGATCAGCAGAATACCGGGATCTTTCTTTTAAATAAATGATCGAGACTAGAGACAACGCAAAAAATCTTCGGGGTTTTGGCTTCGGTCTGCAGTCTACGGTCTGAAAGGTTTTCCATGGAATGGTTGCATGAATTTTTTTCGCGACTTTATAACTTTCAGGAACTCATCCGTTGGGGCGGCTATTTCGGCCTCGTGATCATCATCTACGCCGAAACGGGGCTGCTGGCCGGTTTTTTCCTTCCGGGAGATTCTCTGCTCGTAACAGCCGGGCTTTTCGCGGCTGTGGACGGCGCTCTCAATATTTGGATCCTGATCCCGCTCCTGTCCGCGGCCGCCATTGTCGGCGATAGCACCGGTTACTGGATCGGCTACCACTTCGGCCCGAAGCTTTTCAGCCGTACCGATTCTTTTTTCTTTCACAAGGATCATTTGGTCCGAACGCAGAAGTTCTACGACAAATACGGCCCCAAAACGATCGTGCTCGCCCGGTTCGTCCCGATCGTCAGGACCTTTGCGCCCACGGTTGCGGGTGTCGGGAAAATGGCTTACGGAAAATTCCTTTTTTATAACGTTGCAGGCGGCATCCTCTGGATCTCCAGCATGACCCTTTTGGGATTTTTTCTAGGGAAGAAGATCCCCCATATCGAAAAGAACGTGCACTATGTCATCGTGATCGTGATCATCCTTTCGGTGCTTCCTATCCTCAGGGAGTGGCTGCATTCCAGAAAAAAGTCTTAGAACTGTCTTTTTCCCGAAAGAGGAATTAGAATAAAATCGATAAGTTGGTTTTATAGCTGTTGCCGTATTTTTTATTTTTCAAAAGTATTAGAACCTGAAAGGTCTTTATGGCTCTTAAAGAAACTTATGAAAAGCAGGGCGCGTTCCTTTTCCGCCACAGAAGTTATCTGCCTCTTTTGGTAGGTCCTCTTGTCGTAGCTGCGCTTCTGGATTCTCAATATTCTCATCCATTCTTTAGCGGTTTTTCCGGCGATCTCTGGAAGACAATTTGCATCCTCACATCGTTCGCGGGGCTGGGTGTGCGCTGCCTTGTAGCAGGCTATGTCCCGCTAGGGACTTCAGGGCGCAACGCCACGCGCCAAGTGGCTGAAAGCCTAAACACCCAAGGGCTGTATTCGATGGTCCGCAATCCTCTTTACCTCGGAAATTTCCTCATCATCATGGGACTTCTTCTTTTCATCCAGGTCTGGTGGTTCGCACTCGCAGGGATCGCCATCTTTTGGATCTTCTATGAGCGCATCATTTTCACGGAAGAAGAATTCCTGCGTCAGAAATTTGGGGCCACGTTCGTGGAATGGTCCCTCAAAACGCCTGTCTTTATTCCAAAATTCTCGAGCTGGCAAAAACCGGCTCTTCCGTACGCATGGAAGACCGTTCTGCGCCGCGAGCACTCGACGCAATTCGGCATGGTTTCGGCACTCACTGTGCTCGGGATCGCTTCGGATCTTTTCACGAAACCGGACCACAGAATTGCATCTTTCTGGTGGATCTTCTTCGGAACTTCCCTCGTCTTTTATCTTATTTTCCGTTTCCTGAAGAAAAAAACAGAGGTTCTCAATATCGAAGGCCGCTAAACTTTTCTGAGGTGATGTATGAAAAAATCGCTCGGCGCTAAAACACTTCTTTTTCCCACTCCCGTCCTGATCATCGGTTCGTATGACATCCAAGGCGTTCCCAATGCCATGAACGCGGCCTGGGGCGGCATCGCCTGCTCTGAACCGCCTTGTGTCACAATCTCGGTGCGGGACCACCGGAAGACCTATGAGAACATCATGGCGAAAAAAGCTTTTACGGTGAACATCCCTTCCGAAAAACACATGAAGGAGGCAGATTATTTCGGGATTGTCTCCGGGAAGACCGAGGACAAGTTCAAGGCCACGGGACTTACGCCTGTTAAAAGCGATCTCGTGGACGCTCCCTACATCAAAGAATTCCCTCTCGTATTGGAATGCACCCTTAAAGAAGCCCACAGGTTGGGCACCCACACGCAGTTCATCGGCGAGATCAAGGATGTCAAGGCGGAGGAATCGGCCCTCAATGGAAAAGGCTTTCCGGACCCTGAAAACATGAAGGCCTTCATGTTCGATCCGAGCACGAGCGCCTATTATGCGACCGGCAAGTTCCTCGGTCAGGCCTTCACGGTCGGCAAGAAAAAGTGAGCTCTCGAAAAAGCTAACGTGTTTCTCTACCGCGCGGATTGATCTCCGAAGCGCTTGGCGAGACTCCGGCGAATAGATTCCCGAAGAGAGTAAATGCAACCGCAATAATTTTGACGGTAAAAATTTTCTTCCTTGGAAATCCGTTCCATTTGTTCCTGCCCGCCGTAAAGCCGCCAGTTGTGTTCCCAATAAATAAGTCCCGGGAATAAAGAAGCGGCGCGTCTTCCCGCATGATTCACCTGCTCGAGATCTTTCCAGCGAGAAATGCCGAGGCTCGTCGTGAAGACTTTGAAGCCATTCCCTGCTGCGTAAGCGGCGGTTTTTCCAAGACGCATCTCAAAACAGACCGTGCATCGCTTCCCCCGCTCAACGTCTTCCTCATGACCCTGTGCGGCCTCAAGCCATCCGTCGATCTCGTAGTCTGCGTCCACAAAAGACACTTTTATTTTTTGAACGTAGCGAGTCACTTCCCTCTTGCGATGCTCGTATTCTTCTTTGGGGTAGATATTGGGATTATAAAAATAGACCGTGGGCTCGATCCCGCTTTCGATCATACGCTGGAGGATGGAGCAGGAACAAGGAGCGCAGCACGAGTGGAGCAGGACTTTTTTTTCGTTATTGGGAACTTGTAGATTTAAAAGGCTTGCCATAAGAGATGTTTCGGAAAATAAAAGATTAAAGGATCCCGGCAAGCGGAACGGCTTCGTCGATCAGCATGACGGGAATGTCCCCGCGAACTGCGTAGAGGTATTGCTTATCGGCGCGAACGAGCCCGCTTTCGATCTTTTGAACAACCACTTCACCGCCCCGGTTTTTGAGTTCGCTCTTTTCAATCTTTTGATTAATCTTTTCGATCAAAGACGCGTCCGCGACCGTCAGGTCTTGCTTGGTCTCGGGACAACATAGAATGGAAAGTAATTCAATGGATAACATAGTGGCGGTATTATACCGAAAAAATCACTGAGGGGAAACGGGAAACGACTCGCCTTCGGCGCATTCAACGAATAGAGGGGAACGACCTTGTTATCCCCTATCTTAAGCGTTACCTTCGTTGGTGGATCCGGGATCGACGGGGGCGGCTTCGGCGTAATCGCCGGCGGGATTCGGAAGAAGGATCTCGCGGGGCTTAGCGCCGTCTTGAGGGCCGATCACTCCTGCGGCTTCTAGTTGGTCCACGACGCGTGCCGCACGCGAGTACCCGAGCCTTAAGCGCCTCTGCAAATAGGAGGTCGAGGCTTGACGCGTGGTGAGGACAATGCGCTTCGCCTCATCAAACATATCATCTTTTTCTCCGCCGCCACCTGGCATCGAGGTGTTCTGCGCGGACTGGATCTCGTTATGATATTCCGGTTTCCCCTGTTGGGCTGAAAAAGACACAATGCGGTTGATCTCTTCGTCCTCAATGAGCGGCGCCTGCCCCCGGATCATATTGTCGCTGCCGGGCTGTATGAAAAGCATGTCCCCGCGTCCCAATAGTTTGTCGGCCCCCTTGTTATCCAGGATCGTTCTGGAATCCACTTGTGAAGCCACTTTGAACGCAACGCGGGCCGGAAAATTCGCTTTAATAACGCCGGTAATCACATCCACGGAGGGGCGCTGCGTCGCGAGGATCAAATGGATGCCGACCGCGCGGGAAAGCTGCGCAAGTCGGGTGATGGCCGTCTCCACCTTTTCCTGCGCCACGAGCATGAGGTCCGCCAATTCGTCAATAATGACCACAATGTAAGGGATCGAGGCCGGGATCACATGCTCGGAATCCCCTGCCGACTCAACCTGATTCATGCCCTCTTCGGAAAGTTCCCGGGTGTTGAACCCCACAATATTCCGCACGCCGATCGCGGCAAAAAGCCTGTATCTTTTTTCCATTTCCATCACAACCCAATTGAGCGTGTTCGCCGCCTTGCGCACGTCCGTCACCACCGGAGAAAGCATGTGGGGGATCTTGTTGTAAACGGCAAGCTCCACCATTTTCGGGTCCACCATGACCAGCTTCAGCTGAGAAGGCGTACAGTGGTAGAGAAATCCGGCGATAATGGAATTAATACAAACGGTCTTGCCGCTTCCTGTGGTTCCCGCGATCAGGATGTGGGGCATGGAAACCAGATCTGCGATCATCGGCCTCCCGCTCGTATCTTTTCCGAGGATCAAAGGCAGCATGCATTTCTGCGAACAGAAATCGGGGTTTTCGATCATCTCGCGCACAAGGATCGGCCGCGACATAGAATTCGGGACTTCGATTCCGATCGTCTGCTTCCCGGGGATCGGAATGATCATCCGGATGCTCGTTGCCCTGAGCGCCATCGAGATATCATCTTCATAGGCTGCTATCGAATTGGCACGGACACCGGGTGCCGGAAGTATCTCGTAGAGCGTAATCTTTGGCCCCTGTTCCACCTCGACCACCTTCACTTCGATTTCAAATTCGGCAAGCGTCGCTTCAATGGCCTTGGAATTCGCTTCGAGATCGTCGCCTCCGCCGACCACATCCTCCTGCGGTCTTTTCAGGAGATCCACGGGAGGAAATTGATAGTTCACATCCGCCTTGATCTGCGAACCGATTACACCCTTAAAAAAAGCTTCCTCTCCGGAGCCGGCCGGAGACTCTTTTTCCTTATCGGGTGCTTCCGTCTTGATCGCCACGGGCTGCACCGCCGGTCTTGTAGCGAGCTCCTTCAGATCTTCTTTCAGTTTCTTTTCAACCTTCACCTTATCGTCGGTCATGCCCGCCGTAGGTTGATAGGTTTTGATCTTGAGCGGAATGTCCGGAATTCGCGGAGCCGGCCTTTCTTTTTCCTTCTCTTTCTCCTTCTGCTTGAACTCCTTGAATGGTTTATCCTGTTCTTTCTTCAAAAAGGTGACATTCCCGTTCTTTTTAGAACTGCGAGAAAACCGTTCGGCAATACTTTTGAAAAATATCTGGCATTTTTCAAGAATCGCGCGGAACAAGGGATAGAGGAGAAAATCCGTCGCCAGAAGAAGCGAGAGAAGAAGTGCGGAGCCGGCTAAAATATAGCTCCCAAGACGGCCAAAATAACGCAAAAGATGATTTCCGGCCACATATCCGAACGCGCCACCATAGGTAAAACGTTGTTGAGGCCCCACGGTAATCGTGATGATCGTCGCGATCGAAAAAAGCGCGATGGCAAGTCCGACGAATTTAAAAAGTTTACGCTCGGGGACCTTTTGGAGAAAAAAACATTCCGCCCAGAGCAGGAAGACAAGTGGGATCACGAAAGCGCTGATGCCAAAGACGAGAAAAAGTCCGAACGCGAGATAAGCGCCAAAAACACCTGCGTAATTTGCCACGGGGGACGTCGGATGAGACGTATAGAACGTGATATCCTCAGCGTGGTAGAAAAAGAGGCTTGCAAAAGTGAAAAGCCCCAGCAAAAGGAAAAAAACGCCCCAGATCTCGTTGACTCTTTCTTTTTTCATAATGACTTCAGGATTTAGGGTACAGCGGATAGGGTATAAAAATGAAAATTAAGGCGTGTTGTTTCTAAACCCTCTATACCCTATGAACTATACGCTAGTTTTAATGGCCGGTATGGCCGAAACCGCCGGCGCCCCGACACGTTCCACCAAGGTTATCGACTACCTCAAGCTTCGCCTTAACTACTTCGGCGAGGACCATTTGGGCGATCCGCATACCGCGTGTCACGGTAAAGGTCTCTTTCGCGTGATTGATCAAAATGACCTGGATCTCGCCACGGTAGTCGGAATCGATCGTTCCTGGGGTATTGAGGAGTGTGATCCCGTGTTTGATCGCAAGGCCGCTCCTGGGACGGATCTGGGCCTCAAGATGCTTGGGAAGGGCGATAAGAATCCCCGTGGGAACTAGCGCCCGTTCCCCCGGGTGAATGGTCACAGGCTCTTGGCAAGCGGCTAAAAGATCGATACCACTCGCGCCCTCGGTCTGATACTGCGGGAGAGGAAGGCCTTCAAAATGAGGTAAGGTTTTAATTTCTATGTTCATTTCGTTCATGGGAAAAAATAAAAGGGCCAGGCGCCTTTTTAAAAGCGCCTAACCCCCTCCATCCTACCGGCGAGGCCGGCCTCTTCCGCCACGATCGTCACGATCGCGTCTGGGAGGCAGTGCTTCGACAACCGTTCTTTGATTCTCGGGAAGTATCGGGAGAGGTTCCGTCATCGCCTGCTTGATGCTCAGGCTCACCTTGCCTCGTTCATCGATGCTGAGAACCTTCACTTTTACTTTATCGCCTACACGAAGATAATCCCCGGCGCTCTTCACGAATCCTTCA
This sequence comes from Candidatus Omnitrophota bacterium, assembly GCA_043821445.1. GTDB lineage: Bacteria > Omnitrophota > Omnitrophia > Omnitrophales > Aquincolibacteriaceae > Aquincolibacterium. The sequence goes on along the minus strand of JBDRCT010000015.1, from coordinate 10,556 downwards.
GTGATCTCGGAAACATGACAAAGCCCATCTTTCCCCGGCAAAATTTCGCAGAATGCACCGAACGGCATGAGCTTCTGGACCGTGCTCTCGTAGATCTTGCCGATCTCGGCGTCTTCGGTCACAGCCTGAACGCGCGAGATGGCGGCCTGCGAAGACTCGCTGCTCACTGCGGCAATAAAGACGCGGCCGTCGTCTTCGATATCGATCTTGGCGCCGGTCTCTTCAACGATCTTCCGGATATTCTTGCCCCCGGGGCCGATCAACATGCCGATCTTTTCAGGATCGATCTTGAGGGTCGTAATGCGCGGCGCGTACTCGGAAAGTTCTTTCGGCGTTTTGATGCAAGCCACGATCATGTCCAGGATCTTAAAACGCGCCTGCTTGGCCTGATCGAACGCTTCTTTGAGCTGAGGTTCCGTGATGCCGTCGATCTTCATGTCCATCTGAAGTGCCGTAAGTCCCTCACGAGTTCCCGCGGCTTTGAAATCCATATCACCCAAATGATCTTCGATCCCGGCGATATCCGTCAGGACTTTCCAGCGGTTTTTGTCCGTCACAAGTCCGATCGCAATACCCGCAACCGGCGCCTTGACAGGCACCCCAGCATCCATCAGCGCGAGTGTCCCGCCGCAAACCGTGGCCATGGAGCTCGACCCGTTGGATTCCATGATCTCGGAAACAAGGCGGATGGTGTAAGGAAAATCTTCCTGGGACGGAAGGATGGGTTCGAGCGCCCGCGATGCGAGCGCCCCGTGACCGATCTCACGGCGGCCTGTGCCGCGATTGGGCCCGACCTCACCCACACTGTAATGTGGAAAATTATAATGGAGCATGAAACGCTTGGAGTATTCTTTTTCCAAGGCATCAATGGTCTGTTCATCATCGCCCGTACCAAGCGTGGTCACGCTCAAACTTTGGGTCTGCCCGCGTGTAAAAAGCGAAGACCCGTGGGTTCTCGGCAAAATGTCAATCTCACAGGTGATCTTTCGGATGTCGCGTTCTCCGCGCCCGTCCGGACGTTTCCCGGTGGAAAGGACAAAATCACGGATCTTTTCGTGTTCAAGCCGTGCGAATGCGATCTTTACGAGCGCCTCGTCAAAACCTTCGGCCTCGGTATCGCACACAGCAAGGGCCTTTTCATAAAGACCCTTCAAGAACACTTCCTGCGCTTCCTTGCCGGGCTGAGAGAACAACTTTTCGAATTCATTGCCGATCGCGGTTTTGATCTTTTGTTCCATACCCGCCGGAAATTCGATAGGCTTCACGGCCTTTTTGGTCTTGCCGGCCTTTTTTGCAAGATCCAGTTGAAGCTGTACGGCCTTCTTGACCGCTTCATGCCCTATTTTAAGCGCCTCGAGCATTTGCCCTTCGGAGATCTCCTGCGCGCTCGCTTCGATCATCACGATCTTTTCAAGCGTCCCGGCGACCACGAGATCCAAAGCGCTCTTTTCGAGTTCTTGGTGCGTAGGATTCACAATGAACTGCCCGTCCACGAGCCCGACGCGTGCGGCGCCAAGAGCGGTCGTGTAAGGAATGTCCGAGATCATGAGCGCCGCCGAAGCCGCATTCATGGCGAAGATCTCGGTCATGTTCTCGCCATCGACCGAGAGCACCGTGACCGTGACCTGCACTTCGTTAAGGTAATCTTCTGGGAAAAGCGGACGGATGGGCCGGTCGATCAAACGCGAGGTCAGGATCTCCTTCTCGGAAGGACGCCCTTCGCGCTTGAAAAAGCCGCCCGGGATCTTCCCGGCGGCGTAAGTGCGTTCGCGGTAATCCACAGTAAGCGGAAAGAAATCGCGAATTTCTTTCTTGTCAGCTGCGGCGACCACGGCTGCCAGGATCACGGTCCCGCCGCATTGAACGAGCACTGCGCCATGGGCCTGTTTGGCCATGCGCCCGGTTTCCAGGGACACTTCACGGCCCCCGATCTGAGTGGAAACTTTTTCGATCTTTGTCATGTGAGGTTATACCTTTCGCTTGTGAGGTTGGGACTTATTCAAGATAAGGACAAGCCTGATTTTTTCATTCTTTTCGTTAAGGTAATCAGACTAGCCCTTGTCGACCTTTATGGGAATTAAAACAGAGACAAGGACAAGACTGAAACGAGGAATTTACTTCCTCAGATCAAGGCGAGCGATGATCTGCTGGTATTTTTCAGGAGTCTCATTTTGAAGATGCTTTAGAAGCCTTTTGCGGCGACTGACCATCTTGATAAGTCCATAGCGCGAATGGTGATCCTTGACATTTTTCTCAAAATGCCCGGAAAGACCGTTGATGCGCTCCGTCAGAAGGGCGATCTGCACTTCATCGGACCCTGAGTCATTCTTGCTGGTCTTGTATTTCGAAATAATCTCTTTTTTCTTCGTCTTTGCTAATGCCATTTTCTTCCCTAACTCCTTGTGTGTTCGTCAGTTATGTCGTTTCTCTCATCTCTGAGGTTGCGGGAGTATACCCCACGCCCCTTCCTTTTGTCCAGATTTTATTGATCGGATCGGGATACCTGCAACGCGATCAATAATCCAGGCGAAACTAATTTTCAAGAAGGGTCCGCTCCTTACGGTTAAATGGATAGATCAAGCGTCTCACGATACGGGACTCGAGAAGAAGCTTCCGGCGTGCGATCGCTGAGGAATCCTTGTAATCCCCCGAAATGCGAGGCGGCGGAAGAAAATAAAAATCTGTGGCACGATATCGCCCCATGCCAGAGGCGTTAGATCTGAGCCAGGGAAAAGTCGCGTCATCGCCCTCGCTCCCCCGAGAGAAATCTATGACCAAAAGTCGGCCGGCAGCGGCCAGATATTTCAGCAGGGGCAAATCGCCATCAGAACCCAAAAGCAGGATTTTTGAACCTGTGTACATAAAATAATTTTTGCCGAAAATCCCGTTCGCTTCAACCAAAGGCGACCTATTGGCCTTGTCCAAATAATATTGGACGCCAAAAATGTCTATCCTTGGCTTCACGACTACAAAATCCAAGGCATCCTGATTTTTTTCGATCAGAGATGCTATGGCGGCAGCGTCGCTCTCAGGGAAAAACAAATAATCACTGGGAATAGAATCGCGCGTTATCAGACCGGCTTGAAAAAACCCGTACAAGCATAAGGGCAGCAAAAAAACAAACGTCCCGGCTATTCTTCCGGCTAAATACGGAAAAGATGCGATCCCAGCGGCGGCAGTCAAGAGAAAAAAAGGATAGACGAATAAAAAATACCGCGATGCCACACTCATCCGAAAAGCGTAGTTGCAAAATATGTAAAAACAGATCGGCATCATGACAAGCATCCAAAGAAGAAGCGATTGGGCTTTTTTCTTTTGGAAATAAAAGATCCAGACAAAGCTCAGGACGAAGATAAAAATACCCAACGGATACAGTCCGGTAATACCGCCAAGGTGATCCCTGAGAGCCACCCAGAGCCTGCGCCCTTGCAAGCTCCATGTCTCGATATGAAATGTTGCCGCACCAAAATCCCGGTTGTACTCGAAAGCGTCTGATAGCCTGCCCGCCTGCGGCGCCACCAGGGCGACAAATAATCCGAGTGATATGAGTAAACGTTTTATGAGATCGCCGCGCCTGCCATAGAAAATAAAAAACCAACAGATCTGCGCTATGAGGAAAAACAGGCTCGGAAGGAATGAATAAAATCCGAAAGCTGCTGCCACTGCAAAAAAAATCCAATCACGCATATCGGAAGTTTTTATGGCACGGTATAAAAAGGCGGTGCTGGCTAACACCGAAAAATAATAAAGAGGATAGTTCCTAGCCGACGACGCATAGTGAATATGCCATACTGAAACAGCCATAAAAAAACAGGCCAAAAGAGCTGTTTTTCTATCAAAGAGCAAGGTCCCTAAATAAAATAAAAGCAAAATAGACGCCAAATCAAAAAAAAGAGCCGGCAATGCTAACAAAAACTCACTACGGCCCAAATAAAGCACTGCGTGCAAAAGATAGAACTTTAAAGGTCCTTGGTCATAAGTAATGTCATGTGAAAATGGAGACGCCGCATCAGCCATCGTTAACACTTCCACTGCTAAGATGCTCCCACGGGTCAGATTTTCAAGAGGACAAACACGCAATGTCAAAGCAAGCAAAAGAATGCCCGCGAGGATCCATACCGTGCCCTTCCTTCCCTGAAAGCAGCCTTTTAAACTATCAAGTCGCGCCCATGCCTGCATTTTTAAAATCCCTTTCTCTAAAACTCATTCACCATGCTAAAAATCGCATCCGATTGGACGTGATGACCCAAGAGAGCCGTGGATTTAATGATTCGGCACAGGCCAAAACATAGGCATTCCTCCTTCAAAGCTTCAAGGAATTTTTTAAAAGGTGATACTTTTTAGCGGCGACCACATCACAAAGGATCTGATCCATTAGGGATTCCTCATTTGCAAACCGTTTTTCGGGTCTGAGAAACTTATGGAGCGCCACTTCCATGTCTTTTCCATAAACATTTCCGTCAAAATTCAGAAGATGCATCTCCAGGACCGGGCGTGGCGTTTCCTCTTTGGGATAAGTCGGACGTTTCCCAAAATTCACGACACCGGGAAGCCAGTCCCTCGCACCGTACGCCACGCGCCACGCACCCCGAATTTGTTCTGGGTCTTTACGTGGCCCGTGGCCCGTGGCCCGTGGCGGGAGTGATAAGAACCTCGCCGAGGCGACATAGACCCCCAGCGGCAGCAAGATCTCGGAATGGACTTCAAGATTCGCGGTCGGAAAACCAAGATGGATGCCGTGGCCTTTTCCGTGGATTACTCGTCCGAACATGCTGAAGGAACGACCGAGGCATTTTCCGGCCTTTTTGACTTCGCCTTTTAAGAGAAGCTCGCGAACACGGGAACTTGAAATGGGTTTTCCATCTAACATCACTGGCTTCATCTTCTTGAAAAGGAATCCGTTCGACCGGGCAAGGCTCTCCATCAAACCCGTGTCCCCTTTCCGGCCTCGGCCAAAATGGGCGCCATGGCCCATGTAGATCTCGCGGACATGAAGTTTTTTCACAAGGATCTTTTCCACAAAATCCTGAGGCGTTATTTTTGCAAAGGCCGGAGTGAAAGATTGAAGAAAACAAAGGTCGATCCCGGCTTGTGCTAAATAAAAAATTTTTTGCTCAATGCTCATGAGCATCATAGGCTTACGTTCCGGGTGAAGGATGCTATGCGGGTGCTGGGGAAAGGTTAAAACGGCTGCAAGACCGTGATGCTTCCGGGCCTGCGCCACCACATAACGCAAAAGCTTTTGATGGCCGAGATGGAACCCATCAAAATTTCCGAGCGCAAGGATGACGGGCCGGGACGAGCGGGCCTTATATTCTCGAAGATCCGGAATGATCTGCATGGAGGTGTGTAGCGTTTAATGGGATCACTTTTTCGCGAAGCTGGACCGGAGTAAAGCTCTTCAGATCTTCGATCGTAACGCTCTGTTCTAATTTGAACGATCCGCTCCGGAGACGGCGCAGACGCGCCAGGGTCGCATAACAACCAAGAGCTTCGCCGAGATCGTTGACCAGGGTGCGGACATAGGTGCCTTTGGAAACATACACCAGAAATTCTACGAACTTTCCTTCTTTTTTTTCAAAACGGAATTCACGCACCGTGACCGGCCGGCCGTCACGCGGTATGGTCTTTCCCTGGCGTGCAAGCTTGTAAAGGCGCGTTCCTTCATGTTTAAGTGCTGAGACCATGGGTGGCACCTGAATGATGTCGCCGGTGAACTGCTCGGCGGCCTTGGCCCGGACCATTTCAAGCGTGATGTTCTCCCAGGGCGCTTCCGCTGTGATCTTTCCGTGACGATCGTGAGAATCGGTCTGAATGCCAAGTTCCAGCGCGCCAAAATATTCCTTATCGCAGGCGCTAAGTTGCATGGAGCTCTTGGTTGACTTGCCGAGAAGAAGCACTAGAAGCCCTGTGGCAAGAGGATCGAGGGTCCCGGCATGCCCGACTTTCTTGATTCCGAATCGCCGGCGCACAAACGCGCACACATCATGCGAAGTCCAGTTCTCGGGCTTATCGACAAGCAGCACGCCATCGATAAAATTCACATCCATTACGCCGTCCTTGTCATTTTTTTATTTTCCAATAGGGTTGACAAGGACTGTGCTGATCACCTTCAATGAAATACATAGAATCAGCCCGCTTTATCTTTTTCTTCGATCTTGCGAATGACCTGTCCTATTTCAAAATCCTTATCGAGCGAATCGTCCAACTCAAATTGAAGCTTCGGCGTGTAGCGCATCTTAATCGCCAGACCAACCTCATGCTGCAGGAACCCGGCCGCGCGTTCAAGGACTTTGAGCGTTTCTTCCTTTTTCTTTTTATCTCCCATCACGCTTATAAACACCACGGCGGATTTGAGATCCGGTGTGATCTTAACATGCATAACAGTCACAAAACCCAGGCGCGGGTCCTTGATCCGCTCCAGGATAAGATTGCCAAGCTCCATCTGAAGAAGCGATGCTACGCGTTCCGTCCGTTTCCCTTGCATTATTCACCCCGTTAGAGATAGGAAGCACTTTTAGCGCTTCTGTCTATTTTTATAAGAACATTCGAAATCTTCACCATTTTTCCCGCAATTCCACCCGACAAGATATCCTCGAATCCATCTCTAACGGGGTAAACTTCTTAATTAAAAAGGCGTTACTGAAAGCGCCAGAACCGGGGCCCGGCTTCCTCCATCAGTAACGCCTCCTAAATACTGTTTTCTATTCGAATTTTACGGGTGAACAGTACCTGCGCTCTTCATTCATTATTTTTCTTTTGAAGCGGCGCTGGATCGGTAATTATAATTTTGCGGCAAACTTATCAATGCGGTAAGATTCCAAAAGATCCCCCTCGCGAAGATCGTTGAAACCTTCCAGGGCAACCCCGCATTCGTAACCCTCCGCGACTTCTTTAACGTCGTCTTTGAAGCGTTTGAGGGACGATAGCTTCCCTTCAAAGATCACGACGTTGTCGCGCACAAGCCTCACGCGGTGTTGCCGCGCAATGCGTCCTTTCATCACGATCGCCCCGCCGATATTTCCGACCCGCGAGGACTTGAAGATCTGGCGCACCTTGGTTTTGCCTTCGACCACTTCCTTAAGGTCCGGCTCCAGGATGCCTTCCATGGCTTTGCGGATCTTTTCGACCGCTTCATAAATAATGCTGTAAAAATGGATGTCCACGCCTTCCTTTTCCGCCAAGGCTTGGGCTTTTGGATCTGCTTTTACATGAAAACCGATGATGATTGCGTCGGAAGCCGCGGCGAGCATCACGTCCGATTCGTTGATCCCTCCGACAATGCCATGGATCACGTGGAGCCGGCATTTTTCGGAACTGATCTTCTCGAGCGATTGGGTGAGCGCCTCGATGGATCCCTGCATATCTGCTTTGAGAATGATCTTGAGCTCTTTGAAATTCCCTTCTGAAAGTTTCGAGTAGAGACTTTCAAGGGACATGTGTTTCCGGGTCCCACGCATTTGGCGCTCGCGGAGTTCGAGGATCTTTTGCTCGGTGATCGTTTTGGCGATCTTCTCATCCGCTACCGCATAAACCGTCTCTCCGGCTTCGGGCACGCCGTTAAGGCCGCTCAACTCTACGGCATAGGCGGGTCCGGCCTCACGCACTGTTTTGGCCCGGTCATTTTTCATGGCGCGGATACGACCTGTATACTGGCCCGCCACCACAATATCGCCGAGTCTCAAAGTTCCCTTCTGAACGATCACGCTCGCAACGGGCCCACTCCCCTTGGAGATATGGCTTTCGATCACAACGCCCACGGCCAAACGGTCGGGATTCGCCTTCAGCTCCAGAACCTCGGCCTCCAAAAGCAACATATCCAGGAGATCTTCGATCCCTTTTCCTGTTTTTGCGGAAACTTTCACCACGATCGTTTTTCCGCCCCATTCTTCGGGTACGAGGCCGATCTTCTGGAGTTCACCCATCACCTTTGCGGGATTGGCGACAGGGAGATCGATCTTGTTCATCGCTACTACGATCGGACAACCGGCCTCGCGCGCGTGATCGATGGCCTCGATCGTCTGCGGCATCACGCCGTCATCGGCGGCCACCACGAGCACAACCACATCCGTCACGTTCGCGCCCCGGGCACGCATAGCCGTAAAGGCCTCATGGCCCGGCGTATCTAAAAATGTGACGTGCCCCTTACCCGGGATATCAACGCCATAAGCACCGATATGCTGGGTGATAAAACCCTTTTCCTTAGCCGCTACGTTCGTGCTGCGAATCGCATCAAGAAGCGACGTCTTACCATGGTCAACATGGCCCATCATGGTCACAACAGGCGGCCGCGGCTTCAGTTTTAAGGGATCTTCTTCTCCCCCGCTTTCGATAATTTCTTTGGCTTCGTCCGCCATTTTTTTAATCTCGATCCCAAGAGCTTCTCCGGCCGCGTAAACGATTTCTTCGTTCAAAAGCTGGTTTACGTTCGCGAAAATGCCGATCCCCATGAGGGCCTTGATAACTTCCGGGATCCTCCGATTCATCCTTTGCGCCAGATCCCCGACTGTGATCGGAAAGCGGATCTCAACTATAGGTTTCACGGGAGAAAGCGGAACGACGACTCTGGGCGTTTCTGCGGCAGGCACTGCCTTGGGCTGCAAAATCTCCTGGGCTTTATGCTCAACGGGCTTTAGCTCGTGCTTTTTTTCAGCAACGGGCCCTCCTGAGCGAGCCTCATCTTCATGTGCGACTTTAGTCCAGGTAAGGGGAGCGGCCGGGGATTCTTCTTTTTTACCTGGTGCAACGGCAATTTTTCTAGCAATCTCCACCGCCGATTTTGAAACCGACGCTTTTACTTGCACGACAGATCGCCTCTCATGGGCCTTGATCTCCGCGGAAGATTTTGTTTTAGCCAATACTTTAACAGCAGATTTTTTTTCTTTAACCGTTTTTGTTTCCACGGTCTTTACGGTGGATTTTTTTTGTAGAGGTTTTTTCTCGGCAGGGATTTTCGCGGACTTTTTAATCGTTTCTTTTTTTCCTTTGGACTTTTCTTTTTTTTCGGCCATGTTATGCTCCCGCCTCTTCCTGCCCCTTTTCAACATCAGGAGCTTTCTCTCCCGTTTCCTCCCCCGAAGGAACTGCCTTCTCGATAGATTTACTTATCATGCTTTTTTTTGCCACGGTTTCCTTGGCCGATGCAAGGATCTTTTCGGCTGTCTTGGGACCGATCCCCGGGATCTCGGAAAGTTCTTCCACCGTTTTCTTGAGAAGCTCTCGGATCCCATGAAGCCCTGCTTTTTTGAGGATCTCTTCCGTCTTTTCCCCAACGCCGTCCAACAAACTGAGAGGGATCTTCTGTGTAGCGCTGCGCACATCAAGTTCCCAACCGATCAGTTTCGATGCAAGCCGCACGTTTTGTCCCTTTTTCCCGATCGCAAGCGACAATTGATCGTCCTCGACCAGGATCTCGGCGCTTTGCCGCTCGGGATTGAGCGTGACCTTTTTAAGTTCGGCCGGCGCCATCGCATTCTTGATGTAGGCCTCTACATCGTCGCTGTAACGGATGATGTCGATCTTCTCCCCTCCAAGCTCGCGCACAATGCTTTTGACACGCTGACCGCGGACACCTACGCAGGAACCCACGCAGTCGATCTTCTCGTCCGTCGAAGTCACGGCGATCTTGGTGCGAGACCCTGCCTCACGCGCTATGGCCTTGACCTTCACGAGCCCGTCGTGGATCTCCGGCACTTCCATTTCGAAGAACTTCGCCACAAGATCCGGATGTGTTCTCGATAAAATGACTTCCGGTCCTTTGGACGTTCTTTTGACTTCCATCACGTACGCACGCATCACATTCCCTTGGCGGAAACTGTCAAGCGGCGATTGCTCGCGCGCGGGTAAAATGCCTTCCGTCTTTCCGAAATCCACGATGATCGCCTTGGATTCGATGCGATGAACGCTGCCGGAAACGATATCGCCTTGTTTGTGGCTGTATTCCGTAAAAATAGATTCCCGCTCAGCCTCCCGGATTTTCTGAATGATGACTTGCTTTGCAGTTTGCGCGGCAATACGCCCGAAGCGAGGATCGTTGATTTCTTTGCCGTCCAGAAACATGGTAATACGGAAGGTCTTGGGATCGATCTGAACGTCAAAGGAATCTCCTTTTTCAGGCGAACCCTTGCGACAGGCAGAGATCAAGGCATGACGAAGCGCATCCAAAAGGACCTCTTTGGTGATTCCTTTTTCTTTTTCGATATATTCCAGTGACGCCAGTAAATCTTGTGACATTTTGTCCCTGATCCCTTCGGTGTTTTGGGCTGCCCAACGGACGAGCCTCGCCATCCTTAAAGAAAAACTGCTAGGGGGCGGGAAAAAAAAGAAGTGGGTTTGTGCGCCCACTTCTTCGCATTCCAAAATTGATGGATATATTATATGAAGAATCCCATGAAAGTCAACGAGAGTATCTTGAGTGTCGTAAGCTAATGAAATGTCCCCTTGCTCTAGCACATGAAATGTCCCCTTCAACCTTAGGCTACAGTATGCGTCAAAACCCCGACATCAGGAGGCTTTATGACGCGATACTCTATGGCCGCTACGGTGAAGGCTATGAA
>JBDRCT010000014.1:0-17836 GCA_043821445.1 Candidatus Omnitrophota bacterium | reverse complement strand
TTAAGATCTTCGATATCCGGCATGTTTACACAAGACCTTATCGCCCTCAGACCAACGGAAAGATCGAAAGGTTTTGGGGTATTTTCAAACACGAGTGTTTACGGCATCAGATCGAAGCAACGACCCCGCATGATTTTAGCGTGGAATTAAACGGATTTTTGTACCGCTACAATTACGAGAGAAGACATTCGGGATTGGGACATACAACACCGTTAGAAAAACTAAAATCTGTTACCGAAATGCTGAAGTGAAACACGGCATCCCGTGGGCGAGCCACGGGCCACGGATGGCGGATGGCGGATGGCGTAAGGACTAAAACCCTAGCTCCATCCTCCTTCCGCCTTCCTCCATCCTATTGAGCGAAGCGATATGAAGATCAAAATTAAGACCGGGGAATTCGAAGCGTTGGTCCGGGGGGCGGATGGCCCATGAATAAAAACTGGTCCGCGGACGTCACAAGAAAAAGCAACGCGCTGGATCTGGAGCCGGGTGTTTTTACCTGGAGCGACCCCAAAAGGATCGCCGGTTCTCTGAAAAGGTCGGCCGAAAGGAGCGCGAGACGCAAAGCGGAGCCTTATGCCTCGGCGATGTCGATGCTGAACTTTTATTTGAACCGGGCGGGGAAGAATCTGCCCCGGGCGCGGAAGAAAGTCCTGGAGCGGGCGAAGGACGAACTCCGGGCCTTATTCCAAAAACCGTAAATAGAGTAAGAACCGGACCGGGTACCGGTCATTTAAGGATCCTATCAAGGCGAGTATGACCCATCAGGAGGGACCTATGTTGCTCCGGATATTATCCGTTCTTTTTTTAGCGGGAACATGGATATGCGGCCCGCTTTTTGCGGCGGTGGACGGCGCGGGATCCGTCCTGCCTCCCAAGCGCACCGCGCAGCCCCGGCCCCCGGACACCGGCGACGGGCAGATCGAGGCCGTCGAAAAATATGAAAAAGACCCTGCGGTCGAGAAATTGAGCGTCGGCGTGGTGATCCAGGCCGTTTGGCATGAAGATGCCGCGTATGTCAGCCGCGATCCTTCCGCGGACGGCCCGGGCTATAACGAGTGGGATTTTAACTGCGAGTACGGAGGCCATTTTACGACCCGGATCTACAAGATCCCTCAACTGTTCCATTCCCCCAAGATCGTGGTCCCCCAGACCTCCTTTACGCTCTATTCGAAAAAGATCACGGGGTCGGCCACCCTGCGGGACAAATACAGCCATTTGGTCTCCTCGAACGTCAAGTTTATTCCCTCGCCCTCGATCGTGACCGGACAGGAGAAGCCGTCCCCGAACCCGTTCGAGAATCTGGTCGACAACAGCACCTTTCAAATGGACTTTACGTTATCGGGCGGCGTGCTGACCCCGATGGCCGGAACGGCGCCCATGGCCTCCCTGACGCCCTTCATGGCGATCATGAGACCGCAGGGGGCCTTCGATATGGCAAGCATGAATCCCGTCCAGGCCCTGCTCGACCCCACGGTGCTCACGAATAAAATGAAAACGACGTATTTTAAACTGCCCATCACGATCGACGGTTTCTCTCTCAACCAGATGAAAAAAGGGCCGGTCACCAAAAAGATATCGGACAGCGCGAGCGGACCGGGATTGGTGGGCAGCGTCCCGCATACGAGCGGGGAGCTCCATTGCTCTTTCGACATGACCGTGACGGTCTTTCTCAAGAACGCTGACGGGGGATACGACCCGAATCAAAAGGAGCCGGGGCCTTATGTTCCCGACGGCCCCGGGACCGGCGGTCCGGGAATCGTCGGAAAGAAGGGCGGGTCCGATCCGGGGACGAAGCCTTCCGCGGAAGGAAAAAGGCCGGCGACGTTCCTGAGGGACGGGGACGCGAGCGCGGAAAATGCCGGCGCCGGTGCGACGACGCTCGCCAAGGCCATCCGGATACTCATCCGGGCCCTCCGGGACATGGAGATCCAAAAAGATGCCGCCCATTTTATGGGAGCGGATTATCAAAATCTACCGGTAGCCCGGAAGAGGGGGCTCCTGTATTACTTTATCGACGAAGCAAAGAAGGAGGGCGTCACGATCCGTAAGGGCGCCCCCTTCTATTTCGACGGGCTGAACGGGACGTACTCTGCCCAGCCCGGACTTTCGAGCGAAAAGTTCGTCAAAACGCTGACGAACCTGATCGTGAGAGAAAACGACTGGACTGAACAGGCCTGAACCGGACGCATTCGAACCGAAAGTCAAACCTGACGCCGTACTGGTTCATCATCCATTAAAAGAAACCATAAAGAAACTAGTACAGTCATGATTACCGTCCAAACTTTTCATTTCTTTTCCAAAAAGGTAGTCGGCACTTATTTTCAATTAGTTTTTAGATTGGAAATCAGTACAGTCCCAACCAGCCCTTAAATGAATTGGAAGGTTGGAGCTGGACGGCCCCAATCTCAGCTGTGCTTCGATTGATGGGTATTGGGACCGATTCATTTTTTGATTAATGAAAATCATGGCGTCCGCGGGGAGAGGTTGAATGACGCAGGATCGAGGCGCAACCATGAAGATCAAAATCAAGACCGGGGAATTCGAGGCGCTGGTCCGGGACGCGGTGAAAAGTCTTCCCCGGGAGTTCAAGCGCAAGCTCGAGAACATCAATATCGTGATCCTGGAGGAGCCTTCGGCCCGTCAGAAAAAGGAGGCCGGGGCCGGTGAAGACCTGCTGGGGCTTTACGAAGGCGTGCCGCTCGGGGAAAGGACGCACCTGGGCGGGAGCGTTCTCCCGGACAAGATCACGGTCTTCCGGGGGCCTGTCACGCGATCCTGCCGCAGCCGGCGGGAGATACGGAAGGCGGTCCGGGACACCGTGCTTCATGAGTTCGCGCACTATTTCGGGATCTCGGATGAACACATGATCAAAGACGGGACCTATTAAAAAAAAGGGTGTGCCCCTTTTTTTAAGTGTCAAGTATCAAGCGGCAAGTGTCATGGAACACAGACTGCAGACTGAAGACTATTACCAAACCCCAATCCCACAGGGACTGCTGGAGAACGCTGTGGTTTGGTACGGTTTCGCACTGATTTTCAATTAATTTTTAAAAAGAGAATTAGTGCAGTCCTGATCTCTCTATAAAAAAGATTAATGAAAATCAGGACGGCAGGAACTTGAAATTCCTGTCCGATCCGAGCTTATAACTCAACCCGCTTTACGTAACAATTCCTCGCCGGAGTTTGAGACTATTCGTTGATCCTCTCTGCTGCTACGCTCTGAGCGTACAAAACCAGCCTGAGGTGAGATTTCCTATAAATCATATTTATATTGTAATATAATCAATACCATGATATCCTCTCCGCATGAAGAGAAAACAACAGGCGGTCCAATACGGAAAACTGCTGCGAGATATCAAAGCGCGGATCCTGGCGGCACAGCATGCGGCCCTCAAGGCGATCAATAAGGAACTCGTTGTCCTTTACTGGGACATCGGGAAGATGATCGTCGAGCGGCAGAAAGACGACGGATGGGGGAAGGCTATTGTCGTGAAATTAGCAGAAGACCTTCAAAAAGAGTTTCCGGATACTCGCGGGTTCTCGGTCTCTAATCTTTGGAGAATGAGACAATTCTATGAGAGTTACCGGCATAGTGAAAAACTCGCGACACTGTCGCGAGAATTGCCGTGGTTCCATAATGTGATCATTCTCCAAAAGACGGAGACGGATGAGGCGAAAGAGTTTTACCTCAAGGCCTGCATTCATGGCGGATGGAGTTTCCGGGAATTGGAGCGTCAAATAAAAGTCTCATTTTTTGAGAGGGGTACTCTTTCCCCAAAGCCAGGACAGTTGAGGCGGCGGCATGAGACGAAAGGCGTTCTGACGCATTTTAAAGATGAATATATTCTAGATTTCTTAAGCGTGAAGGATCCCCATGGTGAGAAAGAATTGAGAAAAGCGATCCTCAACAAGCTCAAGGACTTCTTCTTGGAATTCGGCCGGCACTTCACGCTTGCCGGGGAAGAATACCGGCTAAACGTCGGCGGGGAAGACTATTTTGTGGACCTGTTGTTCTTCCATCGTCTTTTGCGGTGTTTCGTGGCGGTTGAACTCAAGACGGGCGGATTCAAGCCGGAATATGTCGGAAAAACACAGTTCTATCTTTCGGTCTTGGATGAAACCGCGAAGTTGCAACATGAGAATCCGTCGGTGGGGATCATCCTCTGCAAGTCCAAAAACGACGAGGCCGTACGAATCGCCGTCAGCAAAGCCGTGTCTCCCATTAAGGTCGCGACCTATAAAACGAAGCTGATCGACCGGAAACTTTTGAAACAAAAGCTCCATTCTCTGCCCTCATGGTAAGCTATGGGGAAGAACATGAAAGGATTTTCCGGGTTAAACTTGAGCAATTATACCAAATATGGTATATTAATGAGTATGAGCGGAAAGGAAAAAATCCAACGGGGAAACGGAAATGTGTTTGCGGATATCGGGACCGAATATCCGGACCGTGTACAGACCCGCGCGCAAGTGATGTTCCGTATCGCGGAGATCCTCCGGGAACGGGGTTTAACGCAAAAACAAGCAGCCAAACTTCTCGGGATCCCTCAATCCAAGATATCCTGTCTCATGAACGGGAAGCTCAGCGCATTCTCTCTGGATTACCTGTTCGAGATCCTGAACGCGCTTGATAAGGATGTGGAGATCGTGATCCACCCCAAACGCCGGGAAGAAAAAACGGCGGGCACGCATGTTTGGCTTAAAACCGCTTTTGCGTGAGGAACCAATAAACACAAATCAGGGGACCCGCCACTGAAACGTCGTCGGGCAGGCATATCACTTAATTAACAAAGAATGGGGAATGAGTAACGGGGAACGAAAAAGGATGAGGATCCAAATCAAGATCGGAAAAGTTGAGATTTTTGCGACGCTGGGGGAGCTGACCCCCGGCTCGTGTTAGTTCTTGCTAGATCTCGCTTTCTTGTCAAAACGCAAAAGGCCGGCTACAGTCCTATTACAAGCGGTGATTTAAAGAGGTTACTTGCTCCGCTATAGTCCGCCACACAGCGTGGTCGGATCCGTCCTCGCAGGAGCGAGGCGGAAAATGTGCTAAAGCGCCGGGAGATCTATCTCCAGAAAGCCGCGCATCTCAGCGCGGCTTTTTCTTCGCCTGGGCCGTTTTATGACGCAGGACGAATCCGCCGAGCCGTGTGGCGGAGTAACGGTTTTTGTATAAACCAGGAACTGCCCTCAAAATCCGGGACCCCGCTGCTCCGGACTCCCTTTGTTATGGCCCGGTCTTTCCATGAATATTTTCAGATAGCTATGGGTGTGCCGGGAGAGGTATATTAGAGCAGTTGGGTCCATTTTTAGGAGATGCTATGACCGCTCTGTCGCACACTCATGGGGTTGCATCCGGAACGACACCTGTTTCATCGAATTCACCACAGCCTCTGAACCGACACCGATACACAGCATGGGCTGTGCTGGTGACCGGTCTGGTGATAACGGCTTTTGCGACCCTGTACATCAAATCAAATGTGGAAGGGACCGCGCGGCGTGATTTTCTTGTTCGTTGTGAGGAAATTCATAACGTTATTGAAAACAGGCTTAACGTTCATGCGCGCATCCTGCTGAGCGGGGTGGCGCTCTTCGACGCCTCCGAGAATGTCACGCGCGCGGAATGGCATGTTTTCGCCAAAACCCAAAAGATCGAAAAATCGCTCCCGAGCATTCAGGGGATCGGTTTCTCGCTTTTCATCCCGAGGGGCGAGCTCTCCCGGCATATTCATCAGATCCGGAGCGAAAGATTTCCGGAGTATCGAGTAAAGCCCGAGGGGGACCGGGAGGTCTATACCTCCATCGTCTATCTGGAACCATTCTCCGGGCGTAACCTGCAAGCTTTGGGCTATGACATGCTGTCGGACGCGGTGTTTCGGAAAGCCATGGAAGAAGCGTGCGATGCGGATACTGCGGTTCTTTCCGGAAAAACCCTCCTGGTTCAGGAGGCCGGCAAAGACGCCCAACCCGGGGTGTTGATGTATGCTCCCGTCTACCGCAAGGACATGCCCACAGATTCAGCGGCAGAACGCCGTGCCGCTATTTACGGCTGGGTCTACAGTTCTCTTCGGATGAACAGACTGATGCGGGAAACCCTCGCGGGCCGTAACCTTGAGAAATCAGAAAAAATGCACCTTCAAATATTCGATGGTGCGACCCCATCGGCGCAGAGTCTCCTCTATCAATGCCACTCCCGGGAGGAGAAGCCCTATGGGTCTCATGCGCGTTTCACCCGACAGACCCTGATCGATTTCAATGATCATCGCTGGACGCTTTGGTTCGAAGAAACCGGCGACGAAACCATGATCATGGAATATATAGAGGTATGGAGCATTCTGGTCGGAGGTACGCTTATTACACTCCTGCTTTTCATGCTGATCCGCACTCTTTTGAATACTCGAGCTCACGCGCAAAGGATGGCTGAAGAGCTGACCGTGGGTTTGCGGGAAAGTGAAAAGAGCTTGAAAAGATCACAGGAGCTCGCCCATCTCGGCAGTTGGGATATGGATCTTGTGAACGATCGCCTGACCTGGTCGGAAGAGGGCTACCGTATTTTTGGATTGTCGCCTCAGGAATTTTCCGGGACCTACGAGGCGTTCTTGGATATTGTGCATCCCGATGACCGTGCCGCGGTGGACGCCGCGTATTCGGGATCTCTGCGGGAAGGCAGAGAAGGCTACGAGATCGAGCACCGGATCATAAAAAAGTCTACCGGGGAGGTCCGCTTCGTCTATGAAAAATGTCACCACGGAAAAGATGCCTCCGGTAAGATCGTTCGATCGACCGGCATGGTCCAGGATATTACCGAGCGCAAACAGGCGGAAGAAGCGGCGGCAAAGCTGTCGGCAGCAAAGTCCAAATTCACCTCGACAGTCTCCCATGAACTCAGAAGTCCTCTGGCCACGATCAAAGAGGCCACGGAACTTGTTTTGGACGGTCTGCTGGGGCCTGTGAACGATGAACAGAAACATGTCCTCGATACCGCAAAAGAAAACATCAGCCGGTTGGGCCGCTTGGTCAATAATGTTCTGGTTTATCAAAAAATGGAAGCGGGAAAAACCTATTATACGTTACAAGCCAATGACATGAACGAAGTGATCCGGGAGGTCCTTAAAAGTGCGGCGCTTTTTGCGGGAAATAGAACAGCCGACCTTGTCATGGATCTTGGGGATGATCTTCCTAAAATAAGTTTTGACCGGGACAAGCTCTTCCAGGTCATGATCAACCTGATGGCCAATGCCGTTAAGTACAGCGAAAGCGGGAATATCGTGATCCGGACACGGCGAGAAGATCGTAGGATCCATGTGAGTGTCCGGGATTCCGGTCCGGGTATTAAACCTGAACACCTGAATGAGATCTTCGAGCCTTTTTCGCAGATGGGGGACAGTTCCCAAGGGGGTACGGGTTTAGGCCTGGCGATCGCCAAAGAGATCATTCGCGCGCATCACGGAAAGATCTGGGTGGAATCTGAGATCGGCAGAGGAAGTGCCTTTCATTTCACCTTGCCGCTTTGAGGGGACCGGTTTTTATGAAGAAAAAAATTCTGGTGGTGGATGACGAAACCGGCCTTTTGGCGATGACACTGCTTCGGCTCAATAAAATGGGTTATGATGCCTTTGGGGGTGTGAACGGCCAGGAGGCCTTGGATCTCACGCGCCAAAGGATGCCGGATCTGATCCTGTTGGATATGTTGATGCCGAATCTCAATGGAGATGAGGTCCTCAAGATATTAAAAAAGAATGAAAAGCTAAAACACATCCCTGTCATTCTGATCTCTGCCGCGGTTGAGGACTTGGAGGAGAGAGCCCGGGAGAGCGGAGCTTCCGGTTTTCTTTTCAAGCCCTGCGAAACGAGTGAGCTGCTTGATATGATTAAAAAGTATATCGGCTAAAAGCGCTCTCCCTAACACGATCAGTACCGATACCCCGAGTGCCGGGTTGAACTAGACAGGATCGCGGAGGAGCGATGAAGATTAAAATCAAGACCGGGAAGATCGAGATCTTTGCGATGCTGAAGAAAACGGCCGCGGCCGGGAAGCGACGATGAATATCATTCATGACGCTGAAAAAAGAGTTCCGTGTGGAGCTCGGTGCTTACCGCGCGGTGCTGATGTACGCGAAACAGGGGGACACGCTTGATCTCTACCACATTTATGTGCCCGATCCTTTCAGAGGACGGACGGTCGCCGGCAAGATCCTGGTCGCGGCGTTTAAATACGCCCAAAAAGAAGGTTTGAAGGTCGTGGCGACCTGCCCGTTCATCGCGCAAGATTTCTTGGAGAAATTTCCCCAGTTCCAAAAAGGGGTCTCGCCCGGGGAGTTTCCGTTCGTTGAAAAGACTCGGAGCCCGTAGAACAAATACCGTAGGAGGCACGCGCAGCATGGAGACCGGTAAGACGCTCGAACAAAGCGAGGACTATTATCGCAGGCTGGTCCAGGACGCCAACAGCATCATTCTGCGCATGGATACCGGAGGCAGGATCACCTTCATCAATAAGTTCGCGCAGGAGTTCTTCGGATTCGAGGAGAAAAAGATCGTGGGCAAGAGCGTCATCGGGACGATCGTCCCGGTCACGGACAGCGCGGGGAAGGACCTCGGGACCATGATCGATGATCTCGGGCGCCATCCCGAGAAGTATGTGAATAACGAGAATGAGAACATGCTCAAGAGCGGGGAGCGTGTGTGGATCTCCTGGACCAATAAGGCCTTGTCCGACACGAAGGGCGAGACCCGGGAGGTCCTCTGCGTCGGCAACGACATCAGCAAGATCAAACGGGCCGAGGAACTTTTAAAGCAGATGGACAAGCGGAAGTCGGCTTTTGTCGCCAATGTTTCCCATGAATTCAAGAACCCCTTGAGCAACATGCAGCTTTCGCTCGACTATGTCCTGGAAGGTCTGGCCGGCGAGATCAACGAGAAACAGCGGGAGGTGCTCGCGATCGCCCTCAAGAGCACGCAACGACTGATCCGGCTGGTCACAGACCTTCTCGATCTTTCAAAGATCGAAGCGGGAAAGATGAAGTTGAAAAAGGAAAGGGTCGGGATCGCCGCTCTGGCGGGGGAGGTCCTCGCCGCCAACGGCAGTGAGATCTCGAAGAAGAACCTTGCGCTTGAAAAAGAATTTCAAGAGAGCGCGGGCGAGATCCCGGCGGACCGTGACAAACTCACCGAAGTCCTTATCAATTTGCTCAGTAATGCCGTTAAATATACTCCTCCAGGGGGCAAGATCGTCCTCCGTCTTTCCGGGACGGAAAAGGAGGTCCGTTTTGAGATCTCCGATTCGGGGCCGGGGATCGCCAAGGATGATTTTGACAAGCTGTTCGACAAATTCGAGCGTCTGACCGCCGAAAAGCAGGAAGGGACCGGTCTGGGACTCTCCATCACCAAGGACATCATCGAACTTCATCAGGGCAGGATCTGGGTCGAAAGTGAGCCGGGAAAGGGAAGCAAATTTATTTTTACTCTCCCCAGGGAATGTCATTAGAACGAACCGGTAACAGTCCCGCCGCTGAAACTCCGGCGGGCAGGCACCCGAAAGGAGACGGGCGACTCCCATTATGAAGATCAAGATCAAGATCGGAAAAATCGAGATTTTTGCGGCGCTGAAGGAGACAGCCACGGCCGCGAAGGTCCTTGCGGCGCTTCCTTTGATGTCGTTAGCCCGGACGTGGGGGGAGGAGGTCTATTTCGAGGTCCCCGTGAGCGCGGAACTTGAAGCGGAGGCCCAACAGGTGGTGGTCCCCGGCATGGTTTGTTTTTGGACGCAGGGGAAATGCCTGGCGTTACCCTACGGGTCCACGCCCATCTCGAAAGGCACGGAATGCCGGCTTGCCGACCGGTGCAATGTCCTGGGGGAGCTCGAAGGCGATTTCAAAACACTTCTGGGCGGTGTCCGGGACGGGGATCCCGTGAGTGTGGAACGGATCTAAAACCACGGGACTCGCCCGGCTCTCATTGAATTTTTATTGGAAGCCAGTGCAGCACTCGACAACCTTTTCTATTTTTTATTGAAAGTCCAGTGCGGGACTCGAATAACAGCAGCAGCTTACAAACCACAGACTGAAGACTACAGCTTATAGCTTATAGACTATAGCCAACAGACTGCAGGAAGAGCGGCTTGACTTCCGTGTTTCCGGGCGTTATCCTATTATAAGGAAGTAAGGAAGTAATACCTAACGCCCTAAGAGAAGGAAGTGATCACGATGACGATCATTGAGACGACGAAAATGACCTCCAAAGGACAAGTGACGATCCCGCTCAGTGTCCGCAAGATCCTCGGTTTGCAGCAGGGGGCCTCCGTTGCCTTCAGCGTGACGAAGAACGGGATCATGCTTATGCCCTGTGAGGTGACCGCGCAGTCTCCCTACACGCCCAAAGAATGGGAAAAGATCGAAAAGATGGTGTGCGAAAAGGGAGCGGTCTACGCGACCGGAGAAGCCGCGAAAAAACGCCTAGCTTCTCTATGAGGTTTGAGTTCAAACCCTCCTTTGAACGCTCCTTGAAGGCGCTCCCGCCGCCGGAAAAAGAGGACGTTAAGGACGCGGCCGAGAAACTGATCGACGTACTTTCACAAGACCGGCAGCTCTATCAAGGCCTTGGGCTCAAGCGACTGAGATCGGATTTCTGGGAAGTGAGGAAAGGGATCAAGGCCAGGATCCTTTTCCGCTGGCAAGGAGACCTGGTCGAATTCGTCCTTGCCGGCAATCATGACGACGTCAAACGGTTCTTAAAGAACATCTGACAGCCTACAGCACTGGTTTATCATTTAATAAAAGAAACAATAAAGAAACTAGTACCGTTCTCCGTTATATTTTAGGGGTTAACGGTACAGTACTGCGAACCTTTAAAATTAACTGGGGCGCAGTGCTAGTGCAGCCCAAGTCGCCGTTCATAAAATAAAGATCGAGACTTGGGCAGTCCACAGCAAAGCGCGCCTCGAAGAACAGTATCTCTCCCGAGTTTGAGACCTTCCGTGGACCCTCTCTGCCGCTACGCCTGCCTGCCGGAAGGCAGGCTCTGAGCGTAGCGCCTCTGACGGTGTATTTAAATCAATTCATTATTGATTAATTATAAATTCCAAGATAGGATCTTATTGAGCGGGGGATGTTAGTATGTATAAATAGCCATACTTTTATATGGACAAAAATGAGGCTCTGAGGTATCCTTCTTATGGGAGCACGCGAAAGCAGTTTTGTTTGGGATCTTGAAAAAGAACGGCTCAATATCCTCAAGCACGGTGTCAGCTTCAAAGAGGCCATGCGGGTATTTGGGGATCCCCAAAGAAAGATCGATAGGGACCGTGGACACAGCGGTGAAGAACCGAGGTTCTTTTGCTACGGGCATGTGGGCGGGGGGATCCGACGGTACGGTTTACTTACCGGGACGGCAAGATAAGGATCATCGGGGCCGGTTTTTGGAGGAAAGGCAGAGAACGTTATGAAGAAGAAAAAGAATAAACCCGGAGCGGATGGTTATGAAGAGAATGATCCGTCGGACCCGGATTTTCCTTCCGGCAAACTGACCCGGATCTCCGATTTTTTGCCTCCGCCGGAGGAACTGGTGTTTCCCGGGGATGAAACGGAAAAGGTGACGATCGTTCTCAAGAAAGCGAGCGTGGACTTTTTCAGGGGAAAGGCCAAAGAGTTCCACACCAAATATCAACGCATGATCCGTGAAGTTCTTGACCGCTATGTTTCGCGGTATCAATAGAACGGTACTTCGCCACGCGTCATGGGTAGGGCAGGCAAGTACGAACCGCCGGAGCGATAGATGGATTTTCTTGCGTATGCCGTTTTGATCCTTATGTGCCTCGCCGGTTTTATTGCGGTTTTTTTTACGGGCCCCGGCACGTTGCTCGTTCTCCTTGGCGCCGTTCTTTTTGCGATCATGACCCGGTTCTCGGTTTTGGATCCCTGGACGCTGGTCCTCCTTTTAGCGCTCTATCTTTTCGGGGAGTTCATGGAATATGCGGCGACGGTGATCGGCGCCAAAAGGCTCGGGGCCTCGAATACGGCCATTGTGGGCGCGATCGCCGGAGGCATCTTCGGAGCGGTGATCGGCAGCGGATGGTTCATCGTCGGCATCATCCCGGGGACCCTCATCGGCATTTTTCTCGGCGCCTTTGTGTTAGAATTGCTTGTCCGGCGCGACTGGAGGCAGTCCTTGAAGTCCGGCATCGGGAGCCTGGTGGGCCGGGCCGGTTCGCTCGTGGCCAAGGTCGCCGTGGTGCTTTGTATGTTCGCCGTGATGGCCATCAAATTCTTGCACCCCTGACACGATCGAAGCAAGGATGTCGCATTGATCGAACGGTACCCCGCCACACACCATCGGCGCCTGCCTGCCTGCCGGCAGGCAGGGACAAGCCCGTCCCAGTCTCCGGTTTTCTTTCCTCAAGGGCGTCAAGTTTTTTGCTGACAAAACCGCGCGCGAGGGTTATGTTACTCTCCACCGTTTCACTGACACGAAAGGAGCGAGTTATGGCAAAGATGACAGGTCTGGGGTGGAGTAAAACTTCAGCGCCCAAGCTTTCAAAGGAAGAGCTGAATGCGCGTATTCAAAAAAAAGCCAGGGAGCTTTGGGAGCAAAAAGGACGCGTTCAAAACAATGACCTTGAGATCTGGCTCGAGGCCGAAAGACTCGTGAAGAGCGGCAAGGCGTAAAAAACCGGTTTACGGAAAAGGAGGGGAAAATGGCTATTTATTTCATGTACGGAAAATATTCCAAAGAGGCGCTGGGAAGCATTTCCGCCGAGAGGACCCAAAAGGCGGCGGAGGTGATCGCCAAGGCCGGAGGCAAACTGGTTTCCGCCTACGCGCTTTTGGGAAAATACGACCTCGTGGCCATTACCAATTTCCCCGGGACCGCGGAAGTGATGAAGGCTTCGATCGCGCTCAATAAATTGACCGGTATTTCCTTCACCAGTTTTCCCGCCATTCCCGTTGAGGAGTTTGACAAGATCAGGGAATAAGCGCCGCATGACATGAAGTGTCCGAAATGCCAAAAGGAATATGACGCGTCGCTTTTCAAGTCCGGCCGCGAGATCGTCTGCTCTTGCGGTACCCCGCTCGGGCTCGGCGGCGATGAGGTCCTCGGCCAACTCGCCCGGATCTGCCTGCAGTATGACCTTGCGATCGAAGAGGAGAAATTATCCGAGATCAAGAAGATGCAGGACCGGATCGTGTTCCTGATCCTGAGCACCGGCAGCGAGGCCGTGGATATCGAGATCGAAAAAGCGAAGTTCAGAGAACTGATCCGGAGTCTTTTCCCGGATAAGGCGCATCTCTACGACCTGATCTACGAACCCCGCTTCAAGCGGCTTTGGGAACAGTTCCGGAGTGAATAAAGTACCCCATTCCAGACCCGGTCTGGAATGAGAACGGTGCCCTGCCACGCGTCATGGGCAGGGCAGGTCCTGATCTGATTTAAAAATCAAAGGTTATCAGGGCCAGTCCTGCCAACCGTTCAATTCTAAAAAGAGGGCAGGGCAGGCGGGTACCATTATTAATTAAGCATAAGGAGGGCATGATGGCGAGAGCGACGATCGGAAAAGAGATCTACTGCGTGGCCAAGGACGAGACGGGGCTCTTGGGCCGGATCGTTGTGGCCCTGGCCCAGAAAAATATCTTTATCCAGCACCTGACCGCGGACACGGAAGGCGGTGAGGGGCATCTCCGGCTGATCACCTCAAGCGATGATTTCGAAAAAACCAGGGAGAGCATGGCTTATTTTATTCCTAAGATCGAGGCCCGGGAGGTTTTGATCGTCGAGTTCGAGAACAGGGTCGGCACGCTGGCCGAAGTCGCGAAGATCCTCGGGCAGAACGGCATCAACGTCCGTTCCGTCTACGGCACGAGCTCGGACGGGTTCAAGATCGTCGGGATCTTCGACACGGCCGACAACGCGAAGGCCCGCGAGCTGATCAATGCGGCGAGCGGCCGCTCCGGGGTTTAAAAGGCATAGACAGGTGGCAAGCACCTGAAAGAGGGCAGGCGGTAGTATTCGAGCTTGATCCGAGGCAGCCCATTGAATCAAACAGCGAACTCAAAAATAAAAGAAGTCGCCAAGCTTCTTAAAACCTGTAAGAGCATTCTGTTCATCACCGGCGCGGGGATCTCCGCGGACTCGGGGCTCCCGACGTACCGGGGGATCGGAGGTCTTTATGAGAGCGATGCGACCGAAGACGGTATCCCCATCGAAACGGCGCTGGCGGGCGACATGCTCAGGAAAAAGCCTGAGATCACCTGGAAATATCTTTCCCGGGTCGAAGAAAAGTGCCGGAGTGCAAAGTATAATCGCGCCCACGAGGTGTTAGCAGACATGGAACGGCACTTTGAACGCGTTTGGGTGCTGACGCAGAATATCGACGGGTTCCATCACGCGGCGGGCTCCAGGAACGTGATCGATATCCACGGCGATATGCACAATATCCTCTGCAAACGCTGCGGTTGGGAGACGAGGGTCGAAGATTATGGCAGTATCGAGATACCTCCTCGGTGTCCGAAATGTCAGTCGATCGCCCGGCCGGATGTGGTTTTCTTCGGGGAATTACTGCCGCCCTTAAAAGTGGACCTGATGGAGCGGGAGTTGGGGCGGCCGTTCGATATCTATTTTTCCATCGGGACGACGAGCGTGTTTCCGTATATCAGCCAGCCCATGGCCCTTGCGTCCCATCTCAAGAAACCCACCGTGGAGATCAATCCCGGCCAGACCGAGATCTCCGGCTGGGTGGATGTCAAGATCCCCCTCGGCGCTGCCGAAGCCCTTGATGCTATTTGGAAAGAGCTTAGCGTTGTTTCTTGATAATCTTGATATGTAAAAAGAGGGATATAGGACACGGGGAACGGGAAACGGCCGGAATAAGATGCGATCCTTGATCAAAAATATCTATGTATTTTACAAGCATGATTGTTGCTGGCCCTATGCGGTCTCGTTTTATATCACCCTCGTTATTTACGGGTTCGATTTCTTTGGTGCCGGCACCCGCTTTCATTGGGCCAGTCCCGTCGCTTACGGGGTCCTACTTGCGTATTTTTTGTACAATGTTCATCTCTATTTTCAGGGCAAGATCCAAGCAAAGAATCCTCAATTCGCCCTGGCGTTCTTATCGTTTAAAGTCACTGTTTTGGGATCGGTATTATTCTTGCTTTATGCCATGAGATAGAAAAAGAACGGGACTCGGGACTCGGGAAACGGGAATCGAGACACGGGACGGCGGTCCCGGCGGGTCGTTCCGGAGATTTTGAACTCGGTGCCGGCGCCGGTGTTTTTCATTTCCCGCGGGGGGTCCTCAAGCTATAATCCCCGCATCATGATTAACATTCGAGCTTTAAAAGGAAATCATGATTGTCCTGACTTCTTTTTCAAAAATGATTCACGAAAGTCAGGGCCCATGGGCCTTGCGGAACCGGGATCTTACCTATGACCACTGAGATCGAACTCATCCAAGGTGATATCACCTGTCTTGACTGTGATGCGATCGTGAACGCGGCCAACCGGACCCTGCTCGGCGGCGGTGGGGTCGACGGCGCGATCCACCGGGCCGCCGGTCCGGCGCTTCTCGAAGCATGCAAAGGCTTGGGCGGCTGCGAGACGGGCGAAGCCAAGATCACGAAAGGGTATGACCTACCGGCCCGTTTCGTCATTCATACTGTGGGACCCGTATGGCACGGGGGAAAATCCCAGGAGGAAGAACTCTTGGCCTCCTGTTACAGGAACTCCTTAAAATGCGCCCAGGCCCATCACTTGAAAACGATCGCGTTCCCCTCCATTTCGACCGGGGCCTACCGGTTTCCCATCCGGAAGGCCGCCGCGATTGCCGTGGGAACGGTCAAGAAGTTCCGGGACGAAAACCCGGAGGTTCTTGAGAAAGTGATCTTCGTTTTATTTTCAGAGCAGGACCTTGAGGTCTACCGAAACATTCTTTAGAAGACGGAAGACGGATGAAGTTCAACGGGAAACGAAAGGAAAAAGAGCATGCGTAAATTTATGGCCGTATTTTTTTTCTTCGTGCTTATGCTGGGCGGCATTTCGATGCCCGCGTACGCGGACGATTGCACGAAAGATACTCTGATCGACAAGTTCGGGGACTGGTTCGGTAACTTCGGTAAACCGGCAGGAAAGAAACAGAGGAACATTGCCGTGCGCAGAGCGAACCGTCTCGCGGAATGCGCCGAAAAGAATAAAACGGTACCCAGTACCCTTCATTAGAAGCGAGAGCCAATAGGAGGAGGTTGCGGGGATGCATGTTAAAAAGAGGGCTTTCATGAGCGGGCTGATGGCGGCGGTCGTCCTTGCGGCGGCGGCCTTTGGCACCCCCGGATACGGGGCTGTGAAGGAAGAGCGGCGTACGGAAGTGGTGAATGACCCCGATGGAAATAAAAAGTCGATCAAGTTTTTCTTAAATGAAAAACTTGAAAAGACGGAAGAGTTTTTCCCCAAAAGGCATGCTCACGACCGGCTCAAAAAAGAGGAGTTCTATGAAGCCGGGAAGCTCTCGAGACATAAGGAATATTACGAAGGCGGGCGATTAAAAAGCGAGGGCGTTTACGAGCATGAGAGCTTAGTCTTGTTAAAGGAGTACGGCGAGAACGGAAAATTAAAAGGCGAGTCGATCTATAAAAACGGAAAGCTTAACGGCCCGGCGAGGGAGTATTATGAAACGGGACCATTAGAGAGCGAAAAAGTTTACAGGAACGGAAAGCTTGACGGGTGGGTGAAGGGGTATTACGAAAAAGGGCGGTTAAAAACGGAAGATATTTACAGGGACGGAAAGCGGGAGGGTCTGGCCAAAGAATATTATGAGACGGAATCCTTAAAGAGCGAGAAAATTTACAGGGACGGAAAGGCCAACGGCCTTTCTAAGGATTATTACACGACAGGACGGGTGGATGCCGAGGCGAATTACCTGAACGGGGAGCTCGATGGGTTGCTTAAGCGATATTACGAGAACGGAAGATTAAAAAGCGAGACGGTTTATCAAAAAGGAAAGCTGGAGGGCCCGACGAGGGAATACTATAGGACAGGACCCTTGAAAAGTGAGAAAGTTTACAAGAGGGGCGTGCTTCATGGTGTGGCCCGGGAGTTGTATGAAACAGAACAACTGGAGAGCGAGACCGCTTACCTGGACGGAGAGCGTGAGGGCTTGCAAAAGCGATATCACGAGAACGGAAAACTAAAGGACGAGGTGATCTATAAAGGCGGAAGGGAGGAGGGTCTCGCCAAGGAATACTATAAGACGGGACAATTAAAGAGCGAGAAGGTTTATAAGAACGGAAAACTTTATGGCCTCTCTAAGGATTATTATGAAACAGGACGATTGGCCGCCGAGGCCACTTACGAGAACGAACATCCCGAGGGAGTGGTTAAGCGATATTATGAAAACGGAAAATTAAAGGACGAGGCCGCTTATGAAAACGGAAAGCTTCATGGTCCTGCTAAGGAATATTATGAGACGGGACAATTAAAAAGCGAGATCGTTTATGACAAAGGAAAGCTCGAAGGCCTCGCCCGGGAGTATTATGAAAACGGACAATTAAAGAATGAGAAAGTTTACAAGGACGAAAAGATCGATGGCTTGGTGAAAGGGTATTACGAACAAGGGCAGTTAAAATCCGAGGCGGTTTACCGGTATGGAGAGCGTCAGGGGACCGTGAAGGAGTATGAGAAAAGCGGAAGCTTAAAGAAGCTATAGAACGGTACCCGGTGTACTGACTCACTAATTCAGTAACGCTTTAAGAGTATCTAAAATAACAAACCCCTGTCATCCTCCGGCTTGACCGGAGGATCCAAGGCTTAAATAGTCCTAATTGTTACACTTGAGCCGTCTCTGGATTCC